>NZ_JBIISE010000012.1:0-49508 GCF_044341185.1 Flavobacterium sp.
CCATTTGACAAAACCAGTAATGGTATGTTCAACACCATTAGCATCTGTAATAATTACCATACCTATAATATCATTACCCTGAGCAACAAATATATTTGAAGATGAACTTTGTGCAAATTGAACATTTGTCCAACCTAAACCAGACGCTCCGCTTAAATAATAAGTATTTGCAGATTGATTGTTTGCTGTATTGTCACCAACAAATCCATTTGTAAAAGGAACGCTAATTAAATTTTGACTTTCAACAACTGTGAAAGAAAATAAAAGAAAAAATATAAAAATTATTTTTATCTTTGAGAAAAATATTTTTTGCATAGAACAATAAAAATAAATGAAATTTTGTAGTATTAATTCTGCAAAAATAAAAATTTTTAGCAAAAATTTAAAATTCTATTGTTATTAATATTCAATCTAGATAAAGAATTAATAAAATTAGAGAAATTAATTTCTATTTTGGAGTGAAGTGGTTATAAATAAAAAACAAAAACATAGTAATACCTTAATTCACGATTAACCACAAAAAAACCCGACACTTTCGAATCGGGTTTTGTTTTGCTCCCTCTCTTGGGCTCGAACCAAGGACCCTCTGATTAACAGTCAGATGCTCTAACCAACTGAGCTAAGAAGGAAGTTGCTTCTTTATTTAAGCGAGTGCAAATATAATTGAATTTTTAATCTATCAAAAATATTTAAACACTTTTTTGTTTTAATTTACTAATTTGTCTAAAATCAATTGATAAATGTCCTTTCCAAACGTTAGTGCCATTAGGGAAAGTAGAAAAATCATACCCCCAGTTTGTACGTAACCCGCCGCTTTGTCTGATAATTTTTTACCGGTAATCATTTCTACAATTGTAAATAAAGCATGTCCGCCATCTAAACCAGGAATAGGTAATAAATTCATAAAAGCCAAGCCAATAGAAAATAAAGCAGTGAAATTCCAAATAAATTCCCAATCCCAAGAATCTGGTAATTGACGTGCAATTCCAATTGGACTTTTAACCTGTTTGTAAGCGCCAGTTGCCGGTTTTAATATTAATTTAAACTGTTTAACGTTATATACTAACAATTGATATGATTCTTTTACTGCAGCTGAAACTGCTTCGCTAAAAGAAAGTTTGTTGGTAATTTGAAAATCAAATTTATCTTGGATTTTAGGCACAAACCCTAATTTGCCTTCAGCATTTACTTTTGCTCTTAGATTTACTAACTTAGAATTTCTTTCAACAACTATGTTGATTGAGTCGTTTTTTAAATTTTTTAAGTCTTCTGCAAAAACATCAAAATAACTAAATTGTTTGCCGTTTACAGATTGAATTACATCGCCTTTTAAAAGTTTGGCTTTAGCCGCTTCAGATTTTGGCGTTACAGAATCAATAGCAATCTTTGAAATTCTTGGTTGGATAAAGTTTTTCCCTTCACTTCCTAAAATTTCACCTTTTTGTTCATCTGTCAAATTTAATTTAACTTCTGTTCCGTTTCTGTCTATTATCACTTCATCACTCAATAAAACATCAATTACAGCCCAATTAAATTTTGGTTGTAAATCGCCATCAATTGAAACAATTTTATCGCCATTTTTAAACCCTACACTTTGACCTATTTTACCAAAAGCCAATCCGTTTTTCTGAATTTTATCTGTAGAAATATATTTTTGTCCTACAGTAGAAAACATCATTGTGTAAATAAACCAAGCCAATAAAATATTAACTATGATTCCGCCCAACATAACAATTAAACGTTGCCAAGCTGGTTTTGAACGAAATTCCCAAGGTTGTGGCTCTTGTTTCATTTGGTCTTCATCCATACTTTCGTCTATCATCCCCGAAATTTTTACGTAGCCGCCTAATGGCAACCAGCCAATTCCCCATTCAGTTTCCCCAATTTTTTTCTTCAATAATGAAAAACCAACATCCATAAACAAGTAGAATTTTTCTACTCGCATTTTAAACATTTTTGCTGTTATATAGTGGCCAAATTCGTGAAGAATTACTAAAACCGATAATATAAAAAGTATTTGTGCAACTTGAATCATTTTAATTTTGATTTGTATTTAAAAAACAAAAGTAAGGTTTTCACCTTACTTTTTAATATTATTTTATGGTTCCCCTATTTTTTTATGAAATTTTTATGAAATATACCTTCAGAAGTCTCTATTTTTAAAAAATGTACCCCACTTGAAAGTCCAGAAATATCAAGAATATTTTTGAAATCTGTTTTTAAAAGTTGCCCTAAATTATTATAAATTTCCACTTTGTATAAAGTTACGTTACTCGGGAATTGGATAGTTAATTCGTTTTCTGAAGGAACCGGATAAACAGAAATCGCCGAGTTCATATCAAAAGTTTCAGTCCCTAATGTAGCCGTATTATTTTTAGAAATAATATGTTTATTTGGGTCAAAAGCAACACCAGTTACTACAAACGGAACCGAAACAATAAATTCTTGAGCGTTGGTTGTATTGTTTACAACAACGTCTAAAACTTGTGCTCCGCTTCCTGTTAATCTAATTTCTAAAGGCATTTCAAAAAAAGTAACACTAGAATGAGATTGCGTTTGATTTACAATAATCTTTACTTGTCCTGTACCCCAATTTTGAGCTGTAATAGTATAAGTTGGATATCCTTGATTGTACAACCAATCGTTGAAAAATTCTGTTAAACTATTTCCATTATCCGCTGCTTCTAAATGTGATTTTAAATTTGCTGTAACAGCATATCCGTAAGCTAAAGCAGGATCAGCTAAATAACTTTTTAATGCTTGAAAAAATTTCACGTCTCCCAATTTCCATCGTAACATATGTGTAATCATCGAACCTTTATTGTAGGTTAACCGTGAACTAAAAATTGTGTTTACATTTAATGCGCCAGCATCTGTTAAATAAGTAGCGCCTCCAAGTTGTGATGTAATACTAGTTATTTTATTGCTTTTCCAATTTACAAAAGTTGAAGCACCATCTAAAAATTCATACACCATACCAGACATGTATTCTGTTAACCCTTCGTTTAACCAAATGTCTTTCCAAGTACCACATGTAATTTTATCTCCAAACCATTGATGAGCCATTTCATGCGCAATTAAATCTCTACTAAAATTAAACATTGATGAAACGGTAGTATGTTCCATTCCGCCTCCCCAACCAAACTGAGCATGCCCATATTTTTCATTTCTAAAAGGATAGGGTTCTAATATGCTTTCGAAAAAATTTATAATAGTTGGCGTAACTCCTAATTGTGTTTGTGTGGTAGCTGTATTGGTTTCTGGATATAAATAATTAATTATTGGAAAATAAGGTGAGGCTACAGTTCCTAAACCTCCTTGTTGATTATACACCTCATAATTGGTTACATTTAAAACAATTAAATAGGCCGGAATTGGATATAAATGCTTAAAATGTGTGGTAGCATTAGCACCTGTTACAATTCTGCTCTGTTCTAACCCGTTCGACACGCTATTAAAAGTAGCTGGTGCCGTTATATACATATCAAAGCTATTGATTTTATCATTTAAATCTTGCTTACACGGCCACCAATCTCTAGCACCAAAAGGTTCAGAAAGCGTATATATAACAGGTGTTCCGTTGTGCGTGCTTCTTGTAAAAGCGCCTTCAGCAGTTGGCGGAATACCCGCATAAGTAATTATTACTGAAGCACTAGTTCCTGAGGAAATGGTACTTGGAAAATTAATGTTTAATTCGTAATTACTTTGAGAATAAGTTAAATTCACACTATTCATAGTTACAGAACTTACTACTAACTGAGTAGCCATATCAAAAGTGATCGTATTCATGTTTGCTAAAGCAGTAAAAGTGGTTTTTACAATACCACTAATAGAAGCAGTGGTGTTGTTTGGATTTACTGTAAACCGTAATTCATGATACGTTACATCATAATTTTGTGTGTTCGGATTTACTTGAACATTCATCGTTGATGCGGCCGATTTTGATTCGGATTCCACCATTTTTTCAAATTCTAATTCTGTAGTTTGTGAAAAAGAAAAAGTAACAGATAAAAGAAAAAAGAAATGAATAAATTTTTTCATTATTGTAAATTAAACCACGAAACTAGGTATTTTTTTTTAATTTTAAAAGATTGTATACATTTGTGTGGGCACTTTTCTAAAAATTTACAACAATTTCTTACATTTGCTTTCCAAAAACAAACAAACATGTTACAAGTACATTTTATTAGAGAAAACAAAGAAGAAGTAATTACGCGTTTGGCGAAAAAAAACTTTGAGGCAACTGCCATTGTTGAACTTATTGTAGAATTAGACGAAAAACGTAGAAATACGCAAGTAGAATTAGACAATTTGTTAGCTGAATCTAATAAATTATCCAAAGATATTGGCGAAATGATGAAAAATGGCGAAAAAGCCAAAGCCGAAATCTTAAAAGAAAAAACGACTCAAATTAGAGAAAATTCTAAACTATTAAACGAAAGTTTAAATGCAATTGCAAGTCAATTGCAAGACGAATTATACAAATTACCGAATTTACCAGCCGAAATTGTTCCTTTTGGAAAAACACCTGAAGAAAACGTAAATGTTTTTGAAGAGGGAGTTGTTCCAAAATTACATGAAGGCGCTTTGCCTCATTGGGAATTAGCGAAAAAATATGATATTATCGATTTTGAATTAGGTGTAAAAATCACTGGCGCAGGTTTCCCTGTTTACAAAGGAAAAGGGGCTAAATTACAACGTGCATTAATTTCTTATTTCTTAGATAAAAATACCGATGCAGGTTACAAAGAATATCAAGTACCACATTTAGTAAACGAAGCATCCGCTTATGGAACGGGACAATTACCAGATAAAGACGGACAAATGTATCACGATGCAACGGATAATTTGTATTTAATTCCAACAGCAGAAGTGCCGGTAACAAATATTTTTAGAGACGATTTAGTTGCAGAAAACGATTTGCCTATTTTATGTACAGGTTACACGCCTTGTTTCCGAAGAGAAGCTGGTTCATATGGTGCGCACGTTCGTGGATTAAATCGTTTACACCAATTTGATAAAGTTGAAATTGTTCGTATAGAAAAACCTGAAAATTCTTATGCTGCTTTAGAAGGAATGGTGGAACACGTAAAAGAAATATTACAAGAATTAAAATTACCATACCGTATTTTACGATTATGTGGTGGCGATATGAGTTTTGCATCGGCATTAACTTATGATTTTGAAGTCTTTTCAACTGCACAAGATCGTTGGTTAGAAATTTCTTCTGTTTCTAATTTTGAAACCTTTCAAGCAAACCGATTAAAATTAAGATATAAAGATGCAAATGGTAAAAACCAATTAGCACACACCTTAAACGGAAGTTCCTTAGCGCTACCTCGCGTTTTAGCAGGAATTTTAGAAAACTACCAAACACCTGAAGGCATCATAATTCCGGAAGTTTTAAGACGATATACTGGATTTGATATTATAAACTAATATTAAATCTTTACTAATAATGCACTGAGTTAACCATTTTTTGTTAATTTAGTGCATTCTTTTTATGAAAAAAATTTATAGCATCATATTGTCCTTTTTCTCGCTACTTGTTGTCGCTCAAAACGAACAATTGGCACAAAATTATATTGACAAAGGTGAATTTGATAAAGCCGCATCTTTGTATGAAGAAATGGAGAAAAAACAACCCAATAATTTCTATTTTACTCAGAAATTAGTTGCTTGTTTTCAAGGTTTAAAACAATTTGATAAAGCAGAAAAATTACTTTTAAGTAAAAAAGATAAATCTAATCAACCAATAATTTTTGTTGAATTAGGATTCAATTCGCAACTGCAAAAAGACACAATTAAAGCAGAATCCTATTATAAAAAAGCGATTGAAGTAGTTGAAAAACAGCCCAATTATGCCTATCAAATTGGGCAAGCTTTTGAGCAAAAATCGTTATTACTTCAGGCGTATTCCACGTATGAAGTAGCACAAAAAACAAATTCAAGTATGAATTTCGATTACCAAATGGCTTTGCTTCAAGGTCAAATGGGGAATTTAGATGTGATGGTAATAAAATTATTAGATTACTCTTATGCTAACATAAATTCAACTTTAAGTGTACAAAATCAATTGGTATTTTTCATGCAAGATGATGCTGAAAATGTGTTTGCTAATTCACTAAAAAAAGAACTTTTACTTCGCACCCAAAAAACACAAGACATTTATTGGAATCAGTTTTTAAGTTGGTTATACATAAATCTGAAAGAATATAACAAAGCTTTTATTCAAGAAAAATCTATTTATAAAAGAAATCCAGAATCGTTTGACGATATTATTCAACTGGCTCAAATTTGTGTAAACGAAAAAGAAAACGAAACCGCACAAGCTATTTTTCAATTTATTTTACAAAATACAACGGACGAATCAACCATCTTAAATGCACAATTTTTTCTGTTAAAAAATGAAATTTCAATAGCAAAGCCAGAAAATTATCCACTAATTCAAACAAAATTTGAGACGTTATTAAGCCAGTTTGGAAATTCCCCTTATGCCATAGATTTACGAATTTTAGCAGCCCATTTTAAAGCCTTTTATTTGAATGATTTTGAAAAAGCAAAAGCACTTTTAGAAGAAACTATGGAAATGTCAATAAATATTCGTCAGAAAGCAAAAGTAAAGATGGAATTGGCAGATGTTTTTGTATTTAACGAAAAGTTTAATCAAGCTATTATTTATTACGCGCAAATTCAAAACGATTTACCTAATGATGAATTTTCGCACGAAGCCAGTATGCGAATGGCAAAAACCAGCTTCTTTAAAAAAGATTTCAATTGGGCAAAAAAACAAGCAGGCGAATTGAAACAAGCTTCAACCCAATTAATTGCGAATGACGCTGTAGAATTGTTTTTGTTAATTAGCGATAATTCTGCAGAAGATTCACTTCAAGTTGCGTTACAAGATTTTTCAAAAGCCGATTTATTAGAATATCAAAACAAACCAAAAGATGCATTAGAAGCATTTTTACAAATTTTAGAAAAACATAAAGGGCAATCTATTGAAGCCGGAACGTTGTATAAAGTAGCAAAAAATTACGAAAAATTAGGTAATTTTGCCAAAGCAATTGGTTATTATCAATACATTTTAGACAATCACAAAGACGGAATTTATATTGATGAAGCCTTATTTTATTCGGCAGAAATTTATAAAAATCAGCTAAACGATTTAGAAAAAGCTAAAAATTTATACGAAAAAGTAGTTCTCGAACATCCCGAAAGTATTTATTTTACGGAAGCCAGAAAACAATACCGCCAATTGCGAGGCGACAAACAACAAGGAATATAAAAGAGTAATATATAAAATAATGAAATTCAACACCAAAGTAATTCACGGGAATCAGCATCACGATCCAAGTACTGGAGCCGTAATGCCACCCGTATATCAAACGTCTACATTTGTACAAACAAGTCCAGGTGTTCCTTTATCGGAATATGAATATAGTAGAGCAGCGAATCCAACTCGTACCGCTTTAGAACAAGCGTTAGCCAGTATTGAAAATGGCGTGCGTGGTTTAGCCTTTGCTTCTGGTTTAGCGGCAACGGATTCAGTAATGAAACTTTTAAAACCAGGCGATGAAGTCATTGCGATGGACGATTTATATGGCGGTACGTACCGAATGTTTGCGCGTATATATCAAGAATTTGGGATAAAATTTCATTTTATTGATATGACGAATTTTGAAAAATTTCAGTCGTTAATTAATGAAAATACGAAATTGGTTTGGGTAGAAACGCCAACAAACCCATTAATGAAATTGGCGGATATTGCAAAAATTGCAAAAATTACTAAAAAACACAACTTGCTTTTCGCAGTAGATAATACCTTTGCCACGCCTTATTTACAAAAACCTTTAGATTTAGGTGCAGATATTGTAATGCATTCTGCAACTAAATATTTAGGTGGTCACAGTGATGTAATTGCTGGTGCATTAATCGTAAAAGATGAAGCGTTAGGCGAAAAATTACACTTTGCTCAATTTGCAACAGGTGGAACTTTAGGTCCAATGGATAGTTATTTAGTATTACGAGGGATAAAAACCTTGCATTTACGCGTACAAAGACATTGTGAAAACGGAGCAAAAGTAGCGGAATATTTAGTGAATCATCCAAAGGTAGCTACTGTTTATTATCCAGGATTAGAAAGTCATCCAAATCACGAAATTGCCAAGAAACAAATGATTGGTGGTTTTGGCGGTATGGTTTCTTTTACCTTTAAATCGGGTGCGAAAGCCGATGCGATTAAAATGTTAGAAAAAGTAAAAGTATTCACGTTAGCCGAATCTTTAGGTGGTGTGGAATCGTTAGCAAATCATCCTGCTTTAATGACACACGCCTCAATTCCTGAAGAAAAGCGAAAAGAAATTGGTATTACAGACGATTTAGTGCGTTTAAGCGTAGGTGTAGAAGACATTTCAGACTTACTTGCCGATTTGGAACAGGCATTTCAATAAATAAAATAAAAAAGCGAGAAATACTTCTCGCTTCTTTTTATTGTTCTGGCGCTATTTCTATTTCCAAGCCCTCTAAGTCTTCCGAAATATGTATTTGACACCCTAATCGACTATTATCTTTCACGTGATAGGCGTCGGCTAACATAGCTTCTTCTTCGTCGTTTCTTTCGGTTTTTAAAACATCGTTAAGTAAATAACATTGGCAGGAAGCACACATAGCCATTCCGCCACAAATTCCAACTGTTCCTTCTTCTGCTAATTCATAAGAACGGATGAGTTCCATCACATTCATATTCATATCCGTTGGGGCCAAAACTTTGTGTTTCACTCCGTTTCTATCCGTAATAAATATAGTTACGTCTTGACTCATATTAATCTATTGCTTTTACAACCGCTTTTTCAGCTTCTTTTCTTGTTCCGTCAAATCCGTCTACACCAGAAACTGTGGTGTATTTTAATACATATCGTTTTCCTGGATTGATTCTGTTATACACACTTTGACACATTAAAGTCGCTTCGTGGAAACCGCATAAAATTAGCTTCAACTTTCCAGGATAGGTGTTTACATCGCCAATAGCATAAATTCCATCAATATTGGTTTGATAATCTAAGGCATTGTTTACTTTGATGGCGTTTTTCTCAATCTCTAATCCCCAATTTGCAATAGCGCCTAATTTTGGTGTTAATCCAAAAAGAGCAATAAAATAATCGGCTGGTACATTCATTTGTTCGTCATTTGTGTCAATGGTAATCGATTCGATTCTTTCCTTACCGTTCAAACTTGACACTTCGGCCGGTGTGATTAATTTTATTTTTCCTGCAGATTTTAATTCCTGAACTTTTTCTACTGAATCCAATGCCCCACGAAACTCATTTCTTCGATGAATTAATGTAACCGAAGCGGCTACGTTTGCTAAAAAAATACTCCAATCTAACGCAGAATCACCACCGCCTGCAATTACAATATTTTTGTTTCGATATTTTTCTGGATCTTTTACAAAATAATCGACACCTCGGTCTTCATTTTCGTAAAATTCTATGTCTTTTAAAACAGGTTTTCTAGGTTCAAAAGTTCCTAAACCGCCCGCAATTGCAATGGCTTTTGCTTTGTGTTTTGTGCCTTTATTAGTAGTAACAATAAATGTACCGTCTTCTAATTTTTCTATTGTTTCAGCCGTTTCAGCTAAGGTAAAACCGGGTTGAAATTGCTTAATTTGTTCCATTAAATTGGTAACCAAATCGCCAGCTAAAACTTCAGGATAACCTGGAATGTCAAAAATAGGTTTTTTTGGATATAATTCCGCTAACTGTCCTCCTGGTTGAGGAAGTGCATCAATAATATGACATTTTAATTGTAATAAACCGGCTTCAAAAACAGTAAAAAGTCCTGTAGGACCTGCTCCAATTATTAATATATCTGTTTCAATCATTTTATTTAAGTCTAAATGTCTAAAGTCTAAAGTTTAATAATTAACTTTAAAACTATCGACTAATAACTAATTAACGTTTTCTACTGTTTCTATTTGCGGAACAAACTTTTTGATGGTAGTTTCTACACCCGCTTTCATTGTACTAATGCTTAAACTACAACTCGTACAAGCGCCTTGTAATCTAACTTTTACGTGTTTGCCATCAAGAACTTCTACTAATTCAATATCGCCTCCGTCTGAATTTAAAAACGGACGAATTTCAGCTAAAGCTTTCTCAATGTTTTCGGTTATTTCAATTTCTGTCATTTATTTAGACTTTTAGATGATTAGAATCTTTAGATTTTTAGACTGAAATGTCTAAGAAATTTAAAATGTCTATTTTTTTACAGCAGAACATCCTGCCATTGTTGTTATTTTTATTGCCTCTGTAGCAGGTAATGTTTCGTTTCTTTTTACCGTTTCTGCTACTACACTTCTGGCTAATTCTTCAAAAACGGTTTCTAAAATCGTTCCTGTTTGCATGGCTGCTGGTCTTCCATAATCTCCTGCTTCTCTGATGCTTTGCACTAAAGGTACTTCACCTAAAAACGGCACCTCTAAATCTGCTGCTAAGTTTTTGGCACCTTCTTTTCCAAAAATATAATATTTATTTTCAGGAAGTTCTTCTGGTGTAAAATATGCCATATTCTCGATAATTCCCAATACGGGAACCTGAATCGCATCGGACATAAACATAGACACTCCTTTTTTGGCATCTGCCAAAGCAACCGCTTGAGGCGTACTAACTACAACAGCTCCTGTTATTGGCAACGATTGCATAATTGACAAGTGAATATCCCCTGTTCCTGGAGGTAAATCGATTAACATAAAATCTAATTCGCCCCAATTGGCATCAAAAATCATTTGATTTAAGGCTTTTGAAGCCATAGGACCACGCCAAATAACTGCTTGGTCTGGCTTGGTGAAAAATCCGATGGATAAAATTTCTACACCATAACTTTGTACGGGTTGCATTTTTGATTTTCCCTCTATTTCAACTGAAATGGGTTTAGCCGATTCTACATCGAACATAATTGGCATAGATGGTCCGTAAATATCAGCATCTAAAATACCTACTTTAAATCCCATTTTGGATAAAGCAACGGCTAAATTTGCAGTAATAGTCGATTTTCCAACACCACCTTTTCCAGAAGAAACTGCAATAATATTGCTAATTCCCGGAATTTGTTTTCCTTTAATGGTATTGGCTTCTTCTTTTGTTGGAGCTTCTACTTTAATATTTACCTTAACTTTTGCGTTAGCATTAATTTTTTCGGCAATTACCTTTTTAATATCAGCTTCTGCACGATTTTTTATATGTAAAGCCGGAGTGGTTAAAATTACATCTACAACTACCTCATCGCCAAAAGTAACTACGTTTTGTACCGCGCCACTTTCTACCATATTTTTTCCTTCACCAGCAATTGAAATGGTTTCTAATGCGGTAAGTATTTCTTTTCTATCTAATTTCATTTTATTGTGTAAACTTTTTTACTTTTATTTAAACTGAATCTGAATTGCAAAGATAGTTTGAAAATGACAAATGACAAATGACAAACGATAAAAGTTTGTTAATGCGTGTATAGGAATTTCTTATGTAATTAAAATATAGAGAAATAATCTAAAAATCAGGTTCCCAAAAGTGTTTTTTGAAATCTATTATTTGATTATCAATTACTTGAATACCTTCGCTTTCTAACAATTGTTGCATTAAATTAGTCCCTTCAAAATGGTGTTTCCCAGTTAAAAGTCCTAAACGATTGACCACGCGATGTGCCGGAATATCATCTTGCCCGTGACACGCATTCATAGCCCATCCGACCATTCTTGCAGAACGACCTGCGCCCAACGCTTTGGCAATAGCGCCATATGAAGTTACTTTCCCGTAAGGGATTTTTCGGGCGACTTCGTACACACGTTCAAAAAAATTGTCTTCTTTTATTTTCAAGTTACTTATTTAAATTATAAATCGTGAAAACGGCAATTAATCCGGTAATGATAGCAATTATAAAATTTATGTTTTTAATAAAAAACGCTACTTTATGTTTGATTTTTCTGAACAAAAAAGCATACCCCATAAATACAATAAATGTGCCCAGAGTTGTACCAAGTACAAATGCTAAACCAACTAAATTAGTGAAAAAATCTTCAATAAAAGCCGATAAATACAAACTTACAAACGCATAATATGGAATTGGGAAAATGTTTAAACCCGAAATAAAAATGCCGTGTAAAAAGGGTTTTAGTTTGCTTTTTGCTGACTTCTTTTTAATTGCTTCTTTAGTATGAATGGCATTTTGAATTCCCTTACCTAAAAAAAACAAGGTTAATAATATAAAGACTAAACTTCCTACAAATTTTAAATTTTGCATTACTTGCGGATGGCTCTCCAAAAAAGTAGCAAAATAAAACGCTAAAACGCTTTGAATACATACCACTAAAATAGCACCATTGATAAACTTTTTAGCTTTGTATAACGTTTTTTTAACGCTATAATTAGCCACAGTCATATTTACAATTCCTGGAGGCAAAACCCCCACAAACGAAAACAAAACTGCAAATGCAAAAGCTAAAAATATCGACATTATTTTATTTTAAATTGAATGTAAGTTATGCTTTTGTTTATTTTTAAATACTGACTTTCGTAAAAAGTTTGAATGCTTGTTACTTCTTCTGGTGCTCCGGCGTTGTTGTATACGTTATGGTTAGCGTACAAAACTTCGTGTCCTTCACCGTGTAATAACCCTAAAGTGTAGCCGTGCATAAACTCGCTATCTGTTTTTAAATGCATCAACCCGTTAGGTTTTAGTATTTTTTTATAATTCTGAAGAAATTCAGAATTGGTCATACGGTGTTTTGTGCGTTTGTATTTTATTTGTGGATCTGGAAAGGTAATCCAAATTTCATCTACTTCATTTTCTTCAAAACAATGTTTAATTAATTCAATTTGAGTACGAAGAAATGCCACATTATTTAGACCGTTTTCTACAGCGGTTTTAGCACCGCGCCAAAATCGGGCACCTTTAATATCAATTCCAATAAAGTTTTTGTTTGGAAATTTTTCTGCTAATCCTACAGAATATTCGCCTTTCCCGCAGCCTAATTCAAGAACAATTGGGTTATCGTTTTTAAAGAAATCTGAATTCCATTTTCCTTTTAATGCTAAACTATCGCTAACTACTTCTTCACGAGTTGGTTGAAAAACATTTGAAAACGTAGCGTTTTCGTTGAATCTTTTTAATTTATTTTTACTTCCCACAACAATTAATTTTATGTTGCAAAAGTATAAAAATTAAAGTTTTGGTAACGCAATTATTTATTCGTTTTCAAGGTAAACGAAAACTCAGAGCCTTTTTGATAGGTACTTTGCACAAATATTTTCTCATTATGTGCCTCAATAATGTGTTTTACGATAGCTAAACCTAAGCCAGAACCGCCTTCTTCTCTTGAGCCGCTTTTGTTGATTCTGTAAAAACGTTCAAAAATTCTTGACATATGTTGTTGTTCAATTCCTTGACCGTTATCGTGAATGCGAACTAAAATTTTGGTTTTACTTATTTTTTCAACGGCAATTTCTGTGGTGCCATTTTCTTTTCCGTATTTGATAGAATTCATCACTAAGTTTGTTAAAACCTGCTGAATTTTATCTTTATCGGCATAAACAATTATGGGAGAAATGTACTTTTCATCGAACATTAAAATGATGTTTTTGGCATCAGCTTTCATCTCTAAAAGATCAAAAACGTTTTGAATTTCGGCAATAATATCAAATCCTTCGATTTCGATGTTTAAATCACCAACTTCAAATTTAGAAATCATATCTAAATCTTGTACAATATTAATTAATCTTTCTACGCCTTTTGAAGCGCGTTCGATGTATTTTACTCGTAGGGTTTTATCTTTAATAGCACCGCCTTCAATAAGCGTGTCTAAATAACCTTGAACTGTAAAAAGTGGTGTTTTTAATTCGTGAGAAATGTTCCCTAAAAATTCTCTTCTATATTCTTCTCGAACATTTAACGATTCGATTTCGATTTTTTTCTCCTTAGCAAAATTTCTAATATCATTTGTTAAAGTAGAAACATCAGTGGTAACGGTTTTGTTTTGTAACGAAGTAGCGTCTAACAAAGACACCTCATCATATAGTTTTTTTATACGTTTGTAGATAAAAACTTCTACACGATATTGCATTAGAAAAAAACTAAAGAAAAATAACGTTACTGGAAAAACAATAAGTACAAAATAGTTAATTGGCTGAACGAAATTATGGTAAACCAACAAACTTAAAACTACAAAAAACGAAATATAAAGTGATGATTTAAAGGCAAATTTGTATGATTTTTTAAAACTAATCGCCATTTAATTCAATTTTGTATCCCACGCCTTTGATGGTTTTAAAAACATCTTCGTCAATTTTTTCTCTAAGTTTTCTGATGTGAACATCTATAGTTCTTCCGCCTACAATGACTTCATTTCCCCAAACTTTATCTAAAATTTCGGCTCTTGTAAATACTTTGCCTGGTTTTGAAGCTAATAAATATAAAAGTTCAAATTCTTTTCTTGGTAAAACGATAGAAATTCCGTCTTTAATAATTTTATATTCTTCGCGGTTAATTTGCAAATTCCCAACCGTTAACGTTTCAGAATTTTCTAATTCTTCGTCTTTAAGTCTGCGTAATAATCCTTTTACTTTGCTAACTAATAACTTTGGTTTTATTGGTTTGGCAATATAATCGTCCGCGCCAACTTCAAAACCAGCTACTTGCGAATAATCTTCGCTTCTAGCGGTAAGAAAGGTAATAATGGTGTCTTTTAATTCTGGAATTTCTCTAATTTTTTCACACGCTTCCATCCCGTCCATTTCTGGCATCATTACATCCATAATAATTAGATGTGGTTTTACTTTTATCGCAAGTTTAACCGCCTCTTTACCATTTTCTGCTTTGGTAACGTGATAGCCTGCTTGCTCTAAATTATAACCAACAATTTCTAAAATATCCGGTTCATCATCAACCAATAATATTTTTATGTCTTTCTTTTTCATATTGAATATAAAAGTAATTAAAATAATTTAACTTGTGTAAAATTATATATAAAATTGACATTAATTACTTGTTTACCATTATTTAATATGTTAACACTATCTTAACACTATCTAAACTAATAAATAACTTCTAAGTAACATTTACATAATTAAGGTGGTTCTATTTTTGCATCAAAAATAAACACAAACTCATGAAATTAAAATTTCTACTTATTGGATTATTCTTTACAATAATCTCTTTCGCTCAAAACACTGCTAAAGTAAACGGTGTAATTACAGACAAAGACAGCAAACAACCGGTTGGATTTGTTTCAGTATCCTTAAAAGGAACCATGATAAATGCGGAATCTGATATTAATGGTAATTATGAAATTGCTATGAAACCAGGAAAATATACAATAGTGTATGCTTTTATTGGTTATAAAACTTTTGAAAAAGCTATTACTGTTGCTGAAAATGAAACAATTACTGAAAATGTTGCTTTACAAGAAAATTCAAATAGTATTGAAGGAATTGTAATTAAAGGTTCTACAAATAAAACCAAAGAAACCGCATTGTTGAAAGAACAACAAAAAGCAGTTGAAATGAAACAAAGCATCGGTGCCCAAGAAATGGAAAGAAAAGGGATTAGCGATGTGGAAGAAGGATTAACGAAAGTTACCGGTATTACAAAAGCAGAATCAAAAGGGCTTTTTGTTAGAGGTTTAGAAAATAGATACAACAACTTATTGAT
Source organism: Flavobacterium sp. (assembly GCF_044341185.1). Lineage (GTDB taxonomy): Bacteria > Bacteroidota > Bacteroidia > Flavobacteriales > Flavobacteriaceae > Flavobacterium. The sequence goes on from NZ_JBIISE010000012.1 coordinate 15,700, forward strand.
TAATGATTTACAAGCACCTTCAAACAGTCCGTTTAAAAAAATTATTCCTTTAGATTTATTTCCTACAGATATTGTTGGTGTTTTAAGTGTGTACAAAACCTTTAATCCAAATGTTCCCGGAGATTTTGCAGGTGCAACAATTAATGTAGAAACTTCTGAGCCACAAAGTGCTCAAACAAAACTTAGCTTAGGTTTTGGTTATGTTACAGGTAATAATGGAATTGATTTCTTACTTTCTGAAACGGCTAATAATAGTGAAGGTTTTTTTGGAATTCAAAAGAAATTTAAAACCATACCGACACCATACGGAAACATAGGAAATGTATCCTTATCTTCTACAGAATACAAAAACGGGTATGGAAACAATTCTTGGAATGTAGATAAAGTTAGTGCTCCAATTAACAATAGTATAAGTTTTAGTCATTCTGATAAATTTAAATTTAATAAAAATCGTTCATTTTCTTACTTAATGTTGTTAAACTGGGATAATAAATACCAATTTCGACAAGGTGTAGATAGAACCTTTATTGAAGGCGGAAATGAATATAATAATAATTTAGTAAATACCTCATATAGTTATATTACAAGTACATCTGCATTATTAGGATTAAAATACAAATCAGATAGATTTCAAATTGCAACCAATTCAATGTTTTTAAGAACAACTGAAAGTTTAATTCAAGATCAATTTGGAGTATTAAGAAATCAAAAAAGTGAGCCAAATCAATTAATTCGAGTAAATCAGTTTGAACAATCTGATTATTTTAACAATCAATTATCTACAAGTTATAAATTAACTTCAGATAATAAGCATAGTATTAAAGCTGCAGTTTCTTATGTGAAAACAATTTTTGAATTGCCGGACAGAAAATTCTTAGTAGGTTCTCTAAATAATAATTTATTTTCAAATACTTACGGAGGTTCAACATTAAACCGTCAAAACTTTAGAATTAAAGGAAACTATTTTATGAGTGGATTAGTGGAATACAACTTTAATTTTGGAAAAGAAATTGATGGAAAAACCAATAAATTATCTTTTGGATATAATTCTTTCAGAAACAATTTAAGCGCTACGTACCGATTATTTGCTTCAATTCCTATTAATAATGGTTTACAAACTATTACTGATATAAATGATATTAATAGCCAAATAATGTCTGATGCAGAAAATGGTTTAATTTTCGAAAGAGAAGAATCTAATGTATCGTACAAACAAAAATTAGATCAATTTGTAAATTCGGGATATGCGAATCTTTTATTTAATATAAACGAAAAATTAGAAATTAATGGTGGTTTACGATTAGAAGCTTCAAATAGAATTATTAAATATAGAGATTTAAATACCTCTACAAGTTTTGATGACACGTACATTAAAAACCAGGTTAAGAAAAACTATATCTTACCAGCTATTAATTCAAAATATAAATTAAACGACAAATCGAATATACGTTTTGCGGCTTCTCAAACCATAACAAGACCCGTTTTGATGGAATTGTTACCAGTACAAATTGTAAATCCTGATGGAAATGTGACATTAGGTAATAAAGATTTAGTAGATACTCAAAATTTAAATGCAGATTTCAAATACGAATTCTTTTCAGATAAAAAAGATATGTTTGCAATTGGAGTGTATGCTAAAAACATTAAAGATCCAATTGAAAGAATTTATGAAGCTAGCGCCACTTTATTAACTACCTACAAAAATTCAAAAGTGGCTAACTTATACGGTGCTGAGTTTGAGTTTATTTTAAATATGGCAAATATATCTTCAAATTTAGAAAACGTGTCTTTAGGTTTCAATACCTCATTAATGAAAACGCAAGTAGAAATTGCAGATAATAACCAATTAGAAAACTCTAGAAAAAGAGAATTACAAGGCGCTTCAAATTGGGTTATTAATGCTGATGCAAAATATGAATTCAACATCAATCAAAAAATTAAAAACACAGTTACTTTAGTATATGGAGTAAAAGGGAAAAATATTTATTCTGTTGGAACTGCAGGATTAGATCATATTTACGAATTACCATTTCACAAGTTAGACTTAGTGTTATCAAGTAAATTAACTAAAAACTTAAATGCAAAATTTTCAGCGGATAATATATTAAACCCTGTTCAAAAATTTGAATTAGGTTCGAATAATAAAACTGCTATTTTAGAGGATTCATTAATTGTAAGAGATTATAAAAGAGGTGTAGGGCTAAGTTTAAACTTAAGTTATACGTTCTAAAAATAAAATCCTACTTCGGTAGGATTTTTTATTTACAGAAAATTTACATAGCAAGAAATTCTTAAAATTTTAATAATATATGCTTAACTGTAACATTAAGCACCCATAATAAATTTGTATAACAAAACTAAAATTAAATAACATGAAAAAATTAGTCTTAAGCTTATCGGTATTAAGTTTATTATTCGCAGGTTGTTCTGAAGATAATGATGAAACAGTAGCAACGCCAAAAACACCAGTAGTTGGAGAAATTACAGGTGACATTACAGCAAACAGAAATTATGTGTTTGGTAACTATACCTTAAAAGGTATTGTAAAAATTAAAGCTGGAGCGACTGTAACTATTGAAGCAGGTTCCAAAATTACTGCTACCCTTTCTGATGGGTCAGTAGATGCCTTGGTAGTAGAAAACGGTGGAAAATTAATTGTTAATGGTACTGCCGCTGAACCTGTAGTATTTACTGAAAGTTCACAGATTCCAGGTTCTTGGGGTGGAATTATTATGTACGGCAACGCTCCTATTGTAGCGCTTAATGGTTTAAATACAGCAACTTCAGAAGACGGTTTAGCACAGCAATACGGTGGAATTAATGATACTCACAATGGTGGTACTTTAAGATATGTACGTGTTGAATACGCAGGAAAGAAAATTACAGATGGAACTTCTGAAATGAACGGGTTCTCATTTTACTCTGTAGGTTCAGGAACAGTTTTAGAAAACTTAGTAGCTTATAAAGGAGCTGATGATGGTTTCGAATTTTACGGAGGAACAGTTAATTTAATTAACGCAATCTCTTACGGAAATTTTGATGATTCATTTGACTGGCAAGATGGATGGAAAGGTCAATTAAGCACAAACTGGTATGCATACCAAACAGGAACAGGTAATTTCGGAATGGAAATTGAATGTAAAAACAATAACAATTCGTTCTTGCCTAAAGTTTCTAACATTACTTTAAAAAGAGCGGCTGGTACATTAACAGAAAACAATTCTGCTGAATACGATGCAATCCAATTTAAAAATCAAGGAAACGGAGAATATACAAACATTTTAATTGATGGATATTCAAATCCAAGTGCAGTAGCGGTTAGAATTCAAGATGCAAATACAAATAACAATCAAGTAAATGCAAGTAAAATTAAATTAACGAATGTTAAAATTAATGGAACTACACCTCTATTCGGTGGAACATCTACAGTTACTTCAATTGTTTTCCCAACTGGACAATACACTACTACTACTTCAACTAGTGCAAATGGTGCAACATTAACAAATGGTGCTTGGTCAACAGTAAATGGAGCTACATTATTACATTAAGAATAACCCAAAATAAATATTAAAAGCTGTCTAAATTAGATCGCTTTTTTTATGCTCTTTTTTCCAATGTTACGAAATTGTTAAGTTTTTGTTTGGTTAATGTAAAAATATGTTGTAGGTTTATATCATTATTAATCATAACACCTATAATTATGAAAAATTTAGCCCTTATTTTTGGTTTAATTTTGTTTACTTCTTTCGGTTTTGCTCAAGAAACTGAGGCAGTTGGAGAACAAATTTCTGAAAACACATTAAAAGTAACGTATTATCATTCTAACGGTAAAGTAATGCACCAAGGAAATTATATTGATGGAAAAGCAGATGGTTTATGGAAATCGTTTGATGAAACAGGTAATTTAGTTTCGGAAGGTTCTTTCGAACAAGGGAAAAAAACAGGTCTTTGGAATTTTTATACCACAAAAGCTTTAAGCGCAGTAGTTTATTCAGATAACGAAATTGCGGATGTGAAAAAGTTTAGTACCAATGCTTTAGCAGGAAACTAAAACATAATTAAAATAAAAAAACCACGTAATGATTACGTGGTTTTTTTATGCCTTATACTTTCAAAATTTCATCTGAAGTTAATAATTTTTGCAGTCGCAACTTCAATATTATTTGCGCTACAGCTATTACATCTTTTTCACAATACGTAGCAATTCGGTCAATATCTTTGTCTTTGTAAAACACTTTTGCTACTTCACTTCCATCAATATCATCTTTAGGAGAAGGAACACCCAATACTTTTGTTAATAATTTTAAAGAGGTGAAGTGTTTGTAATCGCCAAATTTCCATAATTCTAACGTGTCTAAATGCGGTACTTCCCATGGTTTTTTGCCCATTAAATTTAATTTGTCTGGAATTTTTATTCCGTGAATTAACATACGACGTGCGATAAACGGAAAATCAAATTCTTTTACATTATGTCCGCACATGACATGCTGTGGTAAATTAAAATGATTGTTTATCAAATTAGAAAAATCCAATAATAAGCGTTCTTCATCTCCTTGAAACGTGGTGACTCTAAATTGTCGTTCGCCACTTTTTTGCGTAAAATAGCCTACAGAAATGCAAATTATTTTACCAAACTCAGCCCAAATGCCGGCTCTTTCGTAAAATTCTTCTGGAGAAACGTCTTCTTTTCTTTGATATTGCGTTTTGTGTGCAAAAAGTTCTTGAAAATCAGAATCTAAATCTGAAAAATGTTCCGTTTCAGGAACCGTTTCAATATCTAAAAATAAAATATTGTCTAATTGGATGTTGTTTAGCATATCTATTTCTTTTTATTAATCATTTTTAAAGCTTCTTCTATATAAACATATAAATCGTTACTATGTGGGTCGGTTTGAGTTTGTTTACCTTTTAAATGCCCCAATCGAACAATAATAACATCGTCCTCTGGAAGTACAATCACAAATTGCCCCAAATGACCTCGCATGTAATATATTTTCTTTCCGTTTATTTGATGCAACCACCACCCATAACCATATTCCGGACTATCGGAAAATCGCGGTTGTAATGATTTTTCAACAAACGAACGCGCTAAAATTTGCTTGCCATTCCAAACACCATTTTGTTTGTAAAGTTTACCAAATCGGGCAAAATCTCGAGCCGTACTGGCAATACAACAATAGGCCTTTTCAATACCAAAATCGGCGGCATCTAATTGCCAAAGCGCATCGTTTTCGGCACCCATAGGTTTCCAAAAATGCTCAGACACATAATTAGAAAGATACATTCCTGTAGCTTTTTCAATACACATCGCTAATAATTGTGTGGCGCCGCTTAAATAATTAAATTTTTGCCCTGGCTTGTCTTTGATGCTTAAACCTAAAATGACTTCTTTTAATTGGTCGTCAAAATACGCCCGAGTTACAATAGAAAATGGACTATAGTATTTTTCGTCCCAACTTAACCCAGAGGCCATAGAAGACAAATCGCCAACCGTAACATCTTTAGCAAATTTGCCTTTTAATTTTGGAAAAAAATCGGTAACTTTTTGATCTAAACTTTTAATTTTTCCTTGCATTATGGCTTTTCCTAAAGCTGCCGAAACAATGCTTTTGGCCATAGAAAAAGAATTACTTTTAGACGTGTTGGTGTACCCATCAAAATAAGTTTCATGCCAAATACTATCGTTTTTTATGATAAGGAACGCTACGGTTTGTAAGTTTTTATGAGCCGTATTTAATATGTCTGTAGCTGGAACGCTATTGTAATCTTTAGAAACCGCCCAAGGTTGAGCTATTCCTTTTTGAATGTTACGGTTTGGAAATTCTTTATAATCTTCTAAAAACGCAGTGGTATGTCCTTTTAAATAAATGGTTTTTACGGCACGAAGCAAGTAATCTACATCAAATGCATACAAGATAAGAATAAAGCCAACACAGCTTATAAAAAACCATTTAAAGAAGGTAAGAAACCGTTTCATAGGGCAAAAGATTTGATAAGCAATATAATAAAAATTATAATGTTATTGTTTTATTCTAATGAAAAAATTAGCGGCATAGTAGTTTTTAGCAAATTACTGAACACTAAAATCTACTCCACAAACAAAACCAATCCTTTCAAATAATGTCCTTCGGGGTGGTAAATATTGGTTGGATGGTCTGGGCCTTGTTCTAATTTATGTAATACTCTGATGTTTCTTCCGGTTTCTATGGCTGCGGCGGCAACAGTGTTGTAAAACAACACATCGTCAATTACTTGCGAGCAGGAGAAGGTAAACAAAATTCCGTTGGGTGCTAAGGCTTTTAAACCTGCTATGTTTAAACGTTTGTAGGCTTGCGTTGCGGTATGTTTGCTTTTGATGCTTTTTGCAAATGCAGGAGGGTCTAAAACAATAACATCATAGTGTTGCGTGTGTTCTTTCATAAAGTTGAACACGTCATCAGCTACTGCGGTATGGTTGGCTTTTGGAAAATTCAATTCCATATTACTTGCTGCTAAATCCACTGCTTTTTGAGAAATATCTACTGAAGTTACTAATTTCGCCCCAGCGTTCATCGCGTAAATGGAAAATCCGCCAGTGTAGCAAAAGGTGTTTAGTACTTTTTTGCCTTTGGAGAATTCGCCTAATAATTTTCGGTTTTCACGTTGATCTAAAAAGAAACCTGTTTTTTGACCTTCTACCCAATTTACAGAAAACAAAATGTGGTTCTCTTTAGCAATTGTTTCGACTTTATTTCCGAATAAAAAATAATCGGTTCCTGTATTTGGTAATGTTCCTGCACTTTTACAATAAATGGTTTCGCAATACTCCGAAAAATTCGATTTTATGGCTTCAGCAATTTGCTCCATTTGAAGAAAAATTCCTGTTGAATGCGCTTGAATGACCCAGTTTTTATCATAATAATCAATAATTAACCCCGAAATGCCATCGCCTTCTCCGTGAATCACTCGGAACGCATTGGTAACTTCAAAATCTAATAGTTGAGTACGTAAATACCAAGCCGATTGTAGTTTGGCTGCCCAAAAGTTATCAGAAAAAGTTTCATCGCCGAAAGTTAAAATTCGAACTACGATACTTCCTTTGTCGCTGAAATATCCTGTTCCTAAAGGATTGTTTTGTGAATCGACTACGTCTACCATTTCGCCGTCGTGAATTTCACGACTCACGCCATACACCGCACCGCTGAAAATCCAAGGGTGACGACGTTGAATGGATTTTTCTTTACCTGATTTTAGAATTACTTTTGGAAACATAGTTTGATTTGAAAATGAAAAAATTTGAAAATTTGAAAATAACTGAGTAGTCCATTTTCAAATTCTCAAATCTTCAAATTGATTAATTATATACTCATTTCCGGAATATCTCCTTCAATGATTAAGTCAGCTTCTGTGGCTTTGATTATCTCTTCTACTGAAACGCCTGGTGCACGTTCTAGCAATTTAAACCCTTTAGGTGTTACTTCTAAAACGGCTAATTCTGTTACTACTTTTTTCACACAACCTACACCGGTTAATGGCAGTGTACATTTCTTTAATATTTTTGATTCGCCTGCTTTATTTACGTGCATCATGGCTACGATAATGTTTTCTGCAGAAGCTACTAAATCCATAGCGCCACCCATTCCTTTTACCATTTTTCCTGGAATTTTCCAATTGGCAATATCGCCATTTTCAGAAACTTCCATTGCGCCTAAAATCGTTAAATCAACTTTTTGGGCACGAATCATTCCGAAACTAAAAGCGGAATCAAAGAAACTGGCTCCTGGCAAAGTCGTAATCGTTTGTTTTCCTGCGTTGATAATATCGGCATCTTCTTCTCCTTCAAAAGGAAACGGACCCATGCCTAAAACCCCATTTTCTGATTGAAATTCAACTGAAATATCCGTACGAACATAATTCGCTACTAAAGTTGGAATTCCGATTCCTAAATTAACGTAATACCCGTCTTTTACTTCTTGTGCGATGCGTTGTGCTATTTGATTTTTATCTAATGCCATATGTTATTTGATGATTTGAAAATTTGATGATTTGAAAATTAACGCTTCTTTGAAGAAGATATAATCTTAGAAATTATCAAATTTATCGATTGTAACTTTTTAAATAATTCTTCATTAGGACTTGGATAAAATTCTGATTTTTGGCAAAGTTCTAACCAAAATTGTAATTCATCTGTTTCCTTTGCTGAGATTTTAAACTTGTGTATAAAATCAGCTTTGCTTTCTGCATTTTGGGCTTCTCTAATATTAGCGCCAATTGAAGTTCCGCTTCTAAAAATTTGAGAGGCCATTTCAAAACGGTTTGTCTTTCTAATTTCCTCCGAAAAACAAATTATTTCAAGGGCAAACTCGAAAGTTAATTTTACAATTAAATTATCCTTGTCGTTTCTCATCTTCAAATTTTCAAATTAAAAAATCTTCAAATTACTTTTGACGAACTGTGCGTTGCTCAATTCTTTTTTCAAATTTTTCTCCTTGAAAAATACGATTTACCATAATTCCTGGGATATGAATTTCGTTTGGATTCAATGTTCCTGCTGGTACTAATTCTTCTACCTCAGCAATCGTAATTTTTGCTGCTCCTGCCATACATGCATTGAAATTTCGAGCTGTTCCTTTGAAAATTAAATTCCCCGCTTCGTCACCTTTCCATGCTTTTACAATAGAAAAATCGGCTTTATAGGCCAATTCCATTACGTGCATTTTTCCGTTGAATTCGCGTGTTTCTTTCCCTTCTGCTACTTCTGTTCCGAAACCAGCAGGTGTAAAAAACGCAGGAATTCCGGCTTGTGCAGCGCGGCATTTTTCAGCTAAGGTTCCTTGAGGAGTTAATTCAACATCTAATTCACCCGAAAGCATTTGGCGTTCAAATTCGGCATTTTCTCCTACATAAGAAGAAATCATTTTCTTAATTTGACGTTTTTGTAATAATAATCCTAATCCGAAATCGTCTACACCAGCATTGTTTGAAATGCAGGTTAAATTGGTGATATTTTTTTCAACTAATTCAGCAATACTATTTTCGGGAATACCACAAAGCCCGAAACCTCCTAGCATTATTGTTTGTCCATCTTGAATTCCTTCAAGTGCTTCTTTTACGTTGTTTACTTTTCTTGAAATCATAATATAATTTATAGTCCGTCTAATCCGTCTGTATCAGGTTGTGCATCTATTGGTACTGCAGTGGAATCTGTAGCTGTCGAATCATTTTCAGATCTTCTTGATTCAGTGGCACAATCTACTTTAATTGACATATTTGCTGGTCTTTTAAATGGTTGTTGCGAAATATTAAGACTTGGGTCTGCCAAACATTTGCGCATAAAAATTCCGTAAATAGGTAAAGCGGTTGTAGCACCTTGCCCCATATTTGTACTTTCAAAATGTGCCGAACGATCTTCATTACCCACCCAAACTCCAGCAGCTAAATTAGGAACCATTCCTATAAACCAGCCATCTGAATTGTTTTGAGAAGTTCCTGTTTTTCCTGCAACAGGTCCTTTAATATTATAAGGCACACCCGTTAAGAAATTGGATGGCGCCGAAGCTGCCCAGCGCAAACGAGAACCCGTACCAGATTCCGTAACACCTTCCATTAATTTAATAACTGAATACGCCACATCTTTATTTACCACATCGTGCGATTCTTCCACGCCTTGGTAAATTACCACGCCGTTTTTATCTTCGATTTTTGTGATTAATTGCGGTTTAATATAAACCCCTTCATTGGCAAAAGTGCTAAAAGCAGCTACCATTTCTTCTACCGTAATTTCTACCGCACCCAAAGCAATTGCAGGGCGGTTTGGAATCGCGGAAGTTACTCCTAAATTTTTAGCCATTTCCACAACAGCTGGCGCACCCACTTCATGTATTAAACGTGCCGAAACCGTGTTAATAGAGTTTGCCAACGCTTTTTTCATAGAAACCAAACCACGATATTTTCCATCTGAATTGTTTGGCGTCCAATCTTTATCGTTATTATCTCCTTTTAAAATGGTAAATGGCGAATCCATTATCATATCGCAAGGTGATTTTTCTAATCTGTCAATAGCGGTAGCATATACAAAGGGTTTAAATGTAGAACCTACTTGACGTGCGCCTTGACCAACGTGGTCGTATTGAAAATATTTATAATTGATTCCACCTACCCAAGCTTTTACATGACCCGTTTGTGGCTCCATTGCCATCATTCCAGTTTGTAAGAAATGTTTGTAGTAGATTATTGAATCTTTAGGTTTCATAATGGTATCTCTTTCGCCTTTCCAAGTAAAAATTTTCATTTTCGCAGGCACTTCAAAAGATTGTTTAATTTCAGCATCCGATTTTCCGTTGATACTCATAATACGCCATCTCTCGGAATTTTTCATGGCTTGATACATGATTTTCTGAGTTTCTGCAGGCGTAATATCTAAAAATGGTGCCGTTGGATTGTCCTTTTGACGACGATTGAATTCGGGTTGTAAGTTTGATAAATGTTCTTCTACTGCTTCTTCAGCATATTGTTGCATGCGCGAATCAACAGTCACGTAAATTTTTAAACCGGCCGTGTAAAGGTCAATTTCTTCTCCTTTTTCGTCTTCAATAGCTTTAATGATAGGTTTTAAACTTTCACGTAAGTATTCTCTAAAATAGGTTGCGGTTCCTTCTGCATGACTCTCTGGTTTGAAATTAATCTTAACGGGAATTCGCTTTAATTCTGCTGCCTTTGCTTCCGATAAATACTTGTTTTTTACCATTTGATCTAAAACGGTATTTCTACGTTGGAAAACTTTTTCTTTTCTTTTTTCTTTGGTAGGATTGAATAAGGCTGGGTTTTTTAACATTCCAACAAATAAAGCACTTTCAGCTAAAGTTAAATCTTTAGGTTCTTTATTCATATAAATTTTTGAAGCGGAACGAATTCCAACAGCGCTATTTACAAAATCTACTTTGTTTAAATATAAAGCTATAATTTCTGGTTTGGTATATTGACGTTCTAATTTTGTAGCAATAATCCATTCTTTACATTTTTGAATGATACGAAATGGTAAAAATTTAGAGCCTTCACCATGAAATAAATTTTTGGCTAATTGTTGGGTAATGGTACTTGCGCCACCACTTCTTCCTAAACTTGAAATAGCTCTTAATGTTCCTCTTGCATCTACGCCAGAATGCTCGTAAAAACGTTCGTCTTCTGTAGCTACTAATGCATCTACTAAATGCTTAGGTAAGTCTTGATATTTAACCGGTGTTCTATTTTCTTTATAAAATTTTCCTAACGTTACGCCGTCTGAAGAAATAATTTCAGTAGCGATATTGGTATCTGGATTTTCTAATTCGTCAAACGAAGGCATTTTTCCGAAAAATCCCCACGATGCCAAAAGAAAAAATAATAATACGCCACCAAATGTGTAGCAGAATAATTTCCAAAATTTTCTAACGTAATCTGAATAACTGACTTGGGTGTTGTTAGTTGCCATTTTTTTCTTTATTTTCTTTTTTCAATTCTAAATCCTAAATCTGTAATGCCGGTTAAGTCTTTTACACCTTGAACTTTTCCTGTTTGTCTTACAGCGTGTTCTATTTCTAACGTGTATTTTCCGGGTTTTTCAAAACTATAATTTTCTTTATACCAAAGTTTGCTTTCTTTTACATCTGAAAAACCAGTTCCTAATAAAGTACCATCTGGATTTGCCATTTGATATTCTAAAGTATCTACTACTACTTTACCGTTTGGCTGATTTAATGATACAATTAAAAACAAATTATTATACGGATATTCGTTATTGTTTCTAACGTTTAAAAATAAATTATATACACTAGTGGTGTCTTTTTGTTCAAAAGTAAAAGTAGCTTTTTTATTTTTTTTCCAAGTACCATCAAATGCATGATATTCATCAAAAACCTGTTTTTTATCGCAAGAAATTACAATAAAAAGCAAGAAAAAACTAAGTATTTTAAAAAAATTATTGTTCATTTTTCTTAAACGGTTTCTTTTTTCTTTTATTATTATTGTTCGATTTTCTTTTAGGTTGATCAAATCGTGTTAAGCTATCTTGACCAACAACATTTTCGAATTTTTTCTCCACATTTACCGTTGAAACTTCTTCTACAAAGTCTTCTAATTGCGCAATTTTTTTGCCTTGTTTGTTAATCGCTACAATTTCTTTGGCTTTTTCAGCTGTTAGCGTGTGCCAATGTGCTGGTGCGTTTGCGTACGAAAACCACATTAAATTTTTGAAAATATCTATTTTTTGACAATACGCATCGCCTTTTTCAGTAAGCAATTTTGTATCCATATCTGGCAAGCCTTTTAGTGCATCTAAATACGTATCTAATTCGTAATTTAAACAACATTTAAGCTTTCCGCATTGCCCTGCTAATTTTTGTGGATTTAAGGATAATTGTTGGTATCGAGCGGCTGAAGTATTTACGCTTCTGAAATCGGTTAACCAAGAAGAACAACATAATTCGCGTCCACAAGAACCAATTCCACCTAAACGAGCGGCTTCTTGACGGAAACCTACTTGTTTCATTTCTACACGAATTTTAAACTCACTTGCGTATTCTTTAATCAATTGTCGGAAATCTACTCGGTCATTTGCGGTATAATAAAACGTGGCTTTTGAACCATCGCCTTGAAATTCGATATCCGAAATTTTCATTTCTAATTTAATCGCTATGGCGATTTCACGCGCCCGAACTTGTATGGCGTCTTCTTTATTTCTTACGCCATGCCAAATATCGATGTCTTTTTGAGTGGCTTTTCGGTATACTTTAGGAATTTCGGCATTGTCTTTTACATTTTTCTTGTTCATTTGAACACGAACTAATTCGCCTGTTAAAGACACCAATCCTACATCGTGACCAGAAGAAGCTTCAGTAGCTACTACATCACCTATGCTTAAAGTTAGTTTTTCGGTATTTCTAAAATATTCTTTTCTTCCGTTTTTAAAACGAACTTCTACACAATCAAACGGTGCTTGTCCGCCAGGCAAAGTCATATTTGCCAACCAATCGAAAACCGTTAATTTGTTGCAGCTATCGGTGCCGCAAGTCCCATTATTTTTACACCCCTTTGGTGCACCACCATCGGAAGTTGAACAACTTGTACATGCCATAATTTATATATATTGATCGCCTCAAAAAAATTGAAACTACTTTTCAAATGTTATTTTGAGCGTAAAGATAGCATTTTTTTAACTGAATTTAAACTTTTGGTTTTTCAAGTTTTTACAAACAAAAAAACCTGCTACATCTTAATGAAGTAACAGGCTAATTTTTTCTTATAACTGGTGGTTATATTTTATACATTTTATCTGATTCTCTAATTTTAAATGGCACTACAAAAGTTACTTTATCACCAGGTTTTGCAGTGGTGTTTTCTATCCCATTTATCAACATGGTACCCACTTGCATTTTTTCGTTTCCAGTTGTAGGACCTTTTATAAAAATCGTATCTCCTGTTTTTAACTCTTGGTTTTCAATCAAAAATTGACCTACTTGTGCTTTGGTGAAATAATGTTGCCCTTTGCCAATATATATTTTTCTTTCCGTGGTTAATTTTCGTTTTCTAATTTGGGTAACCGCTGAAACTTTTACCGGTTTTTGAGCAATTTCTTCAAAAATATTTCTTTCCGAATTTTGTTTGAATGTTAACGCCGGTGATTTCCCTTTTTGAAAAATCATATTTCCGTTTTTTAACCCTTTTCTTCGTTTTTCTTGTTCTTCTAATGGCAAATAAATGGTTTCTACACAACTTGTAGAACAACAATTTTCCATTTTTTCAGCACAAGAATCGCACTGAATAAATAATAAGTGGCACGCTTCATTAGCACAATTTATATGGGTATCACAAGGTTCGCCACATTGATGACATTGCGCAATAATATCGTCTGTAATTCGTTCGCCCAAACGGTGGTCAAATACAAAGTTTTTACCAATGAATTTACTTTCTAAACCTTCTTCTTTTATTTGTTTGGCATAGTTTATAATGCCGCCTTCTAACTGAAAAACGTTTTTAAACCCTTGATGTTTGTAATAAGCTGAGGCTTTTTCGCAACGGATTCCACCCGTGCAATACATCACTAAGTTTTTATCTTCTTTGAACTCTTTTAATTGCTCGTTGATAATGGGTAAGCTATCACGGAACGTTTCTACATCAGGTGTAATCGCACCTACAAAATGTCCGACTTCACTTTCGTAATGATTTCTGAAATCAACTACAATAGTATTTGGGTCTTCCAAAATTTTATTAAATTCTCGCGCGTTTAAATGCACGCCTTTGTTGGTTACATCAAACGTGTCGTCATTTAATCCATCAGCTACAATTTTGTGTCTAACTTTTATAGTTAATTTTAAAAAGGAATGATCATCGTGTTCCACCGCAATGTTCAAGCGAATGCCTTTCATAAAGTCGTAGGCTTCAAGCGTTTCTCTGAAAGCATCAATATTTTCTGCTGGAACAGACATTTGCGCATTTATACCTTCCGTTGCGACATAAATTCTGCCTAAGGCATCTAATTTGTTCCATTTCAAAAACAAATCATTTCTAAATTGTGTTGGATTTTCAATTTTGGCATACGCATAAAAAGAAAGCGTTAAACGTTGACCGGCTTGGTCAATTAACTTAGCTCTTTCTTCCGCGCTTAAGGTGTTGTACAGTTGCATGCTATAAACATATTAAGGTTAGAGACGTGATAATCACGACTTAAAGAAATAAAAAACGAATTCTAAATGGAAGAATTCAGCAGCAAAGATAAAAATATTTTTTAATTGAAAATGTGTCAAGAAACTTACAAACAAAATTTGTTGCAATAAAAAAATTCTGTATTTTTACGAAAAATTAATTATTATGAGCACAGAAAAAGAAGCAAAATTAAAAGCCTTACAACTAACATTAGACAAATTAGACAAAACGTACGGTAAAGGAGCTGTAATGAAAATGGGCGATTCTGCTGTAGAAGAAGTAGAAACCATTTCGTCAGGTTCTTTAGGCGTAGACATTGCTTTGGGTGTAAATGGATATCCGAAAGGAAGAATTATCGAAATTTACGGACCAGAATCTTCTGGTAAAACCACCCTAACCTTACACGCCATAGCAGAAGCACAAAAAGCAGGAGGAATTGCCGCATTTATTGATGCAGAACACGCTTTTGACCGTTTTTATGCGGAAAAATTAGGAATTGATATTGATAATTTAATTATTTCACAACCTGATAACGGAGAACAAGCATTAGAAATTGCGGAGAGTTTAATTCGCTCAGGTGCTGTAGATATTGTTGTAATTGACTCGGTTGCCGCATTGACACCAAAAAGTGAAATTGAAGGCGACATGGGAGATAGCAAAATGGGATTACACGCCCGTTTGATGTCGCAAGCCTTAAGAAAATTAACAGGAACCATTCATAAAACAAAATGTACCGTATTTTTTATCAATCAGTTGAGAGATAAAATTGGGGTAATGTTTGGAAGTCCAGAAACTACAACTGGTGGGAATGCATTAAAATTTTACGCTTCTATAAGAATTGACATCAGACGATCTTCGCAAATTAAAGATGGAGACAATGTTATTGGAAACAGAACGAAAGTGAAAATTGTAAAAAACAAAGTAGCACCTCCTTTTAGAACTGCAGAATTTGATATTATGTATGGTGAAGGAGTTTCTAAAGTGGGTGAAGTTTTAGACTTAGCCGTAGATTTTGAAATTATTAAGAAAAGTGGCTCTTGGTTTAGTTATGGTGAAACCAAATTAGGACAAGGAAGAGATTCTGTAAAACAATTAATAAAAGACAATCCAGAATTAATGGATGAGTTAGAAGTTAAAATTAAAGAATTACTAAAAGAACAAAACGCATAAGACAAAAAATCATCCTTTTTTAGGATGGTTTTTTGAATAAAACCAAATTGAAGATTCGGAATTTTTAAAAAGTTGTATTATGAAAAAACTAATAGCACTTATCTCTATTTTTGTACTAGCTATTTCTTGTACACATGAACCTGATGGGCCAAGAGTTCATTTAGAATTAGTTCCTGTGGAAACGGTAGTTTTGCCTACAACCTTTACTGCAAATACCGTTAATGAAATTGAAGTAACCTATTCAAAACCTTCTAGTTGTCATGGTTTCGAAGGTTTTTATTACACCAAAGATGCTTCAACAAGAACTATTGCTGTACTAAATTATGTGATAGAAGAACAAGGATGTTTGCCGTTACTCAATCAATTGCAAACGCAAACTTTAAGATTTAAACCTGAAATTGCAGGAACTTACCTTTTAAAGTTTTGGAAAGGAAAAGATGCCAACGGAGTTAATCTCTATGAAGAATTTTCGGTTGTAGTACAATAATTAAAACGCCTAATAAGGCGTTTTTTTATGCTTATTATTTTTGGAGTTCGGTTAAAATGATATCTCTAACTTGTTGCTTTATATGAAGTTTATCATCCATCGTTTTTCCAATTGTTTCTATTGGTGGATGAATTTTAGCTCTCATTTTTCCTGGTGAGCCACTAAAAAAAGTATACGAAAATCGTTTTTTGTTATCATAAAAAGTTATCGGAACAATTGTAAGTTGGTGCTCAATTGCAATTCGGAAGGCGCCGTCTTTAAATTCGTCTAAAAGTATGCTTTCATCAGGCACACCGCCTTCAGGAAAAATACAAATACTCAAACCTTGTTGAATTCTTTTTTGTGCACGTTCAAAAACAGCAAATCGACTTTTACTATTTTCTCGGTCAACCAAAATACAAACACGTTTGTAAATAAATCCAAAAATGGGAATGTTAACCAATTCTTTTTTTCCAACAAATACAAACGGATGATTTTTTACAGCCAACAACATCAACATAATATCCGTCATTGAAGTATGATTGGCTACCAACATATAACTTTTACCTTCTTCAAAATTTTCAGTGCCTTTTATTGAATATCTAAAACTCATTCCAATTAAAATAACTCGAGCCCAAAGTCGTGCAATTTTAAAAAATAATGAATATGTTTTTTCACTTAAAATAGTAAAAAGTATGAACGGAAATAACACTAGTATTGGCAACAATACCAATAGGTAAAACCAGAAACGGTATAGCAACCAAAACGGATATTTAAATAATTTCATTTCTCAGACAGTATTCGATTTTCAAAAGTAAACAATTTTAAAAAACTTATTCTTTTTAGTTGCTGCTTTTTACTTGGCTCTTTTTACTTAAAAACTTACATTTGCAAAAACAAGAATCAAAATGGCAAAAATATTAACAGGTGTTCAAAGCACAGGAACGCCACATTTAGGAAATTTATTAGGTGCGATTATTCCGGCTATACAAATGGCAAATAATCCTGCGAATGAATCGTTTTTATTTATTGCCGATTTGCATTCGATAACGCAAATAAAAAACGGAACCGAACTCAAACAAAACACTTACAGCACAGCTGCCGCTTGGTTGGCGTGTGGATTAGACACTAATAAAGTCGTGTTTTACAGACAATCTGATGTGCCACAAACCGCAGAATTGTCTTGGTATTTGAGTTGTTTTTTCCCTTTTCAACGTTTAACATTAGCCCATTCGTTTAAAGACAAAGCTGACCGATTAGAAGATGTAAATGCAGGATTGTTTACTTATCCGATGCTTATGGCTGCCGATATTTTATTGTATGATGCCGAAATTGTGCCTGTTGGAAAAGATCAAATGCAACATTTAGAAATTACAAGAGATGTGGCTTCACGATTTAACCATCAAATGGGAGAAACATTTGTGTTACCAGAAGGGAAAACAAGCGAAGAAACTATGCTAATTCCTGGAACTGATGGGCAAAAAATGAGTAAATCTCGAAATAATTTTATCAATATTTTTCTGGATGATACAGCCTTATTGAAACAAATAAAAGGCATTGAAACAGATAGCACACCGTTAGAAGAACCAAAAAATCCAGATAATTGTAATGTGTTTGGACTTTATAAATTATTAGGCACAGAAGAACAAATCGCCCAATTAAAAGCAAACTATTTAGCTGGTAATTATGGTTTTGGACACGCCAAACAAGCGCTTTTTGATTTAATTACTGAAAAATTTAAAACCGAAAGAGAAAAATATAATTACTACATGAACCACACTGAAGAAGTAGATAAATTACTTTTTGAAGGCGCTGCAAAAGCAGGTAAAGTTGCGGATGGCGTTTTAAAAAGAGTAAGGGAGAAATTAGGCTTTATGTAGCATTTTTTCGCTCAGATTTTCATAAATTTCACAAATTAGTTTGATACTAATCTGTGAAATTTTTGTTTAAAACTAAACCACTTCAAACAACTTGCCAGGCAACGGTCTAATAACCCCTTTTAACTCCATATTTAATAACAAAGATGACGTTTTAAAAATAGGAAAATCGCAATCTAATGCTATAATATCCATCAATTCATTTTCTTTATGTACTAAATAGTCATAGATTTTTTGTTCTTCCTCCGTCAAGGAAATAAATAATTGTTTTTGAATAGGTTTGCTTTCTTTTTTATAATCAATATCCCAATTCAAAATATAAATTAAATCCGCCGCGCTATTTAGTAAATGTGCCCGCTGGGTTTTTATCAAATTGTTGCAACCTTGACTAAATTTATCGGTAATTCTTCCCGGAACAGCAAATACATCTCGGTTATAATCATTCGCTATATTAGCCGTAATTAGTGAACCGCCTTTTTCGGCACTTTCAATTACAATAGTAGCTTCGCACATACCTGCTACAATTCTATTGCGTTTGATAAAGTTTTCTCTATCCGGATTTGAAGTACTCCAAAATTCGGTCATAAAACCTCCGTTTTGCTCCATTTGAGAAACATACTTTTTATGTGTTTTGGGATAAATTTGATTTAAACCGTGCGCCAAAACACCTATCGTTTGTAAATTATTTTGCATGGCCGCTTGATGCGCCACAATATCTACTCCATAGGCAAAACCACTAACTATAACTGGATTTAATGGTGCTAAATCTGATATTAGTTTTTTTGTGAATTCTATACCATAGGGTGTGATTTGTCGAGTTCCAACAATATTAATTACTCTTTTATTTTGCAAATCAATAGTTCCAGATTGAAATAAAACAGTTGGACCATCGGCACAATGTTTTAAGCGCTCTGGATACGAATCATCTTCAAAAGAAGCATAAGAAATTTGTTCGTTTTCAATGAAACGAAGTTCGTTTTCCGCCCAATTAAAAATTTTTTTTTCTTGTAAATTTTTGTAGAGATAATCCCCTATGCCGTCAATGGCAACAAAAGCTTTTTTAGAGGTTTGGAATACCGCAGCGGCAGAACCGCATTGTTTAATTAGTTTTTTGGCAACAACATCACCAATTCCTTCGACTTTTAAGAGTGCGAGCGTGTGTAATAATTCGTTATGTAACATGGCGTATAATATATCCTACAAATATATTTATTTTTTTAGAAAATTTATAACAATCTATAAAACGTAGAAAATTTATTTTTAAATTGTTAATAAAATTTGTTAATAAAATTTTGTTTTTGGGCTTGAATACTTAATTTTGCATATATGAAAATAGAAAAATACATTTCAGAATTGTTGTACAGATACCAATGCGTAGGCGTTCCGGGTTTTGGAGCGTTTTTATGCGAATGGCAATCTGCACAAGTTATTGTGGCTCAAAATTCATTTGTACCGCCGAAAAAAGTAATTTCTTTTAATTCTCATATAAAAAACAATGATGGTTTATTGGCCAATCATATCGCATTACAAGAAAAAATTAGTTACGAAAACGCCTTAAATAAAATTCAAACGCAAGTTGTTTTTTGGTTGGAAAAATTAGAAAACAAAGAAAGCTTGGTATTAGAAAATATTGGTGAAATTTTTTCAAATTCTGAACATAATTTTGTTTTCAAACCCAATACGGCTATAAATTATTTGACAGATTCTTTTGGTTTAGCTGGTTTTAATTCGCCAGAAATAGTAAGAGCAAATCAAATTACTTCAGAAGTAGAACCTATTGTTGAAACGCCTGTTTCAATTGATAATACAGTTGAAGAAGAAACGCCAGTTATTCCGTTAAACGGAAAAAATCGTACCAAAAACTGGATGAAATATGCTGCAGCTGTGGCTATTTTTGCCTCTGCAGGAACGTATGGTTACAAAATGTATTTTGACTACACGATTGAACAACAAACAAGTATCGTAGAAAAAACGGTGCAAGAAAAAATAAATCAAAAACTTCAAGAGGCTACTTTTGTGATTCCAAATCCAATAAACGCTATTGATTTAACTTTAGAAGCATCACATACCGAAAAATACCACGTAGTGGCAGGTGCATTTAGAAGTAAACAAAACGCGATTAAAGCTATGAATGATTTAATATCAAAAGGTTTTGAAGCGCATTTATTGACGGAAAACAAATACGGTTTAATTCCTGTTGCTTTTGGAAGTTTTTCTAATTTAACTGAAGCTCAAAATTTAAAAATTCAAATAAAAACAAAAGATAGCGTAGAAGCTTGGTTGCTTATAGACTAATCCCAATTTGGGATTTTTTTATGTCCTTTATTTAATTCAGAGTTAGTATCTTTGTAAAAAAAATAATGCAAAACAAATATCCTTCAGATTCCGTTACAACATTAACCGATTTAGTGTTGCCTGGCGAAACCAACCCTTTAAATAATTTATTTGGTGGCGAATTATTAGCTCGTATGGATAGAGCCGCAAGTATTACTGCGCGTCGTCATTCGAGAAGAATTTGCGTTACGGCTTCGGTAAATCACGTGGCGTTTAACAGAGCCATTCCGTTAGGAAGTGTGGTAACAGTAGAATCGAAAGTATCGAGAACCTTCAATACTTCTATGGAAATTTTTATTGATGTTTGGATTGAAGATAGAGAATCTGGCATTAAAAACAAAGCCAACGAAGCCATATATACGTTTGTAGCCGTTGACGAAACTGGAAGTCCTGTTCCTGTGCCACAAATTGAACCACAAACCGAATTAGAAATACAACGATACGACGCCGCGCTAAGAAGAAAACAGTTAAGCTTGGTATTGGCAGGAAAAATGAAACCCAGTGAAGCAACTGAATTAAAAGCATTATTTACCAACTAATACATCATATGGATTTTTATAAATTAGCAATAAAAGAAATCAAACGAGAAACAAAAAATGCAGTTTCAATCGTTTTTAATATTCCACAAGAACTAAAATCGGCTTACCAATTTATAGCTGGACAATATGTAACCTTAAAACTAACTTTAGACGGGAAAGAACTTCGTAGAGCATATTCTATTTGTTCTTCACCAAAAAGTGATGAATTACGAATTGCGATTAAAGAAGTAAAAAACGGTACTTTTTCGAAATTTGCTAATACAAAATTAGCTGTTGGCGATTTGTTAGAAGTCAGCATTCCTGAAGGAAAATTTACGTTTGAAGCCAAACAAGAACACCAAAGAAGCTATGCCGCTTTTGCAGCTGGTAGTGGAATTACGCCTGTTTTATCGATTGCAAAAAGTGTCTTAGAAGAAGAACCTAATAGTACTTTTGTATTAATTTATGGAAATAAGGACGAATCAGAAACTATATTTCACGAGGAATTAAAGGCGCTTCAACTAAAAAATTTAGGTCGCTTTTTTGTGCATTTTGTATATAGTCAAGCCAATATTTCTGGCGAATTATCTGGTAGAATTGACAAAAATGTTGTAAATACTGTTTTAAAAACCAAACATTCCGATAAAACCTTTTCTAAGTTTTACTTGTGTGGACCAGAAGCAATGATACAAGTAGTTACGGCGACTTTAAAAGAAAACAATGTAGCTGAAAAAGACATCAAATTTGAATTGTTTGGAACTTCATCTGCCACAGAAAACAAAGTTGCAACTGGAAATGAAGGTCATACAGCTATTTCAATTACTGTAGATGCAGACGAAGTTACTTTTGAAATGAGTCAGCAACAAACCATTTTAGAAGCGGCTTTAAAACAAGGTTTAGATGTGCCTTATTCTTGTCAAGGCGGAATTTGCAGCAGTTGTATTTGTCGTGTGACAGAAGGAAGCGCTACTATGAAGAAAAACCAAATTTTAACTGATAACGAGTTGGCTGAAGGATTAGTATTAGCTTGTCAAGCCGTACCAACATCCGCTGAAATTAAAGTTGATTTTGATGATATTTAGTCTTAAAATCTCAAATAAAAAATTCCAAATTCCAATTTTACTTAAATAAGATTGGAATTTATTTTTTCAATAATCTGAGACGGCAAAATCGTACGCATAGCATTTTCATAGCCTGCTACTTTTTTATTACCGTACACCGAAGTAGGTAAAAATGGATATTGTTTTCTATCTGAAGTCAGACAAAAATCATCGGGTTGATGGAACGGTTGAAATCCTGTAAATGGGTGTGTAGCGCCCCAAAGTGTAATTACTTTTACGCCCAACATAGCGGCAATATGCGCATTTCCAGAATCCATAGATAACATTACATTTAAATTAGAAATAATGGCTAATTCTTCTTTTAAATTGGTTTTTCCAGCTAAAACAATCACATTTTTATGATTATTTTTTAATTGATTTAGTTTCTTAATTTCTTCATTTCCACCACCAAATAATAAAATTTTATTTGAAGCGTTTTTGGCTAAATCATCTATTACTTGTTGCATCAAATCTATTGGATAGACCTTACTTTCGTATTGTGCAAAAGGCGCGATTCCAATCCAATTTTCTTCTTTTTTACCAGTAATATTTATTATTTCTTCAGATAAAATAGCTTTTTTTGGAAATGTAGGGTTGTATAAATTTATTTGAAAGCCTAATTTTTCGAATGTTTCACAATGCCTATCAATCATTGTTTTTATTGGAGAAATGGCTTTGATAGTTAACTTTGTAAGTGTTTTTTTCTCTTGTCTGCCTTTATCTGTAGCGGCTACATTTTTGCCATTCAAAGCAAAAAGTGTTCGAATAATTTTTGATCGTAATACATTATGTAAATCGGCAACTGCATCAATATTGAGTTTTCGTAAATCGGAAAACAAACGCAAAAGTCCTAAAAAACCTTTGTGTCTTTCTTTTAAATCTATGGCAAAGAAAGTTACGTTTTCAATATCATCAAAAAAAGGTTTAAAAAATGGCCGAGAAACAACCGTAATTTTTACGTTGGGATATTGCAAAGAAAAAGCCCTCAGTACAGGAACTGTCATTGCAACATCGCCCATAGCTGAAAGCCGAATAACTAAAATGTGTGAAGACATTTATTTTTTATTTTGATACAAAACTGGATTCAAATCAGCGTCGTTGTACATTTTCATTTGTTTGTATACTTTCATGAATTTGTCGCCATTTTCAATATCTTCCACTAATTGACTTATTGATATAAACATATCGTTTTTTTGGTCTAACAATACATTTAATTTTTCTTGACATTTTGCTCGGTGTTCAGCAGTGGCTTCTTCGCGAGTAGCTTCTTCATTCATGTGGTAAATCTTCAAGGCTAAAATAGATAATCTATCAATTGCCCAAGCAGGACTTTCAGTATTAATTCTAGCATTTGGTTTCACTTCAACGTGAGCATATTTTTGTAAAAAATAACCGTCAATATATTCTACCATATCGGTTCTGACTTGGTTAGAAGCATCAATTTTTCGTTTTAAATCTAAGGCTGCAACGGGATCAATGTTTGGGTCTCGCACAATATCTTCATAATGCCATTGCACCGTATCAACCCAGTTTTTAGCATACAATAAATGTTCTACTGAACCTTTTTCGTACGGATTTAATACCGGCTGATACACGTCATCTATAACATGATAGTCAATTATAGCTTGTTCAAAAATAGGAAAGGCGAATTCTGCAAACATAGTTACTAATTTAATTTACAAAAATAAGGATTTTTTGTACTTTTAACCATAAATTACAAAATATCTCACATGAACATTCATTATATTTCAGAAGAAAACAGCGTTTTAAATCATTTTTTGAGCCAACTTAGAGAAATAACCAATCAAAAAGACAGCATGCGTTTCAGAAGAAATATGGAACGTATTGGTGAAATTATAGCTTATGAAATTAGTAAAAAACTAACATATACTAACATTGCTATAACTACTCCATTAGGTATTAAAAACACTTCAAAAATAGAAAACAAAATTGTGTTATGTTCTATTTTAAGGGCCGGTCTAACGCTTCATCAGGGATTTTTAAATTATTTTGATGATGCAGAAAATGGTTTTATTTCAGCTTACAGAAATCATTATAATTCGGATGAAAATTTCGATATTTTAGTAGAATACCAAGCCGTGCCAAATATGAATGATAAAACATTAATTTTAGTAGACCCGATGTTGGCAACCGGGCAATCATTAGTGACGGTTTTAAATAAAATTTTAGACACACATCAACCAAAAGACATTCATATTGCTGTTGTTATTGCTGCGCCTGAAGGAATTAAATATGTGACAGAAAATCTTCCGAAAAATTGTCATTTATGGGTAGCTTCATTAGATGAAAAATTAAATGAAAAAAACTACATTATCCCTGGTTTGGGTGACGCCGGCGATTTGGCTTATGGAACCAAGTTATAATTGAACAAAAAAGAAAAATAAGCCAATACCTAATAACAAATATAGAGACACTTCTTTATAGATAGAGTTTTCCATTTTTTCGAACATATTTGCCCCTAAAATGGCTAATGGAGCAAAAGTATACAATAGTAAGTCGTTAGATTTATTTGCAGAAAAAACATAAATACCTAAAGCTAAAAGAAAAGCAAAATAAACTTGTTTGTATGATGCCTGCATATTTAAAGGTTTGTTTTGATAGTCGATGGTTTGAGAAGCAAAAAACAAAACAGAAATAGAAACAAACAAAGACAATGCCATATTTTGATAGACGTCTTTAAAGTCAAAAAAGTTAAAACTTATCTGAAAAACAGCCTTGTTAATTGAATAGTTACCGAATAAAAATAAGCTAGTGGCTATATATAAAATCCAAACACAAAGGAATGACACAAATGGTAAAATCCAGTTTTTATACTCTTTTCCAGAGTGAAATATTATTGAAATAAAAACTAAAATAATATACAAAATACTCCAAAAGTGAAAGATAGCAGAAAGAAAAATCCAGAAAGAAGCATCAAATATCTTTTCCTTTGAAGAGTTTAATGTTTTTAAAGAAATTAACCTACGTAAAGCCAATAACAAAAACACATTTGATAACACAATTTTTATGTTATTTAGTACCGATGGAAATAATAATATAAAGACTAGAAACAGAAGAATTGCATAATTATCGTTTTGTGTTAAGGCATTTTTAAGTGAAATAAAATTCACTAGAAAAAAAGACAACAACAATAATAGAAAAACAATTATTTTTGAAAACAGATCACCAGTTGTAAAAGCTTCGTTTGGAACCTGAATTTGATACAAAAAAAAGCAAGAAAACAACATTATTAATACTAATGCATAATTTATTGGTCGAGTTTTACTAAAAAGGCTTGCAATCATAAAGATATTTTATATTTTTGTAGTGTAAATATAATAATAAAAAAATGAAAGCATTTTTCGAAGCAATACAATTTTTATTTGTTGAAGTACTTTTTGTACCAATGGACTTTTTAAGAAGTTTAGAATTAACAAATTGGTGGGGAGCAAATATTATCAATTGGATATTTATTTGTATTTGTTGTTATTGGACATACTATTGGACAAAACAATTGCAGATTTTCAAAAAATCTGGAGAAGATGAACAAGACACTACCGCACACTCTTTCTTAACAAAATAAAAGAAAAAAGTTCGATTATAAATCGAACCCTATATCTTTTCTATAATTCATCTTATCAAACTTTAGTTTTTCTATAGTTTGATAAGATTTTTTTGTGGCATCTATAAATGAATTTGCGAATGATGTTACCGCTAACACTCTTCCGCCATTAGATACAATTTTTCCGTTTTCTTCTTTTGTTCCTGCATGAAAAATTAAAGAATCTGTTTTATCATCTAAACCAAAAATTTCTTTCCCTTTTTCAAATTCTTCAGGATAACCGCCAGATACAACCACAACTGTTGCCGCCGTTCTTTCATCTAAACTCAACTCAAAATCAGCTAATTTTTCAGTGGCAACTGCTTCAAACAAAGCTACTAAATCGCTATTAATTCTTGGAATAACGACTTCTGTTTCTGGATCACCCATTCTCACATTATATTCAATTACAAATGGATTGTCGCCCACTTTTATCAAACCAATAAATACAAAGCCCTTATATTCAATATTGTCGTTTTTTAAGCCCTGAATTGTAGGGATCACAATTTGCGATTCGATTTTTTGCATTAATGCAGCATCTGCAAATGGAACTGGAGAAATAGCGCCCATTCCACCAGTGTTCAATCCGGTGTCTCCTTCGCCAATTCTTTTGTAATCTTTTGCAGTAGGTAAAATTTTATAATTTTTTCCGTCGGTTAATACAAAACAACTTAACTCAATTCCGTCTAAAAACTCTTCAATTACTACTTTTGCACTAGCTGAACCAAATTTTGCATCTACTAGCATGGCTTTTAATTCATCTTTTGCGTCTTGTAAATCATTTAAGATTACTACGCCTTTTCCGGCAGCTAAACCGTCTGCTTTTAACACATAGGGCGAAGATAATGATTCTAAAAAAGTAAATCCTTTCTCAACTGTTTCAGAAGTAAAACTTTCATACTTTGCCGTTGGAATATTATTTTTCACTAAAAATTCTTTAGCAAATTCTTTACTTCCTTCTAATTGCGCACCTAATTTACTAGGTCCAATTACTGGAATATGTGAAATTTGAATATCGTTTTTAAAGAAATCATAAATACCATTTACTAATGGGTCTTCAGGACCTACTACAACCATTTTTATAGCGTTTTCCAAAACAAACTGTTTGATTGTTTCAAAATCATTTGGATTTACAGCAATATTTTTAGCGATTTTTGCTGTTCCTGCATTGCCAGGCGCTACAAATAGTTGTGTACATAATGCACTTTGAATCATTTTCCAAGCAAAAGCATGCTCTCTTCCGCCAGATCCTAAAAGTAAAATATTCATGATTGTTTGTTTTGTTTTTTATTGGTGCAAAAATAGTGTCTTTTAATTAAAAAATAAGGTGGATCTTAATAAGAAGTTTATTTTTAATTTTTTAATTTTATGAAATTGCAATGAAAAATTTGTGTTAATACGCTTTTTCTTCACCTTTAATGGCATTAATGACTGTTTTATGTATTATTTTTAAATCTAACAAAATTGACCAATTTTCTAGATAAAAAATATCAAACTTTACTCTGTTTACAATATCTTTTTCGGTTTCTACTTCTCCTCTGCAGCCATTTATTTGAGCTAAACCAGTAATTCCAGGTTTAATAAAATGCCTAACCATAAATTTATCTACACTTTTAGCATACATCTCTGTATGACTAACCATATGTGGTCTTGGGCCTACAACTGACATGTCTCCTAATAATACGTTGAAAAATTGTGGTAACTCATCAAGACTAAATTTTCTTAATATTTTACCAAAATTAGTAACTCTTGGATCATTTTTTTGAACTTGTTCTAAATCAGCCTTTGAATTTAATCGCATAGATCTGAATTTATAACAATAAAACTCTTTATAGTTTAACCCATTTCTTTTTTGTTTAAAGAAAACCGGGCCTTTGGACTCTAACTTTATTAGTAATGCAATTAAAGGTGTTAGCCATGACAAAAGCAACAAAATTACAAGTAAAGAAAATACTACATCAAAAAAATGTTTTATTCTTTTATTTACTACTTTATCTAAAGGTATGGTTCTTAAAGAAATTATAGGTACATAACCATAGTATTCCACTGCTAAATTTCTTAACATTCTGTTTTTACTATCGGGTAATAATTTTATTGTTTTAAGATTATTATCTGCAAAATATATTAAACCGTCTAAATCTGTGCTGTTAAGTGTATTTAATGAGCCGTAAATTTCATCCACTTTGTATTTTGTTACAAACTCATAACACGCTTTAATTTCTTCTTTTTTATTTATTTTTAAACTAAAAACACGCATTAAATTATAACCATAATTTGGATTTGTAGTAAAAAATGATTTCAATTCTTCCACGTCTTTACCGTTTCCTAAAATGATTACATTTCTAATATTTCCTCCATATAACAATCGATATTTTTTTAATAATATAAATATTGAAAACTTAATAAATCCGACAGAAACAAAACAAGAAATAATGTAATTCCATACCTCATCTGGAGTTACATATTTATATTTATAACCAACATATGCGAAAGTTATTAAACTTATAAAAATAAATTGTTTTATTAGTTTCCCTAAGATTGTAATTTCTTTAGTAAACCTATACACTTCATAATATCCTGAATAATATGAAATAATAATCCATGAAAGAGTCAAAATAGTATGATAACCAAAATTACTCATGGCAGAACGAAGACAAACTAAAATCAACAGATTTATAATTAATAAATCTATAAAAATAATTAGAGGTCTAATAAATCCTGAGTATCTTCCTGTTTTTGGCTTCAATCTAATAAATGTATTTTGAAAAATCTTTGTGTTCTTCTTTAGCTAATTCTTCTGGTGAAAGTGATTTAAAATATTCGAAAGTTAATTTCATTCCTTCTTCTCTTTTTACTTTTGCTGTCCATCCTAAAATTTCTTTAGCCTTTGTAATATCAGGTTGTCGTTGCATAGGGTCATTTACTGGTAAATCCTTATAAACAACTTTTTGTTTAGTTCCTGTTAATTTGATAATTTCTTCAGCAAAATCAGAAATGGTAATTTCATCTGGATTTCCAATATTTACTGGTAAATGATAATCAGAAAGTAATAATCTATATATGCCTTCAACTTGATCTGTAACATAACAGAAAGAGCGTGTTTGGCTTCCATCTCCAAAAATCGTTAAATCTTCTCCGCGAAGGGCTTGACCAATAAATGCAGGAATAACTCGTCCGTCATTTAATCTCATTCTTGGCCCATAAGTATTAAAAATGCGTACAATTCTGGTTTCTACTCCGTGAAATGTGTGATATGCCATTGTAATTGACTCTTGAAAGCGTTTCGCTTCATCATAAACACCGCGAGGTCCAATTGTGTTTACGTTACCATAATACTCTTCGGTTTGAGGATGCACCAAAGGGTCTCCATAAACTTCAGAAGTGGAAGCGATTAGAATTCTTGCTTTCTTAACTCTTGCTAAACCTAACAAGTTATGTGTTCCTAAAGAACCTACTTTTAAAGTTTGAATAGGAATTTTTAAATAATCTATTGGACTTGCTGGTGAAGCAAAATGCAAAATATAATCTAAATTGCCAGGGACGTGAACAAACTTTGTAATATCATGATGATAAAACTCAAAGTTTTTTTCTTTAAATAAGTGTTCAATATTTTTTAAATCACCAGTAATTAAATTATCCATCCCCATCACAAAATAGCCTTCGGCTAAAAAGCGATCGCATAAATGAGAACCTAAAAATCCCGCAGCACCAGTAACTAATATTCTTTTCATTAAATTTTAGATTTTTAAGGTAATTTTATCTTCCTTAATTTGAAACAAACAATATAAAGATATAAAAAACAACATCCCTTTTTGTCTCCACAAGAATGACTCTGTCAAAAATAAGCTTATCATTAGAACTGCAAAAGAAATATGTATAAAATTTTTATGTGTTATAGCGGTTTTTATATTAATGAATACTATTATTATCAAAATCACAAAACCACAAAAACCTAATTCAGCAAAATTTTGTACATATTGGTTGTGAAAATTAAAAGATCCATATCCTGGATAAAGATTATATTTAATCTCTTTCTCTTTAAGTTTTACTTGTGAAGCATTTAACCCTAATCCTTTCCAGAAAAGAGGTTCTTCGCTAAAAATCTCCACAAACATTCTAAATTGATAAACTCTAAAAGCAGTGCCTGGAAAATAATCCCCCTGTGAAAATTTTTCGTTATTCCATGCTTCATAAATACTAATATAATTTATACCTTCATCCGCTTCATTGTATACGCTATGACTTAAGCTGGTTTTTGTATTGGATTGAAATTCAACCAAAAATCTGTTCTTAATTTTACTAAAACTAAATACCGATACAATAATTGTTATAAAAATAATTAAATTTCTCAATCGCATTTTATTTGAAGATTTTGAAAAATAAAAAAAATGAAGTCCAATTAATACCACAAACACAATAATTATGTTTTTTGAAGACAATAAAAAAACAAACCCAAGTAAAATTAAAGCGCAAATACTATCTAATTTTGATTTTATTTCCTTATTTAAGAAGTAAAAAAATGCAATAGCCATATAAACGGACACATGAATTGCGTTTAATAATTTTGGAACTAATCCAAAATCGTCATTGTAGTCTCCATGGTAGAAAAACACTCGTTGGTCTGAAGTAATTATGTATCTAATTACTGCTCTTACCAGAAAAAAACCAGCATAAAATACCATAGCATAGCTATAATATTTTAATAATTTATAAACTTGATTTTTATTGAACGGGCGCATGATTAAAAAAGCAACCGGAAGTAATAATAAAAAGATTTCTTTGAAAATAGCGGGTATTGTTGCCGCTTTATCAATTGACCAAAAATATGAACTTGCCATCCAAATAAAAAGTGCTATTGGAAATAATAAAGTGCCGTTAAATGAAATTTTGTTTGTTCTATTAAAAAATAATACTGAAAAAATAAAAATCGCAGTACTAACATTATTAATTGCCATTAGAGTTGGCAATGTAATTAAGATGAGTAAAAAAGGTAAAAAAGATTTATTTATCTTTTGCTCCAGTAAAATTTCTTGCCAAGCATTTGCTAAAAAACTGTAAATATTCTTCATTTATTTTGTTCCAATTAAAGTTATTTGCGATGGCTTCAAAGTTGTTTTTTACAAACTGCAAGTTATCAATTTTTTTAATTGTTTCAAGTATTTTTTTAACATCTAGCGAATTTTCAAAATAAAACGCATTTTTTTTCAAAACGCCATGATTAAAATGATTATTATGTGCTGCTATTAGTGCTTGTGATGCCATCGCTTCCAATAAAGACGGGTTCGTTCCGCCCACTGTGTGACCATGAAAATATATATTTGAAAAAAATCTTAGATTATCTAAATGATTTAGATTGTAAATCGCTCCTAAAAATTGTATTTTTTCGCAAGAAACAAATTTATTTTTTAAATAATCTCCATATTTTGTGAAGTGATTCCCAATAACTAAAATTGGTTTTTCATCTTTACTTAACATCACGCCTTCCAAAACCATATCTAAATTATTTTCTGGTTCGAAACGCGCGATAATTAAATTAAAATTATATTTTTCAACTTTATAACTATTTAAAATTTCTTCGTTTGGTGTGTCAAAATTATCTGCTCCATAAGCAATGTATTCACTTTCCTTGTTGTGCGTTTTTAATAGATACTCTTGAATGCCTAAAGAGTCTGAAATTAAATAATCGCTTTTTGTAGCTGCCCTTTTTTCGGCAAGCTTTAAAAGTTTTTGAATGGGTTTGATGTATTTCGTTCGTTTCCATTCTAAACCGTCCATATTTGTAATAACAATACTATTTTTTGGGTGTAAATCGTACCAAAAAGCGCTACTCGTATACCCTAATTGTAGAATAATATCAAAATTTCTTTTTCGAGAATCAAGAATACAATTTAAATCATAAATAAATTGACCCGCTGTTCCGATTTTATGTTCAGGATCGTAACATTTAATTAGATTCACTTTTTCAAATGTAGTTTCTTTATAAGGATGATTATGAGGTGTATAAACAAAAACAGAATGACCTGCTTTTGCGGCATAAATAGAAAAAAACTCGGCAAATTGCTCAAATCCTCCGTAATTATTGGGTATTCCACGGGTTCCTAATATTCCTATTTTCATTTAATTAGTATAAAAAAACAAAAATAATAGATTAAAATGAATGTTTTCAAATTATTTTGTTTTAATAGGCAATTATCCTAAAACTTTTACGTTATTAATTCTTACTTTTGCTAATATTAAAAAAAGAAAAAAATGATTAATTTTGATTTTTTAGAAAAAAACAAAGAATCTTTAAGGATAAAATATTTAACCGCTCAACCTTTTCCTTATTTAATTATTGATAATTTTTGTGAGGAAGAAAAACTAACAAAGGCTTATAATTCAATTCCTGAACTAGAAAATAAAAGTAGAGATTATGCTTTTGCCAATAACAAATTTGAAAAATCAAATTATAAAGTTTTATCACCTGAATTAGATGAATTATATCGTGATTTGTCTTCAGATAGATTTAATGAATTATTGTCTTTCATTACAGCTAAAAAAATATTTGTAGATCCAAAAAATCATGGAGGAGGCCTACACCAGGGAAAGAAAAATAGTTTTTTAGATATGCATTTAGATTTTAATTACCATCCTTTACAAAAAAATTGGTATCGTGAACTAAACTTACTTTTATATTTAAACAAAGATTGGAAGCCAGAATATAAAGGCGGATTGCGTATTAAAGACCTTCGTACAAACGAAGAATGCGAATTGGAAGTGCCATTTAATAGATTGATAATTCAGCAATGTGCGCCTTACACTTTACATGGTTACGATATGACTAATTTTCCAGAAGGTAAATTCAGAACTTCAATTGCTACATATGCTTATCAAGTGCATCATAAAATTTTAGAAACTCCAAGAACAACAGACTGGTTTCCTAAAGAAGATGCTTCATTTATGAAAAAACTGTTAGCTAAGAATTTTAATTTTCTAGTGCAAACCAAAAATAAATTTTTTGGAAGTGGAACGGCTAAAAATCAGTAATGAATTTGAAAAAAAATGTTTTAATTGTTAATCAATCGGCAGAATTATATGGCGCCGACAAAGCTATACTTGAATTAATTGAAAATTTTCCCGAAAACTACACCCCAATTGTTGTATTACACGAAGAAGGGCCTTTAAAAGTAATTTTAGACAATCTGGGGATTCAGGTAATAAAAACTTCTGTAATAAAAGTTAAACGAGGTATATTAAAACCTTCTTTTTTTATTAGATTCCCCTTTGAAATTATTAAATCCTTTGTTAAAATTAAAAAAGAGTTAAAAGGAAAGAAGATTGACTTAATTCATTCAAATGCAACTTCAGTTTTTATTGGAGCTTTTTATAGCTATTTTTTTCGAATTCCTCATATCTGGCATGTTCATGAAATAATTGAAAAGCCAAAAAAAGTAGCACAAATTTACCCACACATAGTTAGTTTTTTTTCAAACAGAGTTGTTTTTAATTCTGTTGCTACTTCAAATCATTTTACAACTATTTTACCAAAAATAATTTCTAAATCAATTATAATTCATAATGGTCAAAATAGGAAAACAGTAATAACATCTGATGTTGACATTACAAAAATAAGACATACATTTTCTTCTGATATTGAAGGAAAAGTTGTTATAGGTTTAATTGGTAGAATAAGTAAAATAAAGGGGCAACACTTAGCCTTAGATGCTTTTTCTGCTTTACTAAAAAAGCATAGAAATATTCATTTAGTGTTTATTGGCTCTCATGTTAAAGGAAAAGAAGAATATATTGAAAGTATATTTAGAAAAATAAAAGATTTAGATTTAGAAAAAAATACTACAATCATAGATTTTCAAGAAGATATTTGGCCGTATTATGATTCTATTGATATAGCTATTGTTCCTTCAACTGAAAAAGAATCGTTTGGTTTAGTTGCAACAGAAGCTATGTTGTCAAAAAAACCAGTAGTAGCAGCAAATCATGGAGGTCTTTCTGAAATAATAATTAAAAATGAAACAGGGCTTTTTTTTGAACCCAATAACTGTGAAGAACTCACTATTCAATTAGAAAAACTTATAACTAATAAAG
>NZ_JBIISE010000039.1:0-14252 GCF_044341185.1 Flavobacterium sp.
ATTGTCTTGAAACAGTTTAAAAAATTCTTGGTCTAATGCGTAGCTTTTTAAATTATCAAATTTTGCTCCATAACCAGAAATGGCTTTTGCACCTGTTACATCTAAGAAAAACTGAGCTTCATTGTTAGTTAATTCAAGTGTTTTGGAATTGGCAAAATGAATGATTTTACCTTTCATTTTTCCTTCAAAAAGTTCGGCAATTTCATCTAAACTATAATAATAGTCGTAAATACAAATGGCATTGTCTTCGCCTTGCATAACCAAATAAATAATTTCATAATTCTTAAAATTATGATCGTCGTAGAGTAGTGCCGACAAACTTTCTTCTACACCTTCAATGGTATCGCACGTTTTATAAATAGTAGAAATACCGTGTTGTAACGCCAAGTTTTCTAATTGCTTTTCTACTTCAGTTGTTGTAATCACTTCAACATCTGAAACGGCTTCTAAACAGAAAATAAATTGGTTGTCCATCATTTATATTAATCTTCATTATCAAAATAGCCTTTGTTTTTTACTTTGGCTGAAAAGAAATTTAAAAATAACACCACAAAAGATAGAAAGAACATAGCTTGAATACTTACTAATACTTTAGCAAATGGTGTAATTGGATAAAAATCGCCATACCCAACAGAGTTGGCTGTAATTATACTAAAATAAATGGCATCAAACCAATGAGTAAACGGTTTATTCATATTGTCACCTAACGTGTACAATACAGCAAATGCAAAAACAATTTCTAAATAATTTAAGAACAGCAACAACATCGAACGCTTATAGGAACGAGGACGTGAAAGCATATCTGAAGCAAAAATTAATGTAGGAATGTATAAAACAGTTTCCAATAAAACATATACCATTATATAGATTAATATATTTTGATCTTGTAAGTTATTTTTTAAGATGTAAATTGGAAATAATAATTTTAAAATGATGTAAAAATCCATTGCAATATCCTGATACTCATAATTTTTTCTGGAAAATATATATTTAATATACACACCAGGGAATACTAATTGTGAAATTGATAAAAACAATCTAAATATTTTCTCAATGCCATTGTCTTCTTGATGGTCATTATTCCAAATGGATTGGATATTTAGGATACGCTTCTGTATAGGGTTTATTTTTAAAAGCGGTTTATCGTCCTTTGTAATTTTTCCTAATAAAAGTTTTCTCAAAAAGTGTCTCATTTTTTTTAAGTTTTAAACCTTTTTATTATAATAATATCATTATATCTTTCTACATTCTTTAGCACTTTTTTACTGTAGCTATTTGAATCAAAATGCGTTAAATACTTTTCAATAGTATTTTTACTATTTCTATTTAAATGCATCGTATTAAATAAGATATACCCGTTATTATTAAGTAATTGTTTACTATTACTAATAAAGCTATCTTGAAATAAAAACTCAGGCATTTCAGTATCTTTAAAGATGTCAATAATTATCAAATCGTAGTGACTTGTATCTGATTGAACAAATTTTTCGGCATCAGCAATAACACATTTAAAGTTAGGGATTTTATCTAAACCGAAATACGAATTGGCAATATGTATAATTTCTGAATCCAATTCTACACCTGTGATATTTTTTGAAAACGAAAAGTCATTAACTAAGGTTTGTACGACACTTCCGCCTGCCACACCTAATATTAATACGGATTCCATTCTGCTAATTTCAGTTGCGCCAATATCTAAAAGTCCTGTTTTTAATATTGATTGCAAACTTCCGAAGGAATAATTCGTGTTTTCGGTGTTTAGCAGCATTTTCCCATTGTATAAAGTCACTTCAATTGACTTGCTAATTGTTGAAGTTTCCTTATAAATTGTGATAGGATAGAAGTAGCTGAGTATTTTTTTAAACATCATTATATAAATTACGTAAATATACTTTATTTTTGTTTTTTCTCAAAATGTAAAAGAATGAAACATTCTCTATATAGACTTCTGTTTTTTAAAATAATGGGCTGGAAAGTCAAGGGTGAATTTGATCCCTCAATTAAAAAATGCGTATTAATTGTTGTACCTCACACCAGTTGGTTTGATTTTTTTATTGGGGTGTTTTTTAGAGGAACCTATCCTATAGAAATTAATTTTTTAGCCAAACAAGAATTATTTCGTTTTCCGTTAGGTGCTTATTTAAAATGGATGGGCGGCATTCCTTTAAATAGAAATAAAACCGAAAATAAAGTAGAAGCCATTGCTAAGATATTTGATTCAAAAGAAATCATGCGCTTGTCATTATCGCCAGAAGGTACGAGAAAAAAGGTAACACAATGGAAATCTGGCTATTATTACATTGCTCAAAAAGCAAATGTACCTATTATTCCAATTGGTTTTGATTACGAAAACAAACAAGTTATTATTTTTGATGCCTTTACCGTAACTAACGATTTTGAGAAAGATTCAACTTACTTAGAATCTTTATTTACAACTATTAAAGGGAAAGTGCCTGCTTTTAGTTATACCCGTTAAGGCGTGTAATTCTTAAACGTTCCATCGGAATAAAAGACTACAATTCGTTCTATTTTTGAATCCGAATGTATCGGTTTAACTTCGGTTTGAAATTTTGGCGTAATTGATTTTTTTTCAGAATGAGTTTCTAATACAGGAGTTTCTTGAGAAAACAAATCAATTTCTTGTTCTGTTTTTTCTTCGGATATAACAGCAATTTTTGCTTCAGAAGCATTTTCTCCTTTTGGGAAACTACCTTTTCCATTTAGCAGCCACAATAATTCTACTTCAGGAAAACTATCTAATACTTTTAAAATAAAATCTAAACTCGGTTTGTTTCTTCCAGAAAGTAGGTGAGAGATACTTGATCGTTGCACATTAATTTTATCTGCAAAAAGAGAAGCCGTTAAACCATAATACTCAAAAATAGTTTCTAATCGTTTTACGAAGTCGTCTGTATTTATCATCTTAGTTAAATATAAAATATTGTTTACAAATGTAACAAATAATTATATTAATATAGAAACAAAACATCTATTTATGCAAGCATATTGACTAATTATACAAATTTATAGTTTATATAGAACAATTCAAAATACTGAAAATGAGTAATTTACTATTATAAACAAAAATATGTTTACAGTTGTAAAATTCCACACTGTAATTGTCACTAATTTTGTTTCAATTTTATCATTTCTATTGTTTACAAATGTAAAATGAAATATATTTACATTTGTAATATGAAAGATAATTTACAATTAGCAACCAAATATCTGTACGAATCGATTCAAGGAAGATACGTTACAGCTACTCATTTAGATTCTTTTTTAGAAACATTACCTCCTGCATTTAAAATTTCTACCGTTGGATTTTCTGTAAAACAACAACCTATAAAAGCCATTGAATTTGGAGAAGGAAAGGTTAAGATTTTAGTTTGGTCGCAAATGCACGGTAATGAAAGTACGACAACAAAAGGTCTGATTGATTATTTACACTATTTACATCAAAATGAGAATGAATTTAGGAGTCTTTCAAAATTAGTTACCTTTTATATAATACCGATATTGAATCCAGACGGCGCAGCAGCCTATACAAGAGAAAATGCTAATGGTATAGATTTAAACAGAGATGCTTTTGACTGCACGCAACCAGAAAGTAAGGTATTGAGAACCGTTTTAGAAACTTTTATTCCTGATTATTGTTTTAATTTACACGACCAACGTACTATTTTTGGATTAGTTGAGAGTCAACAACCTGCAACGATGTCATTTTTAACAGCATCCTATAATGAAGAACGAACATTTAATTCGGCTCGAGAACAAGCTGCTGCTGTAATTGTAAGCATTAATAACGAATTACAAAAACACATTCCCAAGCAAGTAGGAAGATTTGACGATTCCTTTAATATTAATTGTACAGGCGATTATTTTACGAGTAGGGGATTTCCTACCATTTTATTTGAAGCCGGACATTATACCAATGATTATAATCGAGACGAGGTTAGAAAATTTGTTTTTATCGCTTTAAAAGCCGCAATTTCATTTATTAACGAAAACGATATAGTTAGCAACGATTTGGGGAATTATTTGAATATTTATCAAAATAATAAATGTTTTTATGATTTTATTTTCAAAAATGTAAGAATTAATGATAATAATGTAGAAAAAAATATTAAATTTGCAGTTCAATATAAGGAAGTTTTATCAGAAGGAAAAATAACATTTATTCCTGAAATTATTCAGATTGAAAATTTAGACTCCTTTTTCGCACATCAAACCATTGATTTTGAAAATAAATTGTATGCATTTGAAAACCGAAACTTTCCTAAAATTGGCGACATTATAAAAGTTTAGTATTTAAAAGAAAAATAGTTTGATTATGAGTAAGTTTAGATTAGATGAAGTAGATCACCAGATTTTAGATATGTTAATTGACAATACTAGAATCCCTTTTACAGATATTGCTAAAAAGTTATTAATATCTGCTGGTACGGTGCATGTTAGAGTAAAAAAGATGGAAGATGCAGGAATTATTCAAGGTTCTTCGTTAACCTTAGATTATGAGAAATTAGGGTATTCTTTTATAGCTTATGTTGGTATCTTTTTAAATAGTACTTCGCAAACAAAATTTGTTTTAGAGCGTATTAACGAAATTCCATTTGTAACTGTAGCTTCTGTAACTACTGGTAAATTTAATATTTTCTGCAAAATTAGAGCGAAAGACACTGCAAATGCAAAAGACATTATCTTCCAAATTGATGATATTGATGGGGTTTACAGAACTGAAACTATGATTTCTTTAGAAGAAAGCATTAACGACAAAAAACGTTTGATGCACACAATTTTTAAAGAATTGTAATAGTTAGAATTATAAAAAAATCCCGTTTAATTACTAAACGGGATTTTTTTATGCTTGTATTATTTTTTAATCTTCATCATCTTCTTCAGAATCTGCTTTTATTTTATTTCCGTCGGCATCTTCTTCATCATCTAATTCAATTTTTTCTTCCTCTTCGTCTTCTTCGTCATCATCAATACCTAAATCTTTAATAGCATCTATACTTACTTCAGGAGTAATAAAGTCTTCCTCTTCATCGAAATTTTCAATTCTGTCTGCCAATTTCATGCTTACTTTTACTAAATAAATAGTATCTTCTGTTTTCACTTCAACTGCCTCAATGGTCTCATTTTTAGCATTTTTGAAACGAATAATATCCGAATCATCATATCCATCAGGAAATTTTTCAACCAATAGGTTTAAAATCTCGTTTGTTAATTTTGCGTACTCTACAATTATTCTTTTCATTTCTTGTTTGCCTTAATCAATTTTAATTGTCAAATTTAGTATTGAAATTTTAAAATTTAAATTTTTTTAAAACTTTTTTTTTTCTTATTACCAACCTAAAATATAAGCGAAGATTAGTGGTGTCACTATAGTTGCGTCAGATTCTACAATAAATTTAGGGGTATCAACATCTAATTTTCCCCAAGTAATTTTTTCATTTGGAACCGCTCCAGAATACGATCCATAACTTGTAGTTGAATCTGAAATCTGACAGAAATAACTCCAAAATGGTACGTCATGCATTTCCATATCTTGGTATAACATTGGCACAACACAAATTGGGAAATCTCCTGCAATTCCACCACCAACTTGGAAAAATCCAATTCCTTTACCTGCACAATTTTTTGGATACCAATCTGCCAACCACATCATGTATTCGATACCACTTTTTGTAGTTGATGCTTTAAATTCACCTTTAATACAATATGATGCAAAAATATTACCCATTGTACTGTCTTCCCAACCTGGAACAACAATAGGTAAGTTTTTTTCAGCCGCAGCAACCATCCAAGAATCTTTAGGGTCAATCTCATAATATTGTTCTAAAACCCCTGAATTTATCATTTGGTACATAAATTCGTGCGGAAAATATCTTTCGTTGTTTTTATCGGCTTTATTCCAAATATCATATAAATGTTGTTGCAAGCGACGAAATGCTTCTTCTTCAGGAATACACGTATCTGTAACTCTATTGAAATGATTGTCTAATAACTCTCTTTCTTCTTCTGGAGATAAATCTCTATAATTAGGTACTCTTTTATATGAATTGTGTGCCACTAAATTCATAATATCTTCTTCTAAATTGGCACCTGTACAAGAAATGATATGAATTTTATCCTGACGAATCATTTCTGCTAATGATTTTCCCAACTCAGCAGTACTCATGGCACCCGCTAAAGTTACCATCATTTTACCGTTGTCTAACAAATGGGTTTCATATCCTTTTGCAGCATCTACTAAAGCAGCTGCATTAAAATGTAAATAATGTTTTTCTATAAACTGACTAATTGGTCCTTTACTCATGGGGTTTATTTATTTTCGTTCTTGTTTTTGTTATATCCTAAAATTTCTAAGACTTGTTCAGCATTCTGTTGTTCAGAAAAGACTTCAGTAGCAAAAATTCCGTTTTTATCTTTATCAATTAATATGTGTTTGGGTTGTGGTAAAATACAGTGACTTAACCCGCCATAACCGCCAATGCTTTCTTGGTAAGCACCTGTGTTGAAAAAGCCAATATATAAAGGTTTTTCTTTATTATACTTTGGTAAATATACTGCATTCATATGTTGTTCGGAGTTGTAATAATCGTCTCCATCACAAGTTAAACCACCTAAAAGTACCCTTTCGTAAATATCATTCCAGCGATTTACGGCTAGCATGACAAATCGTTTGTTAATTGCCCATGTATCGGGTAGGGTAGTAATAAATGAAGAATCAATCATGTTCCAGTTTTCTCTATCATTTTGTTTCTTTTGATATAAAACTTGATATAAAGCGCCACCAGCTTCTCCAACAGTAAACGAACCAAATTCAGTAAAAATATGAGGTACGTCAACTTCTGCATCATCACACGCTATTTTTATTTGGTTCAATATTTCATCAACCATATATTGATAATCATATTCAAAAGCTAATGAATTTTTAATAGGAAAACCACCACCAATATTT
Organism: Flavobacterium sp.; assembly: GCF_044341185.1. Lineage (GTDB taxonomy): Bacteria > Bacteroidota > Bacteroidia > Flavobacteriales > Flavobacteriaceae > Flavobacterium. The sequence goes on from NZ_JBIISE010000039.1 coordinate 6,968, forward strand.
AAACTATCCAAAGATGGACATTCTTTTTTTAGGGCAATATAAACTTTCAAACACTTTACCAATTCGTTCCAGTAATAAGCCGTGTCATTAATACCGGCATTAATGAAAAAGTGAAGCATTTTAAGTTCTACTTTTTTATTTTCAGCAATTTGTTTTCTATAAAAAGGTAAAATGTCTTTATATCCGATACCTAAACGTGACGTATAAAATTCGAATTTAGGTTCTTCCTCGGCTGCAATTCTAATTCCAATTTTAAATTTTCCATCAATTTGGTCTTGAAGTAAATCTAATTCTTCAAAATTATCAATGACAGGGATAGTATTTTTGTGTCCATTATTAATTAATCGGGCAATATTAGTCACATATTGATCACGTTTGAAACCATTGCAAACGATAAAAGAATTTTTATTGATTTTACCTTGTTCCATAAGGTTTTCAACGATATTTATATCAAAAGCGGAAGACGTTTCAATATGAATATTGTTTTTTAGAGCCTCATTTAAAATGAACTCAAAATGAGAACTTTTGGTACAATAGCAATAAAAATATTTGGCTTCATAACCATGCTTTTCCATTGCATTTCTGAACCACATTTTAGCTCTATTAATGTTTTGTGAGATTTTTGGTAAATACGTAAATTTCAATGGCGTACCATATTGTTCTACTAATTTCATCAAATCAATACCATGAAAATGCAAATTATCTTTATTCAAAGTAAATTCTTCCTGTGGAAAATAGAAAGTTTGATTGATAAGGTCGGAATATTTTGTATTCATGTGACTATTACTAATTTAATTAATTGAAATATGTGCCATTTTAATTGAGCAAAAGTAAAAATAATATTACTAAAAAAAGAAGTAAATGAAAAAAAAATTAATTCTTAAAATAATCTTCAAAGGCCAATAAAATCAATGATTCATCAACTATTTGATTGATTTTACTTTCACCAATTTTATTTAATAAAGTAAATTGAACGTTTCCAAACTCATTTTTTTTGTCGAAAATCAACAAATTCATAATATTTTGGATGTCAGATTCATTAAATATTATTTTTTCAAAAATATCGGTAATTATATATTTTATTTCGGCAAAATCATCTTTAGAGATTAAATTTGATTGGTAGGATATATGACTTTCTAATATCATACCAACAGCGATAGCTTCGCCATGTAGCAATTGTTTTTTATCTTCAGATTCTAAGAAATAACTTTCAATAGCATGCCCTAAAGTATGTCCAAAATTCAATGCTTTTCTAATTCCGTTTTCTTTTAAATCTTGAGAAACAATTTTGTTTTTTATTTCAATTGATTGTTTTATTAAAATATCTAAATCATCTGTATTTAAGTCATTTAAGTTTTTTAATTTATCCCAATATAACTTATCGTAAATTAAACCATGTTTTAGCATTTCAGCCAATCCAGAACGCATTTGATTTGATGGTAATGTTTCTAAAAACTTTGTAAGAATAACCACCGATTTAGGTTCGTTAATTACGCCAATTTGATTTTTAAGATTACCTAAATCAACACCCGTTTTTCCACCAACCGAGGCATCTACCATAGCTAAAAGTGTGGTAGGAATATTAATAAAATCAATACCTCTTTTAAACGTGCTGGCCACAAAGCCACCAATATCTGTAATTACGCCACCACCTAAATTTAATAGAATGCTTTTTCTATCTGCTTCTAAATCAATGAGCGTGTGCCATAAATCTATACACGTGTACATGTTTTTGTTTTCTTCACCGGCTTCAATTTCAATAATTTCAATCTCTATTTCTGTAGGTAAATTAGATAAAAAATAAGGCAAACAAAGCTCATTAGTATTTTCATCTACTAAAACAAAAATTTTAGAATACACGTTTGGTTGCAGCAGATTTTCTAAATTCAAAAAACTGGTTTCGTTAAAATAAATGGTATATGTATTAGATTGAATAGGTGTCATTGTACAGTTTATAAATTCTTCACAAAATAAATTAAAAAATATGAGAAATCATTCGTTCAATAAGTATATTTGCATTCCTTAATGTGTATTTAATAATAATGGATAAAATATTTAACAATACAGAAAAAGCATTTTCGCTTAAATCTAACTCTGAATTAAACAGAGCACACTTTTTGTTTCAGATGATTGGGAAACCAGCATTGGTAAAAATAGGTACTTCCTTAACTAATTTCGCTTTGAAATTTCATTTACCCGTTGAAGGTATCATAAGAAAAACCGTATTTGATCATTTTTGTGGTGGCGTTAGCGAACAAGATTGTTTACAAGTGGTGGCAAAAATGTACACTAAAGGCGTTTCCTCAGTTTTAGACTATTCCGTAGAAGGAAAAGAAGAAGAAGCACAGTTTGACGCTTGTTTAAAAATGACGTTAAAAACTATTGATTTTGCCAAAGAAAACAAAGCCATTCCGTTTGCTGTATTTAAACCTACAGGATTGGGAAGAATTGATTTGTATGAAAAAGTAGGAATAAAAGCATCTTTAAGCACTACAGAACAAGAAGAATGGAATAGAGTAGTGGATCGATTTGAAAAAATTTGTCAATACGCCTTTGATAATGACGTAAAAATATTAGTTGACGGTGAAGAAACTTGGATGCAAGATGCTGCAGATGATGTAGTGGAGCGTATGAAGGAAAAATTCAACACCAAAAAAGCAATTATTTTCAATACCCTACAATTATACCGATGGGACAGAGTACCTTATTTAAAAGCACTACATTTAAGAGCGAAAGAAAAAGGTTTTCATATTGGTATGAAATTAGTTCGTGGGGCTTACATGGAAAAAGAAGCCAAACGTGCGGAAGAAAAAGGGTATAAAAATCCAATTTGCGAAACCAAACAAGCTACAGACACTAATTTTAATGAAGGATTAAATTACATGTTGGACAATATTACTGAAATGGCTGTTTTTGCTGGAACTCACAATGAAGAAAGTTCCTATTTACTAATGAATTTGATGCGAGAAAAAGGCATTTCAAATGACGATTCTCGAATTTGGTTTGGCCAATTATATGGTATGAGTGATAATATAAGTTATAATTTAGCAGCCAATAATTATAATGTTGCTAAGTACCTGCCATTTGGACCTGTTAGAGACGTAATGCCTTATTTAATAAGACGTGCACAAGAAAACACATCGGTTGCTGGACAAACGGGTAGAGAACTAACTTTGATAATTTCGGAACGAAATAGAAGAAGATTGAAATAATTGATAAAAATTTTCTTTTTATCAAAAGAATTCCTAAATTTGAATAAATTTTAAAATTATCTATATGAAAAAATCTTTACTTTTATTAGCAGCTTCTTTTGCTTTTTTATCAAGTTTTGCACAAAATGATTGTGCAACAGCTGTAGCTTTAACTACAAGTGGTACTATAACAGCAGCTGCGCCAGCTGGAACAGTTGAAGCATTATGTTTTACACAAACAGCCGCTGATGCATCTCAAACTACTTCACCTTTAGCGGCAAGATGGTATAAATTTATACCAACTACAAATGGAATTGTAAATATAAATTCTAACTTGACCACAAATGTTGCACCAAACAGTGTAGATACAAGAGTTTCAATTTTTACTGGTACATGTTCTGCATTGACATGTTTAGATGCAAATGACGATGTTTCATCAACAGTTTACCTTTCAAACATTACATTTACTGCAGTAGTTGGAACAACATATTATATATATTGGGACAATTACTGGGATGCTGGTGGTTTTAATTTTGATTTTACATTTACTCCTGTTTCTTGCTTACCAGTTGCAGGTATTAATAATCCAACTTTAGTTACTAGTACTTCGGCAACTTTAAATTGGGCTGTGTCTCCATCTGTTCCTGCAAATGGATATGAGGTTGAATATGGTGCTGTAGGGTTTGTTCAAGGTACAGGAACAATTGTTGCTACTGCAACTAATTCTTTAGCATTATCTTCATTAATTGCAGGAAATAATTATGATTACTATGTAAGAGCAAAATGTTCTTCTACTGACAATAGCGCATGGACAAGTGTTAGTACATTGAGTCTAAATAAAACATTACCTTATGCTTCTGGATTGGATACTGCAAATACATTAGCTGGCTGGACAATTTTTGGTGGAAGTAATCAAGGATTAGGGAATAGTGCAACAGCTGCTCAATCTCCATCAGGATATTGGATTTTTAATACTGCAGCTGCACCTGGACCTAATAATAACTGGTTATTTACTCCTAAATTTAATATACTAGCTGGAGAACAAGTAACAATTTCATTTTATCATAGAGCAACAACAACCGCAAGAACACTTAGAGTAACGGCTGGTTTATCAAATTCTGTTGCTGCACAAACGATTGAATTGCTAAATGCGACAATAGCGGCTGGTACTACTTGGACACAAGTAACTGTGCCTGCATATACATTTGCAACAGCTGGCACTTACGTTTTTGCTTTTCATGATAATTCTACTGCAACTCCTGCAACTGCATCATCTATGAGAATTGATACAATAAATATTACTTCTGTTTTATCTACAGATACTTTCACATTAAGAGGTGTGTCTATGTATCCTAATCCAGCTACAGATATTTTAAACATTCAATCTGAAACTGAAGAATTAACTAAAGTGTCAATTACTGACTTAAATGGAAGAATTGTTAAAGAAGTTACCAATAACTTATCTCAAATTTCTTTAGAAAATTTAGCTAAAGGGATTTATATGGTAACAATTGAATCAGCAACAGCAAAAAAAGTAGAAAAATTAATTGTTGAGTAATTTCAACTTTTATTTAAATAATTTAAAAATCCTGAAGAAATTCAGGATTTTTTTTATGCAATAAATTTACTGGTCACTTCATCCAATGGTATCATACAAACTTCCATTTTACCATACCATTTATACCTGTTTTTAGCGATGTAATCATATAACAGATTCTTTATATTAGTGGGTATAAAATTAAAAAGCAATAACAATTTTACTGATGAAGACAAGTGTTTAATAATTCTAAAAACGGCTTCTGACTTAATAAAATAAGCATAACCAGGCTCATAAAGTATAATACTGTCTATGGTTTTATCAATACCTAAATACGTAACTATTTTTTGTCCAGTTTCACTTTGTAAGGCTACAAATCTGAAACTATCATTTGTGTCGTTTTTTATTATAAAATTGACCTTATCATTACAATAATTACAAACGCCATCATAAAGTATAATTTTTTTATCTTGAGGTAATTGGTTTATTTCCATTACTCGTTTATAAGTAATTGTATTTGACTTCGATATCTTTCGATTAATAACGTCATCATACGTTTGTTTAAACTAGACGAATTTTGAATGTAATTTGAATATTCTTCCACTGTAAATAATCCAATTATGATACCTTTTAATGCATTTCTGAATTTTATATCTTTTTGAATTACATTTTCAATGTATTTTTCTTTTTTATCTGGCGAAAGTATAAAAAATAATCCTTTTTGTTTGACGGCATAATTAATAAAGACTTGCAAAAGCAAATCATTTTGAAATTTTAAAATTGGTCGTAAAGTATTATTCTGAAAGGATTCTTCAGATAACGTATCTAAAAAATTAACACCTAATTTTTCGGATTTAATTGCAGATAAAAGCTCATTTCTAGGTATCATAAAATTTGTTATAAATTAATTATTAATCAATATCTAATAAGTTTAATTTTTCTGCTTTTACATGTTGTACTTCAAATAATTCTAAATCAAAATAAGGAACAGAAGCGATAATATGGTCAAAAATGTCAGCCATAATATATTCGTAATTTTCCCATTTTTTATCTTTACTAAAACAATAAATCTCTAATGGAATACCTTTTTCTGTGGGTTGTAAATGTCTAACTAATAAATGCATGTCCTTATTAACTCCAGGATGTGTTTCAATGTATTTTTGAATGTATTTTCGAAACAAACCTAAGTTTGTCATATTTCGACCATTTACGTTTAATGATTTGTCGATGTTATTCGCCATATTAAACTTATCAATATCCATTTTTTTCTTATCAATATAATTGGCTACAAATTGGATTCTTTTAAAAGATTCTAATTCCTGATTAGTAACAAATCTTACGGTAGCTCCTTTTATTAAAATATGGCGTTTGATTCGTCTTCCGTCAGAATTAATCATTCCACGCCAATTTCTAAAACTGTCTGAAATTAAACTATAGGTTGGAATAGTAGAGGTGGTGTTATCAAAATTTCTGACTTTAACCGTTGCTAAATTAATTTCTTCTACTTCGCCATCAGCACCGAATTTATCGACTGTAATCCAATCGCCAATTCGAACCATATCGTTTACTGTAACTTGAATACTAGCAACAAAACCTAAAATAGTATCTCTAAAAACTAAAATAATTAATGCTGATATGGAACCAAATGCGGTTAATAACGAACTTTTTTTAGTATCAAAAAGCAATAAGATAATTGATAATAAGGCATAAATCCACAATACAATCATAATTACTTGAATGTAGCTATCTATGGGTTTATCATTATATTTTGGCAGTGTTTTTAAGTAATCTTTTAAGGAATTAAAGACACTTCGAACAATGAAAAGCGATAAAATTATAATAAATATTTTAACGCTTTTACCAAATAAATTTTCCCAATACACAAAATCGTCTAAAACAATTGGTATTTTTATACTTATATAATAAAGTGGTACTAAGTGAGCAATATATTTAGCGGTTTTGTTGGCTACTAAAAAATCATCAAAAGTTGATTTTGTGTAAGTTGCCACAATAGCCAAACCGATTATCAATATTTTTTTTGCTATATAATCAATGGCATAAGCCAAAACCACTAAAACCAATAAATTAACAAACAAATTTCCGTACAAAGTGAAATCTGAACCAAAATCTAGTTTTTTTAAAAATGGTTCTATAAGGTCAAAAACTTTCATATATGAAAAAAATTATTTTTTATTATGGAATAATGGAATTTTAATCGTTTTGGTTTAAGTATTTTTTATCCACCCAAAATGTTCCAAATGGAATAAACGATGCTAATATAATAATGCTAAAATCTTTTAAATTCCATTTTTTTTCAACTTTCAATAAAAAAGCCAAAATTATGTATAAGATAAATAAAACACCATGAAGCATTCCAAACGGTTTTAGAATTAATTTATATGTATCAAAATAATTTGGTTTTAAAACCAACATATTAAAAATTAAAACTAAAAAAGAAATTCCTTCAAGTAGTGCGATTTTTTTAAACCAGTTTAACATATTTGTGTTAATTTTATATTTCTTACAAAACTAAATAATGATTGTCAATAAATACCTA
>NZ_JBIISE010000041.1:0-13674 GCF_044341185.1 Flavobacterium sp.
CGAATCCGGTATTCTCCACGATTATTAAAACCCTTCAAAAACGCCTAACCCAAACAAGGCAAAATCATATTTTACTGGGTCATTAGCGTCTAAACGTCTTAAATTAGTATCTAATTCGTGTAAGGCTTTTGCATCATTTTGTTTTCGGGTCAATAGAAGTAATTTCCTTGCCACATTACCTGAATGTACATCTAACGGACAAGATAAAGTAGCTGTAGGAATGGTTTTCCAAATTCCTAAATCTACACCATTGGCATCATTTCGTACCATCCAACGTAAAAACATATTAATTCTTTTGGCAGCAGAACCATTTAATGGATCTGAAATGTGTTTTTGTGTCCGAAGCAAGTGTGGAATTTCAAAAAAGGTTTTCTTAAATTCGGATATGCTTTTTTGAGTCGAATTATTTTCAATATGTTTAGAAAATACACTTTCTAAATCGGTATTGTTCTTGTAAATATGTTGTAACGCTTTTATAAAAGTAACAGCATCAGTAGCATTAAAGGTACGATGCACAAAGTTGGATAATTTTTCTAAATGAATTTCTTTATGATTCATTACAAAATCATAAGGCGAATTTCCCATAATTTGCATAAGTTTATGCGAATTCGAAATTATCATTTTTCTATTTCCCCAAGCAATTGTTGCGGCTAAAAATCCAGAAATTTCAATATCTTCTTTTTGAGCATACAAATGCGGAATTTGTACAGGATCCGATTCAATAAAATTTTTATTGTTGTACAAGAGTACTTTTTCGTCTAAAAAACTTTTTAATTCTTCAGTAGTCATCTTAGCTTTGTAACATGCCGTCAACCATTACTAATTTTCTATCGGCCATATTTGCCAAATCTTCATTATGGGTAACAATTACGAATGTTTGACCAAACTCGTCACGCAATTTAAAAAATAGTTGATGCAAATTTTCTGCCGAAATATGATCTAAATTACCTGAAGGTTCATCTGCAAAAATTACAGCGGGCTTATTAATTAAAGCTCTTGCTACTGCCACACGCTGTTGTTCTCCACCAGAAAGTTCGGTTGGTTTGTGATGAATACGATGAGATAATCCCAAATAATCTAAAAGTTTTATGGCTTCTGTTTCTACTTCTTTTTTCGATTTATTTGCAATAAAAGCTGGAATACAAACGTTTTCTAATGCTGTAAATTCAGGTAATAGTTGATGAAATTGAAAAATAAATCCCAAATTTAAATTTCTAAATTTAGATAAATCCGCATCTTTTAAATTAATAATGGAAGTGCCATTAATTTCTAACGAACTTGCTTTGTTTTCTTTTTTATCTAAAATATCTAAAGTACCTAAAATTTGAAGCAAGGTAGTTTTTCCAGCTCCTGAAGGACCAACTATAGAAACAATTTCACCTTTATTTATTTGAAGACTTACGTTTTTTAAAACCTGTAAATCGCCATAATATTTATTTATATTGTTAGCTTTTATCATCACTTTAATTTGTACAAAGAAACAAAGAAATTGTGAATATTAAAATCTTTGCTGTACAAATCTAAAAGTAACGTTAAATTGGTTCATCATTAAGTATTATTGTCTAAATTTGATAAAAAAAGATGAACTATATTGTATTAATTAGTACTGTTTTGAGTTTTTTTTCGTGTGGAAATAAAACACAACTAACAGATATAAAAACGGAGGTTAAAAAAGAAATTATGAATGATAGTGTACAAGTGGCAACGTTTGCCGGAGGCTGCTTTTGGTGTACAGAAGCCGTTTTTTTAGAAGTAAAAGGAGTAGAAAAAATTGTTTCTGGTTTTACAGGTGGTTTTGTAAAAAATCCTGCTTATCGCGAAGTGTGTAACGAAACTACAGGACACGCCGAAGGCATTCAAATTACATTTAATCCGAAAGAAGTAGCATATGAAGATTTATTAGAAATATTTTTTGCTACACACGATCCTACTACTTTAAATAAACAAGGTGCCGATGTGGGCACACAATATAGAAGTGCCATTTTTTATCATTCCAAAGAGCAAAAAGAAAAAGCGGAGAAATATATTCAATTCATTGAAAAAGAAAAATTATACGCAAATCCAATTGTAACACAAATAGAAGAAGCGGGTGTTTTTTATTTGGCGGAAGACTATCATCAAAATTATTACAATCAAAACAAAGAGCAAGGCTATTGCCAGTATGTTATCGCACCGAAATTAGATAAATTAAGAAAATATTATAAGAGTAAATTAAAGTAGTGTTTTAGAAAATAGAAAATAGAATTTGCGTTTGTCTTTATTTTCAACACATATTTTAGAAATTTTATAAATATGTAAAATCTGTGTTTCAATACAATTTTAATATTGGTATTTAATTCGTAACTTAGTATTTTATAAAATATAAATATGAATCAAGAACCACAAACAGGCATCGTAAATAAAAGCGATAAAAAAACAAAACTGATATTAAGTCTTATTTTTGATGGCATAGGAATGTTATCTTATATTGTTCCTGTTTTTGCAGAATCTTTGGATATTATTTGGGCACCAATTTCAGGATTGCTTTTAGTGATTATGTATAAAGGAAGTGTCGGAAAAATTGCAGGTTTGTTTGGAACTGTCGAGGAATTGATTCCGTTTACGGATATCATTCCAACGTTTACAATTACTTGGTTTTTTACGTATATAATTAGAAAAGAAGCATAAAAAAATCCCGCAACTTGCGGGATTTTTAATTTTCTATAAATAGAAACTTAATCTTTATAAACCTTTAATGCTTCTTTTAAAATTTGAGCCGATTTAATTAAATCTTCTTTTTTCAAAACATAAGCCATTCTTATTTCATCTAATCCAACACCTGGAGTAGAGTAGAAGCCTGCTGCAGGAGCTACCATAACGGTTTCACCATTAAAATCATATTCTTCCAAAAGCCATTGTGCAAAGTTATCTGCATTTTTTACAGGTAATTTAGCAATACAGTAAAAAGCACCTTTTGGTTTAGCAATAGTAACGCCTTCAATTTTTTCCATTTCTTCCACTAACGTATTTCTTCTGTCAACATATTCAGTAATTACTTCATCAAAATAACTTTGTGGAGTATCTAATGCAGCTTCACTAGCTACTTGTGCATAGGTAGGTGGACTCAAACGTGCTTGTGCGAATTTCATTGCAGTTCCCATAAATTCAGTATTTTTTGAAACGACACAACCAATTCTTGCCCCACACATACTAAATCTTTTCGAAACGGAATCAATCATAATCGCGTGTTGCTCTAAACCAGGAACGTTTAATACCGAATAATGTTTTAATCCATCGTAAGTAAATTCTCTGTATACTTCATCTGCAATTAAAAACAAATCGTGTTTTTTTACAATTTCAGCCAATTTGTTAATTTCCGCTTCAGAATATAAATATCCTGTTGGATTTCCAGGATTACAAATCATTATAGCTTTTGTTTTTGGCGTAATTAATTTTTCAAATGCTTCCATTGGAGGCAACGCGAAACCAGCTTCAATTCCTGAAATAACAGGAACCACTTTTACACCACTTGCTGTTGCAAAACCGTTATAATTAGCATAAAATGGCTCAGGGATAATTACTTCATCACCATTGTCTAAAGTAGAACCTAATGCAAACATAAGTGCTTCAGAGCCACCTGTGGTAATGATAATATCTTTTGTATCTACGGGTAAACCTTGATTTTTATAATAAGCTGAAAGTTTGGTTCTATAGCTTTCAAATCCAGCACTATGACTGTATTCTAATACTTTTATATCGAAGTTTTTTACAGCTTGTAAGGCCACTTCTGGCGTTTTAATATCGGGCTGACCAATGTTTAAATGGTACACTTTTGTCCCTCTTTTTTTGGCTCCTTCTGCGTAAGGTACTAATTTTCTGATTGGCGATTCAGGCATTTGAATCCCTTTGTTTGAAATTTTTGGCATAGCTATAATTTTTGCTATGCAAAAGTGCAAAAAAAATAGGATTCAATAACAAAAATTTGAGAAAAAATAACAACTAAAATATATGTTTCTTGGAAATCAGATGAATGAAGCATCGTTATTATTTTAAAAGAAGTAATTAAAAAACCCTAACATCTAATTATTAAGAAGTTAGGGTTTTATCGTAGCGAAAACGGGAGTTGAACCCGTGACCTCAGGGTTATGAATCCTGCGCTCTAACCAACTGAGCTATCTCGCCATTAAATATTTTTGCATTTCTCAATGCGGGTGCAAATATATAAATAATTACTTTCTTTCCAAAAAATAAATCGAAATTTTATAATTTAAAATTTGTTACAAAAAATAATGTAAATAATAGTTGTGGTATCATATTTTTTTATATTTTGCTAAAAATTTAAAATACAATTATGAAGCCAAAAGTTAAGTACGAACTAGAGTTTCCAATACACTCGTCACCGCAATTATTATATCAATATATCATCACGCCATCTGGTTTATCGGAATGGTTTTCTGATAATGTAAATTCGCGTGGTGAATACTATACTTTTATTTGGGATGACTCGGAAGAAAATGCCAAATTGGTTTCTAAAAAAACAGGTGAGAAGGTAAAATTCAAATGGTTAGATGAAGATGGAAAAGATACAGAGTACTATTTTGAATTGAAAATTCAAGTAGATGAAATTACAAATGATGTATCTTTAATTGTTGTTGACTTTTCTGAAGAAGATGAATTACCTGAAAATAAATTATTGTGGGAAAGTTTGGTTTCCGATTTAAAACACGTAATTGGTTCGGTTTAATTTTAATAAATAAGTATATTTGTTCCCGCTATAAAAGGCGGGACTTTTTTTTATGATTAATTGTAACGGAAACATACAGAACACCAGTAATTTCGAAACCGAAAATAATAGAGGATTCCTTTTTGGGGATGCCATTTTTGAAACCATTAAAGTAAACGGAACTAAAATATTGTTTTTAGAAGAGCATTATTTGCGTTTAATGGCTTCGATGCGAATTTGTAGAATGGAAATTCCAATGAATTTCACAATGGAATTTATGGAAGAAGAAATTTTAAAACTAATTGCATTACAGACAAATAAAGTTAGTAATAGAATTCGTTTTTCTGTTTTTAGAAATGCTGAAGGATTTTATAATCCTACATCAAACGATGTGCAATTTATCATTACTTGTTCTGAATTGGCATCTGATAGTTACGTTTTTTCTTCAACTACTTATGAAGTGGAATTGTTTAAAGATTTTCATATTTCCAAACATTTATTGGCTACTCTAAAAACCAATAATAAAATGATTAATGTGGTGGCGAGTATCTTTGCAAAAGAAAACGGATTTGAAAATTGCCTATTAATTAATGAAGATAAAAATGTTGTAGAAGCTACAAATGGTAGTATTTTTATGAAAATGGGCAATCAAATAATTACGCCTCCCACTTCAGATGGATGTTTAAATGGTATTATGCGAAAACAAATTATTGCTATTGTAAACAAAATGGATACTATTGAAATGATTGAAAAAAGTATTTCACCTTTTGATTTGCAAAAAGCAGATGAATTATTTATTTCAAATGTAATTACAGGAATTCAACCTATTACAAAATACCGAAAAAAAGAATTTACTTCAGAAGTGGCTAAAGAAATAACAAATGTATTAAACGCAACAATTAATTAAGCGTAGGATTTTCTGGCGAATTAGAAAAGTAAATATATTCGCCACCAATTTCATTTAGTTTTTCTTTCCAGAAATTTTGGCTGTTTTTACTTATGATTTTGTTTTGCAAATCGTTTTCAAGAATTATCCAAGAATTGTCATCTAATTCTTCGGCTAACTGATTGGTTTCCCATCCGCTATATCCCAAGAAAAAACGAATATTTTCTTTAGATAATTTTCCAGCATTAATTAGTTCTTTTGTAGTTTCAAAATTACCACCCCAATATAAACCATAAGCGATTTCAATACTATCTGGAATAAGTTCAGGTACGTTATGCAAAAAATATAAATTGTCTTGCTCTACAGGTCCGCCATTGTAAATCATAAAATTGGCATCAATTTCTGGAATCAAATCATTTATGGAATAGGAGAGCGGCTTATTCAGTATAAAGCCCACACTACCATCATTAGAATGTTCTGTTAGTAAAATTACAGATCTATTGAAAGACATATCATTTAATATGGTTGGTTCTGCAATTAGTAAACAACCTTTTTTAGGTAACAATGAAGTCATAAGCCATTTAATTTTAATTGAAATTAAGAAAAATAATTTAATTGAACAAATTATCCAGTTTAATATTACATTACTAAATGAATATAAATTTTTGAAATAAAAAAAACCTCTTAGAAACTAAGAGGTTTTTCAAATAAATAAAAAGTATTTATTATTTGTTTACTGAACCATCTAAGTCAGCACCTGCTTTGAATTTTACTACATTTTTAGCAGCAATTTTGATAGTTTTTCCAGTTTGAGGATTTCTTCCATCTCTAGCCGCTCTTTTAGAGATTGACCAAGATCCGAAACCTACTAAAGAAACTCTTCCACCTTTTTGTAATGTACCTTCTACACTTCCTAAAAATGATTCTAAAGCTAATTTAGCTGCTGCTTTAGTAATTCCAGCTGCTGCTGCCATTGCATCGATTAATTCTGATTTGTTCATAATTGATAGTTTTAAAATGATTATACATAATTTTGTTATACAAATTTAAATGTATCATTAAACTACGCAAGCATTTACAGCTATTTTTGCTTAAAATGTTAATAAATTATAACAAATGTTAATAACGTGGGGTATTTTGTCCTATTATTAGCGCTTAAACTCACTTAACATGGGCATCCGCACTTATTGAAGTACCATTTAATAGCTCGTGAATTTGCATTTTCTTTTTACCTGGAAATTGCAAACTTCCAATTTGTATGAAACCATTAGCTACTGCAATTTTCATTTCCTTTTTTCCAGAAATAATTTGACCTATACTATAGGTATGTGTTTCTTCTATAAATGTAGTGTCATATATTTTAACATTCCACTCATTTTCTCCATCTTTAATATATGTCCAAGCGGCAGGATAAGGACACAAACCTCTAATTTGATTGTAAATTTCATTTCCAGGTTTTGTCCAATCTATTTTACAATTGTCTTTATTTAATTTATAGGCCGTTTTTAATTCGGTATTTTCGTTTTGAATGGTTGTCTCTACTTTTCCATTTTGTATTAAATGTAACGTCTCTATTACAGTATCACATCCTAAATGCATTAATTTGTCGTGTAACTGACCCACGTTTTCATTTTTATCGATATTAATTTTATGATTTAAAATCATTGCCCCCGTATCAATTTTATCGTCAATAAAAAAAGTGGTTACACCGGTTTCTGTTTCACCATTAATAATAGCCCAATTTATAGGAGCCGCACCTCTATAATTAGGTAACAAAGAAGCGTGCAGATTAAATGTGCCGTATTTTGGCATTTTCCAAACCACTTCAGGTAGCATTCTAAACGCTACTACGATTTGTAGATTGGCAGCATAGCTGGCTAATTCTTCTAAGAAATCTTCGCTTTTTAAATTAGTAGGTTGTAAAATCGGAATGTTTTTTTCTAATGCATAAGTTTTTACGGCACTAACTGAAACTTTCTGTCCACGACCTGCAGGTTTGTCTGGCGCTGTAATTACTGCTGCAATTTCAAACTCACTTTTATATAGTGTATCAAGAATGCCAACTGCAAAGTCGGGCGTTCCCATAAATATGATTTTTAATTTATCCATTTATTGTATTTTTTTTACTTTTTACCGCAGATTCGCAAATTTAAAAAGTCAATTCTCAAAGTTGTCGACAAACGTTCATTTTTTGTCTAATTATTTTTACTTAATTTGATACTTATTCGAAGCGTTTAAATAAATAATATCATTTTCTAATAAGTTTTGAAGGGCAAAGATAATTTCTTCTGTCGATAAAGTGAGTACATTTTCAATTTCATTTGACGATAGAGGTGCTTTTTCTAATACACTTTTAATACTTTCTGATACAGATTTAGGTTTTGCTTTATCTTTAGAAGTACAATACGAACAAATGCCACAGTCTTTAGGATTCTCTTCTCCAAAATACTTGGAAATTAAAAACGATTTACAAGTAGTAGTATCTGTCACAAAATGAAGCATTTGTTTGTGCTGCTCTATTTTAATCTGATTTTGATTTTCTAGAAGTTTAACCACACGATTAATGGTATAACTGTCTTCACGTGGTTCGTTATATAGAATAGAAATATCATTGCTTTGAAGTTTCAATTCTATTATTTCTTGTGCTTGTAGTTTATTTAAAACGGTAATTACTTGTTCTTCTGTTTTTCCAGATTTGGAAGCAATAAGTGCGGTATTTATACTCGTAACTTGTTCGAAAATACCAGTGTAATTTCGTAAAATGGTTTCTATAATTTCTGCCTCTTTCGTATTTAAACTGCAATATCTAAGGACTTCTCGACTTTCAATAATAAATTGCAAATTGGCTTTGTTGCTAATTAAATTATTTAATGTTATGATGCCTTGTCTGTCTAAAAATTGCAAACAAGCATACGTTTTAGTAACAGGTAAATTAAATTTTGCACAAAACAAGTTTAAGTTAAGATAAAAAACTTCTTGAAACCCTTCGCCATAGGCTATTTGAAACTGATTGTTTAGGTTTTTATACACCAAATGCAGAAATTCTTTATTGGGTAAATTGCCAGCAAACAGTTGTAATATATTCTCCGATTGTACGTCTTGAGTAAGTAATAAGGCGTAGGATTTCTCACCATTTCTTCCCGCTCTACCAGCTTCTTGATAGTAATTTTCAATATTATCAGGAATTTGTAAATGCACTACCGTTTTTACATTTGGTTTGTCAATTCCCATTCCAAAGGCGTTTGTGGCGACTATTATTTTGGCTTTTTCATCCAACCAAAGTTGCATGTTTTTATCCTTTTCTTTGCCTGATAATCCACCGTGATAATAGGTTGCTGTAAAACCAAAATCGGTAAGTATTTTGCTGATTTCTATACACGATTTTCTGTTTTTTACATATACGATTGAAGGCTCAGGATTTTTTAAGAAAATTTGTTTCAATTTTCCAAGTTTATCTTCTGTTTTTATAATATGATATCCTAAATTCTCTCGCGAAAAAGAATTCTTAAAAACAACTGGATTTTTTAATTGTAAAAGCGTACAAATATCCTCTTGAACTCTTGGGGTAGCTGTAGCGGTTAACGCAATAAACGGCACCGAGAAATAGTCTTTTAATGCTGAAATTTTTAAATAAGCAGGTCTAAAATCGTGTCCCCATTGACTAATACAATGTGCTTCGTCAATCGCAACTAAATTTATATTTAAATTTTTAATTCGTTCTAAAACCCAATCTTGTTGTAACCGTTCTGGTGATAGATATAGAAATTTATAATCGCCAAATACACAATTGTCTAATAAATTATTGGTTTCTTCAAAAGAAATACCACCCGTTAAAGCAATAGCTTTTATATTTTTGTTTTTTAAATTTTCAACCTGATCTTTCATCAAAGCTACAAGCGGCGAAATAACTAAACAAATTCCAGGCTTTAGTAGGGCAGGGATTTGAAAACAAATAGATTTTCCACCACCTGTTGGTAACAAGGCATACGTATCTTTACCGAGCAATACAGTAGTGATAATTTCTTCCTGAGTGGGTCTAAAAGCAGTATGTTTCCAGTGCGCTTTTAATACATCTAACGGTTGATTCATTAGATTGAATTAGGATTTTAAATGATTGATGATAAATTGAAATCGTTCTTCTACAGATGTTTTTGGCACTTCGTGTAAATCATAGCCATATTTTGTATACGTGTCTACCAAATAATTATGAATTTTGGTAGCTTCCTCATAGCTTTCGTATCGTTCGGCATCGCTGGTGTAAATTTCTTCCCAAGGCGGTAACAAAAAAACTTTGTCGTATTTATAAGTTTCGCAAGCGGCAATAAATGCTTCAGGATAAGTGTCGCCAATAAAATCCATATACGCCACTACATCAGGGATACCTCTATCAATAAAAACAGTTTTTTCTTCTGTTGTTGCCTTTTCGAATTGTTTAATTCTTCCTTCTAAAAGGCGTTCGCTAAACAACATCGGATTTTCCAAAAACAAATAGTCAACACCTTCTTCTCGGGCTTTTAAAATTACTTCTCTAGAAATTTCAGGATAACAAATGTGTCCTTCAGCTTCTAGGTGATTAATTAAGGTTGTTTTTCCAGAACTAGGACCACCAATTAGGAGTATAATTTTCTTATTCATTTTACGGCTTTAAAAATCAAATGTACTATCATTTTTTTTATTTTGAAAATCTTAATTATTTAAATTTTCAAATCAAACATTATAAACGTATATTTGTTCTTTATTATTAAATTAATATGAATAAAGAAACCGAAGATTTTTATATTAGACTTAAATCGGAATTAGAAGAATCAACTACTTGGCCGTCTGTGTATTTATACAAATTTATTGTACCAACCAATGCTACAAATGTAAACACAGTTGAAAACGCCTTTAATAATATGGGCGCAGTAATAAAAACACACGCTTCTAAAACAGGAAAATACACCAGTATTTCAATTAATGTTACCATGCAAAACGCAGATGCAGTAATTGAAAAATACCAAGAATTAGCAACAATAGAAGGAATTATTTCATTATAAATATGGCATACAACAACGAAGAATCAATTAATTATTTAGAATATAATTCGCAACGGGAACATTTAATTATTCCTGAATACGGAAGATATGTGCAAAAATTAATTAACCAAATTACAGCTATTGAAGATAGAGAAAAGCGTAACAAAGGCGCACGTTATGTAATTTCGGTATTGGGAAATTTGAATCCACATTTACGTGATGTGCCAGATTTTCAGCACAAACTTTGGGATCAATTGTTTATTATGTCTGATTTTAAATTAGATATCGATTCACCATTTCCTATTCCTACAAGAGAAGTAGTGCAATTGAAACCAGAACGTTTAACATATCCACAAAATTTTCCAAAATACAGATTTTATGGCAACAACATCAAATATATGATTGATGTGGCTCGTAAATGGGAGGAAGGCGAATTAAAAAACGCATTAATTATTGTGATTGCCAATCATATGAAAAAATGCTTTTTAAGCTGGAATAAAGATACGGTTACGGATGAAGTTATTTTTAATCATTTATTAGAATTATCTAATGGTGAATTAAACTTAACGGCAATGAAAGAAGAACTTTCTACATCGCAAAATTTAATGAAGGTCAATAAAAAACAGTCGAATAAGACTCAGTTTTTTACTAAGAATGAGACGGCTACAAACAACAGAAATCAAAACCGTCTACCAGCAAATCAAAACAGACCGCAACAAAATAACAATAGAAATCAGAATGCATCTAATGCAAAACCGAATTCGCCAGATAATACAAAAGCCAATTTAAATAATCCAAATTATAAAGGCGGTAAAAATTTTAAACCAAAAAATAATCCTAATAATATAGTATAAATGGGAACATTCAAAATTGAAGGCGGAAAGCCCTTAAAAGGAAATGTGCAACCACAAGGTGCAAAAAACGAAGCATTACAGGTTTTATGTCCTGTTTTGTTAACCTCAGAAAAAGTTAGAGTAACTAACATTCCTGATATTATTGATGTAAACAAACTAATTACTTTATTAGGTAACTTAGGTGTTAAAATTCAGAAAAACGGACCTGGTGATTATACGTTTCAAGCGGACGATGTAAATGTTGGGTATTTAGAAACGGAAGCTTTCAAAAAAGAAGGTGGAAGTTTACGTGGATCTATTATGATTGTAGGGCCGTTATTAGCTCGTTTTGGAAAAGGATTTATACCAAAACCAGGTGGTGACAAAATTGGAAGACGTCGTTTAGACACTCATTTTGAAGGATTTATAAATTTAGGTGCTAAATTTAGATACAACAGAGAAGACCATTTTTATGGTGTAGAAAACGAAGGCCGATTAAAAGGTGCGTATATGTTATTAGACGAAGCATCTGTTACAGGAACGGCTAATATTGTAATGGCAGCGGTTTTGGCTGAAGGAATTACAACAATTTACAATGCCGCGTGCGAACCGTATTTGCAACAGTTATGTAAAATGTTAAACTCCATGGGAGCGAAGATTACAGGTATTGGTTCTAATTTATTAACTATTGAAGGTGTAGAATCTCTAGGTGGTTGTGAACACAGAATTTTACCAGATATGATTGAAATTGGTTCTTGGATTGGTTTAGCGGCTATGACAAGAAGTGAGATTACGATTAAAGACGTAAGCTGGGAAAACTTAGGACAAATTCCGAACGTATTTAGAAAACTTGGCATTACGTTAGAACAAAAAGGAGACGATATTTATATTCCTGCTCACAAAGATGGGTATGAAATTAAAACGGATATTGATGGGTCTATTTTAACGGTTTCTGACGCCCCTTGGCCAGGATTTACGCCTGATTTACTAAGTATTATTTTAGTAGTAGCTACACAAGCAAAAGGAGACGTTTTAATTCACCAAAAAATGTTTGAAAGCCGTTTGTTCTTTGTGGACAAATTAATTGATATGGGTGCCAAAATTATGTTGTGCGATCCACACAGAGCGGTGGTAATGGGTCATAATTTCGAATCACAATTGAAAGCTACTGTGATGAGTTCACCAGATATTAGAGCGGGTATTTCGTTATTAATTGCAGCACTTTCTGCAAAAGGAACCAGTACCATCCAAAATATCGAACAAATTGATAGAGGTTACGAAAGAATAGATGAACGATTAAGAGCGCTTGGCGCGAATATCGTAAGAGTATAAATTTAAAAAGCGACAAAGATGTCGCTTTTTTTATTGTTTTTTAGGGGTTTTGTTCGGGTTTTGTTCGGAGTTTGTTCGGTAACGCTACGATAAAACGGGACTTTACAGCCGATTTACCGAACAACTACCGAAGGAATACCGAAGAAAACTATGATAAATTATATATTTAATTATGTGAAAGGATTGAGAATATGATATTTTGACAAAATAGTTTTTAATTGTAAACTCTTTCTTTCCCAAGCATCTCATTAATATTTTTTATATGTTGTTCTATGATTTGAAAATCTTCTCCATTTTTTACAGCTTGCTCAAATAAATCTACTATTTCTCTTTTATTAGTATATTCTGCAGGTGTACTTTCAGAAAGTATTTTTTCTACAACCTCTAATACTCTCCTTGATTTCACAACAAAAGTATTATCTGGAACAAAATTAATTTCTTTAAGTTCGCAATCTCCATAAAAAACAATAATTGAATAAAAAGGAATATTTTCGAATTGTTTAAGTTGTTTTTTTAAATCATCAATATGTTTTGCATTTTGTAAAATCGGATTATAAAAATAGAATCTATTTCTCCCGTAGTTTAATAATTGAGCCCAATTCGTTTTATATCCAGATCCAAAAATCCAACCACTAAATTCTTTTACTTCAAATACCAAAATCCCAACTTTTGTTGCGACAACCAAATCTATTTGTGAGTACTTATCATTTCTTTTTTTTAAGTATAAATCTTGAAAAATTGTTTGGGATGGAATTCCATATTGTGAAAGTTTCGAAACTAAAGCTCTTTCAGAACTTGTACCTCTTTTAGATTTAAATTTTCCATCAATTAAATTTTTGTTTATGAATCTATTTTTACTAAATTTCTATAACTTTATGTTTTTTTTAATAAAAAAAACTAAAATAA
>NZ_JBIISE010000014.1:0-47278 GCF_044341185.1 Flavobacterium sp.
TTGAAAAGGGCAAAACCTTGTTTTACTATAATTCTAATAAAGGATTTAGTGTTGAAACAGAAGTAGAAGTAAAAATTAAAATTTACAAAAAAGAAGGTTATGATTGGGCTACAAAAAGTATAATGTATAGTATTGGTTCTGATTCAGAGACTGTTTTTTTCTCAAAAGGTATAACTTATAACCTAGTAGATGGTAAAATTGTTAAATCTAAATTATCTAAAGATGGAGAGTTTCAAGAGAAAAACAATGAATTTTGGGCTACAAAAAAAATCACTATGCCAAATGTAAAAGAAGGTTCAATAATAGAATATAAATATGTTATTAAATCTCCATTTATTTCTAAATTAGATGTATGGAAATTTCAATCTACAATTCCTGTAAATTATTCAGAATTTGTTACAGTTATCCCAGAGTATTACAACTATAATATATACTCAAGAGGATTTGAAAAAATTGAACGATCAGAAAAAAATAAGCCAAGAACAATTACTTATACTGTTGGGAAAGGTCAATATGAATCTTCAAATGGTGGTCAAATTGCTAGTTTTAATTTTAACGAGACAGAAACACGTTTTTTTGTTGAGAATTTACCTGCATTTAAAAAGGAACCTTTTTCGAATACATATTTAAATTATTTAACCAGTATTGAATTTGAACTATCATCAACACAATTCGCTAATTCCGATTTAAAACAATATTCACAATCTTGGGAAAATGTTTCTAAAACTATCTATGATAATGAATCATTTGGTAAAGAATTAGACAAAGACAATTATTTTCAAGATGATTTAAAAATTATTTTATCAGAAAAGTTTGAAAACGAAAATTCTAAAATTAATAAAATTTATGAATTTGTTAAAAATCATATTAAATGGGATGATTTTGTTGGAATATATACCAATAAAGGTGTTAAAAAAGCATATCAAGATAAGGTAGGAAATGTGGCTGAAATTAATTTTATTTTAATTTCTATGCTAAGATCTGCTGGTTTTAATGCCAATCCAATACTTTTATCAACTAGAGATAAAGCAATAAATTTATTTCCAAGCAGAACAGCATATAATTATGTAATTTGTGGAGTAGAAGTTGAAAATAAAATTATTTTCTTAGATGCAACTGAAAAATATGCTACTTTCAATATTTTACCAATGAGATGTAGAAATTATTTAGGTAGAATAATCAGAAAATCAGGTAGTTCAGCAGAAGTAGATTTAGCATCAAAAACAATATCAAAAAACATGATTTTATGTAATGCAATAGTAAATAAAGATGGTAAAATTGAAGGTAACATAAAAGATATTAATAGTGCTACAAATGCATATTTATTCAGAAACGAAAATTTAAGCATATCAAAAGATTCTTATATAGAAAAAAAAGAAAAAAATAATCCCGGATTGGAAATTCAAGAATACAATTTATTTAATAAAGAAAATTTAGAAGAAGATATTAAGGAAGAATATGATTTTGTTCATTCAAATCAAGTTGAAACTATTGATGGAAAATTATATTTTAAACCTTTGTTATTTTTTGCTTTAGAAGAAAACCCATTTAAGTCTGAAAACAGAACCTACCCTATTGATTTTATTTTCCCAACAAATGACTCTTTTACTTTCACATTTACAATTCCAGATGGATTTGAAATAGAATCAATTCCAAGTAATATAAGTATTTCAATGGTTGATAATATTGCTAATTTTAAATTTTTAGCAGGTAAAGTGGCTAATAAAATACAGATTGTTTGCAATTTTAATAAAAATGAGACTTTTATTCTAGCTGACTATTATGAAGATTTAAAAGCATTTTATAATCAAGTATATTTAAAAATGAATGAAAAAATTATACTAAAAAAACAATAAATCCTACATATGAAAAACATAATTATAGAGTTTATTGCTAAATTTATACTTCATAGTACAATTTTTGGCGTATTGCTCTTTTTTTTAAACGATTTAACTATCGAAAAAACCGTACTAACAGCATGTAGTTTCGGACTTATGTTGGCTTTGTTTAATATGTATCAAAATCACAAAAAAAAGAAGTAAATGGACATACAAAACGCACAACTTGACGTTGATAATTGGATAAAAAACCACGGTGTTCGTTATTTTAACGAATTAACCAATATGGCACAACTTACAGAAGAAGTAGGAGAAGTAGCCCGAATTATAGCAAGAAGATATGGCGAACAATCCGAAAAAGAATCGGATAAAAATAAAGATTTAGGTGAAGAATTGGCAGATGTAGTATTTGTGGTTTTATGTTTAGCCAATCAAACAGGAATTAATTTGCAAGACGCTTTTGATAAAAAACTCGACTTAAAAACCAATAGAGACCACGACCGTCATCAAAATAATGAGAAATTAAAGTAATTGTGAATTTCAAATTTCAAATTTCAAATTTCAAATTTCAAAATTCAATTTTGAAAATAACGGGTTCCAAGTCGGAAACCAATCGTTTGTTATTGTTACAAGCTTTATACCCAAATTTACTTTTAGAAAACACATCTAATTCCGATGATTCGGAAGTAATGATAAAAGCTTTAAATGCCAAACACCTAAAACCCAAAACCCAATACCTAAAAATAGACGTTCATCACGCCGGAACGGCCATGCGGTTTTTAACCGCTTATTTTGCTATTCAAGAAGGTTTTGATGTTCATCTTACAGGTTCTTCTAGGATGAAAGAAAGACCAATTCAGATATTAGTTGATGCATTAAATGAACTAGGAGCGGAGATTTCGTATCTTGAAAAAGTAGGATTTCCACCATTAAAAATCAAAGGAAAAAAACTTACAAAAAGTAAAGTTTCACTTTCGGCAAACGTAAGTAGTCAGTATATTTCTGCCTTGATGTTAATTGCGCCAAAACTAGAAAACGGACTGGAATTAATTTTGGAAGGAGAAATTACATCGGTTCCTTATATTAATATGACATTAGCGTTATTAAATGAAATGGGTATAGAAACATCATTTATTGAAAATAAAATTATTGTAAAGCCAAAATCCGCAATTCACAATTCACAATTCATAATTGAATCCGATTGGTCTTCAGCGTCTTATTGGTTTTCAATTATTGCACTTTCTGAAATTGGCACACAAATTACCTTATCGAGCTTTAAAGAAAATAGTTTGCAAGGCGATTTTGCTTTAGTAGAATTATATAAAAATTTTGGAGTAGAAACGGTTTTCAATGACAACAATTCAATAACAGTTTCAAAAGTCAATACTAAATTTCAAAAATCATTCAATTTTAATCTTCAATCGTCACCAGACATTGCACAAACTATTGCAGTAACTTGTTTTGGATTAGGTGTAAGTTGTCATTTAACGGGTTTGCACACGTTGAAAATTAAAGAAACAGACCGACTTGAAGCTTTAAAAATAGAATTAACCAAATTGGGAGCAGCAATTTCTGTTACAAACGTTTCATTAACTCTGGAACAATCAGAAAATATTCATCCTAACGTTAGGATTTCTACCTATCAAGATCACAGAATGGCTATGTCTTTTGCTCCTTTAGCTTTAAAAGTGCCAATTATTATTGAAAATGCTGAGGTAGTTTCAAAATCGTATCCTACTTTTTGGGAAGATTTTGCTGCTTTTAATTTTTCTGTTGTAAATGAATGATTTTCGAATTGAAAATTGCCAAATTGGCTAATTATACATCGTCATCCAAATACATTTTTCTAACCCGTTTAAATAATTCACTCGAATATACAAAGTCGGTTACAGCGGCATTATCGGTTTTAAAAATTTCTTTGTTAGAACCTTCCCATTCTAATAAACCGTTTTTTAGAAACACAATTTTTTCTCCAATTTCCATTACAGAATTCATATCGTGCGTATTAATCACGGTTGTGATATTATATTCTTTTGTAATTTCTTGAATTAAATTATCTATTACAATCGCTGTTTTCGGGTCTAAACCCGAATTTGGTTCGTCACAAAATAAATATTTTGGATTATTTACAATTGCTCTTGCTATTGCTACGCGTTTTTGCATTCCTCCAGAAATTTCAGATGGTTTTTTATGGTTGGCATTGACCAAATTAACTCTATCAATAACAAAATTAACTCGTTCTTTAATTTCTGATGCTGATTTATTAGTAAACATTTTTAATGGAAATCCAACATTTTCTTCAACGGTCATGCTGTCAAACAAAGCGCCTCCTTGAAATACCATACCAATCTCTGTACGAATATCACGTTTTTCATCTTTATTTAAATCTTTATAAACTCTATTGTCGAACGAAATGTGTCCGCTATCAATATCGTGAACGCCTAATAAAGATTTTATAAAAACTGTTTTTCCAGAGCCACTCTGACCAATGACCAAACTAGTTTTTCCAGCTTCAAAGCTTGTGCTAATTCCTTTAAGAATCATTTGATCACCAAAACTTTTTTTAATGTTATGTACTTCAATCATTAGCTTAAAAGTAATTGAGTTAAAATATAGTTCATTAAAATAATTACCACAGAGGTCCAAACAAATGAAACGGTGCTGGCTTTACCCACTTCTAAAGCGCCACCTTTCATATAAAAGCCGTGAAAAGAAGGAATAGTAGCTAACAAAAAGGCAAACATTAAAGTTTTAATAAACGCATAAGCAATATGAAAAGGGATAAATTCTTTTTGAAGTCCTATAATAAAATCTGTACTTGAGGTAAAATCGCCATAAACACCTGCTAAATAACCCCCAAAAATTCCTAAAAACATAGCAATTCCAATTACGAAAGGATACAATAATGCGGCTATCATTTTTGGAAAAACTAAATAATTTAGCGCGTTTACACCCATCACTTCTAAAGCTTCTATTTGTTCCGTAACACGCATAGAACCAATACTTGAGGTAATAAACGAACCCATTTTACCAGCCATAATTATAGAAATAAAAGTAGGTGCAAATTCCAAAACAATTGATTGACGTGTAGCGAAACCGATTAAATATTTTGGGATCAGTGGATTGGTTAAGTTCAATGCTGTTTGAATGGCTACAACGCCGCCTACGAAAAATGAAATAAAACAGACAATTCCCAAAGAATCAATAATTAAATCGTCTATTTCTTTTAGGATAAGTTGTTTCATCATAGACCATTTTACTGGACGATTAAACACCTCCTTCAGCATGATGAAATAACGACCAATTTGCGATAAATATCTGATGAGCATCATTTATTAAGGTACGATTTATATGTTATTGTATTTAGTAAAAATACTATTTTAATTTTACTTTAAAAGTTTAAAACAACTTTTCTTTCATTTTTTTCCATCTGTATTTTCTAATCCATTTGGCTTGTTCTGGAGAAACAAATAAAGGTTTTCCAGATGATTTTGCTTTCCAAAAACCCATTATATAGTCGACAAATAAAAAAGGTTTTTCTTTTCTGGAAGCTAACTTTAAAGAGGCAACTGCGGTTATAATAAATCCATAACCTAAACTGTAAAAGGCCTCACCTTGCTTATATCTTGCGGCTTTAGTATAACTGGCTCCAGTTGGTTTTAGGTGTTTTACGTATAAACTTTCATCGGTAACGACTTTCCAATTGTAAAATTTACATAATAATTCATCTACAGTATCCCAACCCATAGCTGGTTTTAGGCCTCCTATTTTCTTATATGTTTCTTTTCTATATGCTTTTAAAGCTCCTCTAATATGGTCTTTGTCGGTTAAGTTTTCTAAAACCCAATCCCCATTTTTTTCAATATAGCAGAAACCACCAACCATTCCAATTGTTGCATCAGATTGAAAATGTTTTATTATTGATTCGAAGTAATTATTTGGAAAAATTAAATCCGCATCCACTTTTACAATAATTTCGTATTCGTCATCAATATGTTTTTCGCCTTCTTGAAACGCTTGAATTACTTTGCTTCCTGGAAGATGAATCGCATCTGACTTTTTATTTACCAAAGTAATAAATGGAAATTTTTCGGAAAATGAAGTTACAATTTCTGCAGTTTTATCTGATGAATTATCATTTACTACAATAATTTTCGATGGCAAAACGGTCTGCGTTACCAAAGATTGTAAGGTTAAAGCCATAAAAGCTTCTTCGTTATATGCAGGAATGATAATGTAGTATTTCATATTGCAAATTCAAATTTGAAAAATTCTAAAATTTGGGATTTTGGATTTAAATTTTGGAATTTCTCTCCGCGTAAACTAAATAATATCTCGGAGTAAACCATCTCAATAACGGACGAAAACCAATTTTTTTAACAGGATGTGTAAATTTCACACTTTCAATTATTTTAAACCCTGTTTTTTCTAATAACCAGTCCAATTGCCAATCTTCAAATTCGTGATAATGTCTGTCCCATTTGTCTGTTTTACTTCGGTATGCCGATGAAAACCATAAGCGTAAGGGAATAGAAATAAGAATTTTATCGCATTTTACATTTTCTAAAATGGTATACGGATTCAATAAATGTTCGAAAATTTCAAATCCTGTAAATACATCGTAATTTTCTTCGCGTAAAGCAATTTGATTGGTATCTAAATCTTCTCCTTTTGTATTGATAACGGTATACTTATTTTCTACCATAATTTTTGAAAAGGGATTTGGAACACCTAAATCAAAAATAGTTTCAGACGTTGAAATATGTTTTTTTAAAAATTCTAAAGTAATATTGAATCGTTTACTAGGATATGTTTTTTCGTACATTAATATAAGCTTGATAGTAATTTATAAATGCAAAATTAACGATAAACACGAAACATTTATCAATAAATTTAAAAAATATTATAATTGATATACGATGGCATTAATATTCATTCCGGCTCCAACCGATGCAAATAAAATGATATCGCCTTTGTGAATTTCTTGATTTTCAATCTCACCTTTAAGCAAAGCATCATATAATGTAGGTACGGTTGCTACACTAGAATTACCTAATTTATGAATGGTCATTGGCATAATGCCTTCAGGTGGAGTTTGATTGTAAAGTTTGTAAAACCTTTGAATGATGGCTTCATCCATTTTTTCATTGGCTTGATGAATTAGTATTTTTTTAATTTGATCAATTTTAATACCACTCGCATCCAAACATGCAGCCATAGCTTTTGGCACGTTGTTCAAGGCAAATTCATATATTTTTCGACCATGCATTTTTATATATCTCACATTTGGGTCGTGTTCTTTATTAAAGGAATTTCCAAAAAACAAATAATTTGCTTCTTCGTATGTGAAAGATGCCGATTCATGCGCTAAAACACCTCCATTTTCATCACTTGCTTCAAGTATTGTAGCGCCTGCGCCATCTGAATAAATCATGGAATCTCTATCATGCGGATCAACTACTCGAGAAAGCGTTTCTGCTCCTATAATAAGGCATTTTTTTGCCATTCCTGCTTTAATAAATGCTGTAGCTTGAATCATACCCTCAACCCAGCCAGGACATCCAAAAAGCACATCGTATGCCACGCATTTAGGGTTTTTAATGCCTAAATTATGTTTTGTTTTTGAAGCCAAACTTGGCAACATATCTCCTTGAATGGCGCCTTTTTTTACATCTCCAAAATTATGAGCAAAAATTATATAGTCTAAAGTTTCAGGATCAATATTCGCGTTTTCTATAGCTCTTTTTGCGGCTATTGTTGCCATATCGGAAGTTTGAAAACCTGTGTGCGCATATTTACGTTCTTCAATTCCTGTAATACCATAAAATTTTTCAGTAATTACGTCATTTGATAATGGAAACGAAGTACCGTCTTCATTTAAAAAAACATGAGAAGAAAAATCGTTATTTGTTACTGTTTCTGTTGGAATATAACTTCCAGAACCTGTTATTTTTATTGTCATTGTTTAAAATTTATTATAGTTTCAAAATACATAAATCTGTATTTTATTTATTTCTAATTACAATTTGAAACTAATTTTATACTAAAATACTAAATTGAAATTCAAAAAAGCGATAACAATTTGTAAATTAAGTAATTATTACGAATTTGTTAAAAAATTTACTTTTTTTTGTTAATTTCAGAAATTATTGAAATTTTATTTTCAGTTTAAATAAGTAATTAAAAAATCCCAAACTCCTAATTGGAATTTGGGATTTAAACTATTGTGATTTGTTTTTTACATATACGCTTCTATTGGCGCACATGAACAAACTAAGTTTCTATCGCCATACGCTTCATCTACTCTTCGAACACTAGGCCAAAATTTATTTTCAGCAATATATTCTAATGGGAATGCTGCAACTTCTCTTGTATAAGGAAACACCCATTCGTCTGAAGTAACCATAGCTAACGTATGGGGTGCATTTTTTAAAATATTTTGAGTGTCATCTTTTGAAGACGCATTAATTTCTTTACGAATAGTAATCATAGCATCACAAAAACGATCTAATTCGGCTAAATCTTCAGATTCTGTTGGTTCAATCATTAATGTTCCTGCAACTGGGAAAGAAACTGTAGGTGCGTGGAAGCCGTAATCCATTAAACGTTTCGCAATATCAGTAACTTTTATACCATTATCTTCAAATGCACGACAATCTAAAATCATTTCATGAGCCGCTCTTCCCATTTCTCCAGAATATAAAATTGGATAATGTGACTCTAAACGAGCTTTCATATAATTCGCATTCAATATAGCGTGTTTTGTTGCATTTGTTAGTCCTTCAGCACCTAACATACAAATGTACCCATAAGAAATTAAGCAAACCAAAGCAGACCCATACGGCGCGGCTGAAATAGCTGTAATGGCTTGGTCGCCACCCACTTTTACAATTGGGTTAGATGGTAAAAACGGCACTAATTTATCGTTTACACAAATTGGTCCAACGCCAGGTCCGCCACCACCATGAGGGATAGCAAACGTTTTGTGTAAGTTTAAGTGACAAACATCTGCGCCAATAGCAGCTGGATTGGTTAATCCAACTTGCGCATTCATATTAGCACCATCCATATATACTAAACCGCCATTTTCATGAATTAGGTTTGTAATTTCAATAATTGAACTTTCAAAAACACCGTGAGTAGAAGGATAAGTTACCATCAAAGCAGCCAAGTTAGCTGAATGTAAAATAGCTTTTTCTCTTAAATCATCAACGTCAATATTTCCTTCAGGAGTAGTTTTTGTTACAATAATATCCATTCCAGCCATTGCTGCTGAAGCAGGATTTGTACCGTGTGCCGATGATGGAATTAAACAAACCGTTCTGTGTTTATCTCCGCGAGATAAATGATATGCACGAATGGTCATTAAACCTGCATATTCGCCTTGCGCACCAGAATTAGGTTGTAATGTAGTCCCAGTAAATCCAGTTACCACATTTAATTGCTTTTCCAGTTTTTTAAGCATGGTTAAATAGCCCTCAACTTGATCAAGTGGTGCGAATGGATGTATATTATTCCAATTTGCCATCGATAAAGGCAACATTTCTGCTGCTGCATTTAATTTCATGGTACAAGAACCAAGTGAAATCATCGAGTGATTTAATGCTAAATCTTTACGTTCTAATTTTTTTATATAACGCATCAACTGACTTTCCGAATGATTGTTATTAAAAACATCATGTTGTAAGAAAGTTGATTTTCTTATTAAATTTTCTGATATAATAGTAGTCTCTACTAATTCAGTAATAGGTTCAAATGTTTTTTCTTTGGCTTCAGCGAAAATAGCTACAATCTGATTGATATCAGAAATAGAAGTAGTTTCATTAAATGAAATAGAAATCGTATCAGAATCAATATAGAAGAAATTTACTTCATGTCTTTCTGCAATAGCTTTTACTTTTGCTGCGTCTGCTTTTACATTTATAGTATCAAAATAAGCCGAGTTGGTTTGGTAAACACCTAATTTGTTTAAAGCTTCAACAGTAGTGTTAGCTGAATTATGTACTTTGTTTGCAATATATCTCAACCCTTTAGGTCCGTGATAAACCGCATACATTCCAGCCATAACAGCCAATAATACTTGAGCGGTACAGATATTTGAAGTTGCTTTTTCACGTTTAATATGTTGCTCACGTGTTCCTAACGCCATACGTAAGGCACGATTTCCGTTTACATCAATAGAAACACCAATAATTCTTCCTGGCATCGAGCGTTTGTATTCGTCTTTTGTTGCGAAGAAAGCTGCATGAGGCCCACCGTAACCCATTGGAATTCCGAAACGTTGTGAAGTTCCTACCACTACTGAAGCACCCATTTCTCCTGGAGGTGTTAATTTTGCTAAAGATAAAATATCTGCAGCAACAGCTACTTTAATTTCATTTTCTGTTGCTTTTGCAATAAATGCAGTATAATCATGAACTTGTCCGAATTTTCCAGGATATTGAAGGATAGCTCCAAAAAAGTCTGATGAAAAATCAAATGTTTCATGATTTCCAATTACCAACTCTATATTTAGTGGCGTAGAACGCGTTTGTAAAACAGATAATGTTTGTGGTAAAATTTCTTCTGAAACAAAGAATTTACAAACATTATTTTTCTTTTGATCACGGGTTCTAACATCGAACAATAAAGTCATTGCTTCAGCTGCAGCTGTTCCTTCATCTAATAAAGAAGCATTTGCAATTTCCATTCCAGTAAGTTCAATTACGGTAGTTTGGTAATTTAAAATAGCTTCCAAACGTCCTTGAGCAATTTCTGCTTGGTAAGGCGTGTAAGCAGTGTACCAACCCGGGTTTTCAAAAACGTTTCTTTGAATTACCGCAGGAACAATAGCTGGGTTGTAACCTAATCCAATATATGATTTGAAAACTTTATTCTTTTTACCTAATTCTTGTATATGATTTAAGTACTCATATTCGGTCATAGGTTTTTCCAGATTTAGTTCGTTTTTTAAACGAATATCTGTAGGAATAGTTTCGTAAATTAATTGATCTACTGAATCTACTCCAATAGTTTTTAACATATGGTTTAGGTCGTTTTCACCTGTTCCAATGTGTCTTAAAGCAAAGGCATCTGTTTTCATTTATATATAAAAATAGGTTGTGTTTAAATTTGAGTACAAAAGTAATTATTAATCTGCTAAAATTAATTGCTTTTTAGTTGAATTTTTGTGATTTTTATCAACTAAAATAGCTTGTTATTAACACTTTGATTATTTTTGTTGAATGTTAGTTTTAAAACAAATTTTCGATTTATACATCAAAAGTAGTTTACATGTTGCTTTTGCCATTTTCTCCTTTGTAAAAGTAGTAGAACTTTCGTTAAACATTTCTTCTAACGTGTTTTTAGAATTAGCTATTTTTTCTGGAAGTGTTTTGGGTTATTCGGTTTTAAAATATTACGAATTTTGGAAATCCACTAAGTTTTCAATACACAAAAATAAATCTGTTTTAGGAATTACAACAGTTGCATTTTTGACTTTTGTATTTTGTTTTTTTCAATTAAAGTTTAGTTTTCAAATCGCATTTTTACAAATCTTTTTTTTGGTCTTATTTTATCCGTTTTTACGAAAATATTGGTTATTTAAAATAGCCGTTGTGAGTTTTTGTGTCACGTTTGTGGTGTGTTACATTCCAACGTTAGATACAAAAATGTTGTTTTTTTTCGATACGATTTTACAAGTGAAATTATTTTTTCTGATTTGCGCGTTGTTAATTCCTTTTGAAATTTATGACTCGAAACATGATGCAATAACCTTGCAAACGATTCCTCAAAAATTTGGTGTAAAAAAAACTAAATATTTAGGTTACTTGTTTTTAATTTGTTTTTGCATTCTTAGTTTGCAATTACAATATGAAATTTTAGATATTGTAATTGCAATAGTAATTGGACTATTTATTAGATTTTCTTCTACTAAAAACACAAAATATTATACCAGTTTTTGGGTAGAAAGTATTCCTATTTTGTGGTGGATACTGGTTTTGATTTTTAACTAAATCAACCCCGCTCTTTTCAACAATGCATCTGCATTTGGTTCTTGACCTCTAAAGTTTTTATATAATGTCATTGGATGCTCGGTACCACCTTTTGACAAAACATTTTCTTTAAATTTGGTTGCGACTTCTTTATTGAAAATGCCTTTTTCTTGAAAATAAGCAAACGCATCGGCATCTAAAACTTCTGCCCATTTATAGCTGTAATATCCAGAAGAATAGCCGCCTTGAAAAATATGAGAAAATGAAACACTCATGCAGTTTTCTGCAACATCTGGAAATAATGACGTGTCGTCCATAGCTTGTTTTTCAAACGCTTTTACATTTTCAATCGGTTGGTTTTTTCCATGATATTCCATGTCTAATAAGCCAAAACTTAATTGTCGTAAAGTTGCCATTCCTTCTAAGAAACTTGCCGATTCTTTAATTTTTTCCACATATGCTTGAGGAATAATTTCGCCCGTTTCATAATGTTTTGCAAATATAGCCAGCGCTTCAGGTTCGTAACACCAGTTTTCCATTACTTGAGACGGCAATTCTACAAAATCCCAAAATACCGAAGTTCCCGAAAGGCTAGGGTAGGTGGTATTTGCTAACATTCCATGCAATCCGTGTCCAAATTCATGGAACAAAGTTGTCACTTCATTAAATGTTAATAAAGAAGGTTTTGTTGCTGTCGGTGGCGTAAAATTACACACATTAGAAACGTGAGGTCTTTCGTTATTTCCGTCTTTTATATATTGTGGTTTAAAAGAGGTCATCCAGGCACCATTTCTTTTGCCTTTTCTTGGAAAGAAATCGGTGTAAAAAATCGCAACTAAATTCTTATTTTCATCTAAAACTTCGAAAGTTTGCACATCGGAATGGTATTTGTCAATGTCAAAAACTTCGTTAAAGGTGATTCCAAAAAGTTTTTCTGCAATTGTAAATGCTCCGTTTAAAACATTCTCTAATTTGAAATACGGTTTTAAAGCTTCATCATCTAAATTGAATAATTTTTGTTTCAATTTTTCTGAATAATAAGCGCTATCCCATTTTTCTAATTGTTCAATTCCGTCTAATTCTTTTGCAAATGCAGTTAATTGATCGAATTCTCTTTTAGCAGCTGGTTTGGCTTTTTCTAAAATATCATGTAAAAAAGAAAGTACTTTTGTTGGGTTTTGAGCCATTCGTTCTTCTAAAACAAAATGGGCATGCGTTTTGTATCCTAATAAATTAGCGCGTTCATGACGAAGTGCTACAATTTTTTTAGTAATTTCTTCGTTGTTGTATTCGTTATTCTGAAAGGCTTTTTTACCAAACGCAATTGCCATTTCTTTTCTTAGTTCTCTCTTTTCAATGTAAGTTACAAATGGCATATAACTTGGAAAATCTAAGGTGAATATCCAACCTGTTTTATTTTTAGATTTGGCTAAATCGGCAGCGGCTTCTTTGGCGCCATCTGGCAACCCTTTTAAATCCGCTTCATTAGTAAGGTGTAATTCAAAATTATTGGTTTCTGCTAAGGTGTTTTCACCAAAAGTCAATTGTAATTCTGCCAATTCGGTATCAATTTCTCGTAAACGTGTTTTTTTATCTTCAGAAAGTAACGCTCCATTTCGAGTAAAACCTTTGTATTTTTTTTCTAATAATGTAGCTTGTTCTGTTGTTAAATTTATACCGTTTTTGTTTTCATAAACGGATTTTACTTTTTTAAATAAATCTTCGTTTAATGCTATGTCGTTTCCAAATTCTGTAAGTAAAGGAGTAATTTCTTGTGCGATTTTTTGCATTTCATCTGAAGTTTCTGCAGCATTTAAATTAAAAAAAATAGACGATAATCTATCTAAATTTTCACCCGAAAAATCTAATGCTTCAATAGTATTTTCAAAAGTAGGTGTTTCAGGATTCGTAATTATAGCATCAATTTCGGCTTTTGCTTTGCTGATATTTTCAATAAATGCCGGTTTGTAATCTTCTAATTTTATTTTAGAAAAAGGCGCCGTATTGTGTTTGGTAATAAATGATGAGGTTAGTATTTTCATGTTATTTATACTATTAACCCTGTCAGAGTATAAAACTAAGACAGGGTTTTTTAATGATTTTTTTTAAATTTATTTTTTCAATTCAGATGCTGCTTTATTTACCGCATTTTTCAAACTTTCTTTATAGAATATAATTTTATCTAATACGCATTTATCTGAACTACCTATAATTTGTGCGGCTAATATTCCAGCGTTTTTTGCACCGTTTAAAGCTACAGTTGCCACAGGAACTCCGCCAGGCATTTGTAGTATAGATAAAACAGAGTCCCATCCATCAATAGAATTACTAGATTTTACAGGCACTCCAATTACGGGAAGTGGACTCATAGAAGCCACCATTCCAGGTAAATGTGCTGCACCTCCAGCTCCAGCTATAATAACTGAAATACCACGAGTGTGTGCATTTTGACTAAAATCGAATAACTTTTCTGGTGTTCTATGTGCCGAAACAATATCTACTTCGGTCTCAATATCAAATCCTTTTAAGATATCTATGGCTTCTTGCATCACTGGCATATCCGAAATGCTTCCCATTATAATGGCTACTTTACTCATAAGTATATTTATTTAACACAAATTCCACTAATTACTCTAATACTATTTTTCACTTCTTCGGCAATTTTTCTGGCTGCTGCCATATATTCATTAACAATCGTAACATGTCCCATTTTTCTGAATGGTCTTGTTTCTTTTTTACCATAAATATGAGGTGTCACGCCATCAATTGCCATTATTTTTTCAATGTTTTCGTAAATCACGGGTCCAGAAAAACCTTCTTCACCGACCAAATTTACCATAATTCCAGCAACTTTACTATCTGTATTTCCTAAAGGTAAATTTAAAACGGAACGTAAGTGGTTTTCAAATTGCGATGTATAACTCGCTTCAATGGTATGATGTCCTGAATTATGAGGCCTTGGCGCTACTTCATTCACTAAAATATCATCTGATTCTGTTTGAAACATTTCTACAGCTAATAATCCAACGTGATCAAATGCTTTCGAAACTTGTAAAGCTGTTTCAATAGCTAATTGTGCCACTTTTTCATCAATTCGGGCTGGACAAATTACATATTCTACCTGATTGGCTTCTGGATGAAATTCCATTTCCACAACTGGATAGGTTTTTACATCACCATTTGCATTTCTGGCAACAATAACGGCTAATTCGTTTTTAAAAGGCACCATCTCTTCTGCAATGCATTCTACTTCAGGTAAATGTAATAAATCCATTGTAGAACGACAAATTTTTACGCCATTTCCATCATATCCAAATTGAGCGCATTTCCAAACGAAAGGAAATTCTAATTCGTCTTTTTCTAATGCTTTTTTTAAATCATTTAAATCTACAAAACGTTGGTGTTTTGATGTTGGAATGTTGTTTTCAACATAAAAATCTTTCTGTTTTCCTTTATTCTGAATTAATCGCAACGTTTTTGGCGATGGATATACAATATGTCCTTCTTCTTCTAATTTTTCTAATGCGTCTAAATTTACATTTTCAATTTCAATAGTTATGGCATCACACATTTTACCAAATTGGTAAACGGTTTCATAATCTAACAAACTTCCCGTAAAAAATTTATTTGCACCAAATTGCGCTGGCGCTTCATTACTTGGGTCTAAAACAAGTGTAGTAATGTCGAATTTTCGGGTTTCGGTAAGTAGCATTTTACCTAATTGGCCGCCACCTAAAATTCCTAATTTAAAATCTGAAGAAAAATAATTCATTAGTTGTTATTGTTGTGATTGTGCAAAGATACTAATTTGAATTTGTTTCGCAATTAGCATCTATTTTAGTTTTCGTAAAATATCTTTAGCAGCAGCTTGATATGCAGCGGAATGTTTAAAATAATCTTGTGAAAGTATGGTTTTTAACTCTTCATTAATCCAAGGCTGTTTTTTCCCGAAATTGTATAAAGTTATCATAGAATAGGCTTTTGTAGCAACTTTTTTATCCTGAATAAGCCAATCTAAACAGGTTTCAATAATTTTTGTTTCTTGGTTTTCGGAAAGTTTTATAGTTTTAGATTTGGATAAAAACATACATATTTTAGAAATAGGTCTAATAGCAGAATCATCTTTAAACTGTCCTATTTTTGCTAAAAAATCATCTAAAAAAGGAAGAATTAGTTCCAGTTTGATTTCGAAAATTAATTCTAATGACCAACACGCTTTTATATGAATTTTGTCTTTTTCGTGCAGCGCAATTTCTATTAGATATTGCAATTTTTCAGGATTTTGAAGTACATAATCACGAATAAATTCTCGATTTAATCGATGTGCTGTACTTTCTTCTATACGTTTATAAAAAGCTAAATTCATCTTGTAAAAATAATCATTTTTTAAAAAAACACTTAATAATGATTTTTTTATGTTTAATAGTTTGTAAATTTGTGGTTTATTTTAACTTTAACAACACAATGATTAATATTGTTTTATTCGGAAAACCAGGAGCTGGTAAAGGAACGCAAGCAGAATTTTTAAAAGAAAAATATACGCTAACACATTTATCTACAGGTGATATTTTTAGATTTAATATCAAAAACGAAACAGAATTAGGTCTTTTAGCGAAAACGTATATGGATAATGGCGATTTAGTGCCAGATTCAGTAACTATTCAGATGTTACAAAGTGAAGTAGAGAAAAACAGTCAATCAAAAGGGTTTTTGTTTGATGGTTTTCCAAGAACAATTGCACAAGCAGAAGCTTTAGATGCTTTTTTAACATCTAAAAATGAAGAAATTACTGCAACCATAGCTTTAGAAGCAGACGATGAAATTTTAGTAAAACGTTTGTTAGAAAGAGGTAAAACTTCAGGTAGACCAGACGATCAGGATGAAGAAAAAATCAGAAACAGATACCAAGAATATAACGAAAAAACAGCGCCTTTAATGTCGTATTACGATGCGCAAGGAAAGTTTTATGCTGTAAACGGAATTGGTTCGATTGAAGAAATCACAGAACGATTAAGTACTATAATCGATAAATTTTAAGTATATTGCATTTAATTCAACTATATAAAAATTGGAAATAGTCATAATATTCTTGTTGATACTGCTCAATGGAATTTTCTCCATGTCAGAGATCGCACTCATATCAGCAAGAAAAAATAGGTTAGAAACCGCTGCCAAAAAAGGCAATACGAGTGCAAAAACAGCTTTGGATTTAGCCAATTCGCCAAACAAATTTTTGTCAACGGTACAAATTGGTATTACCTTAATTGGTATTTTAACAGGTATTTATTCTGGTGATAAAATTACAACTGATGTTGAAGCATTTTTCGCCATTTATTCTATAACTTTTCCTTATGCACATTCTTTAGCAGTTGGATTTGTTGTTGTTATTTTAACTTTTTTCTCTTTAGTATTCGGTGAATTATTACCTAAAAGAATTGGGTTAAATTATCCAGAGGCCATTGCTAAGTCTGTAGCTGTTCCAATGAAAGTAATGTCTATTGTTACTGCTCCATTTATTTGGTTATTAACTACCTCTACTGATTTTATTTTAAAAATATTTAAGATTAAACCAACCGCAGATGGTAAGGTTACTGAAGAAGAAATCAAAGCCATTATCAAAGAAGGAACAGAAGTTGGTGAAGTGCAAGAAATTGAGCAAGATATTGTGGAACGCGTATTTCATATTGGTGACAGAAAAGTTAATTCTTTAATGACGCACAGAAAAAGCATTGTTTATTTGGCTTTAGATGAGAGTTATGAAGAACTAAAAGCGAAAATTTTAGATGAGTTGCATTCTGTATACCCTGTTTGTAATGAAAATTTGGATGAAGTTATAGGGGTAGTTTTATTAAAAGATTTATTCGCAAATATTGAAAAAGGCGATTTCGATTTACAGAAAATTATGATCGACCCGGTATATTTTATTGAACATACATCAGCGTATAAAGCGTTAGAAAACTTTAAGAAGTCTAAAATTCATTATGCATTAGTTACAGATGAATATGGTGTTTTTCAAGGAATTATTACCTTAAATGATATTTTAGAGGCATTAGTTGGTGATGCAGCAGATTTTTCTGATGAAGAATATCAATTACTCGCAAGAGAAGACGGAACTTGGTTAGTGGATGGGCAATATTCATTACACGATTTTATGACGTATTTCGATTTAGATGATATGCTTAATGATTATGAGGTTACAACGGTTAGTGGATTGATTATAACAGAATTAGGCAGTATTCCAAAACAAGGCGAAAAACTTATTTGGAACAAATTAGAATTTGAAGTGATAGATATGGATGGCGTAAAAATTGATAAAATTTTAATAAAACCAATTTCAGAATAACTACACTTACATTCGCAGTTTTTAGTCTGCATAAAAATTAAAAGTTA
Organism: Flavobacterium sp.; assembly: GCF_044341185.1. Lineage (GTDB taxonomy): Bacteria > Bacteroidota > Bacteroidia > Flavobacteriales > Flavobacteriaceae > Flavobacterium. The sequence goes on from NZ_JBIISE010000014.1 coordinate 18,203, forward strand.
ATAATATAGAATAGTTTCAGTTTGTTTCAAAACTGAGAGCTAAAAAACAAGAAAATGACTGAAGGAAATTTCGTAGACTACGTAAAAATATATGTTGCTTCTGGTAAAGGCGGGAAGGGTTCTTCTCACTTACACAGAGAAAAATTTATTGAAAAAGGCGGTCCAGATGGTGGAGACGGTGGTCGTGGAGGTCATGTAATTATTAAAGGGAGTAAAAATTTATGGACGTTATTTCATTTAAAATTTTTACGACATGTAAAATCAGGTCATGGTGGAGATGGAGGAAGTAGTAGAAGTACCGGACATGATGGAGAAGATAAATTCATAGAAGTTCCATTAGGTACAGTTGTTAAGGACAAGGAAACTGGCGAAATTTTATTTGAAATTACAGAAGACGGCGAAACTAAAATTTTAGCTCGTGGCGGAAAAGGAGGCTTAGGTAACTGGAATTTTAGAAGTTCTACAAATCAAACACCTCGTTATGCACAACCTGGAATTCCAGGAGAGGAAGTAGATGTTATTTTAGAATTAAAAGTTCTTGCCGATGTAGGCTTAGTAGGATTTCCAAATGCCGGAAAATCGACTTTATTGTCTGTTTTAACATCTGCAAAACCAAAAATTGCAGATTATGCATTTACTACTTTAAAACCCAATTTAGGAATTGTAGCTTACAGAGATTTTCAATCTTTTGTAATTGCAGATATTCCTGGAATCATTGAAGGTGCAGCCGAAGGTAAAGGGTTAGGACATTATTTTTTAAGACATATCGAAAGAAATTCTACGTTGTTATTTTTAGTTCCAGCTGATGCTGATGATATTAAGAAAGAATACGAAATTCTTTTAGACGAATTAAGACGTTACAACCCTGAAATGTTAGATAAAGACAGATTGTTAGTCATTTCTAAATGTGATATGTTAGACGATGAATTACAAAAAGAAATGAAACAGCAATTAGACAAAGATTTTAAAGGATTAGAATATATGTTTATTTCTTCTGTAGCCCAAAAAGGATTAACTGAATTAAAGGATAAATTGTGGAAAATGTTGAATGATTAGCATTTTATTCAATTTTTTTTATATTTTTGAAAATTAATATTAATATATTCATAATGAAAACAAAATTACTTTTATTACTTTTTGTTGTTTCTTTTAGTTTTGGTCAACAAAGAACATGTGGAACTGATGCCTACATGGAAAAAATGTTGTCTAATCCAGAGATGAAAAAACAATATTTAGATTTGCAAAAACAATTTGAAAGTGAATTAGAAAGACTAACTAATGCGCAACAAACTAAAAACGGCAATTCCATTTTAAGCACAAATACAACAATAAGAATTCCTGTTGCAATTCATTATCCATCAGTAGCAAATTCAAGTACTGAATCTGTTAAAAGTTGTTTAAGATTGTTGGCTCAAAAACAAGTGGCTATTTTAAACGCAGATTATAATGCTACAAATTCAGATATTTCACTTTGGTCAGCTGCTAGTTCTTCTTACCCAGGAGTAAACATAGGGAATATGGATGTTTCTTGGGAAATTGCCACTCAAAATCATCCTGTAAGTTCTGGATTGACAAACGGCACTTTAGCTGTAACATTTGGTACAAATTTCTTGTCTAATGCCGATAGTGATTCTGCTTGGGCGGGTTATTGTAATTTAGTTGTAAGGAATATAAGTGGTGGAATTTTAGGGTATTCTCCATTAGGAGGTTCGCCTTCACAAGGAATGACAGTAGTTATTGATAATAATGCTTTTGGAGCAACAATGACTGGAACACCTTCAAGTTGTTCTGGATATGCACCAACTTCACCATATAACTTAGGTAGAACATTAACCCACGAGTTAGGACATTTTTTTAATTTAAATCATACTTTTCAAGGATGCGATGGAGCAAATTGCGCAACCTCTGGTGATAGAGTTTGTGACACGCCATCTGCAGATACACCTTATTTTAATTGTGGTGCTCCAGGTACTGTCTTCACTAATTGCGGCACAACACAATTAACAATGAACTATATGGATTATGTTCAGGATGTTTGTATGTATATGTTTACTGCTGGGCAAGCAACAAGAATGATGGCATGGTATAATACAATATCTTCTCAGTTGCAAACGAATGCTTTAGCAAATAACGATTTTGTAAAAAATAATTTTTCTATCTCACCAAATCCTAATAAAGGTATTTTCTCAATTCAATTAGCTGAAGTTACAGATAATTATTCGGTTATAATTATTGATGCCTTAGGAAGAGAAATATTTAATGCAGAATATAATCAAACATCTGATTTAGTTCAAAATATTGAATTAGATAATGCTTTGAGTGGTATGTATTTTGTTACGATTCAGAGTAAAGGTGCTCAAATAACTAAAAAAATAATTATAGAATAATTCTATAATAAATAATATTTTAAAAAACAGTTGGAAGTTTACTTTTAACTGTTTTTTATTAAATATTAAAAAGATCAACAAAAATATTTTTAAACTAAAATAGTAAGAAAATTGTAACATTTTTTCAATTTATAGACTACTATTAATATTAATTAACTTTACCTAAAATTAAAATGAAAAAAATTATTTTATCCTTAGTTGCTGGAATTATGCTGATGCCAATGAGCGTTAAAGCAGATGAAGGTATGTGGTTTTTAATGTTCATTGAACGTTTAAATCACCGTGATATGCAAAAAATGGGATTGCAATTAACCCCACAAGAAATTTATAGCATTAACAACCACAGTTTAAAAGATGCTATTGTGCAGTTTAACGGAGGTTGTACAGCTGAATTAATCTCAAAAGATGGTTTGGTATTAACCAATCACCACTGTGGTTATGATGCAATTGCGGAATTATCTTCAGCAGAAAAAAATTATCTAAAAGAAGGATATTGGGCAGCAAACAGAAAAGAAGAATTAAAACCTTCTAGTTTATTTGTGCGTTTCTTTGTGCGTATGGATGATTGTTCAAAAAGAATATTATCAGTTGTAACTCCAGGAATGAGCGAGGCTGAAAGAGAAAAAGCAATCAATCAAGAAATTGCAAAAATTGAAAAAGAAAACAATGAAGGGGGAAAGTATACCGTTTCTGTTCGTCCATTTTTTCAAGGAAATGAATATTACTATTTCGTATATCAAGATTATAAAGATGTTCGTTTAGTTGGTACGCCTCCAGAAAGCTTAGGAAAATTTGGTGGAGATACAGACAACTGGGAATGGCCTCGTCATACAGCTGATTTTTCTATGTTTAGAATTTATGCAGATGCTAACGGAAATCCTGCCGAATATTCTGCGAATAATGTTCCTTTACAACCAAAACATCACTTACCAGTTAATTTAGGTGGAGTTAAAGAAAACGATTTTGCTATGATTTTAGGGTATCCAGGTCGTACAAACCGTTGGATGCCAGCTGGTGGAATTGAGCAAAATGTAAAATTTGCTTACCCAGCTTGGGTAGAAGGTTCAAAAACAGGAATGGACAATATGAAAAAATATATGGTTCAATCTGATGCATTAAATTTAGTGTATGCTTCTAAATTTGCTGGAGTTGCAAATTACTGGAAAAACCGTCAAGGAATGATTGATGCGTTAACTAAATTTGGAACTGCAAAATCTAAAGCAGCTCAAGAAGCTAAATTTAATACTTGGGCAAATCAACCAGCCAATCAAGCTAAATACGGAAATGTTGTAGCTACAATCAATAAATATTATGATATGACGAATGAAAAATCGCGTCACGATAATTATTTACAACAGTTATTCAGAACGTCTGCTTTTGGAACAATAAGCAGATCTTTAGGAAGACAATTAGAAATGTATACTAAAGCAGATGCGGCTAAACGTACTGAAATGGCTCCAGCTATTGAAGAAATGGCAAATGAAATGTTTAAGGAATTACATATTCCTGCGGAAAAAGATATATTAGCGGCTCAGTTAGCTTTATACGCTAAAAAAGCAGGTTATACTTTAGCACCAACTGTTGAAAAATTAGCAAAAGAAAATAATGGTGATTTTGCAAATTATGTAGCTTCAGCTTTTGATGCAAGTATTTTTACTTCAATTGAAAAAATTAAAGCTTACTTAGCAAATCCTATTGATGTAACTTTAACAAGTGATCCTTTATATGTTTTATCAAATGATTTAACATCTCATATCGGTAAAAGAAGCGAAGACTTAATGAAAGCGCAAAACGATTTTGGTGCGTCTTTCCGTTTATTAGTTGAAGGTTTAAGAGAATCTAAAATTGGTACTACTTTATATCCAGATGCGAATTCAACTTTACGTTTAACGTATGGAAAAGTTCGTTCTTTACCAGCCGATAAAAGAAACGATGCTACTATAAATAATTACACTACTTTAGCAGGGCAAGTTAAAAAATACAAAAAAGGCGATTTAGAATTTGATTTGCCTACAAAAGTATTAGACATGAGCGCTAAAAAAGAATACGGTCGTTATGCAGATAAAGATGGTTCTTTACACGTTTGTTTCTTAACTGACAATGATATTACAGGTGGAAATTCTGGTTCTCCAGTATTAAACGGAAAAGGGGAATTAATCGGTTTGGCTTTTGATGGAAACATTGAAGCAATGGCTGGAGATGTTATTTTTGACCAAAAGTTACAAAGAACAATTAACGTAGACATTCGTTATGTACTTTGGGTAATTGAAAATTTCTCAGGTGCAAAACACATTGTAGACGAAATGACTTTAGTGAAATAAATCATATATGATTACAAATAAAAAAAGAGTCTCGAGAAATCGGGACTCTTTTTTGTTATATTTTTATAAATTATCAATTTCTTCCTGAACCATTTCCCAGTCCTCAAGAAGTTTATCCAATTCTGCTTTTTTCTTGTTGTATGCTGTAAAAAAAGAAGCGTTTTCTACATGTTTGTCGTAATTAGAAGCCAATTCTTTATCGTCGTTTTGAATGTCAATTTCTAATTGTTTAATTTGACTTTCAATTTTAGATAATCTATTTTGTAACGATTTGTTTTTCTTTTGGTCTTCGTAAGAAGTTTTAGAATTTTGATTTACAGTAGCTTCTTTTCTATCAATATCCTTTTTTTCCACTTCACGCATGTTTTCTAAATTGCGTTGTTCTAAGAAATAATTGATATCGCCTAAGTATTCTTTAATTTTTTGGTCTTTAAATTCATACACTAAATTAGACATATCTTGTAAAAAATCTCTATCGTGAGAAACGAGTAGGAGTGTACCTTCATATTTTTGAAGTGCGGCTTTTAAAACGTTTTTCGATTTAATGTCTAAGTGATTTGTGGGCTCATCCATTACCAAAACGTTAATGGGTTGCAACAATAATTTACATAAAGCCAAACGATTTCTTTCGCCTCCAGAAAGCACTTTTACTTTTTTCTCTACGTCATCACCACGAAACAAAAAAGAACCCAACATGTCTCTAACTTTTGCCCTATTGGTATCCGTTGCCGCATCTTCCATGGTTTGCAATAATGTAATTTCACCATCTAAATATTCCGCCTGATTTTGTGCAAAATAACCCACTTGAACATTATGACCTAATTTTATGGAGCCTTCAAATTCAAATTCGTTTACAATGGCTTTAATAAAAGTCGATTTACCTTGGCCATTCTGACCTACAAATGCAATTTTACTGCCACGTTCTACTAAAAGTGATATGTCTTTTAAAATCGTATTATCTCCGTAGGCTTTTGTAACGTGTTCGGCTTCGATAACCACTCTACCAGGCACTTTAGAAACAGGAAACGAAATATTCATCACGGAATTGTCGTCTTCATCCACTTCAATTCGTTCTACCTTGTCTAATTTTTTAATTAAAGATTGTGCCATTGAGGCTTTAGAAGCTTTCGCACGAAACTTTTCAATTAATTTTTCGGTTTCTTCAATTTTCTTGGCTTGATTTTTTTGAGTAGCCAATTGTTTTTCACGAATTTCATGACGCAATTCTAAATATTGCGAATACGGTTTATTGAAATCATACGCTTTTCCTAATGAAATTTCAATTGTACGATTGGTAACATTGTCTAAAAACATTTTATCATGCGATACAATAACTACTACTCCAGGATAATTTCGTAAAAAACTTTCCAACCAAATAATACTTTCTATATCCAAGTGATTGGTGGGTTCATCTAATAAGAGAATATCGTTGGCTTGAAGCAATAGTTTTGCCAATTCAATACGCATACGCCAACCTCCAGAAAACGTCTCTGTTTGGTTGTTAAAAACCTCTCGTTTAAATCCTAAGCCTAATAAAATTTTTTCTGTATCACCTACATAGTTGTAACCACCTAAAAGTTCAAATCTATGCGTATAATCTGATAAATCTTCGATAATTTGAGAATAGGCTTCACTTTCGTAATCGGTTCTGGTTACTAATTGATGATTGATGTCTTCTAGCTTTTTCTCTACTTCTTTAATATCTGTAAACGCTTGATACGCTTCTTCTAAAACCGTTCTTCCAGCTTCAAAATCGATATCTTGTCGTAAAAATCCAATTCTTACTTCTTTTTCAGTAGCAATTTGCCCAGAATCGGGTTTAAAATCGCCAGCCAAAATTTTCAACATGGTTGATTTTCCTGCACCATTTTTACCTACTAAACCAACTCTGTCGCCAGCGCCCATTCTAAAAGTAACTTCTTCAAATAAATACGTTCCACCAAAGGAAACGGAAAGATTATGTATATTCAGCATGTTTTTTTCTAATAAGGTGCAAAAGTACTATACTTATTTTACCTTTGCATCAAAATAGTAAAAATGTTTAGAAAAGGATCAAAAATTTATTCGATGATAGCTGGTTGTTGTCCGAAGTGTCATGAAGAAAGCATGTATTTAGACACAAATCCTTTTAATGTGTTTAAGATTTATGCCATGCACGAAACGTGTTCGCATTGTAAACAAGTATATAAAATAGAGCCTTCTTTCTTTTTTGGTGCGATGTTTGTAAGTTATGGACTTGGAGTATTAATTGGAATTATTTCCTTTTTAGTTTCGCATTTTGTATTTCAAGCTAATTTAAAAACGGCTTTTATCTCAATTGTTGTTGCTCTAATTTTGAGCAATACCCTAATCATGCGAATGTCAAGAAATATTTGGATCAATATTTTTATTCACTTTGATAAAAATTGGAAAGAAAACTTATCTAAATAGTTTTTTATAGCACCTTTCTATTGAAATTTCGTTATCTAATGGGATTCCATTTTCAATATATTGATATAACTTATCTGATAAATATGGTGCTAAAAGTACGCCTCGCGTGCCCATACCATTTAAAATATATAATTGGTTGTGAAGATGATGTTTTCCTAAAAGTGGCCTTCTGTCTTTTACGGTTGGTCGTACTCCTGCTAAATGTTCTATAACTTCAAAATCGCAAGAAATCACTTCTTTTAAATGAGTAAGTAATTCTGTTTTTGCTTTTTCAGTTTTTTGATTGGTTTTATCTTCCCAATCATATGTGGCACCTATTTTGTATAAATGATTTCCTAAAGGCAAAACCCATATGCTTGAATTTATTATCTCATTTAAATTTAGATTTTCGGATTTAATAATTAAAAGTTCTCCTTTTGTGCCATCCAAAGGTAAATTATTAAAATAGGGATTGTTATGTAAACCAAAACCTTCTGCGAAAACTAGTTGTTTGGCTCGTATGTTATTATATTGAATGTAATTGTTTTCAATATGTATTTTTGAATAGTCAAAGGTTTCCTCAATATACATTGCATTTGAAAGCAGGAAGTGCGTATAGGCTTCTTTCAATTTTTTTGTGTCTAAAAAACCGGTATGATGTACTTTTCCAAATTTAAAATTACTTGCTACAGCTTGGTTATTTAATGTTTCTAATTCACTACCTAAATAGTTGGAAAGGGTAGGTTTGTCTGACGCTGTAAACCAATTGTTTTGTTCCTCTATGTTATTTAATTTTCGCAATAACGGAATTTCATATAAAAATGGAGTATCTAACTTTTCTTCTAATTTTCTATAAAATGGTATTGTAATAGCCAATTGAGCCTCTGCTTCCCATATTTTTGTAAATCGTTTTAATACAATTGGATTGTATAAACCACCCGCTATTGTAGTTGAATTTTGAGAGTTGTCATTTATTACCATAATTTTTTTATGTTGCAATAAACACGTTTCTGCAAAGCAAATTCCTGCTAAACCTGAACCAATAATTAGGTAATCTACTTCCATTTTGATGTATTATAATAATTTATTCTTATTATTGTCATTTAGACATAAGGAGAAATCAAATAAAGTAATACTAATTATGAGATTTCTCCTTATATCGAAATGACACAAAAAGTACTTTTTATATGGTACAAATTTAAACAAAAAAAACTCTTACCGAAGTAAGAGTTTTTTGTAATATAATTGGAGAAATATTTTTATTAGTAATTCCACATATCTAATTCGAAATTACGTATTTTTTCTTTTACTCTTTCTGATTCTAATAATTGCATTTGTGCATTTTCCTTCATGTAATCTTTTATCTCTCTATCCCCGTAAACATTTTCTTCTAAGTAAATTACGGCATTAAAACGACGCGAATTTAACAAATGGTCAAATGTAAATGGCATAGCAGAGTTTCTTTCATTGAAAGCTTTAGCAGCATGTAATACATCTCTTGAAGCTGGAAAATAAATCCAAAACAACTCAATAGGAGCGTCATTTTTATTTTCTTCCTTGTTCATAGTGTACACATCAGGTACTAAAGGACAAATACCTTGTAATCTGTATTTTAATTCACCTTGACGTTTGTCAAAATACCAGAAACCTTTTATTTTATATCCTTTAACATGAAATGCATCAATAGTTTGCTTAGTAATGAATTCTTCAGATATTGGATCTCCAGCTGCTAATTGTTCAATACCAGCATCAGAAGTATCGATAAAAACTCTTGCTTTTTGAATGTCATCAAAAGTCTTTTTTACCGTAAAATAACCTGAATCATATACTTCAGTAATTTTGCCATCATCAATACCTTTCATTAGTACTTCAAAAAGTGGTTTTCTTTCTGAACCCAAATCTTTAGAATCGTCTACTGGATAATACATTGGGTAATTTACTCTTTGGTCCACATCAATTAGTTCCCAAACAGTTTTTCCCATAAAAACATCCCTATCTCCTATGTAGCCATAAGGTAAAGGTTTGTCGTTATCTGCATTTTTTTGCGCTTCGGTTTTCTTACCGATTTCTGCAGGTGTTTTTGCATTTAGTAAATTAGATTGTGCAAACGAAAGTGTGCTCAAACCAAATACCGCTACTAATAAAAAATTTCTCCAATTCATTTTTTTATTTTATTAAATTATTGTACTTCGAATGTACAAGGCGAAACATTTTTAGCAGGTTGGTTGATACCAACATACTTAACTTTAATTTCAGATATAGTTACTACATCACCTCTACCTGCTTTTTTAATAGCTGAGATGGCTTGTCCATTCATTCTGCTTCCTTGAACTACAACAGTTGGTTGTCCAGGAACTTTTACGTTAAATTGTGTAACATTAATAGTTACAGGGAAATCAAAGTCTTCTAATGTTGCCGAAACAGTACATACTTCTAAGTTTGATTTTGCCCCTTTTGCAGAAACCTCACCTCTAATTTTACCAGTAGGAGCAGGTATACCTTTAATTCTAAACGTTTGTTTACTTGAAAAAGTTCCACCACCGTTAGGTAATGTAGCAGAAACATTAATGGTTACGTCTTTACCTTGTCCCGGGTTTAAAACATATTGTCCAGGTTTTCCTGTAGATCTCATTCCAGGAGCACTTGCTTTTACATCACTTGAAGGAATTCCAGGAACAGATACCGAAATTGGGTTATCTACACCTCTATAAACTACATTCATTTTATCTGCAGAAACAATAGCTTGATTTGGTTTAGGTACCACTACATAGTTACCTTTAATTGGTAAACTTACTACTTTTCCATTTTCGTCAAAGTTGAATGAACCAGTAATTTCTTTTTCACCAACACTTCCTGCACCAAAAGAGAATTTAGCTTGACCTGCTTCAGCTTTCACTGCTTGACCATTAACAATTACAGATTTTGCAACTAAATTTGGATCAAATTTTCCTAGTATAATTTTTCCAGTTACAGTTTCTCCTTGGAAGAAAGCCGTTTTATCTGGAACAACAATAGGTTGGTATGCTGTTAAAGAGGCAGCTGCAACTAAGTCTGATTGGAACATTCCACTAATGATATCACTTTCAGTAGTTTTAATATCTGCTTGTATTTGTGATAATTTAGTAATAGATGCAATTAAAGGAAATCCTTTATAATTGTAATCTAACCAAGGCACATTTCCATCTTCCGTTTTAACTTTATTTGTAGCAAATCTTTTTTCAATTTTTTTCATTTCAGCTTCTACAATAGAGCTTCCACCCGTTGCTTTGATTTGTGCTGTAAATGAACTCAATTTATTTAAAAATTCAGTACCTTTTGCTGATGGTCTGTCACCAGAAAACCAGTATTCATCAATTTTATCACCTTTATCCATTGCTTCGAAATTAAGACTACCATCTTCTTTTCTTTCAACGTCTTTAGTGAATTGTGTTTTTAATCCTTCTATATAGCTATAGAAATCTTTACATAATAATCTGATTTTATCAACTTTAGCTTTTTTATCACCATATTGTTTTGGTTGATCTTGCGCTTTTTGAGCTAACTGATCGAAAGCTGATTGATTTCTTGCTTCTGCAATACCATTTGATTCTGTGATTTTGTCATTTAATATACCAAAAGCTGATAATACTTCTTTTGACATATTCATTGCTAACATTGCCACAAAAACCAAATACATCAGATTAACCATCTTCTGTCTAGGGGTAAGTTTTCCTCCTGCCATTTTTTTCTAATTAGTTTAGTTAATTAATTTGTTTAATTTATTTGATAAAACTAATTATCCTTTGTTTTGCATTGCAGTTAACATTCCACCATATACAGCATTTAATGAAGATATGTTTGATGTCATAGATTGCATTTGCTCTTTTAATTTTGATGCATTTTCTGCAATTTCTGCATTAGCATCTGCATTTTTCTGAGCACCATCAATTTGTGCTTTGTATAAGTTGTTTAAAGCTTCTAATGAAGTAGCTGCGCTAACCATTTGTTCTGCATATTTTGTTTGAGAAGCAATAGCATCTACTGTTGGAGCGATACCTTTAGCTGCACCTTCAAAGTTTTTAATACTGTTTCCTAAGCTTGTCATTAATTCCCCATCAATTTTAGCTTCTTTTAATAAATTATCTAATTTTTGAGATAATAAACCTTGAGCTTCTTCAGGATTTTCTTTTTTTCCTGATTTTGCTTTAGCTTCTCCACCAGCTAATTCTGGGTAAACTAAAGACCAATCTAAATCATTTTCAGGTGTTTCAAAAGCTGATAAACCGAAAATAAATGCCTCAGTTCCTAATCCTATGATTAACATGATTCCTGCTCCAGGCCAGTGCATTAATTTGAAAAGTGCCCCAAGGATTACTACTGCTGCTCCCATACCGTAAGCGAAATTCATTGCTTTTTTGCTTAAAATTGCCATAATTTAAAATTTTAGTTTGTTAAGTTAATTATTTAGTTAAGTTAAATTCTTGTTTTTTATTTTTTATTTCCTGTTTTTTGTGTTCCCATATAATCTTGTACAGTTCTGAAGCCAATATAGCTTCTTGCAGAATCTTTATATTCAAAGTCACGTGTTGATACTTGCAAGAAGAATCCTACATCTTTCCATGAACCACCTCGAATCACTTTTCTTTGGTTGGCTTTATCTGAAACATTTGGACTCATAGTTGAAACAAATTCATAGGCACCTGCATCGTAAGAAGAATCAGTCCATTCAGCTACATTTCCTGCCATGTTATATAAATTAAAATCATTTGGTTCAAATGATTTTGCTTCTACAGTATATAAGGCACCATCTGCTGCATAATCTCCTCTCATTGGTTTAAAATTGGCTAAGAAACAACCACGGTCGTTTTTAGCATATGGACCACCCCAAGGATAAGTTCCTGATTCAATTCCACCTCTTGCTGCATATTCCCATTCTGCTTCAGTAGGTAAACGAAATGAATTCACTTGATCTCTTCCTTTTTGTTTTTTCACATATGAGTTTTTATACAATGTTCTCCAAGCACAAAATGCTTTTGCTTGATCCCAAGATACACCTACTACTGGGTAATCTCCATACGCTTGGTGCCAAAAATAACTATTATGCATTGGTTCATTATAAGAATACGCAAAATCTTTAATCCATACTGTTGTATCAGGATATATTTCTATAGGTTTTGCATCTTCATAAAAGTTTTTACGACCTTTTTTCTTCACTGCTTTGTTTAAATCAACTTGATTGTATTTGAATTTTAATTTACTGACATCCATCGTTTTTAACCCATTAAACGATTCTGATTCTGGTAAATACATAGAGTCCATTACTTCTACATAAGCAGCATCTGGATATTTTGAAGTTTCTTTTATTAATTTTACTTTTTTATTTGTTTTTCTATTTGCATAAGGATCAGTATCTGTTCCTACACTGTAATAGTTTTCATACATATATTTGTCATACGCTGTCATTTTAGCTGGATCTGCATCAGCAAAAGCAAAATCACCAATACTTCCGGTGTTTTTACCTCCAGCAGCTGGTTTAGCACCATCTTCATCTGCTTTTACAGCTAGTCTTGTTCTAATTGTAGAATCTTTAACCCATTCTACGAATTGGCGATATTCACTATTTGTAATTTCAGTTTCATCCATATAAAATGAAGGAACTGTAACTGTTTTAGTAGGCGCATCTTGTACATTGGCAACGTCATCATCAGACTTACCCATAATAAATGCACCTCCAGGGATTAGTGACATACCAAAAGGTTTTTCAGAAAACCATTTTTTGCCTTTAACTCCTACCAGTTCACCTTTATCGCCTTTTCCACAGCTAGTTAACAAAGCTAGTGCCGCCGATAATACTAAAAACTTTTTCATATTAATTGGGTTATAAAATTTTATTTTATTTTAGGCTTCAAACCTATCTATTTATTTTGACATATACAATAGCAAATGTAAAATAATCTAAAAAAAAGTGTATTTTATCGATTTTTGCTATGCTTTTAACGATTTTTTTAATAGCTTTTTCTGTGTGCTTTCCACCATCTTTCGGGGATTTCAGCGTTACAAGCCGCAACATAATCATCGTTTGTACATGGTAATAACGTTTTTTTAACAGTTTTATTGTATAGGGAATTATAATTTATTTCCATCCACCATCTTTCAGATCGGTTACTTTTGTAAAAAACCAACTCTTCGTCTTCTGCTAATACTATATATCTATTATATTCTGTTTTATCTTCAAATGGATATTCGTAACTTCTTAAGTGATATCCTTCTATGAAATACCAAACGATTTGCGATATAAGTTGGTTTTCATTTTTATTAAAAAATTGATTGAAAATACCAAAGGCGCTAACTTTATCACTTATGCCTGCATATCGTGCTAAAGTACAGATTTCTCTACCATCAAATCCGTTTGGATAAAATTCAGTTGTATTTCCTGAATCAGATGATTTTATAGATTTTAAATCAAGACTTATAATATCTGCATCTCTAAAAACAGGCTCAACAATGGCTGGATTTTTACTTATTTCACCTAATCTATAGGTGTCAAAATACAATTTTTCTATTAAATCTATTTCTTCTTGCGATGTGTAATAGGTTTGATATCCAATACTGCAAAAATTGTATAAATTATTTGGCTCTTCTACAATTATTCTTGATAAATATGAATCGGATTCTAGTTTTTCATCTTTTGCAAAATCAAACTTATTATCAATAGCGACTAAATTTACCATTTGGTCTAATTGATCAAAAGCACGATACATAGCGTAAGTTAAATCTTGCGAACCACCAACGACCAAAGGTATAATTTTTTGTTTGATTAAACTGGCACAAATGGTTTTTAACACAAAATAAGTGTCACTTGGTTCATTTCCTACTAAAGCATCTCCTAAATCGGCAATTCCTTTGTTCCAATTTCCTGGGAATAATTGATAAAATGCTTTTCTAAAATCGTTAAAATCACAATTTTCATTCTCTAAATTTGCCCCTCTATTTTCGTTCACACAAATTATTGCAATCGAAATATTTTCTAAATTCGGATAATCGGTAGCTGTATGCATTACAATTTTTTTACCTAAAGTTTGATTAGATAAGCTATCTGTAAATTTTTGAATTTCTTCTGATACAGGTTGTAAGTATTCGAATATCATATATTATTTCTTTTTTGCTACGGATTTTTTTGCAGGTGCTTTTTTAGTAGCTGTTTTTTTAGCGGGTGCTTTCTTTTCAATCATCTCTTTTACTGTTTCAAGAGTTAATTTTGTAGCATCAATATCTTTACTTAATTCAATTTTAATTTTTCCTTTTGTAATTACAGATCTTCCCCAACGCGCTTTTTCTACTTTAATGCCTTCTTCTTTCCAATAATGAAGTACTTTTTCGATTTCTTTTTGTTGTTTATCTTCTATTAGTTCATTGATGTCGGATTGCGATAAATTATCAAAATTGTATTTTTTATTTACATTGATAAAAATACCATTCCATTTTAAGAATGGTCCAAAACGGCCTACACCTTTTTGAACAGGTAAATTATCGTAAGTAGCAATAGGAGCGTCTGCTTTGGTTTTTTCATTTATCAGTTCAATGGCTCTTTCCATTGTGACATCTAATGGTTCTTCACCTTTAGCTAAAGAAATAAATTGTGTTCCAAATTTTACATAAGGTCCAAAACGTCCATTGTTCACTTCTATTTCTTCACCTTCGTAAGTTCCTAAAGATTTTGGTAATAAAAATAAATCTAAAACTTCTTCCAACGTTATATTACTTAAATTTTGTTCGTTTCTTAAACTTGCAAATTGTTTTACTTCGTCATCAATAGCACCAATTTGCGCCATTGCTCCATATTTTCCTAATCGAACACTTACTGGTTTTCCTGTTTTTGGATCGGTTCCTAAAATTCGCTCTCCAGATTCACGTTCTGCTGTTGTTTCCACTTTGGTTACAATAGGATGAAAATGATCGTAAAAGTTGCGCATCGTTTTATGCCAATCTTCGTTTCCAGCTGCAATTTCATCAAAATCTTGTTCCACTTTAGCAGTAAAATTATAATCTAAAATGCTTTCAAAGTTTTTTACTAAAAAATCAGTCACAATTCCACCAATATCCGTAGGGACTAATTTCCCTTTATCGGAACCTGAATTTTCTTTTAACGTTTGCGATTTTATTTCTTTACCAATTAAGGTTAATTGTTCGTATTTTCTTTCTGTACCTTCAAAACTTCCTTTTTCAACATAATTTCTGTTTATTATAGTAGAAATAGTTGGCGCATAAGTTGAAGGACGACCAATGCCTAATTCTTCTAATTTTTTAACAAGTGAAGCTTCTGTATATCTACTTGCAGGACGAGTGAAACGTTCTGTTGCTGCAATAAACTTATTGTTTAGTTTTTCATTTACTTTTAAGGCTGGCAACATACCCTCTTGTTCTTCATCATCATCATCATTTCCTTCCAAATATACTTTTAAGAAACCGTCAAATTTTATTACTTCCCCAGTTGCAGAAAAGTACTCATTATGGGTATTTGCTGTAATCTTTACGTTGGTTCGTTCCAGTTGCGCATCACTCATTTGCGAGGCTAAGGTACGTTTCCAAATTAAATCATATAAACGTGCTTGATCTCTGTCAATATCTACGGTATGACGACTCATATCTGTTGGACGAATGGCTTCGTGCGCTTCTTGAGCCCCTTTAGATTTGGTATTGTAATTTCTTGGTTTGCTATATGCTGCTCCGTAGTAAGAAGTAATTTCTGCTTGTGCTGCAGCCATTGCATCTTGCGAAAGATTTACACTATCCGTTCTCATGTAAGTAATTAAACCGGCCTCGTATAAACGTTGAGCAATTTGCATCGTAATTCCCACAGGTAAATACAATTTACGAGCGGCTTCTTGTTGTAAAGTAGATGTCGTAAACGGTGCTGCAGGTGATTTTTTTGTTGGCTTTGTTTCTAAATCGTCAACTTTAAAATCGGCAGCTATATTTTTTTCTAAAAATTGTTGTGCTTCTTCTTTTGTGTTGAAATTTTTATTTAGTTTAGCTTTTACTGTTTTACTGGCTTCATTCGTGAATTCGGCGCTAATAGAATAACTTCCAACAGCTTTAAAATTCTGAATTTCTCTTTCACGCTCCACAATTAAACGAACAGAAACCGATTGCACACGTCCAGCAGATAAACCACCTTTTACTTTTTTCCAAAGTACAGGAGATAATTCGTAACCCACTAAACGGTCTAAAACTCTTCGAGCTTGTTGTGCATTAACTAAATTATAATTAATATCTCTCGGGTTTTCAATTGCTTTTAAAATGGCAGTTTTTGTAATTTCGTGAAAAACGATACGTTTTGTTTTGGCGGGATCTAACTTTAATTCTTCAGATAAATGCCAAGAAATAGCTTCTCCTTCTCGGTCCTCATCGGAAGCTAACCAAACCATATCTGCTTTTTTAGATAAATCTCTTAGTTTTTTTACTAATGCTTTTTTATCTGGAGATACCTCATATTTAGGTTTAAAGTTATCATTTACATCTACACCAATTTCCTTTGAAGGCAAATCGGCAATATGTCCGTAACTTGATTCCACTTGGAAATCGGTTCCTAAAAATTTTTCAATGGTTTTTGCCTTTGCAGGTGACTCCACGATAACTAAATTCTTCGCCATTTTCATTTATTTGATTTGGCAAAAGTATATTTTTTTTTTGATTAATATATATAGGTCTCGTTTTTTTGATTTTTACTTTTTGTTTGATGAACTAAATATTTCTAAATTTTTGTTAAACTGATGCTGACAATTTGGCAGATAATGAAATTTTGTACTATCTTTGCTTTATGAATTTTTGAGAAAACTGTTTTCGAAAACAAAATGATACTACCGTTTATGGAAGAAAAGATTATAGAAGAAAGTAAGCAAGGCACTTCGATGGTTTTGGAGAACAAACAAGGAAACCAAAAGAAGTTATTTATAGAAAGTTATGGTTGTCAAATGAACTTTGCCGATAGTGAAGTTGTGGCATCTATTTTGGCAAATGAAGGATATAATACAACGCAAGTGTTAGAAGAAGCCGATTTGGTTTTAGTAAATACTTGTTCTATAAGAGATAAAGCAGAAGTAACTGTCCGTAAACGTTTACAAGTATATAATGCAATTAAACGCGATATCAATCCGAAAATGAAGGTTGGTGTTTTAGGTTGTATGGCCGAACGTTTAAAAGAAAAATTTTTAGACGAAGAAAAAATTGTAGATATGGTTGTAGGACCAGATGCTTACAAAGATATTCCTAATTTATTGAGAGATGTTGAAGATGGTCGTGATGCTATAAATGTTATTCTTTCTCGTGAAGAAACTTATGCGGATATTTCTCCAGTACGATTAAGTAGCAATGGAATAACAGCATTTGTATCGATAACTCGTGGTTGTGACAATATGTGTACGTTTTGCGTAGTACCATTTACTCGTGGAAGGGAACGTAGTCGAGAACCAGAAAGTATTATCGAAGAAATTGCTGATTTATGGGCTAAAGGTTATAAAGAAGTAACTTTGTTAGGTCAAAATGTAGACAGTTACCTTTGGTATGGAGGTGGCTTGAAAAAAGACTTTGTAAAAGCAAGTGAAATGCAAAAAGCCACTTCTGTAGATTTTGCGCAATTGTTAGATAGATGCGCGACACAATTTCCAAAAATGCGATTTCGTTTTTCTACTTCAAATCCCCAAGATATGCATATTGAAGTAATTAAAGTTATGGCAAAACACCATAATATTTGCAATTACATTCATTTGCCCGTTCAGAGTGGAAGTACAAGAATTTTAAAAGAAATGAACCGTCAACACACTCGTGAAGAATATATCACGTTAATTGACAATATTTACAGAATTATTCCAGATATTTCTCTTTCACAAGATATTATTGCTGGATTTCCAACAGAAACAGAAGCAGATCATCAAGATACATTAAGTTTGTTAGAATATGTAAAATACGATTTCGGATTTATGTTTGCCTATTCTGAAAGACCAGGAACATTAGCGGCCAGAAAAATGGAAGATGATGTACCTGAAGAAGTGAAGAAACGAAGATTAAATGAAATTATCGATTTACAGCAACGTATCGCCTTAGAACGGACAAAACGATTTGTAGGTCAAACAGTTGAAGTATTAGTAGAAAAAGATTCTAAGCGTTCCGACAAACAGTGGAGCGGAAGAAATTCACAAAACACAGTAGTAGTTTTTCCAAAAGAAAATTATAAACCAGGTGATTTTGTATTAGTAAAAATATCAGATTGCACCAGCGGAACATTAATAGGTGAAGCAGTAGGATATTCTGAAATTATGAATTAAAAATTAACAATGAAAATCTAGAATTATCAATTGTCAATTATTAATTATAAATTAAAAAATGGAATCAGTTCAAAACATAAAACAGCGCTTTGAGATTATTGGAAACGATCCAAAACTCAATCGTGCGATAGAAAAAGCCATTCAGGTTTCTCCTACGGATATTTCGGTATTAGTAACTGGAGAAAGTGGTGTGGGTAAAGAAAGTGTTCCTAAAATTATTCATTCTTTATCACACAGAAAACACGGAAAATATATAGCCGTAAATTGTGGTGCCATTCCAGAAGGAACAATTGATTCAGAACTTTTTGGTCACGAAAAAGGATCGTTTACTGGCGCAACAGGAACAAGAGAAGGCTATTTTGAGGTAGCCAACGGAGGAACTATTTTTTTAGATGAAGTTGGAGAATTACCTTTGACTACTCAAGTACGTTTGTTAAGAGTTTTAGAAAATGGTGAATTTATAAAAGTAGGATCTTCTCAAGTACAAAAAACCAATGTTCGCATTGTAGCTGCCACGAACGTAAATATGTTGGAAGCTATTGAAAAAGGAAAGTTTAGAGAGGATTTATATTATCGTTTAAGCACCGTTGAAATTAATTTACCTGCTTTACGCGAAAGAAAAGAAGATATTCATTTGTTGTTTCGCAAATTTGCTGCCGATTTTGCACACAAATATAAAATGCCTCCAATCAAATTATCAGATGATGCGGTAAATTATTTAATGCATTACCGTTGGAGCGGAAATATCAGACAATTACGAAATTCTGCTGAGCAAATATCGGTATTAGAAACCAATAGAGATATCTCATTGATGGCATTAAAATCATATTTGCCTAGTATGGAAAGTAATTCGCTTCAAGTTGTTGGAGAGAAAAAAAGTACTTCTGATTTTAGTAATGAACGCGAAATTTTGTACAAAGTACTTTTTGATATGAAAAGCGACTTAAATGATTTAAAAAAACTTACGCTTGAGCTTATGCAAAACGGAAATGCTAAAGTGCAAGAAAATAACAAATCGCTCATTCAAAAAATTTATGGAAATTCTGAAGAAAAAAACACTATTTTTGAACAAGAAATAAAAAGAAATGTTTTACCTGTTGAAGAAGAAGTAGAACAAGAAGAGTTTGATGATGAAGATGATTTTAATGATAATTATCTCTATGCAGAAGCCATAGACGAAGTGGAAACGCTAAGTTTAGAGGCAAAGGAAATAGAATTAATAAAAAAATCATTAGAAAAAAATAAAGGAAAAAGAAAAGCTGCTGCAGATGAATTAGGTATTTCTGAAAGAACCTTGTATAGAAAAATTAAACAATTTGATTTGTAGTTTTAGAACAAAAAGATGAAATTAAAAATTAAAATAATCACAATTTTAACCTTGTTTTTACTCGTAAGTTGTAACGTGAAATACAACTTTACAGGAACAGGAAAAATAAATGCTAAAACGTTTCAGGTAAATTATTTTCAAAATAATGCCGAAATTGTGGAAGTTGGTATTGAGCGAACTTTTACTCAAAAATTACAAAACACAATTCAAAATCAAACCAATTTAGATTTGGTAACATCCGGTGGAGATTTGTTGTATGAAGGAGAAATTGTAGAATACCGGATTACTCCAATGGCATCCAATGCGAGTCAGCAATCTTCTCAAAACAGAATGACAATTTCTATAAATGTTAGGTATTCAAGCAAAAATTCAGAAGATGATAATTTTGAAAAGCGTTTTTCGTTTTATCATGATTATGATGCCAATTTATTGCCTTCAGCGGTTTTAAACGAAGCATTGGAAATCATTTATGAAAGAATCACGCAAGATATTTTTAATGAATCTTTAGCTAAATGGTAGTTTAAATATTGTTTTTCGAGAATTCTAAGCACTTTTGTTAGATTTTCTCGAAGTTAACTTAATTTTTATTAAAATAATAAATGAACACAAACGATTATATAAATTTACTCAATAATTCAAAAGCTATTAACGACAAACAAACGTTAGTACTAGAAACTATTGTAAATGAATTTCCATTTTACCAAAGTGCAAGAGCTTTATATTTAAAAGGGTTGTATAATCAAGAAAGTTTTAGATATAATTACGAATTAAAAAAAACAGCTGCTCACACAACGGATAGAAGTGTTTTGTTTGATTTTATTACTTCTGATGATTTTAAAATTTTTCAACAAGATGTGTATGATAAATATCAAGCTGAAATCCAGAGTATAATTGTTTCAGATTTTGAATATGTTGAAGAAGAAAACATACCATACACTATAGAAGCTAAATCTAAATCAAGTTATGTAACTGAAATAATTGCTATTTCGGAACAAAATGAATCAAATAAAGAAGTAGAAGCCGCATTGGAAATCGGGAAACCATTTCAATTTGATAAAAACGAAACGCATTCTTTTTCAGAATGGCTTCAATTAGCTAAAATAACTCCAATTGTTCGTGAAGAAGCTGAAAAACAAATTCATGTTTCTTCAGAATTAGAAAAAAAATTCGATTTAATAGAAAAGTTTATCGAATTAAATCCAAAAATTCCACAGGCTAAAGATACTACGTCAATACCAATAAATATTGCTAAAAGCAACGAAACGCCTTCTTCAATAATGACCGAAACGCTGGCGCAAATTTATCTCGAACAAAAAAAATATTCCAAAGCCATACAAGCTTATGAAATATTAATTTTGAAATATCCAGAAAAAAGTAGTTTCTTTGCAGACCGAATTAAAAATATAAAAATTTTACAACAAAATAATTAATACAGAAGTTATGTCATTTACAATTTTTTTAGCATTAATCATCATCGTATGTTTTTTATTAATCTTAACTATTATGGTTCAAAATCCTAAAAGTGGAGGGTTATCTTCATCTTTTGGTGGTGGAGGTCAAATGGGAGGTGTAAAAAATACAACCGACTTTTTAGAAAAAACAACTTGGGTTTTAGGTGGGGCATTAATTGTTCTAATTTTATTATCAACGTTAAGTTTTAATAATGGTGCAGGAGGTTCTAAATTAGTAGATGAAAATGCAGCGCCGGCAATTGTTAAAGATGCGCCAGCAAAACCTGCAACAACTCCTGCTACTAAACCAGCGGATTCTGCAAAATAATTTTTGCAACATATAGTATATAATGCCAGCATGTCAGTGCTGGCATTTTTATTTTAAGTAAATTTGTCAGAAATTGTGTTTGGCATAATTTCTGAAATTAAAAATAAGTACAATAACAATAATATTCAATAAAATTATGGCATTAAATATTAAACCAATTGCAGATCGAGTAGTAATTGAACCATCTGCTGCAGAAACAACAACTGCCTCGGGAATTATTATTCCAGATACAGCAAAAGAGAAACCTCAAAAAGGAACCGTTGTTGCTGTTGGAACAGGGAAAACCGACTATACAATGACTGTAAAAATTGGCGATACCGTTTTGTATGGTAAATACGCCGGAACTGAATTAAAATATGAAGGTAAAGATTACCTAATTATGCGTGAAGACGAAATTTATGCGATTCTTTAATTTATTTTTAGAATAAGAATTTTGTGAAAACTAAATAAAAAACAAATAAAAAAATGGCAAAAGATATAAAATTTGATATTGAAGCACGTGACGGTTTAAAACGTGGTGTGGATGCGTTAGCAAATGCAGTAAAAGTTACTCTAGGTCCTAAAGGAAGAAATGTAATTATTTCAAAGTCATTTGGAGGACCAACGGTTACTAAAGATGGTGTTTCTGTTGCAAAAGAAATTGAATTAGCAGATCCGTTAGAAAATATGGGTGCGCAAATGGTAAAAGAAGTCGCTTCAAAAACTAATGATTTAGCTGGAGACGGAACTACTACGGCTACAGTTTTGGCTCAAGCCATTGTGAAAGAAGGGTTGAAAAACGTAGCAGCTGGAGCCAATCCAATGGATTTAAAGCGTGGAATCGATAAAGCAGTAGAAGCTATTGTAGCTGATTTAGCAAAGCAAACTCAATCTGTAGGCGATTCTTCAGAAAAAATAAAACAAGTAGCTTCTATTTCAGCAAATAATGATGAAACTATTGGCGATTTAATTGCGAAAGCATTCACTAAAGTAGGAAAAGAAGGTGTAATTACTGTTGAAGAAGCTAAAGGAACCGATACTTATGTAGATGTTGTAGAAGGAATGCAATTTGATAGAGGTTATTTATCACCTTATTTTGTTACAGATGCAGACAAAATGGTCGCAGAATTAAGCAATCCGTATGTGTTATTATACGATAAAAAAATCTCAAACTTACAAGAGTTATTGCCAATTTTAGAGCCTGTAGCACAATCAAGTCGTCCATTATTAATTATTGCGGAAGATGTTGATGGTCAAGCTTTAGCAACTTTAGTTGTTAATAAACTGCGTGGTGGATTGAAAATTGCTGCAGTTAAAGCACCAGGTTTTGGAGACAGAAGAAAAGCCATGTTAGAAGATATAGCTATTTTAACAGGTGGTACTGTAATTGCGGAAGAAAGCGGTTATTCATTAGAAAATACAACTTTAGAAATGTTAGGTACTGCCGAAACTATTTCTATCGATAAAGACAATACAACTATTGTAAACGGTGCAGGTGAAGCGGAATTGATAAAAGGCCGTGTAAACCAAATTAAAGCACAGATGGAAACTTCGACTTCTGATTACGATAAAGAAAAGTTACAAGAACGTTTGGCTAAATTAGCTGGTGGTGTAGCTGTATTGTATGTTGGTGCTGCTTCTGAAGTAGAAATGAAAGAGAAAAAAGATAGAGTTGACGATGCATTACATGCTACTCGTGCGGCTGTAGAAGAAGGAATTGTTGCAGGTGGAGGTGTTGCTTTAGTGCGTGCTAAATCTGTTTTAGCGACTTTAAAATCAGAAAACGCAGATGAAGCTACTGGAATTCAAATTATTTCTCGTGCCGTTGAAGCACCTTTAAGAACCATTGTTGAAAATGCAGGTGGAGAAGGTTCTGTAGTAATTGCAAAAGTAACAGAAGGTTCAGGTGATTTCGGATTTAATGCAAAAACAGGAGAATACGTTCAAATGTTAGCTGCAGGAATTATCGATCCGAAAAAAGTAACTCGTGTGGCTTTAGAAAATGCAGCCTCTGTAGCAGGTATGATTTTAACTACAGAATGTGCCTTAATCGAAATTAAAGAAGATTCAAATCCAGCTCATATGGGAGGTGGAATGCCAGGAATGATGTAATTTTTTTCTGTCATACTGAACTTGTTTCAGTATCTTAATATAAAAAATCCGTCTAGAAATTGTACTTGACGGATTTTTTCATTGTAAATGAAACAGTTACAATAAAATCCATAAAATATACTTATTTCTTTGGTAGTTTAGAATAAATACGTATATTTGCAGTCGAATTAAGTAACACATATTCTCACTTTTAAAGTATAGAAGTAGAATTAAACATACATCGCGGGATAGAGCAGTAGGCAGCTCGTCGGGCTCATAACCCGAAGGTCACAGGTTCGAGTCCTGTTCCCGCTACTAAGTAAGCCATTCAGAAATGAGTGGCTTTTTTTATGTAATGAATTCAATAATAAATGATTATGTTTTGGTGTTGTTTTGATTTTTCTTGTGTATTTAAAGAATAAATCACTATTTTTGCACTTTTATTTTAAAAATCTATGACTACACAGAAAATTATTGGGTACAGAAAATTACTTAATGTTACTAGAGATGCAACATTAAAAGAATTAAAAACAATATATAGAAATAGTATGAAGGAAGATCATCCTGATACTATTTCAGATCCAGTTGAACGTTTAGCAGCTGAAGAAAGAAGTAAAAACATTATTGAAGCGTACCACTTTTTAGTAAGTATCGCTCCAGAAACTAGAGAAAAAGTAAAAGCAGAATACTTAGCTACAACTACAACTTCACAAATTGCCGATTTTTATATGGACAAAGGTGTTTTGTATATTAGCTTTGCAGACGGAAGTAAATTCGAATACTTTGGTGTGCCAAGAAATACGTATGTGAAAATGGTAAACGCCGAATCACCAGGTCGTTTTGCTCGTCGTCACATTTATAACGAATTCACTTACCGTAGCGCAAGTAAATTAGTTGCGTCAGAATAACTAACTAACATAATATTGTACAAGAAGCCATTCTGAAACGAGTGGCTTTTTTATGTACCTTTGTAAAAAATAAAATATATGTCGCATAAAGCAGGTTTTGTAAATATAATCGGAAACCCAAACGTTGGAAAATCTACCTTAATGAATGCTATGGTAGGCGAGAAGTTGTCTATCATCACAAGTAAGGCACAAACCACACGTCACAGAATTTTCGGAATTGTAAATGATGAAGATTATCAAATCGTCTTTTCTGATACACCTGGGATTATTAAACCTGCATACGATTTACAAACCAGTATGATGGATTTTGTCAAAAGTGCATTTTCTGATGCCGATATTTTAATCTATATGGTTGAAATAGGTGAGAAGGAATTAAAAGACGAAGACTTTTTCAATAAAATTATCAATGCTAAAATTCCCGTTTTACTTTTGTTAAATAAAATTGATAAATCCAATCAGGAAATATTAGAAGAACAAGTACTAACGTGGCAAGCAAAGGTTCCCAATGCTGAAATTTTTCCAATTTCGGCTTTAGAAAACTTTAATGTAAAAGAAGTGCTAAATAGAATTGTAGATTTATTACCGCTTTCGCCACCATATTATCCGAAAGATGCGTTAACAGATAAGCCAGAACGTTTTTTTGTAAATGAAACCATTCGTGAAAAGATTTTATTAAATTACGATAAAGAAATTCCGTACGCAGTGGAAGTCGAAACCGAAGAGTTTTTAGAAGATGAAAAAATCATAAGAATTCGCTCTGTAATTATGGTAGAACGCGATACACAAAAAGGAATTATTATTGGACATAAAGGTGCTGCGCTGAAAAAAGTAGGCATGCAAGCTCGTGCCGATTTAGAATTGTTTTTCGATAAGCAAATACACATTGAAATTTTCGTAAAAGTGAATAAAGATTGGCGAAACAATGCCTTTCAATTACGAAGATTTGGATACAATCAGAAGTAATAAGTAATAATTAGTTTATAGAATTTAGAGGATAGTTTGGAGCAATACGTTTTGTATTACTTACAAAAACTCCTAACTATAAACCCTAAACTCGCAACTTTTAAACTATCTTTGCACAAAATATAAGAATAATGAATAATATTGTAGCCATAGTAGGAAGACCAAATGTAGGAAAATCTACGCTTTTTAATCGTTTAATCCAACGTAGAGATGCCATCGTAGACTCTGTGAGTGGCGTTACGCGTGATAGAAATTATGGAAAAAGTGAGTGGAATGGAAAAGAATTTTCTGTAATTGATACAGGTGGATACATTAAAGGTTCTGATGATATTTTTGAAGGCGAAATAAGAAAACAAGTTGAATTAGCTATAGATGAGTGCGATGCCATTATTTTTATGGTAGATGTGGAAGAAGGCATTACGCCAATGGATGATGAAGTAGCAAAATTATTACGTAAGGTTACTAAACC
The DNA here is from genome assembly GCF_044341185.1 of Flavobacterium sp. Lineage (GTDB taxonomy): Bacteria > Bacteroidota > Bacteroidia > Flavobacteriales > Flavobacteriaceae > Flavobacterium. The sequence goes on from NZ_JBIISE010000014.1 coordinate 44,139, forward strand.
TGTTTTATTAGCTGTAAACAAAGTAGATAATTCAAAACGTGTTACAGATGCATTAGAGTTTTATAATTTAGGATTAGGCGAATATTTTACTATTGGCGCTATGAATGGAAGTGGAACGGGTGAATTATTAGATAAATTAGTGGAAGTTTTACCTGAATTGCCAGAAGCTGTTGAAGATGAAAATCCTTTACCTCGTTTTGCCGTTGTTGGTAGACCAAATGCTGGAAAATCCTCTATTATTAACGCGTTAATCGGTGAAGATAGATTTGTGGTTACAGATATTGCTGGAACTACTCGTGATGCCATTGATACCACATACAACCGTTTTGGTTTCGAATTTAATTTAGTAGATACTGCCGGAATTAGAAGAAAAGCCAAAGTAAAAGAAGATTTAGAATTTTATTCTGTAATGCGTTCGGTTCGTGCCATTGAGCATTCAGATGTTTGTATTTTGGTAATTGATGCCACTCGTGGTTTTGAAGGACAAGACCAAAGTATTTTTTGGTTGGCCGAAAAAAACAGAAAAGGAATTGTAATTTTAGTCAACAAATGGGATTTAGTTGAAAAAGATACTATGACCGCAAGAGATTACGAACGTAAAATTCGTGAGCAAATTCAACCGTTTACAGATGTGCCAATTCTATTTGTATCTGCATTAGAAAAACAACGTTTATTAAAAGGATTAGAAACTGCTGTTGAGGTTTTTGAAAACAGAAAACAAAAAGTACCGACATCAAAATTCAACGATTTAATGTTGCCAATTATTGAAAACCAACCACCGCCAGCGTTAAAAGGGAAGTATGTAAAAATTAAATATTGCATGCAATTGCCTACTCCGGTACCACAGTTTGTGTTTTTTGCTAACTTGCCACAATATGTAAAAGACCCATACAAACGTTTTATTGAAAACAAATTACGTGAAAACTACAATTTTAGTGGTGTGCCAATAGACATTTACTTCAGACAGAAATAACAAAAAAACCGATAAGTGATTATCGGTTTTTTATTTTAACCCTTTTAGGTTATATTTCTTGAAAATAAATTACTTAATTACCAGCTTCCTCCAGCACCTCCACCAGAAAAGCCACCACCACCGAAGCCTCCGCCAAATCCGCCACCAGATGATGATCCGCCGCCAAAACTTCCGCCGTTGCGTCCTAAACTACTTAATATAATAATATCCATTAAGTCAGGACCACCAAATCCTCCTGAGTTGCCGCCATTATTTCTTTTATTTTTAGAGGCTATGATTAAGAATAAAATCACAAAAACTATTATGATTAGTATGGGAATACTACTTCCTTTATCTTTTTTTCTTTCGCCTTTGTATTTTCCAGTTAATACTTTAAAAATGGCATCAGTACCTTTGTCTAATCCAGTATAATAATTTCCTGCTTTAAATTCCGGAATTATAACATTTCTAACAATTTCACCAGTCATTCCTGCTACAAGTTGCACTTCTGTTCCATAACCTGATGAAATCCAAATTTTTCGGTCATTTTTCGAAAGCAAAATTACAACACCATTGTCTTTTTCAGCATCTCCAATTCCCCAAGCTTCTCCCCAATTTGGCGTTAAAGTTTGGATATTGTCGCCGTTTAAATCTTCAATTATAATAGCAACAATTTGTGTAGAAGTGGAATCCGAATATCTAACTAATTTTTCTTCTAATTGTGTTTTTTCAACGTCAGATAAAAGTTTTGCATAATCATAAACTGAAGTTTGTAAACTGGGTTTTTCAGGAATTGTAAATTGTCCTAACGAAACTTGAGAAAACAATAAAAAAGCAAGAAAGGCAATACAACTACTACTTTTTAGAATTTGGAACTTAAATTTTCGAATTTCCATATTAACCTCTTGAAATTTCATTAGACAATTCATTTGTGTCGGTTTCATCATCATATGGAAAATGTTTTTTCAATTGTATACCAGCTTCTAAAATCCCTTTAATTAAACCGTCTTTATATTGTCCAGCTTTGAATTTTTCAATCACAATATCTTTGGTAGAATTCCAAAAATCGGGTGCTACTAAATCATTTATACCTTTATCACCAAGAATTGCAAAACTTTTGGTTGCTGTACAAATGTAAAAAAGCACACCGTTTTTCAATTCGGTGGCATCCATATTAAGAATATGAAATACCTCTTTCGCTCTTTCCATTGAAGGTTTGGTACTATTTTCTTCAATATGTACACGAATTTCACCCGAAGTATTTTTTTCGGCAATCACAATCGCTGCAACAATTTCTTGTTCTTCAGCTTTAGATAAAAACGCTGTGCTTTCTAGCATTATTTTGTGTGTTTTACTGAATTAGAATTTTACTTTTGGAGCATTTTCTGCTCCAGCAACAGCTTTAAAGTACGCTTTTTCAGTGTAACTACCTAAAAATATATTTTGTGGCATAGCTAAAATATAACTATTAAATTTTTCAACAGATTGGTTAAAACGAGTTCTCGCAGTTAAAATTTGGTTTTCTGTACTCGCTAATTCATCTTGTAGTTTTGTGAAATTTTCTGTCGCTCTTAATTGCGGATACGCTTCAACGCTAACTAAAAGTTTTGATAATGAACTTGTAATACCACTTTGCGCTTGATTAAATTGATCTAATTGAGCTGGAGTAATATTTTTCGGATCAATAGTTACCGAAGTTGCTTTTGCTCTTGCTTCTACAACTGCAGTTAAAGTGCTTTTTTCAAAATCCGCAGCACCTTTTACGGTATTGACTAAATTGTCAATTAAATCAAGTCTTCTTTGGTAAGCTGTATTTACATTTCCCCATTCTTTTTCTGTGGCTTGACTAAATAGTAACGCTTTGTTTTTAACATTCATGAAGTATAAAAATCCTAAAATAAGAATTCCTACGACAACTAATACGGGAGCAAATTTTTTCATAATTTTTTGATTTTAATTTAAGTTAATTTTTATGTAATTTGATTTTCTTTAAAATAATACAATAATCCTGTAATAAAGCTAAAAGAAATAAAACCAATGGTCCAGAATACTTTTTCGTTATTTTTTAATTTTACAGAATGATTAATTTGATAGATGCCTAACACGATGTAACACAAGGTAGAAAATAATCCTAACATCAAAAATAATGTTGCAAATTCCAAATGATAGATTTTTAGAAAACTACCAA
>NZ_JBIISE010000001.1:0-129879 GCF_044341185.1 Flavobacterium sp.
TTGAGCTATAAATAGTATGCATGCAGCATTAAAAGTGGGGTCTTGATTATTCTTTTTTTTTAAATATGAATAAAAGTTATAATAAAGTTTTCCGTACATATTTTATTATTTAATCGTCATATCAATTTTCTGTTATTGATTTTTCAGTAATTGCTTGAGTTGCCAAATAAGCATCAGATCTAGGATTTGCAATCGTGTCATTAGTTTCTAAATAAACCCTAAAAAAGTTCCCCTTGGTTTAGTCCTTTTATTCTTCCTAAATGTTTGTAGGCTTTTTCGGTAGCTTCACGACCTCTGGGTGTTCGCATTAAAAAGCCTTCTTGGATTAAAAAAGGTTCGTATACTTCTTCAATAGTTTCTCCGTTTTCTGACACGGCTGTGGCTAAAGTGGTTAATCCTACAGGGCCGCCTTTGAATTTGTCAATTAAAGTAGTTAAAATTTTATTATCCATTTCGTCTAAACCATTGGCATCTACATTTAGGGCTTTTAGGGCGTAACGCGCTATTTCTATATCGATACTTCCGTTTCCTTTTATTTGCGCAAAATCTCTAACTCTTCGTAATAAAGCATTAGCGATACGAGGTGTTCCTCTACTTCTTCCTGCGATTTCTATAGCGGCTTCTAAGTCGATAGGCACGTTTAAAATTCCAGAACTTCTTTCGATAATTGTGGCTAATAATTCGGTATTATAATAATGTAAACGACTTTGGATTCCGAAACGCGCGCGCATCGGTGCGGTTAATAATCCAGAACGTGTAGTGGCACCTACTAAGGTAAACGGATTTAAATTAATTTGTACCGAACGGGCATTCGGACCCGATTCAATCATGATGTCAATTTTATAGTCTTCCATAGCAGAATACAAATATTCTTCTACTATTGGCGATAAGCGATGTATTTCGTCAATGAACAACACATCACGTTCTTCTAAATTGGTTAACAAACCTGCTAAATCGCCTGGTTTATCCAATACTGGACCTGATGTGATTTTGATTCCAACACCCAATTCGTTAGCTAAAATACTCGCTAAAGTTGTTTTTCCTAATCCTGGAGGACCGTGAAACAGCGCGTGGTCAAGCGCTTCACCTCGCTGGTTTGCTGCTGCCACAAATACTTTTAAATTTTCAAGCACGTGGTCTTGTCCTGCAAAATCATCAAAACTTAACGGTCGCAGTGCTTTTTCAATATCTAATTCTTGTGGCGTAAAACGCTCTTTGTTGGGATCTAAATTTTCATTCATGTTACAAATATAATATTTAGTTGGGAGTTTTTTTGTTTTTAAACACAGATTGAAGAAATTATTATAATTTAGAAATCTCTGCATTTCTTAGGTATTGTAATTACCGGTTTCTTGCGTGAGGGATTGCAGTGGAGCTCTTTTTTGTTCCGATTTTTCTTCGGCACAAAAAAAGCGGGAACGGAAAGCCCGACCCATAGGGGCACGCCCAAATTAAAAATAATTGAATTTTAGCATTGCTATTGTCATTGCTATTAAAAAAGTATCTTTGTAAAAAAAATTAAACAAATGATTATATATAATGTTACCATAAATATAGACGATAGTGCTCACGACAAATGGTTAAATTGGTTAAAGACAAAACATATTGGAGATGTTTTAGCTACTGGCTGTTTTTATAAAGCGAAACTTTCAAAAGTTTTAGTTGAAGAAGAAATGGGAGGAACTACGTATTCCATTCAATATTCTGCAGAAAGTAATGAAAAACTTCAACAATATTATAAAACTTTCGCGCCAGCTTTGCGAGAGGAAGGTCTTCGTTTATTTGGTGATAAAATGTTAGCTTTTAGAACCGAATTAGAAGTATTAAACGAGTTTTTCAGTAATGAAAACTAATTCATTTACGAATTACGAATTGGGATTTACGAATTTGAAATTTAAATAAAATATATGTCAGTTAAAGCAAAAAAACATTTAGGGCAACATTTTCTTACAGATGAAGGCATTGCACAGCAAATTGCCGATTCGTTGGTAGGTACTAACTACAAAAAAGTGTTAGAAATTGGTCCCGGAATGGGTGTTTTAACAAAATATTTATTAGAAAAACCTTACGAAACGTTTGTTGTTGAAATTGACACTGAATCCGTTGCATACTTACAAGCCCATTATTTAAAATTAGCGAATAACATTTTCTCATTAGATTTTTTACGTCACGATTGGCAAGCCGCTTTTAAAGATGAACAATTTGCTATAATTGGGAACTTTCCTTATAATATTTCCACTCAAATTGTTTTTAAAACCTTAGAATTACGTCAATTTATTCCAGAATTTTCAGGAATGTTCCAAAAAGAAGTGGCAGAACGAATTTGTAGTAAAAAAGGGAGTAAAGTATATGGTATTTTATCCGTTTTGGCTCAAGCATTTTACGATGTTGAATACTTATTTACGGTACCGCCAACGGTTTTTAATCCGCCACCGAAAGTCGATTCAGGTGTGATGCGTATGACACGAAAAGAAAATTACGAATTGCCTTGCGATGAAAAATTATTATTTAAAGTGGTAAAAACAGCATTTCAACAAAGAAGAAAAACATTAAGAAATAGTTTAAAAAGTTTAAATTTATCCGATAAATTACAAGAAGATACTATCTTTGCACAACGACCTGAACAATTATCTGTAGAAGATTTTATTTCTTTAACACAAAAAATAGCGGCAGATGGAATTTAAAATCAGTAAAGAACTTATCACGCAAATTGAAAATTTAATTCAGCAAAATAATATTGTTGAGTTGGAAACTATTTTGCACGAAATTCACTTTGCTGATATTGCTGAAATTATGAATGATTTGGATACGTCCGAAGCCATTTATATTTTCAATTTATTAGATTCTGAAATTACTGCTGAAATTCTTCTTGAACTTGATGAAGAAGTTCGTGAAACTATTTTAAGCACCTTATCTGCAAAAGAAATTGCCGAAGAACTTGATGAATTAGACACCGATGATGCGGCAGATATTATTGCCGAGTTACCTCAATCTAAAAAAGCACAAGTAATTTCGGAGCTTGAAGATGTAGAGCACGCCAAAGACATTGTTGACCTTTTACGATATGACGAAAATACCGCAGGAGGTATTATGGCAAAAGAATTAGTACGAGTAAACGAAAACTGGAACGTATTAACCTGCGTGAAAGAAATGCGACTTCAAGCAGAAAATGTTACCAGAGTGCATTCGATTTATGTGGTAGATGACGAAGACCGTTTGAAAGGTCGTTTGTCGTTAAAAGATTTATTGACCACATCGACAAAAACTCAAATTAGCGATATATACATCAAAAAAGTAGATTACGTTAGAGTGGAAACTAAAGACGTAGAAGTAGCCCGAATTATGCAGAAATATGACCTGGAAGCCATTCCAGTTGTAGATGAATTAGGCAGATTAGTAGGTCGAGTAACGATTGACGATATTATTGATATTATAAAAGATGAAGCGGATAAAGATTACCAGTTAGCTGCCGGTATCTCGCAAGACGTTGAGGCAGATGATAGTATTTTGGAACTAACCAAAGCACGTTTGCCTTGGTTGGTTTTAGCTTTATTTGGTGGTTTTATTTCCGTAAAAGTGTTGGGTATTTTCGAACCTATGATGGAAAGTCACAGAATGTTGTTATTCTTTACGCCACTTATTGCTGCTATGGCAGGAAATGTAGGAGTGCAATCAAGTGCTATTGTGGTGCAAGGTTTGGCAAACAACTCCATCACAGGAAGTTTATGGAACCGATTACTTAAAGAATTATCATTAAGTTTATTAAACGGAAGTATTTTAGCTGGAATTTTAATTCTTGGTAGTCATTTTCTACTTGGCTACGAATTTATCATTGGCATCACCGTTTCTATAGCATTATTAAGTGTAATTGTTATCGCCTCATTAATCGGAACATTTATTCCGATTGTTTTAGATAAATATGGTGTGGATCCTGCATTAGCCACTGGTCCTTTTATTACCACTAGTAATGACATTATAGGTATTATTATTTATTTTACTATCGCTAAATTGGTGTTGGGAATATAATTTACTTTTTTCAGAGTATATATAATACAATATAACCTAGGCTTGGCTGGGTTATGTATTTGGATAATTTATTGGAAGAATTGTGCATCAAATAAAAAGTGTTGTGAATTAGAATCTTATTACTAGTTATGTAAATAGTTTAAACAATGAAATATCTAAATAGTATTCACAAAAAAAGTCCTAATTTTCGTTAGGACTTTTTTTATATATTTTAGTGATGTAATTCAACTTCACCATCTTTCATTGGTACGTTTTGAGGTACAAAATCTTCATCATGACCTGGTTTACTGTAGTCATATGGCCAACGGTGAACAGCTGGGATATCTCCTGGCCAGTTACCATGCATATGCTCTACTGGTGCAGTCCATTCTAAAGTATTAGAACGCCAAGGATTCATTGGTGCTTTTTTACCTTTGAAAATACTGTAGAAGAAATTCCAGAAGAAAACCAATTGGAATGCTGCTCCAACTAATGCAAAAACAGTAATTAATACGTTAGTATCTGCTAACTCGTCAAATAAAGGAAAGTTAGAGTTGGTATAATATCTTCTTGGTAAACCTGCCATTCCAATAAAGTGCATTGGGAAGAAAACTCCGTAAGCACAAACTGCAGTTACCCAAAAGTGAATATAACCTTGTGTTTTGTTCATCATTCTTCCGAACATTCTTGGGAACCAGTGGTACACCCCAGCAAAGAATCCGTATAATGCTGAAATACCCATTACTAAGTGGAAATGCGCAACAACGAAATATGTATCATGCACGTTAATATCCAATGTACTATCTCCTAAAATGATTCCTGTTAAACCTCCAGTAATGAAAGTTGAAACCAAACCAATAGAGAATAACATCCCTGGATTTAATTGTAAGTTACCTTTCCAAAGTGTTGTAATATAGTTAAATGCTTTTACAGCAGATGGAATTGCGATTAATAGAGTTGTGAATGTAAATACCGAACCTAAGAAAGGATTCATTCCTGAGATAAACATATGGTGACCCCAAACAATTGTAGATAAGAATGCAATAGCTATAATTGATGCAATCATAGCACGGTATCCAAAAATTGGTTTTCTTGAATTTGTTGCAATTACTTCAGATGTAATACCTAAAGCTGGTAATAATACAATATATACTTCTGGGTGTCCTAAGAACCAAAATAAGTGTTCGAATAAAACTGGCGAACCTCCTTGGTAATGTAATACTTCACCTTTAATAAAAATATCTGATAAGTAAAAAGATGTACCAAAACTTCTATCAAAAATTAACAATAAAGCCGCAGAAAACAATACTGGGAATGAAATAACTCCAATAATTGCAGTTACAAAGAAAGCCCAAACTGTAAGTGGCAATCTTGTCATCGTCATACCTTCTGTTCTTAAATTAATAACGGTTACAATATAATTTAAAGAACCCATTAATGAAGACGCAATGAAAATAGCCATTGAAACTAACCATAAAGTCATTCCCATTCCAGAACCTGGTATCGCTTCTTCAATTGCAGAAAGTGGTGGATAAATTGTCCAACCCGCTGATGCAGGACCCGATTCAACAAATAAAGAGGCAATCATAATCACACAAGAAATAAAGAACATCCAAAAAGACAACATATTCATGAAGCCTGAAGCCATATCTCGAGCACCAATTTGCAATGGAATTAATAAGTTACTAAACGTCCCCGACAATCCTGCAGTTAATACAAAGAAGACCATGATTGTACCATGTATGGTAACTAAAGCCAAGTAAATATCATTTCTCATAACTCCACCTGGAGCCATTCTTTCCCCTAAGAATACTTTAAAAATTTCAAAAGATTCTTCTGGCCAAGCAATTTGCATTCTGAAGAATAAAGATAATACTACCCCTATAATTCCCATCAACAAACCTGAAATTAAGTATTGCTTAGCAATCATTTTATGATCAATACTAAAAATGTATTTAGTAATGAAAGTATCTTTATGATGACCGTGATCGTGTGACATAATAATTATATTATTTTTTGAATCTTAATTTATTTTTTTGTTACAACTTGTGCTAATGTTTTAGTAGAATCTACAACTACTTTTGCATCAGCAGGATTAATTGCAGGATCTACTTTAGGAGCATTGGCTTCTTTTACTGCAACAGAAATTGTTTTTTGTTCTTTTAACCATTTTTTGTAATCTGCTTCAGACTCTACAATAATTTTTAATTGCATATTGTAATGAGAGGCACCACAAATTTTGTTACACAATAATAAATAGTCAAAAGTATAAGGCTCTAAAGCAGGTTTTCCTTCGGCAACTAATGCTTCTGATTTTTTAGCTCTAATTTTATTAATACCGTCAACTTTTTTCATCATCATAGCTGTTCCACGCATTTCAGCTGTTGTTAATGTTGGAACAAAAGCAAATTCAGTAACCATACCAGGAACACAGTTCATTTGCGCTCTAAAGTGAGGCATGTAAGCTGAGTGTAATACATCTTGAGAACGCATTCTGAAATGAATTTTCTTACCAACAGGTAAATGAATTTCAGCTACTACTTTATCATCTTGTGATGCTGGATCAGACATATCAACACCAAGTGTATTTACATCTTTAATATAACGTACATTTGCTTTTCCTAACGTATTATCTTCACCTGCATAACGTGCTTCCCAAGCAAATTGTTTCGCGTAAAGCTCTACATTAATTACTTCTTCATCTTCGTTTACATACATAATTTGATTCCAAGTATATAATCCATAAAGAATTAAAACGGCTAATACAATTACAGGAATAATTGTCCAAACTGCCTCTAATTTATTATTATCAGCAAAGTACAAGGCTTTTTGACCTTCTTTACCTCTGTATTTAAAAGCAAAATAATGCAATAAAAATTGTGTTAATGTTTGTACAAAAAAGATAATTGCCATTGAGATATTCATCAAATTATCAACATCTTTACCGTGTAATGATGCTGGCGTATCTAATACAAAACTACCCCATTTAACAAATGAATAAATTGTAAAAATGTATATAAATGCTACGAATGCAAACATTAAATATCCATTTATATTGTTGTCTTTATCTGTAGCTATTGCAGAATCATCTTTTGCAGTACCAATTTGTGTTAGACTAAATATCTTAGATAATTGCCATGCTGCAACACCTAATAAAACTATGATTAAAAGTATCAATAAACCGTTCATTTGTTTATTTCGTTAATTAATTATTAATAATGAAAATGTTTGCTTTCTTCTATGTAAGGATTTCCTTCAGAAGCTAATGGTGCTTTTGTTAATGCCGTGAAAACAACAAAAATAAATAATCCTGCGAAGAAAAGTACCGAACTAATTTCTGATACCCCAATAAACCATTGATCACCAACAGTTGCAGGCATAATCATGTTAAAGAAATCAACATAATGACCTGCTAATATTACGATACCAGCCATAACAACAACCCACTGAAGGCGTTTAAAGTCGGCATTCATTAATATTAATAAAGGGAATACGAAATTCATAACAACCATTCCAAAGAAAGGTAAATTATAGTTCTCTATGCGCGTTACAAAATAAGTAACTTCTTCAGGAATATTAGAATACCACATTAACATAAATTGAGAAAACCATAAGTACGTCCAGAATACACTGATACCAAACATAAATTTAGCTAAATCATGTAAATGCGATTTATTAACTTCTGGTAATAAACCTTTATTTTTCAAATAAATAGTTGTTAAAGTAATAATAGTGATACCACTTACAAAGAAACTTGCAAAAACATACCAACCGAATAATGTACTATACCAGTGAGGATCTACAGACATAATCCAATCCCAAGACATCATAGACTCAGAAATAATGAAGAATACTAAGAACATTGCCGCAGCATTATAATTTTTCTTAAAGAAAGACATATCTTTTGTTTCATCTAATTTGATTGAATTTTTTCTAGAAACATATCTAAATAAATTCCAACCAATTAAGAAAATTGCTGCTCTAATTAAGAAAAAAGGCACATTTAAGAAACCAGATTTACCTGCAATAATATGATCATAATTTGAACTATTAGGGTCTGTAACACCATCAGCCATCCATGTAAACATATGATTAAAATGGAAACCTGATAAAGCTAATAAAATAAAGAAAATAATTGAACCTGGCAACACATAGGCTGTAATTCCTTCCATTACTCTAAACAAAATTGGCGACCAACCTGCTTGTGCTACCCATTGGATTGCATAAAAAGCTAAGGCCCCAACTGCAATTAGCATAAAGAAAATACAAGCTACATATAATGCAGACCATGGTTTATTTTGCAATTGATGTTTTACATGTGCTACATGTTCTTTGTGCTCAGCTTCGTGATCAACAATTTCTTTATGAAACTTACTTACGTAAATATCACTTTTAGAATTAGTCACAACAGGAGCAATAGCTACAATTGTAGAGTCGTGTGTTGAATGTGCAGCAGAATCAACTGCTACATGGGCTACTTCATGGCTAACTGAATCTGCACTTTCAACTTTATGAGTTGAAGCTTCGTGAGAAGTGTGTGCTTCTGCATTAGCATGTTCCTCATGAGAAGCATCAGAATGTGTTGCTTCAGAATGAGTATCGTGGTGTGCACCACCATGATGAGCTTCTTGCTCTTTTAAGATTGCTTCAACATCTTCATCAGTTTTAGGTGCTGACCAGAAACCGTAACCGATTCCTAAAATACCTAAAACCATTAAGGCGAATGAAAAGCTTTTTAATCTACTAGAAAACTGGTACATATTTTTATTTTTTTCTAAAAAGTAATACTATTTTAATTCTGATTTAAGTTTCATAACATAATCAGCAACTTGCCATCTTTCTTCTTTTGACAATTGATTTGCATGAGAACCCATTGAGTTTAAACCATAAGTAACCACGTGAAATACGCTACCTGTAGTAATTACTCTATCTTTATAACTAGGAACCCCTAGAAATTTTTCTCTCTTTACTAAATTCCCTTTTCCATCTCCACCTTCACCGTGACAAATAGCACAATAAATAGTAAATAATTCTTTTCCTTTTTCTGCATCAACTTGATCAGCAGCTAATGGTGACACATTATTTTTAGAAGCTATATACCCTTCTGGAGTATTTGGAATTTCATAAGGAACAAACCCTTGTTTAATTGTTCCTGCTGGTGGAATTTGACTAACTTTTCCTTTTTCACCAGTAGGTGAATTGAAAACGTCTGATTCTCCATATGTTTCGTAAGAAATTGGTTCGTACATGTTTGGAAAAAGCTGATAATTAGGCGCAGATTTATCAAAACAAGATGTCATTAGCAAAGATGCTCCAACTAATGTCAATATATTTAAAATACTTTTCATACCTATTAATGCTTATCAATTACTTTTACTTCTACTGCCCCAGTGTTTTTGAAGAATGAAACCAATTCTTCTTCATTATCATGAACACCCACTTCCATTAAGAAATGGTCATCTGTAGTTCTAACATCTGGATTTTCTGCTTTTTTAAATGGCCATAATTTACTTCTCATATAAAAAGTAATAACCATTAAGTGAGCTGCAAAAAATACGGTTCCTTCAAATAAAACAGGAACGAATGCAGGCATATTTTGGATAAATTCAAAAGATGGCTTTCCACCAATATCTTGAGGCCAATCTTTAATCATTATATATCTTAACAGATTAAAATATACAAATAGTCCTGTTAAACCATATAGAAATGCACAAATTGCAAGTCGTGTTGCCGGTAAACCCATAGCCTTATCTAGTCCGTGAACTGGAAATGGCGTGTAAACTTCTTCAATATGATAATGTGCAGCTTTAGTTTTATGAACTGCTGCTAACAAAATATCATCGTCGTTATATATAGCGTGTACTACTTTATTACTCATAATTCTTTATATTAATGATGATCGTGTCCTTCGTGAGCATCATGTCCGTGATGATCATGATGTGGTTTACTATCTCCTCTTTCTCTTTTGAAATTATCTCCAGATGATTTTAAGATTGTTTTTACCTCTGCTTGAGCAATTACTGGGAAACTTCTTGAATATAATAAGAACAATACGAAGAAGAATCCAATAGTTCCAATAAATATACCTGCGTCAACAAAAGTTGGTTGGAACATGGTCCAAGATGATGGTAAATAATCTCTGTGTAATGAAGTTACGATAATTACGAAACGTTCAAACCACATACCAATGTTTACTACAATAGAAATAATGAAAGAAAAGGCAATACTTGTTCTTAATTTTTTGAACCACATAAATTGTGGAGAGAACACGTTACAAGTCATCATTAACCAATATGACCACCAGTAAGGTCCAGTAGCTCTATTAAGGAACGCATATTGTTCATACTCTACTCCTGAATACCAAGCTACAAATAACTCTGTAATATAAGCACATCCCACAATTGAACCCGTAATCATAATAATGATGTTCATTAATTCAATGTGTTGTACGGTAATATAATCTTCTAAACCTGATACTTTACGCATTACAATTAATAATGTATTTACCATCGCAAAACCAGAGAATACAGCACCTGCCACAAAATATGGTGGTAAGATGGTTGTATGCCAACCTGGAATTACCGAAGTAGCAAAGTCAAAAGATACAATTGTGTGAACAGAAAGTACAAGAGGTGTTGCCAAACCAGCCAACACTAAAGATACTTCTTCAAAACGTTGCCAGTCTTTTGCTCTTCCACTCCATCCAAAAGAAAGGATAGAATATACTCTTTTATTAAATGGTGTGATTGCTCTATCTCTAAGCATTGCAAAATCTGGTAATAAACCTGTCCACCAGAACACCAATGATACAGATAAATAGGTTGAAATTGCAAATACGTCCCATAATAATGGTGAGTTAAAATTCACCCATAATGATCCAAATTGATTTGGAATTGGTAATACCCAATATGCTAACCATGGACGACCCATGTGAATAATTGGGAACAAACCAGCTTGAACTACAGAGAAAATAGTCATTGCCTCTGCTGAACGGTTAATCGCCATTCTCCATTTTTGACGGAATAATAAAAGTACTGCAGAAATAAGTGTTCCTGCGTGACCAATACCTACCCACCAAACGAAGTTGGTAATATCCCAAGCCCATCCAATTGTTTTATTTAAACCCCAAGTACCAATACCTGTTGAAATTGTGTATACCATACAACCAAGTCCCCAAAGGAACGCAGCTAATGCTATTGAAAATACTGTCCACCATAATTTGTTAGCTCTTCCTTCTACTGGACGAGCTACATCTACAGTTATATCGTGATAAGATTTATCACCAATAACCAAAGGTTTTCTAATGGGTGCTTCGTAATGAGACATAATCCTTTATATTGTTTCAATTAATAATTATTTATCGTTTCTTACCTTAACATGATACATCACGTTTGGTTTTGTTCCAATGCTTTCTAATAAATGATACATTCTGTCGTCTTCTAAAAGTTGCGCAACATCTGATTCTGCATTATTAACATCTCCAAAAATCATAGCTCCAGAAGTACAAGCTGCAGAACAAGCCGTTTGGAAATCATCTTTACCAACTTCTTTTCCTTCTTTCTTAGCTTTTAATATGGTAGCTTGAGTCATTTGGATACACATAGAACATTTTTCCATAACCCCACGAGAACGTACATTCACATCTGGATTTAACACCATACGACCTAAATCATCATTCATGTGGTAATCAAATTCATCATTTTTGTTATACAAGAACCAGTTGAAACGACGAACTTTATACGGACAGTTATTAGCACAGTAACGCGTACCAACACATCTGTTGTAAGCCATATGGTTTTGACCTTGACGAGAGTGAGATGTAGCTGCAACTGGACAAACCGTTTCACAAGGAGCGTGGTTACAGTGCTGACACATTACAGGTTGGAAAACAACTTGTGGATTAGCAGAAGGGTCTTCTAATTCTTGGAAAGTTGAAATAGTCCCTGTTAAACCTTCAGAACTGTTTTTAGTTGTAATATCTCCTGCGAAAGTTTCTTCAGATGAATAATATCTGTCGATTCTTAACCAATGCATATCACGACTTCTTCTTATTTCCGTTTTTCCTACAACTGGTACATTATTTTCAGCGTGACATGCGATAACACATGCGCCACAACCTGTACAAGCATTTAAATCGATAGATAAATTGAAATGGTGTCCTGTAGTTCTGTCAAAAGAAGCCCATAAATCTACTGATGTAGCAGCAACTTCTTTATGATCTAATGATACAACCGGTGTTGGATTATAAATTTCTTTATCACCAGCTTCATTTGCTTTATTGAAAATAGATAAAGTAGTATCTTTAACGATATCTCCTCTACCCATTAATGTTCTTTGTAATTGTACGCAAGCAAATTCGTGCTCACCATCAGTTAAAGTAACCGAAGCCGTTTGATTTGCATTGCCGTTTGCATATAAAGTATAAGCATTAACGCCTGTTTGCATTTCGTCTTTTAATGCTTCTTTTCTACCATATCCAAATGCCAAACCAATTGTTCCAGCAGCTTGACCTGGTTGAATAATCACTGGTACGTTTTCTAAAGTAGCGTTACCAACTTTAATTGAAACATAACTTCCGTTTAAACCTCCGTTTGCTACATTAAAGTTTTCTAATTTATATTTTTCAGCATCTGCTTTAGATACTGTTACATAGTTATCCCAAGATACTCTTGTAATTGGATCTGGAAACTCTTGCAACCAAGGATTGTTTGCCTGTTGTCCATCTCCCATTCCAACTTTACTGTATAAAACTAAGTCTAAACCATTCGATTTTGCAGCAGAAAGTTTCGTAGCTGAAGCTCCAAAATTACCTGCTTGAGCAGCTACATTTCCAACAGCAGTTACAACAAAACCATCATGAACAGCTTGATTCCATGATTTTCCACCTAAATTAGCAGCAGCAAAACCTTTTAAGAAATCATAATATGGAGTAGCATTATCATTCCAAGATAATAAAGCTTCTTGAAATTGTTTCGTATTGAATAAAGGTCTAATTGTTGGCTGAGCAATACTATAATTTGAACGTGTAATTGCAACATCATTCCAAGATTCTAAATAATGACTTGCTGCAGCAGCGATTGTAGTCTTAACAGCTGTCTCATCTTCTTTAGTAGAAAATGATACTGATAATTTTACTTTTCCTAAACCAGCAACAAATTCTTTTGAATTGGCTAAAGTATAAACTGGATTTACTCCACTCATAATTAATGTGTGAACTTTACCAGCGTTCATATCTGCTACTAATTGAGCAACCGCTTTAGCATCGCCTTTTCTGGTTAACTTAGCATCAGAAGGATTAAAAGCTTCAGATTTTAAAGCTAAATTGATGCCTAATACTAAATATTGTGCATCAAAATCATCTAAACCTGTAACCACAACTCCTTTTGAACCAGCAGCTTTTAATTGTTGTGCTGCTTTTTCTACATCTTTATCTAAAGCACCCACACTAGCAACAGAAACATTTGATCCTGTAACTGCATTATATAATTTCACTAAAGCTAATTTTTGACCAGCAATAGTTAATGGAATTCTTTTATCTGCATTAGCTCCTGCTAATGACATATTTGCTTCAATTTGAATGTGTTTAGACATTTTTCCGTTTTTCGGAATACGTCCTTTCGCATAACCAGCATCAAAACCTCCACCTTGCCAATCTCCTAGGAAATCTGCACCAACAGAAACAATTGTATCTGCATTAGCGAAGTTATAATTTGCTAAACCTCTGAAACCATAAACCGCTTGAAAAGCATCTAAAGCATTTGAATCAGAAATTGCATCATATATAATGTGTTTAACATTTGTATATTTAGTTGCTAAATCTGAAATTAATTTATCAGTTGAAGGACTTGCTGTTGTATTCGTTAAAACTACAACTTGTCCGCCTTTAGCTTTAGCTTCAGCTAAACTAGCTTTTACTTTAGCATGTACATCATTCCAAGATGCCTCTTTTTTATCAATTTTAGGATTTTTCAATCTTAAATTATCATATAAAGACAAAACGGAAGCATGAACTCTTGCATTAGCTCCTGTTACAGCTCCTGCTGAAGTATTGTTTTCAACTTTAATGGGACGCCCTTCACGAGTTTTAATTAAAATATTCGCAAAATCATAACCATCCGCAATAGTAGTAGCATAATAATCTGCTACACCTGGGATAATTTCTTCTGGTTGAACCACATAAGGAATTGACTTAATTACTGGACCTTCACAAGCCGCTAATGATGCTGCAGCTGTACTGAAACCAACGTACTTTAAAAAGTCACGACGCGAAGTAGATGAATTTGAAAGATTTTCTTTATCACCTAGAAACTCATCAACAGGAATTTGCTCTACAAATTCGTTGCTTTGTAACGCCTCAACAATAGAACTATTTTCATTTAGTTCTTCAACACTTTTCCAGTATTTTTTGTTTGATGCCATTGTATATAGATATTAACTTCTTATATTATTATTAATAGTGACATTTTCCACACTCTAAACCACCCATTTGAGCAGCTGTAAGCTTATCAACACCTAATTTTTTAGATAATTGTTCGTGGATTTTTTTGTAATAACCATTGTCTTCAACTTTCACATTTGTTTCTCTGTGACAGTTAATACACCATCCCATTGTTAATGGTTGGTCTTGTTTCATTACTTCAAACGATTCTACTTTACCGTGACATTTTTGACATTCAATACCACCAACAGTTACGTGTTGTGAGTGATTAAAGTAAACAAAATCTGGTAAATTATGAATTCTAACCCATTTCACTGGTTTCGTTTTTCCTGTGTATTTCTGAGTGGCTTTATCCCAACCCACTGCATCATACAATTTTTGAATTTCTCCTGTGTAAAATTCTTTAGTGTATTCCACATAAGTTGAATCTTTAGAACCTTGGAATTCAGCAATGTTTTTATGGCAATTCATACACACATTTAATGAAGGAATACCAGCATTTTTAGAAACTCTTGCAGATGAGTGACAGTATTTACAATCGATACCGTTTTCACCAGCGTGAATTTTGTGTGAATAATGAATTAGCTGAATTGGCTCATATCCTTTATCTACCCCAATTTGCATGAAATACCCATACATAAAATAAGCAGAAATTAAAAGAAACAAAATTGCGGTTACTACCATTAAAAACTGATTTTTAACAAATGCTTTCCAGAAAGGCAATCCTTTTGGTGCTTCAGCAACTTCAAGACCTTTCGATTCAATTACATTTTTCAATAATCTTTTAACAGTAACCAACATGAATACCAAAATACCTAACACAAATGCTAACACACCTAATATTAAGTTATTTGAGATACCACCTTCAGATTTTTCAGCAGTTCCACCTGTTGCAGATTTTGGAGTTTCAGCAGCCGGAGCCACTTCCATAGTATATGCTATAATATTATCAATGTCGCCATTAGATAATTGAGGAAAAGCGGTCATATTTGCTTTCGCAAATTCTTCGTAGACTTTTACTGCTTTAGCATCACCAGACTTAATAAGGTCTGAACTATTTTTAATCCATTTGTACAACCATTCTTTGTCATACTTATCGCCAACACCTCTCAATGCAGGACCAGTCATTTTTGCATCTAATTTGTGACAAGCGGCACAATTAGTGTTAAACAATTCTTTTCCTTTTACTGGATCACCTGAACCAGTTGCTGGTGCCGCCGCTGTTGCAGCAGGCGCAGCAGCTGCAACAGCTTCTTGCGCAGAAACACCTACTGCAAAAAATGCAGAAAGCGCTAAAGAAAAGATAGTTTTTGAAAACGATTTAGGGTTACCCAACTTTTTCATATTAAAAATTAATTATCAAACTTATTTTTTGGTATGGTTTTAGCTAATGCTTCATCATACTTTTTTAAAAACTTGGACAAAAATACAACATTACAATAATTATAAAAACCCTAAATTTATCTTAAAATGTAATTTATTTTAATTCTAAATAAGATAAAGGGCAATTATTTAATTCTAAGTAATAAATTTGCATTAAATATCATTCATTATGAAGACTTTAAAAAAAATTACTCCATTTTCAATCTTAATATTTACGATTTTGTTCTCACAAAATATTTTTTCACAAACTACGAAAACGATTATTGAACAAGATGAAAAAATCGAAAAATTGCTTCAAGAAAAAAGAAAAAACAATTCAGGCATTACAATAAATGACAAATTTAAAATTCAAATATTTTTTGGTAATATAGAAGAATCCAAAAAAACATTGCTTGCCTTTAAAAAAGAATTTTCTTTATTGGACGGAACTATTGTTTTTAGTAATCCGTCATACAAAGTTTGGGTGGGTAGCTTTAAAAGTAAAATTGAAGCCGAAAAGTCTTTAATTAATATTAAAAAGAGATATCCAAGTGCCGTAATAATTGAACCTAATAAAAAATAACGACAATCATATGGCATAATTTTTGATGTGTTATTTTTAAATAAATTTTTCATGTTAAAAAACTTCGCATTTTTTTTCTTTTTTCTGCTAACAAACTCACAATTATCTTTTAGTCAAGAAGTTACAGATACTATAAAAGCACAAAACATAGAAGAGATAAAAATCAATTCTAAGAAAATTACAATTGATAAAAATCAAACACCTTCACAAATTGAAATTTTTTCTAAAGAAAAAATAGAATTTCAAAACTTTCAAAGCACAGCCGATATGTTGGCAAACTCTGGTGCTTTATTTGTTCAAAAATCGCAGCAAGGCGGAGGAAGTCCGGTAATTAGAGGGTTTGAATCTAGCCGAATATTACTTTTAGTAGATGGTGTACGTATGAACAATCTAATTTTCAGATCAGGTCACTTACAAAATGTAATAACTGTAGATGAAAATTTCCTAGAAGCGGCTTTAGTACAATATGGTCCAACCTCATCATTATACGGAAGTGACGCGCTTGGAGGCTCGGTAAATATGATTACGAAAAATGCAAAATTTATTGAAGGTTTTACTGGAAATTTTAATACAAGATATTCTTCTGTAAACCAAGAAAAATCAGGATATTTTGACATTAATTACGGAGGCAAGAATTTTGCATCTTTAACTGCTTTTTCATATAATGACTTTGGTGATTTGAAAATGGGAAAATCTAAAAATCATAACGGCGATTTCTTTGGAGAAAGAACAAAATATGTTAAAACGATAAATGGAATTGATATTTTAACTCAAAATGACAATAAATATATACAAATTGGAAGTGCTTTTAAACAGTACAACTTCATGCAAAAATTAGTTTATACATCTAAAAGTGGGTTTATTCATAATGCCAATTTTCAATACTCAACATCTTCAAACATTAATAGATACGACAGATTAACCGATCCATCTTCTTCAGGTTTAAAAAGCGCCGAATGGTACTACGGCCCACAAAAAAGACTTTTAGGGGTGTACAGTTTAGAAAAAGAAAATGTATTCGCAAATACAGATTTTAAATTAGATGCGGGTTATCAAAATGTGGAAGAAAGCCGTGTAAATAGAAATTTTGGAAATTACAACCTACAAAATAGAATAGAAAATGTAAATATATATTCATTAGCTGCGAATTTTGAAACTAAATTAAAAAAAGGAAATATATATTATGGTATGGAAAATTACTATGATGATTTGAAATCAACCGCCTTTAAAAACAACATAAATACGGGCGTAGTAGTTCCATTAGACACAAGATATCCGAATGGAAAAAATA
The DNA here is from genome assembly GCF_044341185.1 of Flavobacterium sp. Lineage (GTDB taxonomy): Bacteria > Bacteroidota > Bacteroidia > Flavobacteriales > Flavobacteriaceae > Flavobacterium. The sequence goes on from NZ_JBIISE010000001.1 coordinate 17,680, forward strand.
ACATGATGCGAAATGATATTTATGTTTCTTATACTTCTAAAAGATATGTGGCTACTAATTTTTCTATGGGTGCAAGAGTTGGATATGCCACTCTAAATAGTACAATTGCTGATAATACAATAATGCCTTTACCTTTTAATGAAATAAAACAACAAAACTTTACCTATAGTGGAAACATAGGATTGGTACATAACGCTTCGGAAAATTTTATATTAAAAACCAATGTAAGCTCTGGTTTCAGAGTGCCAAATATTGATGATTTAGCAAAAATATTTGAATCTGGCGTTGGAACTTTAATTGTTCCTAATAAAGAGTTGAAACCAGAACAAACAATTACTGGAGATTTTGGATTTGTTTTAAAATCTAAATCGAACAAACATCAATTTGATGTTACTTATTTTTACACGCAATTATACGATGCTATTGTAACAGATAAATTTACTTTTAATGGGCAAAACACCTATGATTTTGGTGGTGGCGATGTAAGAAACGTAGTGGCCAATCAAAATTTAGGAAAAGCATTTGTAACTGGAGTCAACGGAAATATTAAAACAACTTTGGCTAAAAACGTGCAATTTAATGGTTCGTATAATATTACTTTAGGAAGAGTTACTACTGATGGAAACAAAAGACCTTTAGATCATATTCCGCCTTATTTTGGAAAATTAGGAATTAATTATGCGCCTAAGTGGGCCACTTTTGAAGCTTATATGTTGTTCAACGGAAAAAAACCGTTAAGTGATTATTCTACAAGTGGTGAAGACAATTTAAATTATGCACCAGCAAATGGTATGCCAGCGTGGGAGACGTATAATTTTAAAGCGGCAACGAAATCAATAGAAGGGTTTACTTTATTTACAGGAATAGAAAATATTTTAGATACGCAATATAGAAATTTTGCATCAGGGATTAATGCTGCAGGAAGAAATATATACGGCGGAGCAAAATATAGTTTTTAAAATATTCTATATAATATGCAAAATGCGTTCTGATTAATTTTCAGAACGCATTTTTTTATGATTTTGATTGAATTTAATATTTCCCGCTTAATAATTCACCACCAATAGCTGATTTAGCTTCGATTCCAATTTTTTTCATCATTTCATACGTGGTACAAACCGCAGCTGATGTTACTGGAATACCACATTCGGCTTGAATTAAATCGATGGCTTCCAACGATGGCATTTGCACACAAGCTGAAGCGACTAAAACATCGACATCTGTTAAATCCAATTGTTTATAGATTTCCAATAAATTCATTGGGTTTTGAGCTGCCACTTCTAAGTTGTCTGGAATTTCTAAAGCAATACTTTGTTTTACTTTGATGCCTTGATGTTCAATATAATCCACCACCATATCGGTTAATGGTCGCATATAAGGCGTAATAATCGAAATTTGTTTCGCACCCAAAACCTTTAATCCGTTAATTAATGCGCCTGCAGAAGTAACAATAGGCGTTGGAAAATCATTAGCCACTGTTTCTTGGTGCAAATTTACTTCCGACACACAATGATAACCACGTCCCATACTCATAATCGCCACCAAACAGGCATAACCCATAACATCTACGTGAGCATCTGATAATTCTTGAGCACATTTCAAACTCATCGCATCCATTGCTTCGAGTTCTTCTTTGGTTACTTTTTTCATTCGCATTCTACTGCTGTGAAACGTAAAACGCTCAGGTAAAATGGTTTCTCGTGAACGAAAAATGGCTGGTATTTCGGTTTCCATCGTTACGTTTGAAGATGGAACTATTTGTCCTATTCTGTATTTCATTTTTATATAGTTTACAGTCGCAGTCGCAGTTAACAGTTTGAATACTGAAAACTGAGACTGAAAACTTTTTTAAATTTCTTTAATCGTATTCACAATCGTTCCTATGCCTTCCACTGTAGCTTCTACCACATCACCATTATGCATCCATTCTTGTGGGTTTCTTCCTGCGCCAACACCTGCAGGAGTTCCTGTTGCGATGATGTCGCCTGGTTCTAAAGTAAACACGATACTTAAGTCTTCAATTAAATCATTGATGTTAAACAACATAAATTTTGTGTTGGAATTTTGTTTTTCAACTCCGTTTACTTTTAATGATAAATTCAAGTTGTGCGGGTTTTCAATTTCGTCTTTCGTAACTAAAAATGGTCCCATTGGTGCAAAAGTATCTTGTCCTTTAGATACAATCCATTGTCCTTCTCTACGACAATCGCGAGCAGAAATATCATTAATTACTGTGTAGCCAAACACATAATCCATCGCATTTTCTTTGGTTACATATTTCCCTTTTTTAGAAACAACAACTGCTAATTCACATTCCCAATCCAATTGTGAGGTTAATTTTGTGTTTTTTATTATTTCCGTATTTGTTCCTGTAACCGTTGTAGGTGGCTTTGAAAAAATAATTGGCTTCGTTGGTAATTTTCCTGTGGTATCTAATCCACGAGCACTTTCTGCCACGTGTTCGGTGTAATTTAATCCAATACCAATAATGTTTTTTCTTGGTTTTTCGATGGGCGCTAAAATCGTAACTTCGTTCATTTCATAAGCGATTTCTTCGAAGAAATTTTCTGGTGTTTCCGAAATTAATTCGCTTATTTCAGCAATAATTTCAAATCCCATATCAATTAAATCTAACATATCATTAGGTAATGGAAAATTAGATATTTCTCCAAAATCTTCCATGTCAATGACTTGATTGTTATGAAGGAAGCCCAAACGAGGCTCAGTGTCTTGTGTTTTGTAGGTAAGTAGTTTCATATTTTATTAAGTTTCAAAGTTGCTAAGTTACAAAGCAGCAAAGTTTTTTAATGATTTTTGAATTTGATATTGTTATTGAATTGGCTGATGTCCATTGTTTTCTTGCAATTCTCTTGATTGAAAAAGTCCTAAACTTTCAATTACAGGTAAATCGTTGAACTGAAATAAGCAAGCATCTTCGGTTTCAGAAAGGTTGTGATGTTCGTGCCAAGCCCAACTCGGAACACAGAAAATATCTCTTTCCTTCCAATCGAAACGTTGTCCGTTGATGATAGAAAAACCTTTTCCTTTTGCACATTGATATACGAAAGAACCTGTATGCTTGTGTGCTTTTCCTTTGAAACCAGCTGGTAATAATTGCATCGCGGCTCCCATCGTTTGCATCACGTGTCCGCCTGTTAACGGATTCGAATATTGCATAAAAATACCATCAAACGGATTAACATCGTTCACTTTTTGAGCTTTTAAAAGTGCTGGATACACATTTTTCCAGGAATATTTGAATAATGGCGAATAGGGTTTGTCCCACGTTTTATCAGCTGGAATTAATCCTGCACAGCCATAGACAATAGGTGAATAATTTAAAGGCTTCACCAAAGGCTGCTTGCCATCATAAACGGCATAATCATTAGCCTCTAAAGCATTTACTAAAGGAATATCTAAACCATCTTGCCAAATACAGGTTTTCCCGCCTTCTTCCACGCCGTGTTCGTGCCAAGTGGAATTAGGTGTAATAACAAAATCATTCACTTCAAGCATAATTTTATTACCATCCACAACAGTATAGCCTTTTTCGCCTTCCATAATAAATCGCAATGCCGATGCCTTATGACGGTGCGCAGAAGTACTTTCGCCTGGACGCGTAACTTGAATTCCAGTGTACAACCAACCCACGGCTGCCGAAACGTCCTTACGTTTGTCGTTTACCAAATATACGACACGTCTTCCAGCTTGTTCAGGTGTTACTAAGTCGGAAGATTTTAAAACTAAATCGCGTAAATCATCATATTTCCATAGCATGGGTACGGATGACGAACGCGGTTCCCAAGGTTCTATGTCATTTGCTACTGTCCATAAAGCACCCGCACCTAATGTTTCCAATTCTTTGTAATAGGCAACTAATTCTGGTGAATCTTGTACTCTTGCACGACCGATTTGGTCATCTGAAAAGTTGTTTTCTTCCATAATTTTTATTTTAAATTGTTGACTTCGAATGCCTCAGTCAACAATTATTTATCGTTTATTAAATTCTTCGTGATTGTCAATAAATGTGATTTTTCGTGTGGGAGCGGTGTTCACTCTCAAATCGAAAATATCAAATCGGTTGTAATGGCCTAAAATATCGTGCATTTGTTTCGGTTGGATGCATTTTTCCAAATCAATTTCAGCATATACTATTCCTTCTTCATCAATTAAAGGTGAACCGATTACAGCACCATTTGGACCTATAAATCCAGAAAATGCTGAGCTTTTTCGATCTAATAATTCATCTACATTCGGCACATCGGCACGTAAGGCATCTTTTATTTCTTGAGAAACTGTTGAACACGAAACAATTGTAAATAATTTACCTTCAAAAGAATGCGCGGCAGCACGAATTTTTATCGCTTCAGCCATATCATAATCTGGTGGCGCAACGGGTAATGAAATATAGTTGGCAATGTGAATCAATTCGCCTTGCGAAAGTAGCGTAAAACGGGCTAATGTATTGGTATTTTCGCCACACGCTAAGGTTCCGATAGGACCTATTTCAGTATTATATACCTTCAAGGAAGAACCATCACCAGAAGTCCAAGTCAACTTTTCAGCCCATGTTGGCACTAACTTTCTATGCTTTCCAATGATAACGCCTTTATTATCAATGATTAAATTGGTATTGTAAATTTCGCCATAGCTTTTGCCTCGTTCGTTGATTCCCATCACGATATGCATATCATTTTCTTTAGCAGCCAAGCATAATTTCTTGATTTCAGGTCCAGAAATATCTACCGAATTTTTATATAATTCTTCGTACCATTTACTCCCTTGAACAGGCGTCATAATCCAATTCCAATAAGGATATCCAGAAATAAATACTTCAGGAAAAGCAATAAGTTTTGCTTGGTTTGAGGCCGCTTCTTTAATAAAAGAAATCGCTTTATCAACTGTTCTTTCTACATTTAGAAATACTGGTGACGTTTGAACAGTAGCGGCTTTGAATTTTTTGAATTCCATAGTTATATTGTTACACAAAGTTTCACTAAGTTTTCACAGAGTTTCGCTAAGTTTTTATGAATTTTAATATTTTTTGATTTTTTCTTTCATTTCTTCTGAAAAAGGTTCTGCTTTGATGCCGTTTCTTTCTGGGTTGAAAGCTACATTTACTAAGGTAACTTCGCCTTCTAAAACTATACTATTGCTTTCGTTTTCAAACTCAAATCCACAAAGAATAGACGAGTTTTTTAACTCTTTTACCCAAAGTTTTTTAGTTAAGATTTCGCCTAAACGTGCCGCATTTTTGAATTGAATTTTTAAATCAACTGTTGGAATACCATTGGTTTCGTGCATTTTTGAAAAAGGTCGGTCTAAAGCTTCTTCAAACCAATCTTCAACTAAACCGTTGAGCATTTCTAAAAATCTCGGATAGAAAACTATTCCGGCATAATCAATATGTTGAAAACGAACTTTTTCTTGTTTTATAAATTGCATATTTCTGTTATTTTAAACACTAATTATTTTAACTTAAATCGTTGAATTTTCCCTGTCTCTGTTTTTGGCAAACAATCCACAAAATGGATTACTCTTGGATATTTATAAGGTGCTGCCGTGTTTTTAAACCAATTTTGAATCTGAATTTTTAAGGCCTCATCTGCCGTTGCTTGCTCTTTTAAAACAATATGTGCACAAACCAACATGCCTCGTTCTTCATCGGGTAAACCCACAACGGCACATTCTAAAATATTTTCATGAGTTAAAAGTACGGATTCTACTTCAATTGCCGCAATATTATAACCAGAAGAAATAATCATATCATCGCCACGAGCCACAAAATGAAAATACCCTTCTTCATCTTGACGGAAAATATCGCCTGTGATGTTCCAGCCGTTTTCAACGTATTCCTTTTGTTTTTCTTCTCGATTCAAATATTTACAACCTGTTATTCCTCGCACCGCCAATCTTCCAGCTTCATTTCTTGGTAATTCGTTGCCTTGTTGGTCAATAATTTTTGCTTCGTAACCCGTTATGGCTTTTCCAGTTGCGCCAGGTTTGATATTCTCTTCATTGGACGAAATAAAAATATGTAGCATTTCGGTAGCGCCAATGCCATCAATAATTTTTAGCCCTGTGGCATCATACCAATCTTGCCAAACTTTTAACGGTAATGTTTCACCTGCCGAAACACATTTTCTTAAACTCGAAATATCGTAATCTTGAATTTTTGTTGTAATAACACGCCAAGCGGTTGGAGCGGTAAAACAAATCGTGATTTTATACTCTTGAATGGCTTGTAACAAGACGTCTGGACTTGGCTTTTCGATTAAAAAAGTGGAAGCACCAAAATACATGGGAAACAACACCAATCCGCCTAAACCAAAAGTAAAACCAATAGGCGGACTTCCTATAAAAATATCAGTTGAAGTAGGTTGCAACGAATAGTTTGGAAATGCTTCACAAATATTTAAAATATCTTTGTGATAATGTGCGGTCATTTTTGGTAAACCAGTGGTTCCCGAAGTAAATCCAATCAAAGCCACATCTTCTGATTTTGACGGATAATTGTCGAATGTTTTTGGTTTGGATGCCATTAAATTTTCTAAATCAGAATTTCTGTAAAAACTTACTTTTTTTAGAAAATTTGATTGTACTAAATTCATTTCTTCAGCTAAATCGCTGTCGCAAAAGGCTTGAGAAATTTCAGCACAATCAATAATAGTGGATAGTTCTTTTGCTCGTAGAAGCGGCATAGTTGCCACTACAATTCCTCCTGCTTTTAAAACGGCAAACCAACACGCGACCATCATTGGGTTATTCGCCGAACGTAATAACACGCGATTTCCGGATTGTAAGCCCAAATCTTCGACTAAAACATGCGCAATTTGATTGGCTTTTTCATACAAATCTTGATACGTCCAGGTTTCCTCAAAGGTTCGAATGCAAATGGTATTTCCTCGACCTTCTTTGATGTGAAAATCTAATAGTTTTTCGACGCAATTCAATAGTTCAGGTTGTTGGAATTGTGGTAAATCCAAAAAGGTATATTCTGGTTGAAATTCCAGATTAGGTAAATTTATTTGAGTAAAATTATCCTTCATTATTTATTACTTCTTGTTACTCTTCGGTTTCAATGCTTTTTTCATGCCTTCTGCTTGTTTTCTTTCGGCAGCTTTTAATGGATACAAATGTGAAATGCCCATTTTATAGGAATTTGGAATATCTGTTGCTTGAAATTGTTCATACGCTTGCGCATTTCTTACAAAATTAGCATCTAATAACAAAGGTCTTCCAAGTGCTACTAAATCGGCTCTTCCGTTTAAAATAATCGTATTAATTTGATCAATATCTTGAATATATCCGGCTGTTATTGTTGGAATATGTACCGTATTTCGTACAGTATCTGAAAATGGCGTTTGCCACATTCTGCCAGTTTGTGGTTTTTGGTCAGCAACCGTATTTCCTGTGGAAACATTAATAATATCGGCACCAGCTTTTTTAAACGCTTCTGAAATTACCAAAACATCTTGCTCTGAAATTCCGTTTTCTGCCCAATCGGTTGCCGATATTCTTACAGAGATTGGCATTTCTTTTGGAAATACTTCACGAATGGCTGTAAAAACTTCTAGTGGATATTTCAAACGATTTTGAACACTTCCGCCAAATTCATCGGTGCGAATATTAGTTAACGGTGACAAAAAAGATGCTAATAAAAAGCCGTGATGTGCTTGTAATTCAATCATATCAAAACCAGCTTCATTAGCATTTTTTGAGGCTTGCACAAATTGATTTTTAACCAATTGCATATCTGCTAAAGTCATCTCTTTCGGACAAGATGAATTTTCATTAAACGAAATGGCAGAAGCCGAAAGCAACTCCCATTTTTTACCCTGAAATTGTTCATCCCAAGGAATTTTTGAACAACCTTTTCTTCCTGAATATCCTAATTGAATTCCGATTTTAGTTTGGGTATATTTATGAATAAAATCAGTAATTCGTTTCCAAGCGTTTACTTGATTTTCGGTGTAAATACCTGCGCAACCTTCTGTAATTCTTCCTGTGTCAGAAACAGCTGTCATCTCGGTAAGAATTAATCCTAAACCGCCGACTGCTCTTGATGTATAATGCTGAAAATGCCAATCGTTTACCAATCCGTTTTCGGCTACATATTGCCCCATTGACGACATTACGATACGGTTTTGCAATTCTAAATCTCTTAATTTGAAACTTGAAAATGCAGTCGATTGATTTTTGATATTGACATTGCAATTGTCATTAAACTCAACCAAAACCTTATCGGTAAAAGAACTATCTCTTAATCGTAAATTTTCATACGTTACTTTTTTGGAACGCGTCATGCAACCAAAGGCGAATTGCTGAAACGAATGTTGCATGTGACGATCCATATTTTCAAACCAATCTAATGAAACGATGGCGGCATACTGAATCATTTCAACCGTATTTCTTCGGGTTTTATCGTATTGGGCAAAAGCGGCTTGTACATCATTTGGGTTAGCAATCACCGCGTCGGATAATCCAATAGCGCTATCCATGGCTAATTTTGTTCCCGAACCAATAGAATAGTGGGCTGTAGCTTTGGCATCGCCTAATAAAACAATGTTATTATGATACCAATTTTTGTTGGTAACATGCGGAAACTGACGCCAATGTGATTTATTTGAAATCAAGGGATGTCCATCTAATTCATCTTTGAAGATTTCGGCAATTTTTGCCATAGTATCGGCTTCGTTGGTAACTTCAAAACCATGTTTTTGCCAAGTTTCATCGCTACATTCAAAAATCCAAGTACTCATGCCTTCTTCGTATTGATACGAATGCGCTACAATGGTTCCATGAGGTGTACTTCTGAAAAAATAGGTAAAAGCATCAAGCGGTTTTGTAGAGCCTAACCACACAAAGCGGTTCTTTTTTAATTCGATTTTTGTTCCAAATTCCTTTTGATATTGAGTACGAATGGTACTTGAAATTCCGTCTGTTGCCAGAATAATATCGGAATCTGCAAATTGTGATAGGTCCTCTACATTCTGTTCGAAATGCAAATTCACACCTTCTTCTACACAACGTTGTTGCAGTAATTGAAGTAGTGTTTTTCTGGAACAACCGCAAAAACCATTTCCAGCAATAGTCACGGATTCAGCATCTCTCGCAATAATAATATCATCCCAGTAGGCAAATTTACTTCGGATTAATTCATACGATTTCATGTCGCGTTTTAAGAATTCGCCTAAGGTTTCATCTGAAAACACTACCCCGAAACCAAAACTATCATCGGGTTTGTTTCTTTCGTAAATATCGATTTCGCAATGTGGCATTGCTTTTTTGGTTAATATCGAAAAGTAAAGTCCGCCTGGACCACCACCTATAACTGTTATTTTCATATTTTATGGATAATTAACAATGGATAATTGATAATTAATTTATCTTTTAATTGAGAATATTTCTCCTAATTTACTATAATTTGAACCTGCTAAACGTGCGACAGGTTTGTATTTTTCTAAATCTATTTTATGGTTTTCCATCAAAATGGAATCATCTATATGCATGGTAATAATTTTTCCAATGATAATACAAGCGCCTCCATTTTGATGCTTTTCGATAAAATAATGATGTACCATTTCGCACTCAAATTGCACCAAACTTTCTTTTACTCGTTTTGGTTTGATGTAAATGGATTCTATTGGAGTTACGTTTGCCAATTCAAATTCATTGATATCAGCCGCAACGGATTGTGAAGTAGTATTCATTTGATCTACAACATCTTCCGTAACTAAATTGACTACAAATTGCTGATTGGCGAGAATATTATTTAATGTGTCTTTATTTTTATTACCCGTTCGAACCGTTGAAAACATAATATGAGGCGGGTCTTCGCTAACGACATTAAAAAAGGAAAACGGAGCCAAATTATCAATTCCATTATCATCGATAGTGGCTACCCAAGCGATAGGTCTTGGAATGACAGTTCCTGTCAATAATTTATATAAAGCCGAAGATTCGGTGTTTTGAATGTCGAATTGCATTTGAAGTATTTTAGTATCTTCAAAAATAAGTTAAAAAAAACAAATTATTATATTTTTTTACGTTTAATATATAAAGATTTTCTACTAATTTATGTTCTATTTTTTCATTTAAAATAAGAAGTGAAAAAATAATAGAACAAAAAAAATCCCAATTTTCATTGGGATTTTATATTTTAAAGAAATTTTATTTTAATTTCTTTTTGATTTCAATTTCGTGGAAACTTTCAATAATATCGTATTCCTTAATATCATTGTAACCTTTAATTTGCATACCACAATCGTATCCTTTAGACACTTCTTTTACGTCGTCTTTGAAACGTTTTAAAGCCACTAATTCACCTGTAAAAATAACAACACCTTCTCTAATTAATCGGATTCTGTTGCTGCGGATTACTTTACCATCTGTAATCATACATCCAGCAATTGTCCCAACTTTAGAAACTTTAAACAATTCTCTAATTTCAGCGGTTCCGGTAATTTCTTCTTTCAATTCTGGAGAAAGCATACCTTCCATTGCATCTTTTAAATCGTCGATTGCAGCGTAAATAATAGAATAATTACGGATATCAATTTCTTCTTTATCTGCTAAAGCTTTTGCATTTCCTGCAGGACGAACGTTAAATCCGATAATAATCGCATCAGAAGCAGAAGCTAATAATACGTCAGATTCTGTAATTGCTCCCACTCCTTTATGAATGATGTTAATTTGAATTTCTTCTGTAGATAATTTAGAGAATGAATCAGAAAGTGCTTCTACAGAACCATCCACGTCTCCTTTAAGGATAATGTTTAATTCTTTAAATTGTCCTAAAGCAATACGACGTCCAATTTCTGAAAGTGTAATATGCTTTTGTGTACGAACCGATTGCTCACGAGCTAATTGTGCACGTTTTGTTGCAATTTGTTTTGCTTCTCTTTCGTCTTCATACACATTAAACTTGTCTCCTGCTGTTGGCGCTCCGTCTAAACCTAAAACAGAAACTGGTGTTGAAGGTCCTGCAATTTTTACATTGTTTCCTCTTTCATCAAACATGGCACGAATTTTACCATGATTTTTACCAGCCAACATGTAGTCACCAATTTTTAATGTTCCTGCTTGTACTAATATTGTAGAAACGTAACCACGACCTTTGTCTAATTGTGCTTCTACTACAGTTCCTTGTGCAGGTTTATTTGGATTTGCTTTTAGTTCAAGAACCTCAGCTTCTAATAATACTTTTTCTAATAATTCAGGAATTCCTTGTCCGAATTTTGCAGAGATATCATGTGATTGGTATTTTCCACCCCAATCTTCTACAAGTAAATTCATACCTGCTAATTGTTCTTTAATTTTTTCAGGATTCGCATTTGGTTTATCCACTTTATTGATTGCAAAAATCATTGGAACACCTGCTGCTTGTGCGTGAGAAATTGCCTCTTTTGTTTGAGGCATGATATCATCGTCAGCCGCTACTACAATAATTGCAATATCGGTAACTTGAGCTCCACGAGCACGCATCGCAGTAAAGGCTTCGTGACCAGGAGTATCAAGGAATGCGATTTTTTGACCACCATCTAAAGTTACTCCGTAGGCACCAATATGCTGCGTAATTCCTCCAGATTCTCCAGCAATAACGTTTGCTTTACGAATGTAATCTAGTAACGATGTTTTACCATGATCGACGTGACCCATAACGGTAACAATTGGTGCTCTGAATTCTAATTCTTCTTCAGTGTCTTCAATAATTACTGCATTTTCTTCAATATCGGTTGTGATAAATTGCATTTCGTAACCAAATTCATCTGCAACTATAGTCAAAGTTTCAGCATCTAAACGTTGGTTCATGGTTACCATAATCCCAAGAGACATACACGTTCCGATTACTTTTGTAATTGGCACATCCATCATAGTTGCAATTTCACCAACCGTAACAAATTCTGTTACTTTAAGGATTTTGCTTTCTAAATCTTGTTGTGCTAAATCGTCATCAGTACGTTGACGGTGTGTATCTCTTTTATCTCTTCTATATTTTGCCGCTTTAGATTTATTACCTTTCCCTTGTAATCTTTCTAAAGTTTCTTTAATTTGATTTTTTACTTCTTCCTCCGTTGGCTCAACTTTTACAATTGGTGTTGATTTGTTAAAACCTGGTTTTTTAAAACCTCCACCACCTTGTCCACCTTGTCCGCCTTGGTAGGGTCTTTTTACAAAACCACCTTGACCTCCACCTTGTGTATTTCCTGTAGTACCACCTGTGTTTGGCGTTCCTGGCTTAACAATTCTTTTTCTTTTATTAGCTGCTGAACCTGGAGTTCCTGGAGTTCCTGGAGTTCCTGGTTTACTTACAGCAGCACCTGGAGTTCCTGGTTTTTTTATTTCTTCTTTCTTTTTCTTAGGTTTATTAAATTGAGATAAATCAATTGTTTGACCCGTGAAAGTAGCTCCTGAAAGTTTGGTGTATTGAGTATCTAAACGAACTTCAATAGGTGTGCCATCCACATTAAATTCTTGTGGTTGAACTGAGGGATCTTCTGTTTTAGCTTTTGTTTTTTCAACAGCTTTTTTTGTAGTTTCTGCAGGTTTGTCTGAAGTATTTTCTGCAACAACTGTTTTTTCTTTTGAAACAACATTATTTTCTTTAGCTGCAGTAGGTTTATCCGCTTTAGTTGCTTCTTGTTTTTTTGGATTTAAATCAATTTTTCCTAAAGAAACTGGAGCGGTAACAACTGCTTTTGCTTTTATTATTTCTTGTTTTTGTCTTTCCTCATCTGCAAGACGTTTTATTTCGAGTTCTTTTTCGATTTCACGTTTTAGTGCTTCTTTTTCTTTTTTCTTTTCTTCGCCAACTTCTTTCGAAGCTACTTTATTCCCTTTATCGGCCGAAAAAATATCGCACAAGACGTCGAATTCCAATTGAGAAACTTTTGCATTGGGACTGTGCTCAATGGTATGACCCTTCTCTTTTAAGGTGTCAACAGCTCTATCAAGTGAAATGTTGAATTCTTTTAAAACTTTACTTATTCGTATTACTCTTTCTTCAGACATATTTGTTTTTTGCTTAATTTTCTTTGTGATTGTGATGCTAAATTATTATGAATTAGCTATCTAATTCTTGTTTTAGGATATTGATAACATCTAAAATGGTTTCTTCTTCTAAATCTGTTCTTCTAACTAAATCTGCAACATCTTTATCGATAATACTTCTAGCGGTATCTAAACCAATTTTTTCGAATTCTTCAATAATCCATTCTTCAATTTCATCACTAAATTCTCTTAATTCCACATCATCTTCTTCTTGAACAATTCCTTCGCGAATTACATCTAATTCGTATCCAGTTAATTGACTTGCTAATTTAATGTTTTGTCCGTTTCTACCAATGGCTTTTGAAACTTCTTCAATTTTTAAGAAAACTTCTGCTTTTTTATTTTCTTCATCAATTTTTACTGTAGAAACTTTTGCTGGGCTAAGCGCTCTTGTAATAAATAATTGTGTGTTTTGTGTGTAATTAATTACATCAATGTTTTCGTTTCCTAGTTCACGAACAATTCCGTGAATACGAGATCCTTTCATACCTACACAAGCACCAACTGGGTCAATTCTATCATCATAAGAATCAACAGCAACTTTTGCTTTTTCACCAGGAATTCTAACTACTTTTTTAATGGTAATTAAACCATCAAAAACTTCAGGAATTTCTTGTTCGAATAATTTCTCTAAGAAACTAGGTGCTGTTCTTGACATTATAATTTGAGGTTTATTACCTTTAAGCTCAACGCTTTCGATAATACCTCTTACATTTTCTCCTTTTTTAAAGAAATCGTTAGGAATTTGTTTTTCTTTAGGTAAGATAATTTCGTTACCATCATCATCCATTAATACTACCATTTTAGGTCGTACATGGTGTACTTCGGCAGTATAAATATCGCCAATTAAATCTTTAAATTGTTTGTAAAGATTCGTATTATCGTGTTCATGAATTTTTGAAATCAAATTTTGGCGTAAGGCTAAAATAGCTCTTCTACCTAAATCGATTAATTTTACTTCTTCAGATACTTCTTCTCCAATTTCAAAATCAGGTTCGATTTTTCTGGCTTCTGTTAATGTAATTTCTTCGTTTTCAAGATCTAAATCTTCATCAGCTACAACTACACGGTTTCTCCAAATTTCCATATCTCCTTTATCTGGATTTATGATAATATCGAAATTGTCATCTGAACCATATTTCTTTTTCAACGCATTTCTAAACACATCTTCCAAAATAGCCATAAGGGTTACTCTGTCGATTAGTTTGTCGTCTTTAAATTCTGAAAATGAATCTATTAATGCAATATTCTCCATGGTATGCTTTATTTTTAAAATGATATTATTACTACTGCTTCTTTTATGTCTGAATAAGGAATTGTAATTGTTTTTTGAACGGTTACTTTTCCTTTACCTATTTCTTTTGGTTCTCTTGCACTCCAAGATAATGTAGCTGTTTGTTCATCTGCATCAGATAATGTAGCCTCAAAATCGCCTTGAGAAATGGTTTTTACTTTTACTGTTCTTCCTATATTTTTTTTATATTGTCTAACTAATTTTAAAGGCGAAGATACACCTGCCGAGGCAACCTCAATAGAATATTCTACCTCTTCTACTTCTAAACCGCTATCTAAAAACTTATTTACATTGATACAATCTTGTAAATTTACACCAGAATCGCCATCTAAAATCACGGAAATTTTATTTGATTCTGAGAAATCTAAATCTATCAGAAACAATTGTGTGTTCTCTTCTAACGCTTTGTCAAGCAAGTTTTTTACTTTTTCTTTAAATGTCATCTTTATAAAAAGAGGCACGCAATGCGTGCCTCATTATTTGGTTGTTTACTAAATAACTTGGCAAATATACAACATTTTTTTTTAAATGTACAAATATTTCATTTTTCCGAAAAAGTTAAACAATTCAAAAAAAAATCGTAACTTTATACTATAATAAATAGTAATTAAATTTAAACAAATGAAAACAATTTTAGTCCCTACCGATTTTTCAAAACATGCCGAAAATGCTTTAAAAGTTGCTGCGCAAATTGCCAAAAAAAATAATGGCGAAATAATTTTATTACATATGCTAGAATTATCAAGTTCAGGAAATGACGCACTTAATACTTCGCATGAAATACCTGAATTAATGTTCTTTAAAAATGCAGCTGTAGCCAAATTAGAAGAATTAGAAAACGCAAGTTTTTTAGATGATATTAAAGTTTCGAGTATCGTGCAGTTTAATATGGCTTTTGAAGGAATTATTGAAAACGGAAAAAAACATCATGCTGATTTAGTAGTTATGGGCTCTCACGGTGCTAGCGGATTTCACGAAATGTTTGTAGGCTCAAATGCAGAAAAAGTAGTTAGAAATTCAGAAATTCCAGTATTAGTTATTAAAAAAGAAGATGCGGATTTTAAAGTTGACACACTTACATTTGCTTCTAATTTTTCAGATGAAATTAAAAAACCTTTTGAAAAAGTAGTTGATTTTGCTAAATATTTTGGCGCTCATATTAATTTATTACATGTAATTACTCCAAATAATTTCAGTACAACAAGAGCTTCTGAAGAAAAAGTAAAAAACTTTATTGAAGAATTTCACTTTTCTGATTATTCAACTCACATTTATAATGACATTAATGTGGAAAAAGGAATTTTACATTTTGCAAAAGATTCAAATTCTGATATTATAGCCGTTTGTACGCATGGGAGAAAAGGAATTTCTCACTTTTTAAACGGAAGTATTTCGGAGGATTTAGTAAACCACGCAAAAAGACCTGTTATTGCATTTAAAATATAAGTAATTTTATATAATAGAAATAAAAAAATCCCGCTTTTTCAAACGGGATTTTTTGTTGGTTCACAAGGACTCGAACCTTGAATGACTGCACCAAAAACAGTAGTGTTACCATTACACCATGAACCAATTATTTTGCAATTGCGAGTGCAAATGTAATATATATTTTATACTCTGCAAATAATTTTTAAATAATTTTTAAGAAAAAATAAATTGGTAATCTCTCCAATAAATAGTTTCTTTGTAATCTAAATTAATTTAGCATATTTATGACTTTATTTAATTACAGCAAATGGAACACCTACATGGGTTGGTTTGCTTTTATAATTGCATTAGTTACCTATACTTTAACAGTAGAACCAACAATGAGTTTTTGGGATTGTGGCGAATATATTGCCACAGCTGCCAAATTAGAAGTTGGACATCCGCCAGGAGCGCCATTATATCAAATGATAGGTGCGTTTTTTGCCATGTTTGCCACAGATAATAGTCAAATTGCTTTGATGGTTAATATGGTATCTGTGTTTTCAAGTGCTTTTACCATTTTATTTATGTTTTGGTCTGCATCTAAAATTATACGAAAAATTGTTGTCGCAACCTCTGAATGGAACAATGAAACTTCAAAACTTACACTTGGTGCATCATTAATTGCTGCCTTATCCTATACATTTACAGATAGTTTTTGGTTTAATGCAGTAGAAGCTGAAGTATATTCTATGGCTTCTTTGTTTATTGCTTTATTATTTTGGTTGGGATTAAAATGGGAAGAAGAGCTGGAAACAGAAAGAGGAAATAAATGGGTAATTTTAATTTCATTGGTTATTGGACTTTCTTTTGGGGTTCACTTTTTGGCCTTATTAGCTTTACCATCAATTGGAATGTTATATTTCTTTAAAACTCAAAAAAATATTACAGTTAAAAACTTTATTATTGCCAATGTAGTAATAGTAGCGATTTTGATGTTTATTTTTAAATTTCTATTACCTTACACGTTATCGTTTTTTGCAAAAACAGAAATTTTCGCGGTAAATTCAATGGGATTGCCTTTTAATTCTGGAACTATTATTGCCTTTTTACTAATTGTAGCTGGTTTTTATTTTGGTTTAACATATACTAAGAAAAAAGAATTAGTAAAGTTTAATACACTATTATTAAGTATACTATTTATTTTAATTGGATTTTCAACATGGATAATGCTTCCAGTTAGAGCGAATTCAAATATTAACATAAACGAGAACAAACCAAGTGACGCTGCCGAAGTTTTAGCGTATTACAATAGAGAACAATACGGAGAAACAAAATTGTTTTATGGTCCTCAGTATTCCAATGCTTATGCTGGAGCTGATGAAGAAAACCCGTATTCTGATGATAAGCCAAACTACGAAAGAGACGAGAAAACAGGTAAATATATTATTACCAATAATTATAAAAACGCCAATCATAATCCAAACTCAAAACACAATGCGTTTTTACCAAGACTTTGGAGTGAAGAACACGCCAAAAACTACATGACTTTTACCAAACCGCTTGAATTTAGTGTAAATCATGAAGCGTTTTATGATGAAGAAACTGGCGAAACGGATGAAGATAAATTAGGACAGTTTACCGAAATTGTTTCTGATTTTAGAAGTCAATTTGCATCGAACAAACTTGGATTAGACGAATACGAGGAATTTTTAAAAACCTATGGCGATTATTTAACGATTGAAAAACCTTCGTTTTCAGACAATATGAAATTTATGTTTGAATACCAATTTGGCTATATGTATTTCCGATATTTAATGTGGAATTTCGTTGGAAGACAAAATGATTTACAAGGAAATTATGAAAGTTTAGAAGGAAATTGGTTAAGCGGAATAAGCTTTATTGATAACTTACATTTAGACAATCAAAGTGAATTAACTACCGATATGAAAAACAATAAAGGTAGAAATACGTATTTCTTTTTACCTTTCATATTAGCTATTATCGGAATGGTGTATCATGCACAAAAAGAATGGAAATCGTTTTATGTTTTATTACTATTATATTTATTCACTGGTTTAGTGTTGAAAATTTACTTAAACGAAAGACCTTTCGAACCAAGAGAAAGAGATTATGCTTTAGTAGGTTCGTTTTATATTTTTGCGATGTGGATTGGCGTAGGAATTTATGCCATTTATCAATATATTTTAAAATATGTATCGCCTAAAGTAGCCCTTCCAGCCGTATTAGCCACTACTTTGTTAGCTTCACCAGTACTTTTGGCATCAGAAAACTGGGATGACCATGATAGAAGCGGAAAATACACTGCTGTAGCGATGGCAAAAGCCTATTTAGATTCCTGTGAACCCAATGCTATATTATTTACAATTGGCGATAATGACACCTTTCCAATGTGGTATTTGCAAGAAATTGAAGGATACAGAACGGATGTTAGAATTGTAAACACCAGTTTGTTAGCAACAGATTGGTATATTGATGAGATGAAGGTAAAATCGAATAAATCAGATGCAGTGCCTATTTCGTTTACACATGATCAATATGTTGGAGACAAAAGAAATTACTGTTTATTTGACGAAAGAACAACCGATACATTAGATTTAGGTTTAACTTTAGATTTCTTAAAAGACGATCGTTCTAAAAGAGAAATGAAAAATGGTCAATTCGTGCATTTTTATCCAAGCGAACATTTAAAAGTTAAAATTGACAAGCAAAACATTATCAAAAATAAAGTTGTAGATAAAAAATATTACGATTCTATTGTACCACAAATTAATTTAAAATTAAAAGGCGGTGCCATTTACAAAAACAGAATTTTAATGTTAGATATTTTTAACGAAAACAACTGGAAACGACCTATATATTTCTCTCCAGGAAGTTTTGGTGCCGACGATTATATTTGGATGAAAGAATACCTACAGTTAGATGGTATGGTTTACAAATTAGTTCCAGTAAGAACCAAACTAAAAGAAGGAAATTCTTACGATATGGGTTATATTGATACTGAAAAAACCTTCAAAATCATCAACCGATGGACTTGGGGTAATGCGGGAAGCGATAAAATTTATCACGATCCAGAAACGCGCAAAAATGCCTTATCTTACAGAAACAATCTTTCTCGATTAATGACCGCATTAATTGAAGAAAAGAAATTTGATAAAGCAGAAAAAGTAATTAAAATTGCTATGAAAAACATGCCAATTGATTACTTTGAATATTATTCTACTGTTGAACCGTTTGCAGAAGGATATTATAAAATTGGTAAAATAGAAGAAGCGAGAAAAATCTTAAATCAACTGATTAAAAAATATCAAGAAAAAATAACTTTCTTTCATTCGCAATCTGAAAAACAGAAAGCGTTTTATCGCATGGAAATTTATAGAGAAATTGAAATTTATCGTTCGTTATTATTATTAGCTCAGGAAAATGGAGATTTAGAGTTTTATAATTTACAACGCGTGAAATTCAATAACTTCAATAACATGATGGGCGAATATAAAAGAGAAATTGAATAAAAAAATACATAAGCCATTCCTTTGAATGGCTTTTTTTATGATAAAAGTTCCTAAAATAATAAAGCTCTTATTTTTTAATCAGGTTTGGAATATTCCGAATACTGAAAATAGTATTTATTTAACTTTTGATGACGGACCAACGCCAGAAATCACGGAAAGAGTTTTAGAAATTTTAGACAATCATCACATCAAAGCTACCTTTTTTTGCATTGGGGATAACGTAAGAAAACACCCAGAAATTGTTCAGAAAATTATTTCTAAACAGCATTCTGTAGGAAATCATACCTATAGCCATTTAAAGGGCTGGAAAACAAAAACAAAAACATACATAAGTAATACAGAAGCTTGCGAAATCAAATTGAACTCGTTATTCAAAATTCGAAATTCGAAATTATTTCGTCCGCCTTATGGTAAAATTACTCCGTGGCAATCCTACAAGCTTAGAAAGTTAGGTTATAAAATAATTATGTGGGATGTATTAAGTAAAGATTATGACGCAAGTATTTCAGCAGAAAAATGTTATGAAAATGTAATAAAAAATGTTTCTTCTGGAAGTATTATTGTGTTTCACGATAGCAATAAGGCAAAAGAAAATATTCTCAATAGCTTAGAAAAAGCCATTGAAACATTAAAAAATAAAGGTTTTAATTTTGAAAAAATCGCCTAAGCTTGTTCTTGAATAAGAGAAATTAAAGTATTGGCATCAAATTCACCACTTTGTCTCCAAACCATTTGACCATCTTTGTAAATCATAAAAGTTGGTAGACCTTTAATACGAAGTGCTTCCGCTAATTCTTTGTTTTTATCTACATCAATTTTAATCACTTTTGCTTTGTCGCCTAAGGCAGCCGCAACGTGACGAATTGTTTCATTCATAATAATAGACTGTTCGTGCCATTCCGTAAAAAAATCAATTAATACTGGCACTTGTGCATCTATAAGTTCTCCAAATTTCGACATAGACCGAATTGTTTATTAAACAAATGTATATATTTTTTTAATATATCAAACAAAAAACCACATTTTTTAAGCAATTACGCCTCTTTTTTGGTTTTTTTTAACTCAATTACGGTAATTTCGGGCATAATTCCTACTCTACCTGGATAAGCGTGAAAGCCAAATCCTCTATTTACGTAAATATATCTTCCAGCATTTTCATACAAACCTGCCCATTGTTTGTATACATACTGCACAGGACTCCATTTGAACCAACCCGGAATTTCAATTCCAAATTGCAATCCATGCGTATGACCTGATAAGGTTAAATGATAATGAGTCTCGTGATTTTTTATTTCATTTTCCCAATGACTTGGATCGTGACTCATCAATATTTTAAAGTCTTCTGGATTAACACCTGATGTAGCCTTTTTTAAATCGCCTTTTTTGCCAAAATGTACGCCCCAATTTTCTACACCAACCAAAACAATTTCGGAAGAACCTTTTTTTAACTTTACATTTTCATTCATTAACAAGGTAAAATCTAATTTTTTATGAATGCTTTTTACATCTTCAAAATTTTGAATTTCTTCTTTTTCCGAATCCCAATCGAAATACTTCCCATAATCATGATTTCCTAAAATGGAAAATTTACCTAACTTAGGTTGATACAATCCTTTAAACGTATCAATCCACGGATCCATTTCTTTGGCGTGCGTATTTACGATATCACCTGTAAACAATAATAAATCTGAATTTTGTTGGTTAATTAAATCTACCGCGTATTTGATTTTATCTGTATTTTCATCAAAACTACCGCTATGAATATCTGAAATTTGAGTAATTGTCATACCATCAAATTCTTCTGGTAAATCGTCGAAAAAGATTTTTTGTCGGAGTACTTTAAAATTATATTTCCCAATGGTCATCCCGTAAAGTAAAGACGCAAAAGGAATAGTCGCAATACCCAAGGCAATCTGACTTACAAAACGTCTTCTTGGACTAAAAAATTGTTCTCTATTTTCATCAACAAAACTCATAATCGAGGCTTCTACCAAGCGTGACAAGTCTTCTATAAATAAAATTAAAAAAACTAAAATTTTAGGCACATAAATAAGTAATGTCAACCCAATTACAAGTAAACTTGATTTATTTTGACCTTTACCTCTATCAAAATTCATAAATGAATACACGATAAAAAGCATCAAAACGATAGAAATGACTAAATAAATCAATAAAACCCACTTGTTTTTGGTTATGGTTTTAATTGCTTGAAACGAATAGAATTCAACAATTAACAGTATAATCAACGGTATTAAACCTTTCATATTTGTAAAATTTTTACAAAGTAACTAACAAGTTCACAATTAACATAAATATTTATTGAAATTTAACAAAGATTTTTTATTTAAAGTATTGTATTTTTACAAACGAATAGATAAAAATCGATTTATGTCACAAAAACGCTTATTTCTTTTAGACGCTTATGCATTAATTTTTCGAGGCTACTATGCTTTTATAAAAAACCCAAGAATCAATTCTAAAGGTATGGATACTTCTGCCATTATGGGATTTATGAATGCCTTAATGGATGTAATTAAACGTGAAAAACCAGATCATTTAGCGGTTGCTTTTGATAAAGGCGGTAGTACGTTTCGTTTGGAAATGTTTGAACAATATAAAGCCAACCGAGATGCTACACCTGAAGCTATAAAAATTGCGGTGCCATACATTCAAGATTTATTGCGCGCTATGCACATTCCAATTATAGAAGTTGCTGGTTTTGAAGCCGATGATTTAATTGGAACGATTGCCAAACAAGCTGAAAAAGAAAATTACAAAGTCTTTATGGTTACACCAGATAAAGATTTTGCACAATTGGTTTCGGAAAACATTTTTATGTATCGTCCTGCCAGAATGGGGAATGATATTGAAATTTGGGGAATTCCAGAAGTTCAAGCAAAATTTGAAGTAGATCATCCACTGCAAGTTATAGATTATCTTGGAATGATGGGCGATGCCGTAGATAATATTCCTGGTTTACCAGGAGTTGGAGAAAAAACAGCAAAAAAATTATTGGCCGAATTTGGTTCAATGGAGAACCTTTTAGACAATACAGACAAATTAAAAGGTGCTTTAAAAGACAAAATTGAAGCCAATAAAGCACAAGGAATTTTATCTAAAAAATTAGCTACGATTTTATTAGATTGCCCAGTAACTTTTAATGAAAAAGATTACGAATTATCTACACCAGATGTTGAAAAAACAGATGCTTTATTTATGGAATTAGAATTCCGACAAATGAAAGCGCAATTCGATAAATTATACAATCCAGCGGCGAATGCTGAAGTAACAAATTCTGAGATTCCAGTTTTAAAGAAAGCACCAGTTAAGAAAACTACAGATGAACAATATGATTTATTTGGTTTTTCCGATGCTGATGATGCAGCCGAAAAGCACACATCGTATTATGCTACTTTAGAAAATACGGAACATTTTTATCAAAACGTTCAGGGCGATTTACCTACAAAAATGTTCATACAAAATTTATTGAATCAAACTTCCGTTTGTTTTGATACAGAAACCACAGGTTTAGATGCTTTAAATTCAGAATTAGTAGGTTTGGCCTTTTCTTGGGAAAAAGGAAAAGGATTTTATGTGCCGTTTCCAGAAAACAGAGAAGAAGCTCAGGCTTTAATTGATAAATTCAAGCCGTTTTTCGAAAATGAAACTATTGAAAAAGTAGGGCAAAATATTAAATACGATTTAAAAATTCTTTCACAATACGGAATTGAAGTTAAAGGAAATTTATTCGATACGATGATTGCGCATTATTTGATTAATCCAGATATGCGTCATAATATGGATGTATTGAGTGAAACCTATTTGAAATATTCGCCAAAATCTATTACCGAATTAATTGGTAAAAAAGGGAAGAATCAGGGCAATATGCGCGATATTCCTTTGGATGATATTAAAGAATATGCCGTAGAAGATGCTGATGTTACTATTCAATTAAAAAATCACTTTTTACCTATTTTAGAAAAAGTGGGTACGAAAAAATTATATGATGAAATTGAAATTCCATTAGTGCCTGTTTTAGCCGATATGGAAAAAGAAGGTATTAATTTGGATGTCGATTTCTTGCAAAAAATGTCCGTTGAAATGACGGCTGAAAGTAAAGCTTTAGAACAAAAAATATACGAAACTGCTGGCGAAACTTTCAATTTAGCGTCTCCTAAACAATTAGGTGACGTTTTATTTGAAAAAATGAAAATTGGCGGAGCAAAACAGAAGAAAACAAAAACGGGTCAATATGCCACGGGTGAAGAAATATTAAGTTATTTAGCCCACGACAATCCGATTGTAAAAGACATTTTAGAATGGCGTCAAATGGTAAAATTACAAAGTACTTATATAGATGCATTACCGAATCAAGTGGATTCAAAAACAGGGCGTGTTCATACCGATTACATGCAAACTGTTGCTGCAACAGGCCGTTTGAGCTCAAATAATCCGAATTTACAGAATATCCCTATTCGTACCGAAAGAGGAAGACAAATTAGAAAAGCATTTATTGCCAGAGATGAAAATTACACCTTAGTTTCTGCCGATTATTCTCAAATTGAATTGCGAATTATAGCGGCTTTATGTGGTGAAGAAAATATGATTGCTGCGTTTAAAAACAACGAAGACATTCATAAAAGTACAGCGGCTAAAGTGTTTAACATTCCTTTAGAAGAAGTAACAAAAGAGCAAAGAAGTCACGCCAAAACCGTCAACTTTGGAATTGTGTATGGTGTTTCAGCTTTCGGATTGAGCAATCAAACCAATTTATCACGTAAAGAAAGTGCTGAGTTGATTGATGCCTATTACAAAACCTATCCGAAATTAAAATCATTTATTTCTGATCAAGTAGATTTTGCCAGAGAAAACGGTTATGTAGAAACCATTTCAGGAAGAAGACGTTATTTAAAAGATATAAATTCTGCAAATGCAATCGTTCGGGGTGGCGCGGAAAGAAATGCCGTAAATGCTCCGATTCAAGGTTCAGCCGCAGATATTATTAAAATTGCGATGATTAACATCCATAAAAAACTTAAATCGGAAAATTGGCAATCCAAAATGTTATTGCAAGTTCACGATGAATTGGTTTTTGATGTACATAACAGCGAATTAGAAAAAATTCAACCCATGATTAAACACGAAATGGAAAATGCCTTTAAAATGATTGTTCCTTTAGAAGTGGAAATTGGTAGTGGTAAAAACTGGTTGGAAGCACATTAGAATAGTGTTCAGTGATCAGTTTTTAGTGTTCAGTTTTTAGTATTCAGTTTTTAGTATTCAGTTAATTTATAAAAAAATGCCTTCTTAAAGTTAAGAAGGCATTTTTTATGTGTTTTATATGAATTTAGTTGATAACTATATCATCAATTTGCATTGTGGTAGTTACTCCACCGCTTCCATTTCCAATATACTCAAAAACTAAAAATCCATTTCCTGTTAATGTACTCGGTATTGCCCAATTTCCACTATCAGTAAAATTTGTTGGATATCCTGAAGACAAACCAGCATCTATTGTAAAACTTGATGTAATATTTGTTAATGTTGCTGTTGTTACATCAGAACCCGCTACATAATTTGTTGTGTAATATACTTTTAAACAAGCTCCGTTTGCAAAACCTGCTTTGGTTTTAAATGAAACTGTTGAGGCAGCCGTAAGATTAATAGGTACAAAAAACAAGCTTCTATTTGCTTCTGCAGTTCCTCCAAATGAAGTCATTTGAATGTATTTATTTCCACCAAACGTTTTTACTTGCCAATATCTTGTTCCAATTGCAGCATCATTAATATATTTTGGAAATATTTGCTGATTTGTTGTTGTATATGATGTAAATGGTTCGTTTAAAGTTGCGTCATATGTTAATGATGTTCCTACAATGGGCGGTGCAAAATCAACCGTTAATCTTGGATTAGTTAACATAATATCATTTTCCGTACGAACCATAAATTGGAAAGTACTTCCAAATTTGGTTAATACACCTCGTATTTTCCCGCTTTTATTTGAAACTGGTTTTGATGAAAAATTTGCAAATTCAGAAATTCTCACGATAATTTTATTTCCAAATTGATCTGTAATTTCATGATTTGTAGCGCCTCCTAAATTATTTAAAGTGGCATCAAAATATTTTTTACCAATTGATGCATCAGTAAATTGTACATTATCCAATTCAATAAGTTTATTTAAATTGGCATTATTTAATGTGGCTAAAACGGTTAAATTATTTACTAAAGTATTTTCATTTACTTTAGTACAACCACGCTTAATAATTCCTTCATACTCCACTCCAGAAATTCTGCCTACTTCATCATCTGTTAAAATTGTCGGCGTTCCGTTATTATATAAAGAGCCTAAAACCATTGCGCCATTTTCTGTAACGAAATATCTGTCTTTCAAATTTACATATACTTTTCTACCTGGCTCATATTTGGTATATAAATTATAAGCGTCTATTGGCATACTAAATCCTTTTGTGCCATCAACAGATACTAATGAAATTGATTTATAAAAATTTCCTCCTTCATCACTTGAAGTTACAAATGCTTCAATAATGTCATTAGGTACATATTTTTGATATGTTGCTGTAGAAGTTGCAATTAATGCAGGAACCGAAATAGTTGCTGTCAAATCACTACATTCACCTGATAAATTTGGCGCATCATAGTTATCACTATTTATACAACTAAAAAGAGTTGAAAATAGTATCGTTACTAATAATATGTTTAATTTTTTCATAATTCTTAATTATTTAATTTATAAAATAAAAAATTATCTACTTGAAAAGCACCGTCTAAAGTAGTATCTGTTCCAGATCCTTTAAATTTGAAGGCAATATGTGCTTTCCCGCTGTAAGCAGATAAATCAACATTGCTAGCTACAAACTGATACCAAGCAATACTTTTTGTAGGAATATTAGCTTGTAATGGTGTCCAAGTAGCTGCCAAAACATTAGTTCCATCATAATTTGTCGAAATAAAAACCTGTAAACTATTGTTTGGCGAATCAACATCTAAATGGTGTTGTGCTACTTCAAATGCTACTCCTTTTTTTTGTGCCACATCTAAATTAATTTCTGGTGAAATTAACCAAGCCGTGTTTACACTACCAGAGTTAAATGCACTAAATTCTGCATATCCGTTAGTTACACCACCAGTAGTATAGGTTTTTTCTCTCCACTTCCAAGTACCTATTTCATTAAAATTTGTCCATGATGCAATATCTAAATCTGTACTATTTACTGCGGTTTGAAAATCTTCTTTTGAAATAGTAACTGTAGTTGCTGGCAAAGCCGTTTCATCTTCTGTGCAACTTATTATAGTTGTCATAAAGAATACAGCTAATGTAATTTTTAATACTATATTTTTCATATCTAAAAAATTAAAAGTTAACGTATACATTAATAAAATAAGTTCTTCCGTAACCATAAAAATATTTAGACCCGAAAGAAGGTGTTCCGTTTGCATTATCAGCTTGTAAATCTGGAAAAGTAGCTTTTCTTGATTGTTCAAAACCGCCTGTTTTGTAGGTTGTGTCTAACACATTATTAATAGAAGCGAAGAAACCAATTGTAGTGGTATCAATTCGCCAAGATTTTCCACCTGTAAGATTTAATAAATTAAAATTAGCGAATTTTTCCTGTTTTAAGGCTTGTCTTACAGCTTCTTCAGTAGCACCAGGATAAGAAATTCCAATACTATTTAATGAAAAATTATCTGTTCTTGTAATATTTGAAATATCTAAATATGAATCGGCTAAGTAATTAATATTTGCACCCACCCACCAAAAATTTGGATCTCTATATTCTAATCCTAAAGAGGCAGCTGTTTGCGGCATACCTGGTAATCTGTAATTTTTTAAATACGCCTTACCAAAATCAACAACTGGTTGTGTGTTGGTTAAGGTAGCTTGTGCATCGTCATTAATTTTTAAGTTTGGATTGTCGCCATACAAATATTGACCATATGATGCAGCAACTGTACCTTTAATTGTAGAAGTAAACTGATATTCTAAACCAATTTCAGCTCCAAAATTTCTCTTTTCAATTCCTGTTAAAAGTTCAGAAATAAACGAATCTTGATCGTTTCCATCTACATCTTCTCCAATACCTTCAGCGTAAAAGAATGAAATTTCTGTTGCATTTTGTACTCTTGAAGCAAATCCTGTTACACGTGCTTTAAACTTAGGCGTTCTTACTACATAAGAAGCATCTAAACTTGCAATTGTTTCACTGGTTAACTCTGGAGTAATATTATTATTTATACGAGCATTAGCAAAAGTATTTCTCATATTTGGTGCTTTTGTCATATACACCCCATTGAAATCTAATAAATGCTGTCCTGTAATTTTATATGTCAATCCACCTTTGAATCCGAAGTTTTCAAAATTTTGTTTTGATCCTTTTCCAAAAGAGGTATTGGCATAAATTCCGTTTCTGTATAACCCTTCTCTTTGATATTGTGTTTTTGAGAAAGATTGTGCCAAGTAGAAATCTACTTTTTTGTATGTAAATTTAAATTGTGTAAATGCATCTGCAACAATGGCATTTAAATTATAATTGTATCCGTATTCGTCACCTACTTTAATTTGTCGGTTCGGATTATTTAAGTCAGATTGCGTTTGATCTCCTGAATAAAACGGATCAACATCTGAAAAGTATTGTCCACCTAATAAATCCAACATATTCTGGAAATTATGAGATTTTAATTTTTTAATACTAGCTCCAGCATTTAATTTTACGTTATCCGATAAATCTGAAAATAAAATGGAGTTAGCTGTAATTTGTTTGTCATCCGTTCTGTCTTCATACAACGCATAAACGCTCTTTCCAGCATTAACACTACTATTTTGGTTGGCGTAATATATGGTATTCCAGTTAATTTGACTGTTATTTAAGAAGTAATTTTGAGCTGCTGTAGCGCCTGCTGAATCACCTAAATTAAAAAAATAACTTGGTAAATTTTTATAGTATGTTGGGTCTGGACTATTTGCTGTTTGATAATCTAATCTACTGTTTCCAATAGAACCTGTTTGATAAGCAACATTTGTATTTAATGTAGTTTTATCAGATATTTTCCAATAATGACTTAACATTAAAATTGGCTCTTCTACATCTTTATCTCTTGAATTACGTTTTTTACCATCTTGCCATCCCCAATATGAGTTGTATTTAATTCCTTTTAAATTATTTACCTCATCAGTATTTGGAGACGATTTTCCTCTTGTATTTTGAGCATAAATTGCTGTAAAATTCAAACTATGTTTTTTATTGATTCTTTTCTCTACACTTGCAAAAAAGGAATTAGCTCCGTAATCTGTACCTTCAAAATAGCCTTCTTGCGCCCATCTTCTTGATCCAGAAATACTATATGCCCAACCATTTTCCATTAAACCCGAGTTATGAGTAACCATAGAACGCCAAGAATAATTCGTATTAGTTCCTGCCATAGAAATTCTTGTTCCTTTTCTATATAAAGAGGCTCTTGTATTAATTTCTTGTGTCCCTAAAATACCTCCAAAAGTATAATCGGATGGTGCAGAACCTAAAGTGAATTCTTGATTTCTTGTGGCATCATTTAGTCCGCCCCAGTTGCTCCACTGTGGTCTTCCATCGTAGATTTTATTCATAGAAATCCCATTAATCATAGTTACTCCGTATTCATTATCTAAGCCTCTCATTCTAAAACGAGCTTGACCCCAATTGAAAGCTGCGGCTTGTTGATAGGCATCTCTTGAAGATTGTAACAAACCTGCAGTACTTTCAGAACCGCTGTTATCATCACCTAAATCGTTTTCTGTAATGGTTACTAAACTTAATTGTTGTTCCGAAGTGATATCTTCATCTAAAAACAACAAACCTACATCTAACGTTTGATTTGCCACCACTTCAATTGCGAAATTTTGGGTGTTGTAGCCATCTACAGAAATTACTAAAATTTGGTTTCCAACTGAAATACCACTAATTTGAAATTCTCCCAAACTATTTGTAGTTACAAATTGTTCATTAGACTGGAGCATAACTTTAACACTACCCAATGGGCTTTGCGATTTTGAATCAACTACCTTTCCTTTTACAGTTGATTGGTTTTGAGACATCACAAAAATAGCTTGAAACAAAAACAACAGACTTAATACAAGTTTTTTCATACTTAATTTTAAATTAATACCTTACAAGCAATTTAGTAACAAACTAAAAAGCTAACAAAGGTAAAAAAATAAATTAAATTATTTACCTTTGGCTTCTATTTTAGAACTATATTTAATTATAACTTAACCTTGGAAATGAAAATCAAATCTATATTCACAGCTTTAGCACTGCTTTTATCTATTTCAACTAGTTTTTCACAAGAGAAAAAAAATTATCTTGTAAATACAATCGCCTTTTACAACTTGGAAAATTTATTTGATACGGTTAATGATCCAAATATAAATGATGAGGATTTTATTTATACGCCTGAAAATTATAAAGATAAACTTCAAAAATTAGAACGAGTAATTTCTCAAATAGGTACAAGTGGTGAACAAAAAAATTCTCCTGTGATTTTAGGCGTAGCCGAAATTGAAAACAGACAAGTATTAGAAGACCTTTGCAAACAACCCTTGTTAGCAGCTAAAGGCTATTCGGTAATTCATTTCGATTCGCCAGATAGACGTGGAATTGACACAGGTTTTTTATATCAAAAAGGACATTTTCAACCTACAAGTTATAAAAATTATGCCTTAATTGTAACGGAAGATGAAACAGATAAAAAAGCAAAAGATAAAGAAAAAGTTGAAGATACCGATGATAATGTAGTAGATATCAAAACCAAAAGAATTTACACACGTGATCAAATTCTAATGACAGGATTATTAGACGGTGAAGAAATGCACTTTATTGTAAATCACTGGCCTTCAAGAAGAGGCGGCGAAAAAAGAAGTAGCCCACTTCGTGAAGCAGCAGCAGCACTAAACAAAAAAATTATCGATTCGTTACAAGTTATTAATCCGAATGCGAAAATCTTCACAATGGGCGATTTGAATGACGGCCCTTTTAATAAAAGTGTGAAACAGGTTTTAGGAGCAAAAGGAGATGAAAAAGAAGTACAACCGTTAGGACTTTACAATCCTGCCGAAAAATTAATGAAAAAAGGAATTGGAACCTTAGCTTTTAGAGATTCGTGGGATTTTTTCGATCAAATTATCATTTCTGAGCCTTTATTGAGAAAAGATTATTCTTCTTGGAGATATTGGAAAGCAGGAGTTTACAATGCACCTTTTATGATTCAACAAACGGGACAATATAAGGGATACGCATTACGAAATGGTGCATTAGGACCTGGATATTCAGATCATTTCCCATCCTATATTTATATAATAAAAGAAGCAAAAAAATAAAAAAATAATTGAAGGTACATTAAAAGTGCCTTTTTTTATTTTGTAACTTTACCTTTTAAAATTCTTTTTATGTCAATTGCAAAACCTTTTAACTTGAATAAGTGGATAGAAGAAAACAGACATCTTCTGGTTCCACCGGTTGCAAATAAAAATTTATATGTAGATTCTGGCGATTATATTGTAATGATTGTAGCAGGTCCAAATGCAAGGAAAGACTTTCATTACAACGAAACCGAAGAGTTATTTTATCAATTAGAAGGTGATATTACGGTGTACATTCAAGAAAATGGTGAAAAAAAAGCGATGCATCTTTCAGCTGGTGATATGTTTTTATTACCCGCAAAAGTACCACATTCGCCAAGCAGAACAGAAAATTCTATTGGTTTAGTAATTGAAAAAAAACGAAATCATTTGGATGTAAAAGATGGATTGCTTTGGTTTTGCGATTCGTGCAATCACAAACTTCACGAAGTATATTTTGAATTAAATAATATTGAAAATGATTTCCTTACACATTTCAACGATTTTTATGCTTCAGAAGAAAAAAGAACGTGTAAAAAATGCGGAATGGTTATGGAAAGCAATCCAAAATTTGTAAAATAACTAATTCTTTATTCTGAATTCAATTTATTATATTTGCATAATTATAACAAAATCATTTAAAAAAGTTAAAATGTCAACAATAGCCTCACAATTTGGAATGCCTGAAGCATTAAAAGCACTTGGAATAAAAGAAATTAATGACGGAACCTCAACGGGTACTAACAGTTTTTCATCTGGAGAAATTATTGAAAGTTATTCACCAGTGGATGGTCAATTAATTGGAAAAGTTAAAACAACCACAGCAGCAGATTACGAAAAAGTAATGCAAAGTGCTACAACCGCTTTTAAATCGTTTCGTGCCATGCCAGCACCGCAACGTGGCGAAATTGTTAGACAATTTGGAAATAAATTAAGAGAATTAAAAGAACCTCTTGGAAAATTAGTTTCCTATGAAATGGGAAAATCCTTACAAGAAGGTTACGGTGAAGTACAAGAAATGATTGACATTTGCGATTTCGCCGTAGGTTTATCTCGACAATTGAACGGACAAACCATTCCGTCCGAACGTCCTGGGCACGTAATGAGAGAACAATGGCATTCTATTGGAGTAGTAGGAATTATTTCTGCATTTAATTTTCCAGTAGCGGTTTGGGCTTGGAATACAGCATTGGCTTGGATTTGTGGTGATGTTTGTGTTTGGAAAGCTTCGGAAAAAGCACCTTTATGTTCTATCGCTTGTCAGAATATTATTGCAGATATCTTAAAAGCAAATCAGTTACCAGAAGGAATTTCTTGTATCATTAACGGCGATTACAAAGTAGGCGAAATGATGACTACAGACGTAAGAATTCCGTTAATTTCTGCTACAGGTTCTACCAGAATGGGAAGAATTGTGGGTACTACTGTTGCACAACGTTTCGGTAAATCATTATTAGAATTAGGTGGAAACAACGCTATTATTATCACGCCAACTGCCGATTTAAAAGTAGTAGTTCCTGGTGCCGTTTTTGGTGCGGTAGGAACAGCTGGACAAAGATGTACTTCTACAAGAAGATTAATCATTCACGAAAGTGTATACGATAAAGTAAGAGATGCTATTGTAGGCGCTTACGGGCAATTAACTATTGGGAATCCTTTAGATCAAAAAAATCATATTGGACCACTTATCGATACAGATGCGGTAAACACGTATTTAGCCGCTATTGAAAAAGCTAAAGCTGAAGGCGGAAAAGTATTAGTAGCTGGTGGCGTTTTATCAGGTGAAGGATACGAATCGGGATGCTATGTAAAACCGGCTATCATTGAAGCAGAAAATCATTTTGAAATTGTACAACATGAAACGTTTGCTCCCATTTTATATCTAATGAAATACGAAGGCGAAGTGGAAAACGCGATCGAAAAACAAAATGGTGTAGCACAAGGTTTATCTTCAGCCATTATGACTAACAGCATCAAAGAAGCAGAGAAATTTTTATCTTTCGCGGGTTCCGATTGTGGAATTGCAAATGTAAATATCGGTACTTCTGGTGCAGAAATTGGTGGTGCTTTTGGTGGCGAAAAAGAAACGGGTGGTGGAAGAGAATCGGGTTCAGATGCTTGGAAAGTGTATATGAGAAGACAAACCAACACCGTAAACTATTCGGATCAATTGCCATTAGCGCAAGGCATTAAGTTTGATTTGTAGCATTGAAGTGATTAGTGAAAAGTGATTAGTGATTCGTTACTTTTTAAGATATAGAAAAACCCCTGCAAATATTTTGCAGGGGTTTTTTGTTGTTTTATTAGTAATGAATTATTCAATTATAAATTTCTTATATACTTTTTTTCTATTCCACTCAATGGATAATAGGTACATTCCTGAAGATAAATTTTGATAATATAAGGTGCTATTATTTTCTAAAATAAATTCTACAGTATTGTAAATTAAACTTCCGTTAATTGAAAACACTGTAAATTGCACGTTAGTATTTACGGTATCTGAAAACAAAACCTTTAATATTCCGTCTGTAGATGGATTTGGATACAAAAGTACACCTTGATTATTTTCATCTTCAAAATTGATACTATCACTTAACGTTTTGTCAAATATGGGTAATTTTACATAATTGCCTCCTAAAACCTCAGCGGCTTCACTTTCAGACATACACAACCAATCTTGCATCACGGTGGTATAAATTTGTCTGTAATCAAACTGCATGGGTATTTGATCATTTACCGCAGCATTTGTTGGTAAAATAGGTGAAGTTCCTATCATTCCAGGAATTGGGTGCGTCGTATTTGCTACTTCATGAGGGCTAGTGTTTAGAGCGCCACCAAAGAAAATAACTGGCGCTGCCGAACCGTGGTCTGTTCCTTTACTTGCATTACTTTTAATTCTTCTACCAAATTCACTAAACGTCATTCCAGTCACATCATTATCTTTACCCATATAGGTAATTTCTTGTTGAAACGCGCCAATAGCTTGAGACAACAAGGTTAAATTAATTGCCTGAGCACCTTGCGTTTTATCATTACTATCTACCTGATTTTCGTGTGTGTCGTGCGTATTAGGATGATTTACAATATAAACTGGTGTTTGTAATCCTCCATTGATAAGTTTGGCAACAATTTTTAACTGGTCGGCCAATTTGTTATTAGTTGGATAAGTAACTCCTGAATTTAATGCAAAATTATAGGCGGTTTGTATGACATTTCTATACACATTACTTTGATCTTTCATTAATCGAAGAAAAGTAAGTTCGTGACCATAATCAGAATTTGGTGAAGGATCTGTTATCCCGTTTATCACATTAAGTAACGCATTCGGATCTGGAGCACTGTATCCCATATTCATATTGGGTCCTTGTAGTGAAAAAGGTAACGTTGACCCAATCTGAATGGCTAAAGGATGCGGCATTTCAGGGGAAGGATAATCCATTGGATAATTTGGATATTTGATGTCTAATGCTCTACCAAGCCAACCGCTATCTAGGTTTTGATTACTACCAGATGCCGTAAACCAAATATCAGTTGCTCTAAAATGACTATAATTTGGATTGGGATATGACACCCCTTGCACAATCATCATTTTTCCATTATTGTACAGATTTTTCATTTCTGTCATAGCCGGATGTAATCCAGTTGTAGCATTATTATTTAAAGTTAACACGCTACTTTCCGGCATTAATATATTAGAACGCGCATTAACTAAATTACTCCATTTGTCTAATGGAAAAACCGTATTTAGCCCATCGTTACCACCATTTTGCTGAATAATAACTAATATTTTACCACAGTTTATGGCAGAAAGCGCCATTTTTTCTAATGTTACACTATCAACTTCCGAAGATGCCATAACTGGAATACCATTAAATAAAAGTGGCGTTGTTGCTAAAGCAGTAGTTTTTATAAAATTTCTTCTTTTCATAACAATTACATTAGTTGGTATTCAGATAATTGAGTAATGGCGAGTAACAAACTTTTTAATCTTGTTTTTACGATACTGGTAAAACCTGCATTTGTTGGATTGTTAACATAATTATTCCAAGCACTAGACCAATAATGATTTTCTATTTGATTTGATAAAAGATTCTGTATTTTCAAATTGTTTTTTACTGTGGTACTTAAATCTATTGGTAATAAATATTTTACACATTCGTTTACTAATAAATCTGGATCAGAAATTACTGCTGGTGCAAATTGCGAAACCCACGCAATAACATCAACTTCAATTCGAGTTGTTAATCCGCTATAAGTTAAGTTGAAACCATTAAAAATGGCATCAATAAATGCAGCTCTTTTTTGAATGGTATTTGAATTAATCCAATACTCGTGAAAATTTGGATTTTGATAATAGGCAGGCCAACCAGCAACATTAGGAATGGCTCCCATTGTTTGATCCATAGTTTGTAAATACCGGCTACTTATTGCGCTCCAAACAGAATATTGTGCATAATAATTTGTTTGGTCAGTTACGTTATAATTGATATTAAAAGTACGAAGCGAACCAATAACTAAATCGAAAGGCGATTTGATATATACCCCATAATTTGCCATATCATAAAAATGCTGACTTTTAAATAATTTATCTAAGACCGGAGCTATTTCCCAGTTATTGGCAACAAAATGCTGTGCTAATGGCACAATAACATTCGCTTCTATATTGGCATCAATATCATAATATACAAAATAACGGTATAATCTTCTACAAATGTATTCGGATACGACTTGCGATTTAGAAAATATCATATCGATAAAAGCATCTAATTCTGCGCTACCACTATTTGTAATTGTAGTGTTATTAAAAAAAGCTGAAAATTGTTTTGCACTAGTATTATGTTGCGTTGATACAAAGCTTGTTGTAGTTGGATGTGCATTTAGATTTTGAACACGCCAACCCGTTAAAATTTTTGCTGCTGCCACTACATCGGCTTCTGTAAACTGACTCAAAGGATCTTTTCCAAGCGTAAAAAGCTCCATTATTTCTCGAGCAAAATTTTCATCAGGAGCACTACTGGTATTAGCTTGATTATTTAAATAATACATCATCGCAGGTTGTGTAGCAACATTTCGTATTAGGTTTTTAAAGTTCCCTAAAGCATTATTCCTAAAATTTTGAATGTATTCGTGAGATATTCTTGCTGAATTTGTATTACAGTAGGTATTTTGAGAAACTCTAACCGTATTAAAATCAACTGGAATGAAATGATACCAAAACCAAGTCATTTTTTCTCTAATATTTAGCGATTGGTTTAATCCTAAGCCCAAATTCCATGAAGTAACACTATTTATTCTGTATAAATTTGTAGTGTTTCCTATACTGGTTGAGTTAAATGCGTGTTGTGTCCAATCACTACCGTAAGGGATATTCCCTTCGTCAGCAAATACATTCTGATAATAATTAACAGGCGGATTTGATACTGTATTTGGAATTGTTAATAGCGAATTGACACTCGAATTAAAACCCGCTTGTACTAACCCATTAACATCTGAAAATTTAAAACCAAATTGTGTTCTTCGTAGTAAATGTAAAACTGATGCTGTATTCCAAGCTCCTGTATAGGGAGTTAGACCACTTGTGATGTTTCCAATTCTATTGATTACAGCAGTTGCTTCAATAGATTGGTACCTTCTTAAGCCGTAATTTTTTCTTTTATATTTTTCAAAAAGAGGATCTTGACTTTCTTCTCTGCGAAGGAACACTTTTTTAAACAAGTTTCTTCTAGAATATTTTTTTTCCATACACTATACTTAACGCATTAATTATTAGACTATTAAATCTGTAAATGGTTTAATATTTTTTATAAAAATACAAATAAATTATGTAAAAATAAAAAACCCTGCAAATAAATTGTTTGCAGGGTTTTTTATTTTTACCTGTTGAATATTTACTTCGTTTTCTTCACATACTGCGTTAAAATATAAATATGTTGGTTTTCTACTCTACCTTCAATCAAGTTAGCATCATCCCAAACTACTTTTATATTATGTACTGCTGCACCTCGTTTTGCAGTAAACGTAGCGCCTTTAACATCTAAATCTTTAATTAATACTACTGAATCGCCATCTTTCAAAATAGCACCGTTGCTGTCTTTATGTACAATTTTATTTTCGTCTTCCTCTTCTCCTTCACCAGTTGCTTTTGCCCATTCTAAGGCTTCTTCGTCTAAGTACATCATTTCTAATGTATCAATATTTTTTAAACGTGCTAACATTCTCCAAGAAAGTATTTGAACTGGTAAATTTTCGTTCCACATACTATCAGACAAACCTCTCCAATCATTTGGATTCATTGTGTCTGGGTTTTCTACTTGATCTTTTAGATGTTTCGCCAATAAAACTGAATGTGCTAAACTTTCTTCTGTATAAGGTGGTAAAGTGTACACCACTAAATCCAATTCCGCGCCACTAATTTCACATTTTGACTCGCTTCTGTCTTTTAATTTTCTTTCAATTACACTCATTATTTTTGTTTTTATGGCTGTTATTTTTTCTTAAATTTTGGGCAAATATAGGAATTAATTTCTTCCCGATTCATTTGGATACAATTCTGAAACCAATTTACTTTGCCAGTACATTTTAGAAGCACAATCCATTATAGTTAATACACCTGAAAAAGCGGCGCCAGTATCTAAATTCCAAACAGAATTTTTACAAAGTGGTGCGACTATTTCAGTTTTAGAAATAGGTGTATGTCCGATAAATATTTCAGAATAAATTTTTAATCTTTTTGGATACAAAGGCGAATTTTTATCCATATTTTCATCTAAACACAAAGCCACTTCCCAAAGCGTTCTGTCCCAATACATTAATTTTGGAAAAAACTCCTGTGAAACGCCATTCATATTAGTAAAACCCGCGTGAATGAACAACCTATTTTCAGTATCTAAATAATAATTTCGCAATGATTTCAAAAAGGCAATATGTTTTTGTTTCGTTTCATTTGAAACATTAAAATAAGCATCAACAGTGGCCTTTCCTCCATGCTTAAACCATAGTTCTTCTTTAATATTTTCATGTCTATTTTCTAACCAATCTAAAAGTAATTCGTCATGATTTCCTCTAATGAAAATACATTTTTGCTGTTCCGATAAAGCAATTAAATAATCTAAAACGCCTGGGGATTCGCTCCAACCGTCAACATAATCGCCTAAAAATATTAAAATATCATTATGTTTTATTTCTGCTTTTTGTAGTACTTGAATTAAGGCTTTTAATCCGCCATGTATGTCGCCAATAACTAATGTTCTGCTCATTTATTTCTTTTAAAATACGAGTACTAATATACAAATAATTGTTCAATTGTAAAACATGATATTTGTTAGGTTTTTGTTTTCGGAATATGTTATCTTTGTATTTTAATTCAATCTAAATAAGTTTGTGAAAAATAGTAATGCTACTGTATTGAAAAAGGGACAAATGGCTCAAATTTCAGATATTAATATCGATGAAATTCCATTGAAACTTATTGAAATGGGATGTTTACCTGGTAATACTATCGAATTAATTCAGGTGGCACCAATGGGTGACCCTTTATTTTTTAATATAAATGATTCAAAAGTGGCAATTAGAAAGAAAACAGCTCAAGAGATTTATATTTTACAAGAATCTATTCAATAAATGTATTCTAATACCATAAAAGTTGCTTTAATAGGGAATCCTAATGTGGGAAAAACTTCTGTATTTAATCAGTTAACAGGATTAAATCAGCAAGTGGGAAATTATCCTGGAATAACTGTAGATAAAAAAACGGGCATTTGTAAACTCAATCAAATTACAAAAGCTAAAATTATAGATTTACCAGGAACATATAGTTTAAACGCAAATTCAATTGATGAAAACGTAGTAATTGAATTGCTTTTAAATAAAAATGATGAAGATTTTCCAGATGTAGCTGTTGTGGTTACAGAAGTGGAAAATTTAAAACGAAATTTATTACTTTTTACACAAATAAAAGACTTAGAAATTCCTACGTTGCTTGTAATAAATATGAGTGACCGAATGAAACAAAAAGGAATTGAATTAAACATTCCGTTACTCGAAACAGAATTAAAAACTAAAATTGCCTTAATAAGTTCCAGAAAAAATATTGGAATTGAGTATATAAAAGAATTAATTTTAAATTACAAAAATCTTTCTACAGAAGCTTGTTTAAATGCGAGTTCTATAGATGAAGAATATTTTAATAGACTAAAAAAAGCATTCCCAAATCAGTTGCTTTACAAATTATGGCTGGTTATTACGCAAGATGTAAACTTCCTTAATTTAGAGCGAAACGCAATAGAAAATAATTTTACCCGATCGCACTCTGATTTAAAAAAACTGCAACAAAAAGAAACCATAAAAAGGTATCAATTTATTAACGACACGCTGAAGATTACCCAAAAAATTGACAAATCTAAAGCGACCGATTTTCAAAGTAAATTAGATAATATTTTAACACATAAAGTCTTTGGTTACTTAATTTTCTTTGGAATATTATTACTTATTTTTCAATCTATTTTCGATTGGAGTAGCATTCCAATGGATTTTATAGATACTACTTTTTCAAAATTTAGTGCATTAACGAAAGAAAGTCTTCCGAAAGGAAAATTTACGGATTTACTTTCTGACGGAATCATTCCTGGAATTGGAGGCATTATCATTTTTATTCCGCAAATTGCCTTTTTGTTCTTGTTTATTTCTGTTTTAGAGGAAAGCGGATATATGAGTCGTGTGGTATTTTTAATGGATAAAATTATGCGAAAATTCGGCTTGTCAGGAAAAAGTATTGTGCCTTTAATTTCTGGAACGGCTTGTGCTATTCCTGCCATTATGAGCGCTCGAAATATTGAAAATTGGAAAGAACGATTAATTACAATTTTAATCACACCTTTTATTACTTGTTCCGCAAGATTACCAGTTTACGCCATATTAATTTCATTAATCATTCCAGAAAAACGGTTTTTAGGGTTCAGTTTACAAGGTTTAACCTTAATGGCGTTATATTTATTGGCTTTTGTGGTGGCAATTGGATCGGCATATTTGCTAAATAAGGCACTAAAATTAAAATGCAAATCATATTTTATTGTAGAAATGCCGAGTTATAAAGTGCCTCTATTAAAAAATGTAGCCCTAAATGTTCTTGAAAAAACAAAAGCATTTGTAACGGGAGCTGGAAAAATAATTTTAGCTTTATCAGTAATTTTATGGTTTTTAGGCTCACACGGACCTGGAGAAAATTTTAATAACGCACAAGAAATCGTTGAAAAGCAAGTATATTCTAGCCCAAAAAAAATAAATCCTTCTGTGATTGAAAATAATGTTTCTGCCTACAAATTAGAAAATTCCTACATTGGGATTATGGGAAAAACCATTGAGCCAGCCATAAAACCATTAGGATACGATTGGAAAATTGGAATTGCTGTTGTAAGTTCTTTTGCAGCCAGAGAAGTATTTGTTGGAACACTTGCCACCATATATAGTGTAGGAAATCAGAGCGAAGAAGAAGCTACTATAAAAATGAAAATGGCAGAAGACATTGACGCTAAAGGAAATAAGATATTTAATTTCGCCACCGGAATTTCATTACTTTTATTTTATGCATTTGCGATGCAATGCGTAAGCACACTTGCTATTGTAAAAAAAGAAACCAACTCCTGGAAATGGCCTATTATTCAACTGGTTTTTATGAGCGGATTTGCTTATTTGGTTGCACTAATTGCTTATCAATGCTTGAAATAGTTTTTGAAAAACACCGATTTAAGAAATTAATAAAATTGGAATTTATGAATTTGCAAGAAATTTTAACATATATCTGTTTGGCTTTAGCTGTTGGTTTTTTATTTAAAAAATTCTTTTGGAAGAAAAAAGCCAATAAAAAAGGTTGTGGAGATGACTGCAGTTGTCATTAATAGTTCTAATTCAAAAAAAATCGAATTTTTACATTTTTAATATTTAAAAAAATGTTCTTAATTAAATTTAATTTGATAAATATTAACAATTAAATTTGATTTTATGCTAAAATTTACCCTAAATATTTATAAATATTTAAAAGTTTAAATTCCTTAAAAAGTTTTTATTTATAATTTGTCTAAATAAAATTAAGTAATTAATTTTGTTGTCTAGAATTAATCTAAATAAAAATGAGAAAAGTATTTGTAATTATCACCACTTTAATTAGTGTTGTTTCAATAAGTCAAAACCAAAAAATTAAAAGCGCCGATACCATCTATAAAATAGAACCTGTTGTGATTAAAACAAAACAACAAAGTCCGGAAAGAATGCCAGAAATAAAAGAAAATATTCTTTTTTCAGGTAAGAAAAATGAAGTTTTAAGACTTTCTAATATTAATGGAAATTTTACCACTAACAACGCCAGAGAAATTTTTTCAAGAGTCCCAGGAGTTACCATTTGGGAAAATGAAGGGTCCGGAATCCAAATTAATGTGGGCGTTCGCGGTCTAAGTCCAAATAGAAGTTGGGAATTGAATACCCGACAAAATGGATACGACATTTCATCCGATATATTTGGGTATCCAGAAGCGTATTATAATCCACCATTAGAGGCTGTGGAAACAATAGAATTAGTTCGAGGTGGATCTGCCCTTCAGTTTGGACCTCAATTTGGCGGGATGTTAAACTACGTTTTAAAAAGAGAAACTAAAAAACTATTTTCGTTTGAATCACAAAATACAGTAGGTAGTTACGGTTTAATGAGTAGCTTTAATGCCATTGGTGGAAAATACAAAAAATTTTCTTATTACATCTATAATCATTCCCGAAGTGGTGATGGCTGGAGAGACAACAGTGAGTATTCCGTTAGAAATACACACGCTTTCATAGCTTACCATTTTACAGAAAAAACCAAGCTTACTGCAGAATATACGAATATGGATTACAAAATGCAACAAGCCGGAGGATTAACTGATAATCAATTTAAAAATAACCCACAACAATCTTATAGAGAAAGAAACTGGTTTGGCACACCTTGGAATGTATTTGCTATTAATTTTGACACTAAAGTCAACAATCGTTTTTCATCCAATACCAAATTTTTTGGACTTATAGGTGAGCGTAATAGCGTTGGATTTACTGCTACTCCAAATATTGAAGATGTAATAAATTCTGGCAATAATGATTTTGCAAACAGACGAGTTGACCGTGATTATTATAAAAATTTCGGTATTGAAAATCGAAATATCTTAAAATACAAACTAGGTAAAACAGATAATAATCTTGCTTTCGGAGCGCGACTTTACAAAGCCAATACACAACGAGTTCAAGATGGCAAAGGAACAACTGGTGCTGATTTTGATTTGTCAATTGACGGAAGATTTGGAAGAGATTTAAATTTTACTACAGAAAATGTGGCTGTTTTTGCTGAAAATCAATTTAAAGTATCTGAAAAATTTAGTTTTACTCCAGGAGTTCGTTATGAATATATTAAAAACACAGGAGAAGGAAGATTTGGTATTAGCAGTGGTAATGACATTATAATGCCTGTTAAAAGTACATCAAGAAACCAACCTTTATTTGGATTAGGGTTAGAATATAAATTTATTACTACTAATATTTATGCCAATATTACTCAAGCATTTAGACCCGTCTTATTTTCAGACATTACCCCACCAGCAGTAACTGATGTAATTGATCCTAATTTAAAAGATGCAAGCGGTTTTAATGCTGATTTAGGTTTTAGAGGAACATATAAAAACTATTTAAATTTTGATTTTAGTTTATTTTATTTAAGTTACAATAATAGAATTGGTGGTGTTAAACAATTTATTAATGATGATCCCACTAAAGGAACTTTCTTATTCAGGACAAATTTAGGAGAAACCATAAACAAAGGAATTGAAGGCTTTTTTAATATAAATATAACTCGTTTCTTCCAAATTGAACAACCATACGGCAACCTTGATCTTTTCGCATCTATTAGTTTTATTGATAGCCGTTATACTGATTTTAGTATTTTTAGTGCTACAGGTTCAGCACCAAATGTAACAATAACAGAAACTAATCTTTCAGGAAATAGAGTTGAAAATGCTCCTAGATACATTCATAATTTTGGTCTTTCTTGGGGAAATACTAACTTTTCTACCACATTACAATACAGAATGTCAGGTAAAATTTTTACGGATGCTAACAACACTGTTGCACCATCTTCAAACGGAGTAACGGGCCTATTAGAACAATATCAAGTAATGGATTTTTCGTCAGAATATAAATTCCTAAAACATTACAATGTAAGAGCGGGAGTGAACAATCTTTTGGATAAAAACTATGCTACAAGAAGAGCAGGAGGATATCCAGGACCTGGAATTCTTCCAGGAGAGGGACGAACTTTCTATATTTCTTTAGGTATAAAACTATAACTATCTTATTTAGATTTTTAATTTAAATTAGCCAATATTGAAATTAAAGATTGTAGTGAATATTAACCCAAAGCCACATCTAAACTCATCATTACAATAAATCCTGCAATAAATCCTAAGGTGGCAATATCGGTATTTTTATCTTGTTGGGTTTCTGGTATCACTTCTTCTACAACTACAAAAATCATCGCACCTGCAGCAAATGCTAGTGCATAAGGTAAAATTGGTGTAAAAAAAGTAACAGCAAGTGCTCCTAAAACACCTGCAATAGGTTCTACAATTGCAGACGATTGTCCGTACATAAAACTTTTTTTACGGCTCATTCCCATTCTTCGTAAAGGCATAGAAACGGCAATTCCTTCCGGAAAATTTTGAATTCCAATACCTATTGCTAACGTAACAGCCCCTGCAATAGACGCTTCTGGAATACCCGCTGCTACACCGCCAAACAATACTCCAACAGCCAAGCCTTCTGGAATATTATGTAAAGTGATAGCTAAAACCAATAAAGTTGTCCGTTGCCAAGGCGATTTTATTCCTTCTGTTTCTTTAAAATTTATATGCAAATGAGGTAAAGTTTTATCTAAAGCAAATAAAAACAACGCGCCCATTAAAAACCCAGAAGCGGCTGGAATTACTTTTGCAAAACCTTCACCTTCACTCATTTCTATAGCTGGCGCCAGCAAACTCCAATAACTTGCCGCAACCATAACTCCGCCTGTAAAACCCAACATTCCATCCAAAACGGCACGATTCATAGTTTTAAAAAAGAAGACCAAAGATGCCCCGGCAGCAGTAACCAACCACGTAAACATAGTAGCATAAAAAGCAGCTAAAATAGGATCAATTCCTTCTAAATAGTTTATTAAATCTTGATACATATATTTTATTTTACATATAAATTATTCGCAATTTTATCTGAAATAACTAAAATATTTGAATTCACTTCAATTTTAAGAGTTCCATCAAATGGTTCTTTGTCTAATACCTTCATTTTTGTACCTAATGAAATGTTTTGTTTGTTTAAATATTGTAAAAAATCAACAGAAGTGTCTTTTACGCCCACACAGGTGATGGTTCTACCAACTTCGATTTCAGAAACCAATTGCTTTTCTATTTTTATTATTTCTCCTTTTGCATTCGGAATAGGATCCCCGTGCGGATCAAAACTTGGAAAATTTAAAAATTGATCCAACTGATTGATTAATTTTTCAGACTGAATGTGTTCTAATTCTTCCGCAACTTCGTGCACCTCATCCCAAGCGAATCCTAACTTTTCTACTAAAAAAACTTCCCATAAACGGTGTTTTCTTACAATTATTTTGGCATTAAATTTTCCTTTATCTGTTAATGAAACGCCCTGGTATTTTTGATAATTTATCCAATCTTTTTCAGATAATTTTTTAAGCATATCTGTTACAGACGAAGCTTTTGTATCTAACATCGCAGCAATAGCATTCGTATTCACGCCTTTTGGAGAAAGGTTTGATAAATGATAAATAACTTTCAAATAATTTTCTTCAGAAGTGGTCATTTTGTATTTTTGAAAAACAAATGTAAAATAAATTTACGGATTTTAAAAAAAAAATTTAGATTTGTCTAAAAAAATATATGAAAAAAATAATTCTAGTACTAACTTGGATTCCTTTTATAGCGTTTGGTCAAGAAATTGAACCCATACAAACGGATAGACCCGACC
Organism: Flavobacterium sp.; assembly: GCF_044341185.1. GTDB lineage: Bacteria > Bacteroidota > Bacteroidia > Flavobacteriales > Flavobacteriaceae > Flavobacterium. The sequence continues at coordinate 62,414 of NZ_JBIISE010000001.1, forward strand.
AAACAGAAACGCCCTATTTAGTTCCAAAGAAAATGTTTCAAGTGGAAAACGGGTTCAGTTTTCAAAAAAATAACGCCAATAGTAAGACGTTGACTTTGCCGTCTTCTTTGTGGAAATATGGAGTCAACGATAATTTTGAATTGCGATTAATCACTGAATTTTTAATCGACAAAAATTTTGATTCTGAAATTTCAGGATTAAACCCGGTGCTTGTTGGATGTAAAATTAAAATTTCGGAAGAAAAAGGAATTTTTCCTAAAACTTCATTTATAGGACACGTTGGACTATCAAATGTAGCGTCATCAAAATATAAAAATGAATTTACAGCAGCCGAATTTCGATTTGTAATGCAACACACCCTATCAGAAAAAATGTCATTTAGTTATAATTTAGGAAGCGAATGGGACGGAAACTCGCCCGAAGCTACATTTATTTATACCATTGCAACAGGTTATTCTATTTCGGAAAAAATAGGAAGTTATATTGAAGTTTTTGGCTTTTTACCTGAAAATGCAACTGCAAATCATTCAATTGATGGAGGAATAACTTATTTGATTAATGATAATTTTATGTTAGATTTGTCATCAGGATTCGGAGTTACTAAAAATGCGCCAAGCTATTACGCAGCTTTTGGTTTTTCTTTCAGAATGTAACAAATGAAACACTATCATTACATATTTACTGGAAACGGCTTATCGGCTTTGTTAACCCTTTTTGAAATGATTCAATCTGGTCGATTTTCAGATAAAAAAATATTGTTGATAGATTCCGATGCGAAAAACAAAAATGACAGAACCTGGTGTTTTTGGGATTCCGAAAATTTATTTGATGAAATTAGTACCAAAAAATGGCAACGCGCTTGGTTTAAAAACGAAAACTTCACCAATAAATTAGAATTATTTCCGTACTCATATAAAATGATAAGAAGTGCGGATTTTTATAAATTGATGTTTGATACGATTTTACAACATAAAAACATCGAAATTTTTCAAGATGAGGTACTTGATTTTTCAGAATTAGACCATCATTGTGTGGTTCAAACTAAAACGAAATCATTTACCTGTAATCAAATTTTCAATAGTATCTACAATCCTGAATTTGTAAAATCTCAAGCTAAATTTCCATTAGTTCAGCAACATTTTATCGGTTGGTTTATCAAAAGCAAGGAAGCTATTTTTACAGAAGATTGTCCAACTTTTATGGATTTTTCAGTAGATCAAAAAGGAAATACACGATTTATGTATGTATTACCTACTTCTTCAACCGAAGCATTATTAGAATATACTTTATTTTCGAAAGATGTACTTTCAAAAGAAGCATACGAAACTGAAATTGAAAACTACATTAAAAAACTAGGTATTACCGAATTTGAAATCGTAGAAAAAGAACAAGGTAATATTCCAATGACTTGTTTTCCTTTTTGGAAAAATAACAGCAAAAACATAATAAATATTGGTTCGGCTGGTGGATGGAGCAAAGCCAGCACGGGTTATACGTTTAAAAATTCGGTAAAAAAATCAAGAGAATTGGTTAGATTTTTACAAACAAAACAAGATTTTACAAAGTTTCATAAAATCAACAAATTTTGGTTTTACGATTTGTTATTAATTGACATTTTATATCAAACCAATCAATATGGAAGCACCATTTTTTCGAGTATGTTTAAAACAGGGAGAGCGCCATTAATTTTCAAATTCTTAGATGAAGAAACATCTATTTGGGAAGATTTACAAGTTATTTGGATGTGCCCAAAAGGGCTATTTATTAAAGCTTTATTTAAACGAATTTTTTAATTATTCTTTCGAAAACTTCTTGTTTACCAATTTTATATTCGTGTAAAACTGATTTACATCTGTAAAAATAACGCCTTTTTCATCAAATCGTTTAAATGTAAAATCTCGTAATTTTTCTTCAATAAATAACGATTTTAGAATCATTTTATTTTTCACAATTTCAAAATTCATTGCAACTTTTTCCCTTTGATATATCCAGTTTGAGGTGAATTTATGATTTTTACCAATATTTTCTTCACTGGAATAAAAGAACGGATAAGGCTCTTGAGTTTCATAATTTAATTGCAATAAATTGTAATTTTTATCCACAATAAAATTGCCTTTATAAAATCCTTTTGATTCAAAAGTTACCAATAACTCATCATTATCTAACCATTCTCTTGTAAATTCATATCCGTTTGGATGAATAAAAAAGTCTAATTCGGCAGTAGTTAAATTTTTTCGAATTGGAAAACCAGAAAGCCATCCAATTGGTGATTCTTCTGAAGAATATACTTTAAAAATTTCTTTAAAATTAGAAAACCAATTGTTTTTATTTTCTATCAGATTTTTTTTAGAAAAGACATTGTTAAAATTTGTGATTTTTATAATTTGCTCTTCGTTTCTATTAATAATTGTATCCGAATTTTTTAAATTAATTTGTGATAAATCGAATACAAAACTTGTAGTATCGGTTTTTTTTAACAATTGCTTGTTCAATTTTTTTAAGATAGTTGCAATTTTCGGTTTGCTTTTTACATTGACCGTTTCAATTTCTGAATCTTTGAGTTCTTGTGCAAAACTGAATGTAGCAATACTTAAAAAAAGTAAAATGTAATATTTCATAAACTAATTTAATTATTACAAATATAGCATACAATCTTAAAGATTTGTTTTAATTTATTGAACGATAACAAATCTTTATGAAAAGTTTATATGTGTAGAAGTAAAAACTTTGTAAATTTGTACATTATAAATGATAATTAAAAAATAAAATATGTATCCAGAAGAAATGGTAAAACCAATGCGTGCAGAATTATCTGATGCAGGTTTTCAAGATTTATATTCAGCTGAAACAGTAGAACAAGCTATCAACAAAACAGGAACAACTTTAGTAGTTGTAAATTCAGTTTGTGGTTGCGCTGCAAGAAATGCTCGTCCAGGTGCAAAAATGAGTTTAGAAAATGTGAAAAAACCAAGTAATTTAGTAACTGTTTTTGCAGGAGTTGACAAAGAAGCCGTTGACAAAGCAAGAGAACATATGTTTCCTTTTCCTCCATCTTCGCCTTGTATGGCTTTATTTAAAGACGGCGAATTGGTTCATATGTTAGAACGCCATCATATTGAAGGCCGTCCTGCTGAACTAATCGCAGAAAACTTAAAAGACGCCTACAACGAATTTTGCTAATACTATGCAAGCATACTATAAAAACCACCTAATTGGTGGTTTTTTTTATTTATAACACATATCTTTGACAACGTTATAACAAAAAAAAGGTATGCAAAAAATTATTTCGTACCCATTATCGGTACTATATGCAATAGTTTTTTTATTTTGGTTGCTTATTTTTCATCCTATTCAATTAGTTTGTTACCACATTTTTGGCTACGATGCACATAGAATGTCTGTAGCGGTTCTAAACTTTTTTTTATTAAGAACTGCTCATATTTTAGGCACAACGTATTCCTTATCTGGACGAGAAAATTTACCAGAAAACAAACCTCTAATTTTAGTTTGTAACCATCAAAGCATGCACGATATTATTCCAATTATTTGGTTTTTAAGACATGTGCATCCGAAATTTATCAGTAAAAAAGAGCTAGGAAAAGGCATTCCGAGTGTTTCTTTAAATCTAAGAATTGGGGGTTCTGCATTAATAGATAGAAAAGACGGAAAACAGGCTTTAGCAGAAATAAAAAAAGCAGGAGAATACATTAATAGTACAAATCGTTCGATGGTAATTTTTCCAGAAGGTACGAGAAGCAAAACTGGCAAACCTAAAGAATTTGCTACGAATGGATTAAAAATGTTATACAAATTTGCTCCAAATGCTTATTTTGTTCCTATTAGTATAAATAATTCTTGGAAAATGAACAGATTTGGACAATTCCCTCTAGGATTAGGAACAAAAATAACATTTCAAATTCATGAGCCTTTAAAAAGTTCTGAATATTCGTTTGACGAAATTTTTGAAAAAACAGAAAAAACTATAAAAAAACATATAAATTAGTAACCATGTCAATACAAAACATACGACTTGAAGTCATGCAATTATTGGAAAAGAAAATTGATTCTTTTATGGAAGAATTTTTAATTCCTGTAGAAAAAATATGGCAACCAACCGATTTATTACCTGATTCTAATCAAGAAAATTTTTTAGAAGAAGTTAAAGAATTAAGAGAAATTTCAAAAGATTTACCTTATGATTTTTGGGTAACATTAGTTGGAGACACCATTACAGAAGAAGCTTTACCAACCTACGAATCTTGGTTAATGGATGTGGAAGGAGTAGATAACGTAGAAAGAAATGGATGGAGCAAATGGGTACGTCATTGGACAGGTGAAGAAAACCGTCATGGAGATGCATTAAACAAATATTTATATCTTTCTGGAAGAGTAAATATGAGAGAAATTGAACAAACTACACAACATTTAATTAATGATGGTTTTGATATTGGAACGGGAAGAGATCCATACAAAAACTTTGTATATACTAGTTTTCAGGAATTAGCAACATTTGTTTCTCACAACAGAGTAGCGCTAATTGCTAAAAAATACGGTGAAAAAAAATTATTCAAAATGTGTAATTTAATTGCCGGGGATGAAATGCGTCATCATTTAGCCTATAGCGAATTTGTTAATCAAATATTTAAAGTAGATCCTAGCGAAATGATGTTAGCGTTTCAATACATGATGAAACAAAAAATTACTATGCCTGCTGTTTTCTTACGTGAATCTGGCGAGAAAATTGGAAGTGCTTTTGAAGCGTTTTCTGATTCCGCACAAAGAATTGGTGTATATACAGCTGCTGATTATGTTGAAATTTTAGAGAAATTAAACGTAAAATGGGATATTGCCAACATCAACGGACTAACCGCCGAAGCAGAAAAAGCAAGAGATTACCTAATGAAATTACCAGAAAGAATGAAGAAAATTTCTGAAAGAATAATCATTCCAGAAGAAGGTCAGATTTTTAAATGGGTAGAACCTGCTTTAATTAAATAATTTTTTAACTTCTAAAAATATAAATTCCAAATTCCTAAAGAGTTTGGAATTTTTTATCCATACTAAAATGTCAATACTAGAAAACACAGTAAACTTTGTAAAAAAGCAACTAGAAAATGCTGAAAGTGGTCATGATTGGTTTCATATAGAGCGTGTATATAAAAATGCTTTGCTAATAGCTAAAGAAGAAACTTGCAATTTGGAAGTAGTCCAATTAGCGGCTTTATTGCACGATATTGCCGATAGTAAATTTCACGATGGAGATGAAAGCATTGGTCCAAAAGTTGCACGTGATTTTTTAACAAAAGAAAATGTTGCGGAGGCAACTATTTCTCACGTGGTAGCTATAATTGAAAACATTTCATTTAAAGGTGGTAATTTCGAAAAAAAGTTTAGTTCTAAAGAATTGGATATTGTACAAGATGCCGACAGACTAGATGCGATTGGCGCTATTGGAATTGCCAGAACGTTTAATTATGGTGGATTTAAAAATAGAGCAATTTATAACCCTGAAATTTTACCAAATTTATCAATGACTAAGGAAGAATATAAAAATTCTACCGCACCCACAATTAATCATTTTTACGAAAAATTATTGCTTTTAAAAGACAAAATGAACACTAAAACAGGAAAAAAAATTGCCCAAAAACGGCATAATTTTATGGAATTGTATTTAGAACAGTTTTATAACGAATGGAATGGAATTGTTTAGTATTCAGTGTTTCAGATTTTAGTATTCAGATATAAGTATAAAAAAAACAGTTTTCATTTCTGAAAACTGCTTTTTTATTTTAAATATTCTGTTTACTAATTACTGCAATCTGAACACTTATTAAACTACACCTTGACCTAACATAGCGTCTGCAACTTTTACGAAACCAGCAATATTAGCACCTTTAACGTAATCTACATAACCATTTCCGTCTGAACCATATTTTACACATGCTTCGTGAATGTTTTTCATAATTCCTTTTAATCTTTCGTCTACTTCTTCTGAAGACCAGCTTAAACGTAAAGAATTTTGAGACATTTCTAAACCTGAAGTAGCTACACCACCCGCATTAGATGCTTTTCCTGGAGCAAATAATATTTTTGCATTTTGAAATACGGTTACCGCTTCTGGAGTAGATGGCATATTTGCACCTTCTGCCACACAGAAACATCCGTTTGCAACTAATGTTTTTGCTTCGTCTTCATTTAATTCGTTTTGAGTAGCACATGGTAATGCGATATCACATTTTACTTCCCAAGGACGTTTTCCTTCAACAAATTTTGCTGATGGATATTTTTTAACGTAATCTGAAATTCTTCCGTAATTTACGTTTTTAATTTCCATTACATACGCTAATTTTTCAGCATCAATTCCAGCTTCGTCATAAATATATCCAGAAGAATCTGACATAGTTACTACTTTACCACCCAATTGTGTTGCTTTTTCTGCAGCATATTGCGCTACGTTTCCAGAACCAGAAACCACAACGGTTTGACCTGCAAAACTTTTACCTTTTGTTTTTAACATGCTATCTGCGAAATACACATCACCGTAACCTGTTGCTTCAGGACGAATAAGTGAACCTCCAAAAGAAATTCCTTTACCGGTTAATACACCTGTAAATTCATTTCTTAATCTTTTGTATTGACCAAACATATAACCTACTTCACGACCTCCAACACCAATATCTCCAGCAGGAACATCCGTATCAGCACCAATATGTTTTGATAATTCTGTCATAAACGCTTGACAAAATCTCATGATTTCTACATCTGACTTTCCTTTTGGATCGAAATCTGCACCACCTTTTCCACCACCCATTGGTAATGTCGTTAATGAATTTTTGAAAACTTGTTCAAACGCTAAGAATTTTAATATACTTAAGTTTACAGATGGATGAAAACGAATTCCTCCTTTATATGGTCCAATTGCCGAATTCATTTGAATTCTGAAACCTCTGTTTACTTGAGTAGCACCTTTGTCGTCTATCCAAGCTACACGAAACATAATTACTCTTTCTGGTTCCACCATTCTTTCCAATAACATTTTGCCTTGGTATTTTGGATTTGCCTCGATAAAAGGAATTACGGTTTCAGCCACTTCTCTTACGGCTTGCATAAATTCTGGTTCGTTTGCATTTCTTTTAGCTACTTCGCCTAAAAATGCTGTAACACTTTGACTCATAATTATATTTTTTTTGATAATTTTCAGTTGCAAATATACATCTTAAAAAAAATAGTTTGAAGAATTTGATAAAAAAAATAGTGTTTTTTTAAGAAAAAAGAAAGCAGTAAAGAAAAAAATAAGAAATCATCAAAAAAACAACATTATGTTACATTTTTAAAATTAAAATTTCTCTACACTAAAAAATTAATTTTTTCCACTTTTGGTATGCTAATTGATAATTATTTTATAAATTTACCTCATATATACAAATTATGGCAAAAAATTACATTTATATCATCCTATTTTTCTTATCATTTAGTATTGGCGCTGTAGCTCAAGAAAGCAGAATCAGTGGCACATCTAGATCACAAGAGCCTACTATTGAAGGACTAAGTTTGTATCCAAACCCCAACAATACTGGGAAAGTTTACATTATATCGAGATTAAATTTAGACAAAAAAGTCGAAATTTTTGATGTGTTAGGTAAAAAAGTTATTGATGCTACTTTATACACTAAAGAATTAAACATCTCTAATTTAAACCCTGGTGTTTACATTATTAAAATCAAGGAAGGCGAAGCTTCTGCTACTAGAAAACTGATTGTTAACTAGTTACTTGTTTTAACCCTATTAAATTTACATTAATTTTATGAGACCCATACGTCTTTAAATTAATTTTGTTTCTATATTTGTACTCAATTTAAATTCTAAAAAATGAAAAAACTTTACTTTTTACTTTCTTGTTTATTAACTATTTCTAGTTTTGGACAAGTATTTACAGAAGATTTTAACTATGCTGATAACGCATTATTATCTGCTAATGGCTGGACGGCTTTTAGTGGTGCAGGTACTGCACCTGTTGATGTTGGAGCGTCTAATGGTTTAAATTATACTGGTTATTCAGGAACAACTGGCTTTACAGCTTCAGCTGTTGGAAATGCAGCTAGATTAGACACTACAGGTGAAGATGTAAATAAAAACTTTGCATCAAGCGTTACTTCTGGAAGTTTATATTACACCTTTTTAGTAAATATAGCCTCTGGTGACGCTGGTTACTTTGCAGGTCTTTTATCTTCAGGTACCACTTTTAGTAACAGAGTATTTGTAAAGCCTTCAACAGTAACAGGAAAAATAAACTTTGGATTATCAAACACTAGCACAGCAATATACGCAACTACTCCAACAGATTTTGATTTAAATACAACTTATTTAATTATTGTAAAATACGACGTTACTACTACTGGTAATGCAAGTATGTGGATAAAAGCAACAGGGATACCAGCTACAGAAGCAGCAGCTGGCACTCCTGAAGTAACCGTATCAGGAACTGTTCCTGCAACTGCATCAGGATTCTTTTTAAGACAATATGCTACAGCTCAAAATATAACAATTGATGGAATAAGAATCTACTCAACTTGGTTTAATGCTGCTCCTTGTAGTCTTGTATTAAATGCTGAAACAAGAGTTTGTGAAGCTACAACTTTATCATTAGACACTTACACAACGACAATTCCTTTTACAGGTGGTGGAACTGCAACTTATACTATGAGCGCTACATCTGGAACTATAAGTGGTGATAATCCTTCAACAGCAGCAACAGGAAATATTATCATTTCTGGAGTATCTGAAGGCACAAATAACACTTTAACAATTTCAGGTGGTTGTAACATTGTGAAAACAATTACTGCACCAGAATGTAAGCCAATAAACACATTGCCTTTTACAGATTCATTCCCTTATACCGTTGGGAACTCATTAAATAATGAGCAAAAATGGAGTATTTTAAATACGGGTGATAATATTGTTGCTTCAACTGGTAACTTAAATTATACAGGAATTACATCTGGTGGAAATTCAATTTCATTTGGTGGTGCTGGAGCTGAATCAAAAACTTTATTTACAAATACTACAACTGGTAGTATTAATGCAAGAATGTTAGTTTCTGTAACTGATATTTCTGGAATTACAGCAGATTTAACAGGTGCTTATTTTGCAATTCTTACTGATAACGCAAGTAGTTTAACTAATGCCAGATTATGGGTTAGAAAAAACGGGACACAAATTCAATATGGAATTGGAGCTGCTACAACAGATGTTGTTTGGGACGCCACTTTATACGCTACAGGTACCACACAATATTTAGTGCTTGGATATGATTTTAGTAATAATACTGTGTTTTTATGTGTAAATCCTACAATTGGAGGAACTACAGCACCGACAGCTACTTATACTCCAACTGCTGCAATTACAGGTGTTGGTGGATTTGTATTTAGACAAGACTCAGCCACTTTAACGCCAACAGCAATCACTGTGGACGAGTTAACAATAGATACTGCGCTAAACTTCACTTTATCAAACCAATCTTTCTCACAAATAGACGGATTGAAAATGTATCCAAACCCTGCGAAAAATAATTTATTTATTGAAACGGCTTTAAATAGCGATATTAATGTATCAATAATCAATGTTTTAGGGAAAGAAGTAATCAATTCGAAAGTAAGTAATAATGCTGTAACTATTTCTGGTTTAACTCCAGGTATGTATATTGTAAAAATTACTGAAGAAGGAAAAACGTCAACTAAAAAATTAATTATTGAATAATTAGTTTTAACAAATATTCAAAAAAGCACCAAATAATGTTGGTGCTTTTTTTATGCCCAAAAACCAGAAAAGATACTTGCAACTAATATTCTTTTTCTACTTTTGTACTATGATTTCACAAGAAGACATTTTTGCTATTTCCTCCAAAAAAGAATTTGAAAAAATTACTTTAAAAGTTTTTCGTCATCAATACGAAAACAACAAAGTGTATCAAGCGTTTTGTAATCATTTAGGAAAAAGCCCAAGTAATGTCAAACAAGTAAATACGATTCCATTTTTACCTATACAATTTTTTAAATCGGAAACAATAGTTTCTAATTCAAACCAAGTTCAAGCTATTTTTACCAGCAGTGGCACAACAGGCGCTATTACAAGTCAGCATTTTGTTTCAGATGTTTCAATTTACGAAAATAGCTATAGCCTAGCTTTCGCTCAATTTTATGGAAATATTCAAGAATATTGTGTATTAGCGTTACTTCCGTCCTATTTAGAAAGAGATGGTTCTTCTTTAATTTATATGGTAAGCGATTTAATCGCAAAAAGCAATCATAAAGACAGTGGTTTCTATTTAAATAATTTAGAACAACTTGCCAATAAAATTATCGAACTAGAAAATGAAAGTCAGAATATTCTATTAATAGGCGTTACATATGCTTTGTTAGATTTAATTGAATATAAAAAATTTAACTTAAAGAATACTATCGTAATGGAAACTGGCGGTATGAAGGGCAAACGAAAAGAAATCATACGAGAAGAATTACACCAAACACTTTGCGATGGATTTGGAGTGAATACCATACATTCAGAATACGGGATGACCGAACTCTTATCGCAAGCCTATTCGTTAGGAAACGGTATTTTTGAATGTCCCTTATGGATGGATGTACTAATAAGAGATACAGAAGACGCGTTACAATATGTAGCAAACGGAAAAACCGGTGGCATCAATGTGATTGATTTAGCGAATATTAATTCCTGTTCGTTTATAGCAACGCAAGATTTAGGAAAAAAATACCATAATATGACTTTTGAAGTATTAGGAAGATTTGATAATTCTGACATAAGAGGTTGTAATTTAATGGTTTATTAAAAAATAAAATGATATTAACAGATACACATACCCATTTATATTCTGAAGAATTTTATGAAGACAGAGATAAAATGATTCAGAACGCAATTGATTCAGGCGTTTCGCGACTTTTTGTGCCTTCAATAGATAGTAGTTATACTCAAAAAATGTATGCTTTAGAAGCACAATATCCAGAAAATGTGTTTTTAATGATGGGGCTACATCCTTGTTATGTAAAAGAAAATTACGAAGAAGAATTGGCACACGTAATTACCGAATTAACCAATAGAAAATTTGCAGCAATAGGCGAAATTGGTATTGATTTATTTTGGGACAAATCGTTTTTAAAACAACAACAAGAGGTTTTTGTAAAGCAAATTCAACTCGCTAAACAATATAAACTACCGATAAATATTCATTGTAGAGAAGCTTTTAACGAAGTTTTTGAAATTTTAGAACAAGAAAAATCAGCAGAATTATGGGGAATTTTTCATTGTTTTACTGGAGATTTCAATCAGGCGCAACAAGCCATTTCTTGCGGAATGAAATTAGGAATTGGTGGTGTGGCTACTTTTAAAAATGGTAAAATTGATCAGTATTTAAATGAAATTGATCTCAAACATATAGTTTTAGAAACTGACGCCCCCTATTTGGCACCTGTGCCATACAGAGGGAAACGTAATGAAAGCAGTTATGTTAAATTAGTTGCAGAAAAATTATCGGAAATTTATCAGCTGCCAATAGAAGATATAGCTGCAATTACAACACAAAACAGCAAAGATGTCTTCGGATTTTAAATTTTGATGACGTATAATTCCTATTTTTTTCGTTTTTTTGTAGATATAAAATAAAGTATGTCGAAATTTGATAAAATACGCCCTTTTTATGATGCGGAAGTTAACGATGCTATTCGTGCTTCCATAAATCATCCTATGATGAAAGCATTGGTAGATTTTGCGTATCCAAATACTGAAGAATCAGTCTGGAAAGAGCAATTGCTTCGTACACATTCTATAAGAGATTTTCAAATTAATTTTGCGTACCACGCTATAAAAAAAATATTAGAAAAAAGTTCCGACGGACTTACTACATCTGGCTTTGAAAAATTAGAACCAAATACCGCTTATTTTTTTATTTCAAATCATAGAGATATTATTTTAGACACCTCATTATTAAACGTTTGTTTACACGAACATGGTTTAGTTATGACGGCATCTGCCATAGGAGATAATTTAGTGAAAAAAGATTTTTTACTAATGCTTTCTAAACTTAATAGAAATTTTTTAGTGCAAAGAAATCTTTCGCCAAGAGAGTTATTAGAAAGTTCTAAATTACTTTCAGAATACATGTATCGATTGGTTTCGAAAGAAAATCGTTCCGTATGGATAGCACAACGAGAAGGAAGAACGAAAGACGGAAATGACGCTACACATTCTGGAGTATTAAAGATGATTGCGATGGCTTCGGACGAAAAAAACAATATGGATTTCTTTAAGAAAATAAAAATTGTTCCCGTTTCCATTTCTTACGAATATGATCCAACGGATGCGTTAAAAATTCCGCAATTAATGGCTGAAGCCAATGACGAAATTTATACAAAAGAAAAAAACGAAGATTTTATCACGCTATTAAGTGGCATTATCGGGCAGAAAAAACGTATTCATATTCATGTTGGCGATGTTTTAGATGCGGAATTAGATACGATTTCTGCAGAAACAACAAACTCCAACAAACAAATGTTTGCATTGGCACAAGTAATTGACGATTCTATTTTACAATCTTATAAAATTTGGCCTACAAATTATATTGCCTACGATATATTACATCAGACTACTACTTATTCTGATTGTTATACAGAAAAAGAAAAACAACTTTTTGAACGTAGATTAGAATTAAGAATAAATGCGGATGACATAAAAATGAAAGAAAGTTTCCTGGCAATGTATGCCAATCCAGTGATTAATAAATTAAAATACCAATAAATTGAAAGCAAATCATAAGCCAACTATTTTATTAATTTATACCGGTGGAACTATTGGTATGATTAAGGATGCTGATAGTGGCGCGCTAAAGGCTTTTAATTTCAAAAAACTAATAAAAGGCATCCCAGAACTAAAATTATTAGATTGCAATATTGAAACTGTTTCATTTGAAAAACCTATTGATTCGTCAAATATGCAAATTTCAGATTGGCAAAAAACAGCTGAAATTATTGAAGAAAATTACACTAATTTTGATGGTTTTGTGGTACTCCACGGTTCGGACACAATGTCTTATAGTGCTTCTGCCTTGAGTTTTATGTTTGAAAATTTAAACAAACCAATTGTGTTTACGGGCTCTCAATTACCTATTGGCGATTTACGTACAGATGCAAAAGAAAACTTAATTACCGCAATTCAAATTGCTTCTTTACAAGAAAAAGGAAAACCAGTTATTCAAGAAGTTTCGCTTTATTTTGAATATAAATTATACAGAGGAAACCGAACTACAAAAATAAGTGCCGAACATTTTAATGCATTTACATCGCCAAATTTTCCTGAACTTGTAGAGTCAGGCGTGCATTTGAATGTAAATAATGAAGTGCTTTTAAAAGAAAAAGTTTCTAAAAAGTTAAAAGTGAATACCTGTTTTGATGACAATGTTTTAATTTTAAAATTATTTCCAGGTTTAAATAAAAGCATTTTACACGCTATTTTACACACACCAAATTTAAAAGGGGTAGTTTTGGAAACCTATGGCTCAGGAAATGCACCAATGGAAAATTGGTTTATTGATGAAATTGAAAACGCTATACAACGTGGCATCCATATTATTAACGTGACACAATGTAGTGGCGGAACCGTTTTAATGGGAGCTTATGAAACCAGTACTCGCTTAAAAGAAATTGGTTTAATTTCAGGTAAAAATATTACTACAGAGGCCGCTATTACAAAATTAATGTATTTGTTAGGTCAAAACGTGGCTAACTCGGTTTTTAAGACTATTTTTGAAACCCCTTTGCGAGGGGAAATGAATGATTAAAACTAGAGAGGTGGCCGAGTGGCTGAAGGCGCACGCTTGGAAAGCGTGTATATGGCAACATATCGAGGGTTCGAATCCCTTCCTCTCTGCAAAACTGTAGTGGTTTTAGACAATTAAAAAACAATAACTATTACAAATGAGAATATTATTTTTTTTATGGATTCCTTTTTTTTGTTTCTCACAAGAAATAAAACCAATTGAAATGGATTCACTTTACAGAGAAGACCAATTTTACGCCTCTTTAAGTTACAATTTAATACAAAATCGTCCTGATGGATTTAAGCAATTTTCATTTTCACCAGGAATTACATTTGGATTTTTGAGAGATTTTCCCATTTCAAAAAATAGACATTGGGCAATTGCACCAGGAATTGGGTATTCGTACAATAACATCAAACAATTTATAAATTCTGAAGAAATTGTTGGCGCTACAGAAAACACCACTTCAGAAAATATTAGAACCATAATTACTACTCATAGCGTTGATTTTCCTTTAGAAATTAGATGGCGAAATTCCACCCAAAATAGTCACAGCTTTTGGAGAATTTATACTGGAATAAAAACCAGTTATGTATTTAATTCAAAATTAAAATTAGAGTCCACAACAGAAAGTTCTAAAGAATCTATTTCAGACGAAATAAATCGTTGGCAATATGGTGCCTATATTTCTGTTGGCTTTAATACTTGGAATCCATACATTTATTATGGTTTAAATCCAATCTTTAAAGAAGGCTCTAAAATGAGTAATTTTAATGTTGGTTTTATCTTTTATATATTATAAAACCAAACCAAAATTTGTGGCAAAATGCCAATAGCTATTCCTGCTATTAATTCTATTGGTGTATGAGCCTTCATATATAATCTTGACGAGGCAACAAATCCCATACACAGTATTAAAAGTGCTACAGTATTAATCGCGGCTATTTCTAAATAACTGGTAAAAATTAATATAAAAACAGTTAAAGAAGTACAGCCTATCATATGCAAACTGGCTTTAAATCGAAAGATTACAGAAACAAACACCAAAAAAGCACTAATAAATCCGGCTTGAAAAAACTTAAATAATTCGGGGAAATGCGTTTCTAAAACTGTAAATTTCAAAAGCAAATACAATAGCACCAATTGAATAAAAATAGGCAATCTTCGTTCTTCAAGTGTGGCTTCTGTGAATGATTTTATTTTTTTAAAAATTTTTAATACCGAATAAAAGCTAATAGGTAAAAGTAGTGTTAGAATAAAAATCTGAATGAGTGACAAGTACATTTCTGCCAAATAATTGATGTTATTTATGAAAAAGAAATATAAAATTGCCCCATAGATAGAAATAAAAATGGGATGAAAAATATATGAAAATGGTTTTAAAAGATATTTTATATGCAATGGAAGCGGTTTTGAAAGTTTAGAAAAGTTACATTTTTTTTCTCAATCTGGCTACCGGAATATCTAATTGTTCTCGGTATTTAGCAATAGTTCTTCTTGCTATAGGAAATCCTTTTTCTTTAAGAATTGCTGCTAAATCTTCATCAGGTAAGGGTTTACTTTTATCTTCTTCAGCGATTACACGTTCTAAAATATTTTTGATTTCAATGGTAGAAACATCTTCCCCTTGATCGTTTTTCATCGCTTCAGAAAAGAATTCTTTAATTAGTTTCGTTCCGTAAGGGGTGTCAACATATTTACTATTTGCCACTCGTGAAATTGTAGAAATATCCAAACCAATCATATCAGCAATATCTTTTAGAATCATCGGTTTTAACTTAGATTCTTCGCCTTCTAAAAAGTATTCTTGTTGAAAATACATAATCGCATTCATCGTAACAAATAAGGTTTCCTGACGTTGTTTTATGGCGTCAATAAACCATTTAGCAGAATCTAATTTTTGTTTAATAAACTGTACTGCGTCTTTCTGTGAATTAGACTTGTCGCTGGAAACTTTATACGTTTGGAGCATTTCTTGATAGTCTTTTGACACATGTAATTCAGGCGCGTTTCTTCCGTTCAAAAGCAATTCTAATTCGCCATCTACAATACGAATGGTAAAATCAGGCACTACGTGTTCAACAATCCTACTATTGCTATCGTAACTTCCACCCGGTTTTGGATTTAATTTTTCAATTTCTTCAATCGCTTTCTTTAATTGGTCTTTAGAACAATCGAATTTTTGCAATAGTTTATCGTAATGTTTTTTAGTAAACGCGTCAAATTGTTTGTCAATTAAAGCAATAGCTAAATTTACCGATTCTGTAGGTGTTTTGTGTTTTAATTGGATCAATAAACATTCTTGTAAATCTCTTGCACCAACTCCAGAAGGCTCTAATTGTTGTACGATATGTAATACTTTTTCAACTGATTTCTCGTCAGTATAGATCCCTTGCGTAAACGCCATATCGTCAACGATATCCTGAATGGTTCTTCTAATATAACCAGAATCTTCAATGCTTCCTACTAAAAATTCAGCAATTTCTCTATCGTTTTCTGAAAGAATAAAGGTGTTTAATTGATTAATTAAATCTTGATGAAAACTAATTTGTGCCGCCATAGGCAATGTCCTATCTTCGTCATCATCGCTATAATTATTACTTTGATATTTATAATCTGGCGTATCGTCGTTGCTTAAATATTCATCAATATTAATATCGCCAGTATCAATTTGGTCGTTATCGTAATCATCATAACCATCCTCATCATTTGAAGAATCATTATAATCATCTAATGATTCGTTATTGTCATCTAAACTTCCTTCTAAAGCTGGGTTTTCAACCATTTCCTCTTGCAAACGTTGTTCAAAAGCTTGCGTAGGCAATTGAATCAACTTCATCAACTGAATTTGTTGAGGCGATAATTTTTGCGATAATTTGAAATTTAAACTGTGTTTAAGCATATTGTCTTTTTGGTTTATGTGTTTAATCGTTTATAAGTTTAAAAGGCATTGTGTATAAACCTTCTAAACTTATAAAATTTTTAAACTTCTAAACTATTTTTAAAATTCAGCGTTATCTGGTGTTCGTGGAAAAGGAATTACGTCGCGAATGTTAGTCATACCCGTAACAAACAACACCAATCTTTCAAAACCTAATCCGAAACCTGAATGCACCGCTGAACCGAATCTTCTGGTGTCTAAATACCACCATAATTCTTCTTCGTCAATACCTAATGCTTTCATTTTTTCAATTAAAACGTCTAAACGTTCTTCACGTTGAGAACCTCCAACAATTTCGCCAATGCCTGGAAATAAAATATCCATAGCGCGAACAGTTTCTTTTCCTGGTTCGGTTCCGTCATTTAATCGCATATAAAATGCTTTAATTTTAGCAGGATAATCGAATAAAATCACAGGACATTTAAAATGTTTTTCTACTAAGAAACGTTCGTGTTCTGATTGTAAATCGGCACCCCATTCGTCAATTAAATATTGGAATTTTTTATTTTTATTTGGTTTCGAATTTTTAAGAATATCAATAGCTTCAGTATATGAAACACGTTTGAAATTATTCTCTAAAACAAAATTTAATTTTTCTAACAAAGCCATTTCGCTACGTTCCGCTTGTGGTTTGTTTTTTTCTTCTTCTAATAAACGATTTTCTAAAAACTTTAAATCTTCAGGACATTTATCTAACGTGTATTTAATTACATTTTGAATAAAATCTTCAGCTAAATCCATATTTGCAGCCAAATCATTGAAAGCTACTTCTGGCTCAATCATCCAAAATTCGGCTAAATGACGTGATGTATTTGAATTTTCCGCACGAAAAGTAGGTCCGAAAGTATACACTTGCCCTAAAGACATGGCATACGTTTCTGCCTCTAATTGCCCAGAAACCGTAAGATTGGTTTGTTTCCCAAAAAAGTCTTCTTTATAATTTACTTTACCGTCTTCTGTTCTTGGTGTGTTATCAAAAGGCAAAGCCGAAACTTGAAACATTTCTCCAGCACCTTCTGCATCAGAACCTGTAATAATTGGCGTATTTACATACACAAATCCTTTTTCTTGAAAATACTTATGCACCGCGAAAGACAATGTAGAACGTACACGCATTATTGCACCAAACATATTTGTTCGGGTACGCAAGTGTGCATTTTCTCTTAAAAAGTCTAAACTTGGTTTATTTTTGGGTTGTATTGGGAATTTTTCCGCATCAGAATCGCCTAAAATTTCAAGCTTAGTTACTTGGATTTCTACTTTTTGTCCAGCACCTTGACTTTCCACCAAAGTTCCAGTCACAGAAATTGCTGCACCTGTAGTAATACGTTTTAAGGTTTCTTCAGGTGTGTTTTCAAAATCAACCACACACTGAATATTATTAAGCGTAGAGCCATCATTTAACGCTACAAACTGATTGTTTCTAAACGTTCTTACCCAACCTTTTGCGTTTACTTCTTGTAACGTTTTTGTGTTTTCTAATAAATCTATAATTCTAATGTGCTTCATAATCTCCAAATATTCATTTAAAATGCAAATATAGGGCGAATTTTTGAGTTTTAGAAATGCGAATTTTAGATAAATTTTAATGGCTTTTCTTTATTAGAAGCTACAGATTATTTCAATTTTTCACTAATTTTACAAAATGATATTAGTCACAGGCGGAACAGGTTTAGTTGGTTTTCATTTATTATTGCAACTTTCTCAAGAAGAGAATACCATTCGTGCAATATTTAGATCGGAGAAAAGACTTCTGCACGTTAAAAAATTATTCGAAAAAGAAAATAAGCTTTCGGAATTTGAAAAAATCGATTGGGTTAATGCCGATATTTTAGATATTCCTGCTCTTGAAACTGCTTTTACTAACGTTTCTTATGTATATCATTGTGCGGCGTTGGTTTCTTTTAATCCGAAAGACGAAGAGAAACTTTATCAAAATAATATAATTGGAACCGCAAATGTTGTGAATTGTTGCTTATATTCAGATGTAAAAAAATTGTGCTATGTAAGTTCAATTTCGGCTTTAGGAAACGGAACAGAATATAATTTAATACTAAATGAAGAAACTGAAAGAAACAATGAAGTCGTAAGAAGCGATTATTCTATTTCGAAATTTGGCGCAGAAATGGAAGTTTGGCGTGGGTTTCAAGAAGGTTTGGAAGTAGTAATTGTTAATCCGGGTGTAATTTTTGGGTACGGATTTCCAACAGAAGGCAGTTCTTTATTTATCAAAAATGTTAAAGACGGACAATTATTTTATACGCAAGGTAAACTTGGAATTGTAGCTGTAGAAGATGTTGTAAAAGCGATGACGACTTTAATGAAAAGCACCATTTCTGGCGAACGCTTTATTTTAGTTGCCGAAGATGTAACTTACAAAGAATTATTTGATAGCATTGCAGATAGTTTGGCTACGAACACCTCAGCCAATAAAATAAAAAAACCAAAATTTGAAATAAAGAAATGGCAATTACAAATTATTCGAATCTTTGAGTTTATTTTTACAACCTTATTTTTCAGAAAACGAATGCTTACAAAAGCAGCCATAAACGCATTATATAATATAGAAATTCACGATACAAATAAAATTAAAACCGCTATTGATTTTGAGTTTTTAGATATGAAGGTTTATTTGAAAACTCTGATAGAGAAAATGAAATAAAAAATCCAAATTCCTATTACATATTGGAATTTGGATTTTTAAATATTGAAAGTTATTTATTATTAAACTTTCATTATTTCAGCTTCTTTAGCTACAAAAATTTCATCAATTTTCTTAATAAAAGCATCTGTTAGTTTTTGTACGGAATCTTCCGCAACTTTACAGATGTCTTCAGATGTTCCGTCTTTTTCTTCTTTTTTGATATCGCTATTGGCATCTTTTCTGGCATTTCTAATACCTACTTTGGCATCTTCTGCTTCTGCTTTAGCTTGTTTTACTAATTCGCGTCTTCTGTCTTCTGTTAAAGCGGGAATACTAATGATAATATTATCTCCATTATTCATTGGATTTAACCCTAAATTAGCAATCATAATCGCTTTTTCAATAGGTTGTAACATCGCTTTTTCCCAGGGTGTTACTGTTAAAGTTCTGGCATCCACAGCTACAACATTTGCCACTTGTGCCAATGCCGTTTGTGCCCCATAATAATCTACAAAAACACTTCCTAACATTTGCGGAGATGCTTTTCCTGCTCTAATGTTTAAAAATTCTTTTTCTAAATGCGCTACCGATCCATTCATAGATTCTTTTGCGCTATCAATAATAAAGTTAATTTCTTCTGTCATTTTATTTATTTTAAAATTCCAATATAATAAATTCCAAATTCGTAATTAAATTGTCACTGTTGTTCCTACTGTTTCTCCGTTACAAATTTTTGCCAAATTGCCTTTCTTATTCATATCAAAAACAATAATTGGCAATTTATTTTCTTGGCTCAATGTGAAAGCTGTCGTATCCATTACATTTAATCCTTTTGCTAACACATCATCAAAAGTAATGGTGTCATATTTCACGGCGCTCGGGTCTTTTTCAGGATCGGCTGTATACACCCCATCCACGCGAGTTCCTTTTAAAATAACATCGCAATTTACTTCAATTCCTCTTAAAACGGCAGCTGTATCAGTCGTAAAATATGGATTTCCAGTTCCTGCACCAAAAATTACAATTCTGCCTTTTTCTAAGTGTCTTGTAGCTCTTCTTTTGATGTAAGGTTCTGCAATAGCTTCAATTTTTAATGCAGTTTGTAATCGTGTTGGCATTCCAGCATCTTCTAAAGCGCCTTGTAATGCCATTCCGTTAATAACTGTAGCTAACATTCCCATATAATCGCCTTGTACTCTATCCATTCCGTTACTTGCACCTGCTACACCTCTAAAAATATTTCCACCGCCAATAACAATGGCAATTTCTACACCTTGATCGTGAATTTGCTTGATTTCTGAAGCATAATCTGCTAAAGTTTTCGGATCAATTCCGTACTGTCTTTCGCCCATTAAGGCTTCTCCGCTTAATTTAAGAAGGATTCTTTTGTAACTCATGGTGTTGTTTTTAGTGATGCAAATATAATTATTATCTGCAATCAAAAAAACAATTTAATTTAGAAACTCCAATTCTGTGTAACATATAATACACAATTGCTCATAATTTATTTTTAAATTTGTAAAAACAATTCATCCGTTATGAAATCTATCATCCAATCTGCTTTACAAAATAGTCATTCATATACTGAATATCGAATTATTGTTTCGAAATTAATTAGCGAAGGGAAATCGACAGGAAAGGAACAAAGTGCCGATTTATTACACTATTCGGAATTGAATGAAGTTCGCATGAAACGTTTAGAAAAAACACTAAAATTAGATCCCGAAGTAGAAAAAACGCTACAAAATTTAAAATCTAAACAAACTTGGTTAGTGATTTCAGAAGGCTGGTGTGGCGATGCCGCTCAGATTTTACCAATTATCAAATTAATATCTGAAGCTTCTGAAAATATAGATTTGAAATTAGTTTTTCGTGATGAAAATGAAGAATTAATCCATCTGTTTTTAACCAATGGGGCTAAATCCATACCAAAATTATTAGTTTTAGATGAATCATTTAACTTAATAAATCATTGGGGACCAAGACCAGAAGGCGCAAAAAATTTAATTATCGAGTATAAAGCAAACCACGGAATTGTGGATGAAGCTGCAAAAACGGCGTTACAAAAATGGTATTTAGATGATAAAGGAATTTCTACAATGAAAGAGATTGTTGCAATCCTTCAATAAAAGCCTCCGGTTCCGTGGCGTTTCCCACCGAATAATCACCGATTTTTGTTCTACGAAGTGCCGTTAAATGGCCTCCAGAATTAAGAGCCAAACCAAAATCGTATGCGATGGAGCGAATGTACGTTCCTTTACTACATACAATTCTGAAATCTATTTCGGGTAAGGCAATTCTGGTAATTTCAAATTCAGAAACTGATACTTTTCTGGTTTTTATTTCCACTTCTATACCCGCACGAGCTGATTCGTACAACCTTTTTCCGTCTTTTTTAATGGCTGAAAAAACAGGAGGTTTTTGATCTATTTCACCTATAAATTGCGGTAACGTTTCGTTAATTAAAGCTTCTGTAATATGTTCCGTTGGAAACGTGGCGTTAATTTCTGTTTCTAAATCGTATGAAGGTGTTGTGGAGCCAACCGTAATAGTTCCAGTATATTCTTTAGCTTGACCTTGTAATTCTTCTATTCTTTTTGTGAATTTTCCTGTACAAATTAGTAATAATCCAGAAGCCAATGGATCTAAAGTTCCCGCGTGACCAATTTTGAATTTTTTGGGTAATTTTAATTCTTTTATTAGACCGAATTTTAATTTATTTACGGCTTGAAAAGACGACCATTTAAGTGGTTTATCAATCAATAAAATTTGTCCTTCTTGGTAGTCTTCTGCTTTCATTATTTGTATAAATTAAAGTAAGCTAACAATAGAATTCCTGCTATAATTCTGTACCAACCCCAAGGTTTAAATCCGTATTTTTTAATGATTTCAATGAAAAATTTAATAGCTAAAACTGCTACTACAAAGGCAACTAAATTTCCAATTATAAACATTTTAGTATTGTCTTCTGTTTTCAGAATTAACTCAAAACCTTTTAAACCACTTTTATCATACGTTTTCAAAAACACCGAATAACAAGTAACCGCTAACATTGTTGGCACGGCTAAAAAGAAAGAAAATTCCGCAGCCGCTTGACGACTAAGCCCTTGTTGCATGCCTCCAATGATACTTGCTGCACTTCTGCTTGTGCCTGGCATCATAGCCAGACATTGCCAAAAGCCAATAGTAACTGCTTTTTTTATGGTAATATCTTCTTCTTTATGAATGGTTGGATTTTGAAAAAATCTATCTACGAATAATAAAATTATTCCTCCAATAATTAATACAATCGCAATAGGTGTAGGATGTTCTAAAACGTCTTCAATTTTATCATCAAATAATTTTCCTAAAATTAAAGCAGGAACAACTGCACAAGCCAATTTGATGAAGAATTGCAACTTCGAAAAATCAAAAAACTTTTTCCAATATAAAACTACAACTGCCAAAATGGCTCCAAATTGTATAGAAACCTGAAATAATTTTACAAATTCTTCTTTTTCAATTCCGAAATAAGAACTGGCAAAAATCATATGTCCTGTAGAAGAAACTGGTAAATATTCTGTTATGCCTTCAATAATGGCAATAATTATAGCTTGAAGTAAATCCATTTGAAAGTGACTAGTGAAAAGTTAATAGTGATTAGTAAAATAGGTTTAGCTAATTACTTATCACTACTTACTATTTACTTTTTTTAAGAATAGAATAAATTGTAATTCCGAATCCGATTAATACAACCGTTGGTGCTAATCTTATTCTTCTGAAGCTATATACGTCTTCATTAAATACATTTGGATTTTCGTTGGCACCACCACTCATTAAAATGAATCCTAAAGCAATAACCACTAATCCGATAATTAATATTTTATAATTGGTAGCACTGAATAAAAATTCTGGCTTTTTAGTATTTTCTTTCATATAAATTTTATAAAATGCTATTCACTATTTACTAATTCCTTTTCTCTAGATTAATACAAATCGTCCGTTCTTAAATTCAAGAAACGAGTGGTTGCAAAATAGGTACTCAACCAAGTAATAATAATCCCAATTAACAATACACCAAAAGCAACGATAGCAATAGATGCATAGTCTTTTGCAATTCCTAAAGTTGGAAATAAACCATCAATGTAAAAAGCTAAAAACAACAATCCAATAATCGCTAAAACGGCACCAATTATCCCTAATAAAATACTTGTTTTAATAAATGGCTTTCTGATAAATGTTTTTGTGGCACCAACCATTTGCATCGTTTTTATGGTAAATCGATGTGAGTAAACCGACAAACGAATCGAACCGTTAATTAATAGCATTGCCACAAAAGTTAAAACCGTACTTATAATTAATATCCAAAAGCTAATTTCAGAAACATTTTCGTTAACCAATTCTACTAATTCTTTATCGTAAATAATGTCAGAAATATTGCCATTTCTTTTAAAATTATTTTCAATTTTTTTAATTTCTTCTTTGGTTACATAATCACTTTTTAAATGAATATCAAAAGAATTTTGTAACGGATTAAATCCTAAAAACTCCATAAAATCTTTCCCAACAATATCTGGATTGTTTTTAGCCGCTTCGGCTTTGGTTACAAAATCGTACGATTTGATAAATTTTGAATTTTTCAATTCGGTATCAAATGCATTTAGAATCGTATCATTCGCTTCGTCTTTAAAATAAACACTCATTGGAATGTTTTCTTTAAAATCGTTCGAAATTTTTTCAGAATTTATTACAAACAAACCTAATGCTCCTAATAAAAACAGTACTAAAAAAATACTAAAAACTACTGAAAAATAGGAAGATATTAATCTTCTACGTTGATATTGTTCAAATGATTGTGCCATAAGTTTACTAATTATGCTGTAAAAATAGTAAAGAAATTTTGTTTACACAGAATATAACAACAAAGTTTTAACATTAGTATATAAAAATGTAAATTTGCACCTTATTTTTCGGTTAAAACCGATAATGTAAATCTGAAAATAGACTATAGAAAATAGAAATGAAATATTTCCACGAAAAAATCGAAGCCAAATGGCAACAATATTGGGCAAAAAATAACACTTTTGCAGCAAGTAACACTTCGGAAAAACCTAAATACTATGTATTAGATATGTTCCCTTATCCATCGGGAGCGGGGTTACACGTGGGGCATCCGCTGGGGTATATTGCTTCTGATATTGTAGCGCGTTATAAAAGACATCAAGGTTTTAATGTATTGCATCCGCAAGGGTACGATTCATTTGGTTTACCTGCAGAACAATATGCGATTCAAACTGGGCAACATCCTGCAGATACAACGCGAATGAATATTGAAGGTGGTGTCGATAAATCGGGAAATGTTATTCATGGATATAGAAAACAATTAGACAGAATTGGATTTTCGTTTGATTGGAGCAGAGAAGTTCGTACGTCAAATGCAGACTATTACAAGCATACACAGTGGATTTTCATACAATTATTCGAATCTTGGTACAATAAAAACTCTGATAAAGCAGAAAGCATTTGCACCTTAATGCAAGAATTTGAGAAAAACGGAAATACGCAAGTTAATGCCGTTTGCGATGAAAATATCGTGTCGTTTTCAGCAGCAGAATGGAACTCATTTTCATCCGAACAACAACAAAAAATCTTATTACAATATAGATTAACCTATTTAGCCGAAACCGAAGTAAACTGGTGTGCTGCATTAGGAACCGTTTTAGCGAATGACGAAATTGTAAACGGGGTTTCAGAACGTGGTGGACATCCCGTAGTTCGTAAGAAAATGACACAATGGAGTATGCGAATTTCTGCTTACGCGGAACGATTATTACAAGGTTTAAACGATATCGATTGGAGTGAATCCATTAAAGAATCACAACGAAATTGGATTGGAAAATCAGTCGGAGCGACTGTTAAGTTTCAAGTTTCAGGTTCCAAGTTTCAAGTTGAAGTGTTTACGACAAGACCCGATACAATTTTCGGAGTAACATTTATGACATTAGCACCCGAACACGAATTGGTGGCACAAATTACTACTCCAGAACAAAAAGCAGCGGTGGAAGCTTATGTAGAAGCCACAGCAAAACGTTCAGAAAGAGAAAGAATGGCCGATGTAAAAACCATTTCAGGAGTATTTACAGGCACATATGCCGAACATCCTTTCACAAAAGAACCTATTCCAATTTGGATTGGCGATTATGTCTTGGCGGGTTATGGAACAGGTGCTGTTATGGCGGTTCCTTGTGGCGATGAACGTGATTATGCTTTCGCGAATTTCTTCAAAGGAACACACGGAATGCCAGAAATAAAAAATATTTTCAACCAAGATATTTCAGAAGCCGCATACGGTGAAAAAGGCGGATTCGAATTGGTAAATTCTGATTTCTTAAACGGATTAGATTACAAAAACGGAACGAAAAAAGCCATCGAAGCTTTAGAAGAAATAGGAGCAGGAAATGCTAAAGTAAATTACCGTTTACGCGATGCTGTTTTCTCTCGTCAACGTTATTGGGGCGAACCTTTTCCAGTGTATTATGTGAATGGCTTGCCACAAATGATTGACAAAAAACACTTGCCAATTGTATTACCAGAAGTAGAAAAGTATTTACCAACGGAGGACGGGCAACCGCCATTAGGAAACGCAACGGTTTGGGCTTGGGATAGTGTTCAGTGTTCAGTGGTTAGTAATCAGTTAATAGATAATATAAAAGTTTTCCCATTAGAATTGAACACGATGCCGGGTTGGGCAGGCTCTTCTTGGTATTGGATGCGTTATATGGATGCGTATAACACCGAAACATTTGCTGACGAAAATGCCTTAAAATATTGGGAAAGCGTAGATTTATACATTGGTGGAAGCGAACACGCTACAGGACATTTATTGTACTCCCGTTTTTGGAATAAATTCTTAAAAGACAGAGGCTATGCGCCAACCGAAGAACCATTCAAAAAACTGATCAATCAGGGAATGATTTTGGGGATGAGTGCGTTTGTGTATAGAAGTGAAGATTCTAAATCCTTTTATTCAAAAGGATTAATTCAAGGTAAAAATGTAAATCCAATCCACGTTGATCTATCTTGTATTAATGATATTACGAACGAATTAAATATAGAAAAATTCAAAGCACATCCCTTATATGTTGATTATGCAAATGCTGAATTCGTTTTAGAAGACGGCAAATACATTGTTGGTCGAGAAGTCGAAAAAATGTCGAAATCAAAATACAATGTAGTTTCGCCAGATGATATTTGTGAAG
The DNA here is from genome assembly GCF_044341185.1 of Flavobacterium sp. Lineage (GTDB taxonomy): Bacteria > Bacteroidota > Bacteroidia > Flavobacteriales > Flavobacteriaceae > Flavobacterium. The sequence goes on from NZ_JBIISE010000001.1 coordinate 89,062, forward strand.
AATACGGAGCCGATACACTGCGTTTATACGAAATGTTTTTAGGACCTTTAGAGCAATCTAAACCTTGGAACACGGCAGGAATTACAGGTGTTTCTGGATTCTTGAAAAAATTATGGCGTTTGTATTTTGATGACAACGGTTCGGTTATTATAAACGATGAACCTACGGCAGAAATGTATAAATCGTTACATAAAACCATTAAAAAAGTAACCGAAGACATCGAGAATTTCTCATTTAACACCTCGGTATCTCAATTTATGATTTGCGTAAACGAATTGCAACAATTAAAATGTAATCATCGTGCTATATTAGAGCCTTTAGCTATTTTAGTTTCGCCGTATGCGCCACATATTGCAGAAGAATTATGGAGTGGTTTAGGTCACGAAGGTTCAATTGCAACAGTTGCATTTCCAAAATTTGAAGAAAAATATTTGGTTGAATCTGAAAAAGAATATCCAGTTTCGTTTAATGGAAAAATGCGATTTACGATTAAGTTACCTTTGGATTTAACCGCCACTCAAATTGAAGAAATTGTAATGGCAGACGAACGCACACAAGCACAATTACAAGGCAGAACACCAAATAAAGTGATTATTGTTCCAGGCAAAATTATTAATTTGGTTGGGTAAATTTTGTGCTTTAATTAACAATGTCAAACTGTCATTTTTTAAATTTGGCTCATAATTTGATATTTATTTAGTAACTTTAAATTTTTAAAATTAAATACTATGTTTGATTTACCTTATATGATTTTAATTGGAGCAATTACTCTTTTTAGTTGGTTGGTGAGTTCTCGTTTAAAAAGCAAATTTGAACATTACTCGAAACTTACCTTAAGAAATGGTATGTCTGGTGCCGAAATTGCAGAAAAAATGCTTGCTGATCATGGAATTAGTGATGTAAAAGTTATTTCTACTCCGGGAAGATTAACAGACCATTATAATCCAGTTGACAAAACAGTGAACTTATCAGAAGCCGTATATAATCAACGAAATGCAGCTGCAGCTGCAGTAGCGGCTCACGAAGTTGGACACGCCGTACAACACGCGCAAGCCTACGAGTGGCTGACCATGCGTTCTAAAATGGTACCAATGGTTAATGTGTCGTCAAGTATGTCGCAATGGTTAATTATGGGTGGAATTATTTTAGGATTTGCATCAAAATCAGGAATTGGATTTTACGTAGCTGTTGCTGGTTTGGCTTTAATGGCTGTGGCAACGGCATTTAGTTTTATTACTTTACCTGTTGAATACGATGCAAGTAATCGTGCTTTGGCTTGGTTGAAAAACAAAAATATGTTAGGTCAAGAAGAATATGCTGGTGCCGAAGATTCTTTAAAATGGGCTGCCAGAACCTATTTAGTTGCCGCTCTGGGTGCATTAGCTTCTTTATTATATTGGGCTTATAGAATATTAGGTTCCAGAGATTAATTCTTAAAAACCTAAATAGTAAATCCAAATTTCGAAACAATCTCGGAATTTGGATTTTTTTATTTAAATATAGTAATTGTATCCAAAGTAAGGCACGTCAAATTCTTTAAAAACAACGCCATACTGTTCTAATTCTTCTAAAATTGGAAGATATACTTCTTTCGCAGTTGGTAATTGCACGCCAGTTGTTTGTATCTCGCCATTTAATATTTTTAACGTGGCAATAGCTACGGGTAATCCCACAGTTTTTGCCATCGCAGTATACGTTTGATCGTCTCCTAAACACACCATCGTGGAATCAATTTGTTTCTGCTCACCATTAATTTCGTAACCTATTTTATGATACATCACAATCATATCTTTATCTTCTGGTTGCAAGGTCCATTTATACGATAGTATTTTTTCTAACATTTGCGCTGGAGTGGCATTTTTTAAACCCGTAACTACAGATTTACTAAATAAATCTAACTCTAAAAGTTTGTCCCAAATTACATCGTCTTGATCAATTTTTAATTGATGTCTGAATTTAATTTCAACAGAGTCCGTTGGGTGATAAGGTAAGAATAAATTCACAAAATCTCGGTTACTCATTTGTTCAGAATCATCAATAATATAGGTGTCATCTGTCATTCCTAATTGCACAAAAACGTCCCAAGCTTTTGAAAAACCTACTCTTCTTATGGTTCCACGATAACAAGTATCTATTGCCTCTAAACCATAAATCTCTCTATATTTCAAAGAATCTCTGTTTGCGTAAGCTTCAAATCGTCCAAATTCTTCTACTTCTAAAAATTCGGTTCTTCTAAATAATTTATGATAAGGAATGTATTTATAAGTGCCTTCTTGTATGAATTTTGCCGCTCCGCCTTGACCCGCTAAAACGACATTTCTTGGATTCCATGTGAATTTATAATTCCACAAATTGGTATCGCTTTCAGGAGCCACTAATCCTCCACAAAAAGATTCGAAAAGAATAATTTTTCCGCCTTTACTTTTAATTTCGTCCATAATTTTCATGGCACTCATGTGGTCTATTCCTGGATCTAAACCAATTTCATTCATCAATACAATTTGGTTTTCTTTAGCTTGAGAATCTAAACTTTTCATTTCTTCACTAATGTACGAAGCCGTAATCATATTTTTTTTATAGAAAACACAGTCTTTGGCTACCTCAACATGAAGATGAGCTGGCAACATAGAAATTACAATATCCGCTTGTTGAATTTCTTTTTTACGCTGTTCGTCATTACAAACATCAAAAGAAATGGCACGCGCATTTTTATGATTTTCCGTTTTCTTATTGGCTAATGCTTTGGATAAATCAGCTATTGTAAGTATCAAATTTTCAGCTTCTGATTTATCTAATAAATATTTTATAAGTGAAGAGGCAGATCGACCTGCTCCTATAATTAATATCTTTCTCATTTTACTATGTATATCACACGAAGGTAATGAAATGTTGTATTTCTAAAAAATAAAAACAAGCATTTATAAAAAAACTTGGTTTTAAGTTTATTATATTTGTGAAGAGATAAAACACTATCTATGGAAAAGAAAATTCTACTTGTAGCTTGTACTTTGGGCTTTTTAGCTATTATATTTGGAGCTTTTGGAGCGCATGCCTTAAAAAAAACACTTACTGTTGAACAATTAAATTCTTTTGAAACGGGTGTGAAATATCAAATGTATCACGCGTTGTTTTTATTATTTATTGGAGCGACACAAATTATTACATTAAAGGAAAAAACAATTGTGTTTTATTTAACTTTAACGGGTGTATTATTTTTTTCAGGTTCCATTTATGTACTAACAACTAATGGCTTAACTGGAATTAAAACAAAACTAATTGGGCCTATAACACCAATAGGAGGTATACTTCTTATCCTTTCTTGGGGGTATTTATTTTACGCTATTTTGACGAAAAAATAACAGAAACCGCGTAATTGTCAAATTATTGTTTAATTTTGCACTTTAAATAAAAGCAACATAACTAATAATTTTATGGATACCTACGCTCAATTTACGAAATCGATTTCGTTAGAAAAATATGGAATCAAAAATGTTACTGAAATCGTATATAACCCCTCATACGATTTACTTTATAACGAAGAGTTAAATGACAACCTAAAAGGTTATGAAAAAGGACAATTAACAGAACTTGGAGCTGTTAATGTAATGACGGGTGAATTTACAGGTCGTTCTCCTAAAGACAAATATATAGTAAAAGATAGCACTACAGAAAATACCATTTGGTGGAATTCTGAAAAAGCTGTGAACGATAATAAACCTATTTCAACTGAAACTTGGAATGCCTTAAAAGAAACTACCGCTTCTCAATTATCTGAAAAAAGACTTTTTGTTGTAGATGCATTTTGTGGTGCAAATGAAAATACGCGATTAAAAGTTCGTTTCATTATGGAAGTGGCTTGGCAAGCGCATTTTGTAACAAATATGTTCATCAGACCAACCAAAGAAGAATTAGCAAATTTTGGCGAACCAGATTTTGTAGTGATGAATGGTTCTAAAACATCTTTTAAAGACTACGCTGCACACGGATTAAATTCGGAAGTGTACGTTGCCTTTAACTTATCTGAAAAAATTCAATTAATTGGTGGGACTTGGTATGGTGGAGAAATGAAGAAAGGACTTTTCGCCTTAATGAATTACTATTTACCTTTACAAGGAATTTCATCAATGCATTGTTCTGCAAATAAAGGTGCAAATGGTGATGTAGCTGTTTTCTTCGGACTTTCTGGAACAGGAAAAACAACCTTATCAACGGATCCAAAACGCGAATTAATTGGTGATGACGAACATGGTTGGGATAATGATGGCGTATTTAATTTTGAAGGTGGCTGCTATGCAAAAACTATTGATTTAAGTGCAGCAAACGAACCTGATATTTTTAAAGCCATAAAAAAAGATGCTTTACTAGAAAATGTTACCGTTGATATCCATGGTAAAATAGATTTCAAAGATGGTTCTGTGACTCAAAACACCCGTGTTTCTTATCCTATTTATCATATAGACAATATTGTAAAACCAATTTCAAAAGCAGGTCATGCTAATAAAGTTATCTTTTTAACTGCAGATGCTTTTGGGGTGATGCCACCAGTTTCAAAATTAACGCCTGAACAAACTAAATATTATTTTTTATCCGGGTTTACAGCAAAATTAGCAGGAACTGAGAGGGGGGTTACGCAACCAGAACCAACGTTTTCAGCTTGTTTTGGAAAAGCTTTTTTAACTTTACATCCAACAAAATACGGGGAAGAGTTAGTTAAAAAGATGGAGGAAAATAAAGCTACTGCATACATGGTAAATACCGGTTGGAATGGAACTGGTAAACGAATATCTATTAAAGACACAAGAGCTATAATTGATGCCATTTTAGATGGTTCAATTGAAAAAGCAGCCACTACTACTGTACCTGTTTTTAATTTTGAAGTACCTACTGCTTTACATGATGTTGATGCATCAATTTTAGATCCAAGAAACACTTATACCGATGCTTCAGAATGGGATACAAAAGCTAAAGATTTAGCGAGTCGTTTTATTAAGAATTTTGTACAATATACAGACAATGAAGAAGGTGCTGCTTTAGTAGAAGCAGGTCCTAAATTATAATATACTACCAAAAATAACCTACTTTTAAAACGTCATGTAAATCAAGGCGTTTTTTTATATCACAAAAAAAGCGTTCAGAATTGAACGCTTTTTAAATATATAAATAATAATATTATTTACCTTTATTTGCTTCCGCAACATATTTTTCCAAAGCACCTGTCATAGATGGAGTTCCAGGAGCTGGCGCTAATATATCAACTCGTAATCCATGATCTAAAGCTTCTTTTTGAGTGGTTGGTCCAAATACAGCAATTCTAGTGTTGTTTTGCTCAAAATTTGGGAAATTTTTAAACAACGATTTTATTCCTGTTGGACTAAAAAATGCCAATACATCATAATAAACATCTTTAAGATCAGATAAATCGCTCATTACAGTTTTATAAAAAATTCCTTGTTTCCAATCTACTTTTAAACCATCAAGGGTTTGTGGTACATCATGATTCAGTTGATCTGTATTCGGCAATAAAAACTTTTCGTCTTTATATTTTTTTATAAGTGGTGCTAAGTCCGCAAAATCCTTCTGACCTACATAAATTTTTCGTTTTCTGTACACAACATATTTTTGTAAGTAAAACGCAACTGCTTCCGATTGACAAAAATATTTTAAATCTTCAGGGATTTTATATCTCATTTCTTCGGCAACTCTAAAATAATGATCTATAGCATTTTTACTAGTAAATATTATTGCTGTAAAATTATTTAAATCAATCTTTTGCGCTCTTACTTCTTTAGCTGAAACGCCTTCAATATGAATAAAAGGTCTAAAATCAATTTTTACCTTAAATTTATTTTGCAAATCGTGATATGGAGAATTGTCCACTTTAGGTTCTGGTTGCGAAACCAAAATCGTTTTTACTTTCAAATTTGACATACCTAAAAAATTCCTAATTTTTCGTTACCCAATAATACATGAAATAATACGGTGCTATTTCAAGGGTGCAAAGATATAAAATAAAATAAAACAATTTGCTTAATATTGTCTTTTGATACGTTTTAACAAGAAAATAATAAGTGAAAACGTTATAAATTAAAAAAACACTCAGAATAATATAAAAAACTTCTTTTATTGGCCAAGAATTATAATCCTAAAAAAGCTCTATAATTTACTTTAATAAGATTAAACTGATCCACTAAACTTTCAGAATTTATCGCTGTACCAATAATTTTTTCTATTAAAAACTTTGATAAAATAAAAACAAATAAAAAAGTTACTATTTGAATATACGTAATGTAATTATCAATTTTTGTATAATTAAAGTAACTCAACATCAACAAAATAAAAAACGAGAATGAAATTAACTGAATGACAAACATAGAAATCGTAAACCAACTCAATAAATTATTTGTGTCTTTATACACTTTATTATATTTATCTGAATAGCCTAATTTTATAAACTCATTAAATCTGATAGAAAAAACAGTTTTATTAAGAGCAATAACTGCAATTGCCAACACAAATAATACAGTTGCCCAATCTTTATTGACTAAAATTCGTTCTATTGATAACATAATGTTCATACTGCAAAAGTAACAAAAAATTAACTCAAATAAATTATATAATTATTAAGAAAATAAATATAAAAATAACTTAATTTTGTAGAGAAAATAAAACAATATGTCAGCAGGAATAGTAATTATACCTACATATAACGAAATTGAAAATATAGAACGGATTATTCATGCTGTTTTTCAATTACCTTCAAACTTCCATGTCTTAATTGTAGATGATAATTCACCGGATGGAACGTTTAATAAAGTGTCTGAATTACAAAAACAGTATTCGGAAAAATTATTTTTAGAAATTAGAACAAAAAAATCAGGATTAGGAACCGCCTATGTGCATGGTTTTAAATGGGCACTTTCACATCACTATCAATATATATATGAAATGGATGCCGATTTTTCTCACAATCCAAATGATTTAGAAAAATTATATTTGGCTTGTCAAAACGGCGCTGATGTAGCAATTGGCTCAAGATATTCTAAAGGGGTAAATGTAGTTAATTGGCCTTTAAACCGTGTTTTAATGTCTTATTTTGCTTCGGTTTATGTGAAATTTATTACTGGCATGCAAATTCATGATGCCACAGCAGGTTTTATATGTTATAAACGAAATGTTTTAGAAACTATAAATATTGATAAAATTAAATTTGTAGGATATGCATTTCAAATAGAAATGAAATATCGTGCTTTTGTAAATAAATTTAAGATTGAAGAAGTGCCAATTATTTTTACAGACAGAACATTAGGCGAATCAAAAATGAGCGGTGCTATTATTCGTGAAGCTGTAATTGGGGTGATTATGTTACGAATTAGAAAAATATTTAACAAACTATAAATGAGTACATTTTTAATTAAAAATGCAAGAATTGTAAATGAAGGGAGCGTCTTTGAAGGAGATGTATTAATTGAGAATGAAATTATCCGTCAGATTGCAGATAATATAAGTGCAAAATCCTCTGAGTGTATAATTATTGATGCAGAAGGAAGTTTTTTAATTCCTGGCGTTATTGATGATCAAGTACATTTTAGAGAGCCAGGACTTACGCACAAAGGCGACATCGCCTCAGAAAGTAAAGCTGCCGTTGCTGGGGGAATCACTTCTTATATTGAACAACCCAACACGGTACCGAATGCAGTAACTCAGGAGCTTTTAGAAGAAAAATATCAAATTGCTTCCAAAACATCACACGCCAACTATTCATTTATGATGGGCGGCACAAACGATAATTTAGAAGAAATTTTAAAAACCAATCCTAAAAATGTAGCCGGTCTAAAACTGTTTTTAGGTTCGTCTACAGGTGACATGTTAGTTGATAGTTCAGCATCGTTAGAAAAAATATTTTCTAATACGAAACTTTTAATAGCCGTTCATAGTGAAGACGAAACCATTGTAAAAAATAATTTAGCGAAATACAAAGAAATCTACGGTGATGACATTCCTGTAGAAAAACACCCAGAAATTAGATCTGTAGCAGCATGTTACGAATCTACTGTTAGAGTTATTGAATTGGCTAAAAAAACCGGAGCAAGATTGCATGTTTTTCATATTTCAACGGCTAAAGAATTAGACTTATTTACAAATAAAATTCCGCTTGAAAAGAAACAAATTACAGCTGAAGTTTGTATTCATCATTTGTGGTTTACAGATGCCGATTATGAAACTAAAGGTTCATTAATTAAATGGAATCCGGCTGTTAAAACGCAAGAAGATAAAGACGCGCTTTGGAAAGCACTTTTAGATGATAGAATAGATGTAATTGCTACAGACCATGCGCCTCATACTTTAGAAGAAAAATCAAATCCATATACAACTTGCCCATCTGGAGGTCCATTAGTACAACATGCATTAGTAGCCATGATGGAGTCCTACTTTAATGGTAAAATTTCTATAGAAAAGATTGTTGAAAAAATGTGTCATAATCCAGCGAAAATTTTCAAAATAGAAAATCGTGGTTTTATTAAAGAAGGTTATTTTGCCGATTTAGTTATAGTGAATCCACATATGCCTTGGAATGTAAAAAAAGAAAATATTATTGCAAAATGTGGCTGGTCGCCATTTGAAGGAATTAATTTTAAATCTAGAGTGACACACACTTTTGTAAATGGAAAACTGGCTTATGCCAATGGGAAGGTAAAGGATATTATAGCTGGACAAAGGTTAACTTTTGATAGAGAATAACAATGAAAAAAATAGTTTTATTCGTTTTTGTTTTTGGATTTTTTGCTTGTAACGAAAATCCTGTAAAACGTCCGAAAATACTTTTGGATGAAGAAACAATGGAAAATATTTTATATGATATAGCAATATTACAAGCTGCTAATATAAATGCACCAGATATTTTACAAGCTAATAAAATAGAAGCCAAAGACTACATTTATAAAAAATACAAAATTGATAGTGCTACGTATCATCAAAATAACAGATATTATGCTGCAGAGGTAAACAATTACAAACACATGCACAAACGAATTTTAGCCAGATTAGAAAAACACCAAAATGTTAAAAAATAAAAAAACGCCAAATTCAATGAATTTGGCGTTTTTTTATTTATACTGAACATATTACATTTTCATTAACCAATTTCTTACCGAAACTTCTTTATCAATAATGTTTTTTAAATCGGCAATTGCTACACGTTCTTGAACCATCGTATCTCTATAACGAATAGTAACCGTTTTGTCTTCCAACGTTTTATGATCTACAGTAACACAAAATGGCGTACCCAAAGCATCTTGACGTCTGTAACGACGACCAACAGCATCTTTTTCATCGTATGCCACATTGAAATCCCATTTTAATTCTTCCATAATTTCCTTGGCAATTTCTGGTAACCCATCTTTTTTAACCAAAGGTAATACAGCTGCTTTTGTAGGTGCTAAAACAGAAGGCAAACGCAACACTGTTCGGGTAGAGCCATCCTCTAATGTTTCTTCTTGTAATGCTTTTGAAAATACCGCCAAAAACATTCTGTCTAAACCAACGGATGTTTCCACTACATAAGGCACGTAGTTTTTATTTTCTTCAGTATCAAAATATTGTAATTTTTTACCCGAAAATTGCTCGTGTGCTTTTAAATCGAAATCTGTACGAGAATGAATTCCTTCTAATTCTTTAAATCCGAAAGGAAAATTAAATTCAATATCTGCAGCTGCATTTGCGTAGTGTGCTAATTTTTCATGGTCGTGAAAACGATAATTTTCAGCACCTAATCCTAATGATTTGTGCCAATTTAATCGCGTAGTTTTCCAGTATTCGTACCATTTCATTTCTTCACCTGGCTTCACGAAAAACTGCATTTCCATTTGTTCAAATTCGCGCATTCGGAAAATAAATTGTCTTGCGACGATTTCATTTCTAAACGCTTTACCCGTTTGTGCAATTCCAAAAGGAATTTTCATTCGGCCTGTTTTTTGCACATTTAAAAAGTTAACGAAAATTCCTTGAGCTGTTTCTGGGCGTAAGTATAAATCCATCGCCGTGTCAGCTGAAGCGCCTAATTTAGTGCCAAACATTAAGTTGAACTGGCGTACTTCTGTCCAATTACGAGATCCAGAATCTGGACAAGCGATTTCTAATTCTTCAATTAAAAGTTTTACATCGTCTAAATCTCCAGCATCTAAACTTTTCGCCATTCTGGCTAAAATTTCGTTCTTTTTAGATAGATATTCTACAACTCTAGGATTTGTAGTAATAAATTCTTGTTCGTTAAAAGCATCGCCAAAACGCGCTTTTGCTTTTTCAATTTCTTTTTGTGCTTTGATGTTTAATTTTTCGGCATAATCCTCAATTAAAACATCTGCTCGATATCTTTTTTTAGAATCTTTGTTGTCAATTAATGGGTCGTTAAACGCATCAACATGCCCTGATGCTTTCCAAGTAGTTGGGTGCATTAATATTGCTGCGTCTAAACCTACAATATTTTCATGCATTTGAACCATGGATTTCCACCAATATTCTCTAATATTTTTTTTTAGTTCTACACCGTTTTGTGCGTAATCATATACCGCACTTAAACCATCGTAAATTTCGCTAGAAGGGAAAATAAATCCGTATTCTTTTGCATGCGAAACTACATTCTTAAATAAGTCTTCTTGTTTTGCCATGTTGCAAAAGTAAAAATAGGAAAGGAATTAAAAAAGTAATTTTTTAATTATAATTGAAAATGGTTGAACTAATTTTAGTAGTTCCTGAATATAAGTTTACAATATATCTTCCTTTTACAGTTTTGTTTTTTTCTAAATCCACATAACTGCAAACATCTGTGACTTGTTGTTGGTATTCAAACTTCACTAATTTACTGTATTTTAAAGTAATATTATTATTTTCAAACGTTAATTCTTCCACAGAAACGATATCATTTTTTGGATTTACAACTTGTACAAAAAATTCTTTTTCGCCAGTAGAAATTAATTTATTTCTGTCAACTGTAAAGCAAACTCTAATTTGTTCAATTGGCTTTACTTTATTTGGTGTTTTATTATCTGTAAGAAACTTAACCCCTTTTACTTGTAAATTAGTAACTTCAAACTTAGCATCTTTTAAAACTGTATTTTCAGTAATTTTTGGAGTTTTAACTTCTGGTTTAATAATCGTTCTAAGTTTTTCAATTTGTTTTAATTTTTCTTTCAACAATTTAATTGAATCTTTAATTTGATCAATTTCTTTGTTTAATTCTGATAAATTCTTAAACTTAATATTTTTCTTTGGATCTTTTAAATCAGTTACTTTTAAAGATAATTCTTGAAAACTTTCTTCAAAATTATTATATAAATTAGAAACAGAATCATACTTAGTTAGAATTTCAGATAGCTGATTTTGAGTAATCAAAGTTTCTTGCTTCAAAGTATCTTGTAGTTCTTTTGCAGATTTATTATCTTTATAACTTTTAAATAATACTATCAGTAAAAAAAACGATAATAGAAGTATAGCGATTTTATAATTGTTGTTTCTTTTTGAAGACATTCTTAATATTTTTACTAAAGTAAAGCTAATGTTTTAATATGATAAAATTTTTCGACAAAATACATAAAAATCTGTTAAACGTGGTGTTTCCTGCATTTTGTAATGGCTGTTCGAAATTACTTTTAAAAAATGAAAAAATAATTTGCACACAGTGTATACATAATTTACCCCTTACCCATCATCATCTTTTAAAAGAAACTGAAATTCATAAAGTTTTTTATGGTTTAGTCCCGTTTGAATTTGGAGGCTCATTATTATATTTTAGAAAAAAAGGGATTGCACAACAATTAATGCACAATTTAAAATATAAAAACCAGCAAGAAATCGGCACTTTTTTAGGAGATATTTTTTCAAAAAACGTAATAGATTTGCCTGTTTTTAATGATGTTGATGGAATAATTCCTGTGCCTTTACATAAAAAACGTCTTCACGAGAGAGGATACAATCAAGTTACAACTTTTTGTGAATCGCTTGAAAAAAACTTAGCTATTCCGATTATTGATGATGTATTAATTAAATCTAAAAACTTAAAATCTCAAATTCAAAAATCAAAAGAAAATCGGTTAGAAACCAATAAAAATGTATTTTCTATTGAAAACGCTCACAAAATTGAAGGGAAGCACATTCTACTTGTAGATGATATTTTTACAACTGGCGCGACTATTGAAGCCTGCGCTAAAGAAATATTAAAAATAAAAAAAACTAAAATTAGTATCGTAACTATGGCGTATACACAATCATAAAATTTATTTAAATATTATGATGCAAGTGAATATAATTGTTACTTTGCAGGATTAAAAAGCAAAATAATTAATGAAAAAAATCATATTACTTTTTACCCTAATTTCTCTTGTATTCATCAGTTGCGCTAAAAGAGGTATGGTTTCTGGCGGTCCAAAAGACAGTGTTGCTCCTGTTATTGTTAAAAGTAGCCCAAAAAATTATGAAACCAATTTTTCTGGGAAAACTATTAAAATTGATTTTAGCGAATACATAAAAGTAAAAGACATTAACAAACAATTGATTGTGTCGCCACCAATGGCAAAAAACCCAACAATTGTGCCACAAGGAAGTGCAAGTAAATATATATCAATTACTTTAAATGAAGATTTAAAACCAAATACCACATACAGTTTTAATTTTGGCCAAAGTATTGCAGATTATAACGAAGGCATTCCGTATTCGCAATTTAAATATGTGTTTTCAACAGGAGCGTATGTTGATTCTTTAAAAGTTTCTGGTGAAATTGTAGACGCATTTGAAAAAGAAACCGATGAATTTGTAACCGTAATGTTGTATGACGCTGAAACGTATAATGATTCATTAGTATACAAAAACAAACCCATTTATATTACCAATACGTTAGAAAAAAATACGAAGTTTACTATTGAAAATATAAAAGAAGGCAATTATTATTTAGTGGCTTTAAAAGACAAAAACAACAATTACAATTATCAAGCAAAATCGGAAAAAATTGCCTTTAAAAAGGAAAAAATAAAAATCCCTTCAGATAGCAGTTATACCTTAAAACTATTTGCAGAGAAAAACGAAATTAAAACATATACACCTACATTAGAAAGTAACAACAAATTGTTTTTAGGGTACGAAGGCAATGCAAATAATGTAAAACTATTTTATAAAAAGAATAACATTGAAACGCCTTTACGATTTGCGAAATCAGCAAATGGAAAATCGGATACTTTACAAGTTTTTATGCCTAAAGAAGCTAAAGATTCTATACAAATCCTTGTGAAATCTGAAAACTATGTGAAAAACTATTTGGTAAAATTAAAAAAGCTAAAAGAAGCAGATTCATTAAAAGTCACACTTTTTGCTAATAAAAAATTCCATTTTAGCGAAAAACTTAGTTTAGAAACTACCACACCGATTAAAAAAATAAATGCTGAAAAAATATTTTTGAGAAAAAAAGATAGTACTTTAGTCTCCTTCACAACAGAAATTAACGATTTTGAGCAATTGATTTCTTTTGATTTCAAGCAAGAAGAAAACGAAAAATACGAATTAGAACTTCTGCCTGGTGCTATAGAAGATGAATACGACACTAAGTCTGACAGTTTGAAATTTGCATTCGATAAAGGTGCGATAAGTGACTTTGGAAATTTAAAATTGCGATTGAAAAACATTAATAGATTTCCGTATATAGTACAAATTTTAAATACTTCTGGAGATATTGTTAGCGAAAAATACTGTACTAAAGAAAACGATTTGTATTTCGAAGCCATTCAGCCAAGCAACTATCAAGTGCGATTGTTTTACGATGACAACAAAAATAGAATTTGGGATTCAGGAAACTTTAAAACCAAATTACAACCCGAAGAAATGGTTTATTTTCCCGGTTTAATTGACGTAAGAGCCAATTGGGATGTGGATCAGGAATTGGAGTTAAAATAATATAAAAAAACGCATTCAAATTTGAATGCGTTTTTTATTTTAAAAAAGTTGTGTTCTAATTAAAGCACACTTGCTTTTAAATATTCTCTATTCATACGAGCGATGTTTTCTAAAGAAATTCCTTTCGGACATTCTACTTCACACGCACCTGTATTGGTACAATTTCCGAAACCTTCTTCGTCCATTTGGCGTACCATATTTAATACTCTTTCTGTAGCTTCTACTTTTCCTTGTGGTAACAATGCATATTGAGAAACTTTTGCTCCAACAAACAACATTGCTGAACCATTTTTACAAGTTGCCACACAAGCACCACAACCGATACATGCAGCTGCCATAAAAGCTTTGTCTGCATCTTGTTTGTTAATTGGCGTTGCATTAGCGTCAATAGTTCTACCCGAAGTATTTACAGATACGAATCCACCCGCTTGTTGAATTCTGTCAAAAGCACTTCTATCTACCATTAAGTCTTTTACAACTGGGAACGCTTTACTTCTCCATGGTTCAATAAAAATAGTTTCGCCATCTTTAAATTTACGCATGTGTAATTGACACGTAGTTGTTCCTGTATCTGGCCCGTGTGCACGACCATTAATATATAACGAACACATTCCGCAAATTCCTTCACGACAATCGTGATCAAAAGCTACTGGCTCTTGTTGGTTATTGATTAATTGCTCATTTAATTGGTCTAACATTTCTAAAAAAGAACTGTCTGTAGAAACATTATCTAATTTATATGTTTCCATTTTACCTTTAGTTCCGGCATTTTTTTGACGCCAAATTTTAAGGTTAATATTTATATTTTTTTTAGCACTCATAATATCTTATTTATAGTTTCTAGCTGCAATTTTGATAAACTCATATTTCAATTCTTCTTTATGAAGTACGGATTTACTTGCATCGCTTCCGTTATATTCCCAAGCTGCAACATATGCGAAATTTTCATCGTCACGAAGTGTTTCTCCTTCAGCGTCTTGATATTCTTCACGGAAATGTCCGCCACAAGATTCTTTACGTAATAAAGCATCTTTTGCCATTAATTGGCCTAATTCGATAAAATCAGCTACACGAAGTGCTTTTTCTAATTCTTGATTTAATTCGTTTGCTGCACCTGGAACTCTAACATCAGCATAGAAATCTTCTCTTAATTGTCTAATTTCTTCTATTGCTTCCGTTAATCCTTTTTCGTTTCTTGCCATACCAACTTTATTCCACATAATTAATCCTAATTTTTTGTGGAAATAGTCAACAGATTTAGTCCCGTTATTATTAATTAATTGCTCAATAGACTGACGGACTGCATTTTCAGCTTCAATAAATTCAGGAGTATCCGTTGCAATTTTACCTGTTCTAATTTCGTCTGCTAAATAATTAGAAACCGTATAAGGCAATACAAAATAACCATCCGCTAAACCTTGCATTAAAGCAGATGCTCCTAATCTGTTTGCTCCGTGGTCTGAGAAATTGGCTTCACCAGCTACGAAACATCCTGGAATTGATGACATTAAGTTATAGTCAACCCAAACACCACCCATCGTATAATGCACGGCTGGATATATTTTCATAGGGGTTTCGTATGGATTTTCATCTGTAATTTTTTCATACATCGTGAAAAGGTTACCATATTTAGATTCTACCCATTTTTTTCCTAATTCTTGAATTTTTTCATCAGATGGGTTATGATCTCCTTGTGTAAAGGCAGCTTGCTTTCCTTTAGTAATAATTTCAGAAGCAAAATCTAAATAAACACCTTCGTTAGTATCGTTAGATTCGATTCCGTGACCAGCATCACAAACATCTTTCGCTGCGCGAGACGCTACATCTCGAGGTACTAAGTTACCAAAAGCAGGGTATTTTCTCTCTAAGAAATAATCTCTATCTGATTCTGCAATTTGAGTTGGTTTTAATTTACCAGCTCTAATTGCTTCAGCATCTTCTTTTTTAGCAGGTACCCAAATACGACCTGAATTACGTAATGATTCTGACATTAACGTTAATTTAGCTTGATTGGTTCCATGAACTGGAATACATGTTGGGTGAATTTGTACAAAACAAGGATTCGCAAAATGTGCTCCTTTTTTGTGTACTTTCCAAGAAGCTGTAACGTTACTTCCCATTGCATTAGTAGATAAGAAATATACATTTCCATAACCTCCAGATGCAATAATAACTGCGTGAGCTGAATGACGTTCTAACTCACCAGTAATTAAATTACGAGCAATTATTCCACGAGCTTTGCCATCAACTTTTACAATATCAAGCATTTCGTGACGGTTATACATTTTTACATTCCCTAAACCAATTTGTCTAGATAATGCAGAATACGCTCCTAATAATAGTTGTTGACCTGTTTGTCCAGCGGCATAAAAAGTACGTTGTACTTGTGTTCCACCAAACGAACGGTTATCTAATAATCCACCATAATCTCTAGCAAAAGGAACACCTTGTGCTACACATTGGTCGATAATATTTGAAGATACTTCTGCTAAACGGTGCACGTTTGCTTCACGAGCTCGGTAGTCACCACCTTTAATCGTATCATAAAATAATCTGTAGGTACTGTCACCATCATTCTGATAGTTTTTTGCAGCGTTAATACCACCTTGCGCCGCAATTGAGTGTGCTCTACGCGGTGAATCTTGAAAGCAAAATGCTTTTACATTGTAACCCATCTCTCCAAATGAAGCAGCTGCCGAAGCGCCTGCTAAACCTGTTCCTACTACGATTACATCAATTTTTGGTCTATTATTTGGAGCCACCAATTTAAGATTATTCTTATGGTTGGTCCATTTTTCTGAAATATGACCTTGAGGAATTTTAGAATCTAATGCCATATGTTTTTATTTTGTGAAAAAGTGAATGTAAATTGGAATAATAGCAAATAATACAGCAACTAATACTGAAAAAGCTTTTCCAAATGATTTAATAGCTGGTGTAAATTTTCCATTTGCTCCTAACGATTGGAAAGCACTTTGAAAGCCATGCCATAAATGGAAACCTAATGCCATCATAGATAACACGTAAAATATTACAAAAAACAATCCTTCGTTTGGAATTGCATTGAATAATTTTCCTTTACTTTTAAAGAAAGTATATGTTAATTTGTGTAAATCTTTGAATCCAATAAATAAAACTTCACCTGTTTTAGCATCTTTAACAACATTTGAACCTTCAATAACTAATTTTGTTGTATTTCCAGGTTGATTGTTATTTTGTTCTACTAATGATTTTAAAGAACCGCCTGGAGGCAAAGGAATCGATTGAATTTTAGAATCTGGAGTTCCAATAAGCATGGATTGAGATTGCCCTTGATTTCCTTGTGTTTTCGTAACTAAAGGCATATTAGCATCAAAATGCATTTTTGCCCAAAAGTTAATCATATGTGTAGAGATAAAAACCAAAACAATTGTTCCTAAAACCGCCATATTTCTTGAAGAAAAACTACTATTTTTAGAAGGATTACTCATCGCATAAGCTACTGGACGAGCTTTCTTGTTTTGAATAGCTAAATAAATTCCATCAATAGCATGGAAAATAATAGAAATGTACGTTAAATAAGAAAGTAATTTTACTGCTGGATTAGTAGTCATAAAAAGGGCATACTTGTTAAATTGTAACGCCGCTTCAATAGTGTCGCCAGCTAACAATTGTAAGTTACCTAATAAATGCCCAACTAAAAACAAGCACAAGAACAATCCCGTAAGTGCCATCCAATATTTTTTTGCAATAGATGACTTTAAAAATGCTGATTTTGCCATAATTATAGTTAATGTTAATTTGAATATTTTAATGTTAGCAAAAATAAAGGTTATAAGTAAGACTTACAACCTTTGAAAGTTAATTTATAATCATTTTAAATGAGTTTAACATTTGTTGAATATCAACATATTAAGTCTAGAATTTACAAACAAATTCTATCTCATTTGATTTTTTTCTATAATATCTAAATATTGCGTTTCCTTCTTTCCGTTATTTTCTAATTCAATTGTATATTTCCCCGCAGGTAAATAGTATTTTTTGTTGCTTGATTGATTAATTTTTACTTTACTATCTTTCTTTTCAATTGCCAATTTTATTTTTTCATCAATACTTAAATCATAATCTACCTTAAGTAGCCCTTTTTCTGATTTATTTTGACGATTAAAAACTACAATTCCATCTTTATTTTTTATGGTTATTCCTGTATTTAAAAGTTCTTTTACATAATACCAAATTAATACGTTTGGTGTGTTTTCGGTTCCCCAAGCAAAACGCTTATTTCCCCAATTTTTAGAATAAGAAATGTTCTTTACAGGAAATAATGCTAGGCCGTTTGTCTGTGTTTTCTCATTAATTTTTTGAATGTTCGAAAGATTTACCTTGTACAATGAACGACCGTGAGTGGCTACAATTAAATCTTTTTCTCTTTTTTGAATAACCAAATCGTGAACAGCAACATTTGGAATGTCGGTTGAAAAATCTTGCCAATTCATTCCTTTATCAATAGATATAAATAAACCGTTATCTGTTCCTAAATATAAAATATTTTCATCTTCAGAATCTTCTAAAATTACATTCGCGGCATTTTGATTGAAATTCTCTGTTAACAATTTCCAATTTGCACCTAAATCTTCAGAAACATAAGCATAAGTAGTAAAATTATCATTTCTATAACCATTTAATGTAATGTAAATTCTGTCGGATTTAAAATAAGAAAATCGCACACGAGACACCCATAAATTTTGTGGCAAACTACTTGAAATTTTCGTCCAATTTTCACCACTATCCTTAGTTAAATATACATTCCCATCATCTGTTCCAACAACTAATTTTCCGAATTTAAATTTACTTTCAGCTATAGATGTTATAGTCCCAAAAGGCACATTTCCTTCCACTTTTCCATTGGTTAAATCGGTAGAAATTTTTTCCCAGTTTTTACCTTGATTCATCGAACGAAACACATATTGTCCGCCAAAATAAACAACATCCTGATTATGAGAAGATAACAAAATAGGTGCTTGCCAGTTAAATCTATAAGGTTCTTCTTTTTTATCTGCTTGTGGAGTAATGTATTTTCTTTCTCCTGAAATCCTATCTATTTTAGTATAATTTCCAAATTGATATCCAGTATAAACCAAATTATTAGTTCTAGTATCAATTTGAACTTGCATTCCATCTCCACCGCTTAAAAATTCGTACGGATATTTACCGTCTTGTAACCATTCTACATTATGTTCATAATTATTTGGACCCGCCCAAACTCCGTTATCTTGCAAACCTCCATACACTTCGTAATTTTCTTTTTCATCTACGTTTACAGAATAAAATTGCCCAACAGCCTGGTTGTTGCATTTTACCCAATGCTTTCCATTGTCGAATGTAATATTCACACCACCATCATTTCCGTTTATTAGGTGATTTGAATTTTTTGGATTCACCCAACAAACATGATGATCAGCATGAACATTATCTTTACTAATTGATTCGAAAGATTTTCCTCCATCATTAGAGAATAATAAAGGAACCGCAGAAATATATAAACGATTTTCATTAGAGGCATCAACAGTAATATCTGCAAAATAATATCCGTAAGAATAAAAGGCATCATCAATAAATTTGTCATTTGTTTTAGTCCACGTTTTTCCAGAATCGTCGGTTTTATAAATTTCTGCACCTATTACTTCCACTTCAAACAAAGCCGCATTGGCATCTTTAGGTTTTTCGCTTGAAGCATTTGGTCGTAAATTTTGATTATCTACAATTGCATAAGCAATATTTTCATTAAAAGAAGTTAAACCAATTCTACCAATACCAATGTTTGATGGAAAACCAGAATTGGCATTGATTTTTGTCCAAGTTGTTCCCGCGTCTTCACTTTTATAAATTCCTGAATGGATTCCATTTCCTTTAAAATTATAGGCTTTACGCTCACGTTCCCATGCCGAAGCAAACATAATTTTTGGATTGTTTGGTGCAAAACTAATATCTACAATTCCTGTTTCATCATTTATATATAATGTTTTAGTCCAGTTTTTTCCGCCATTTGTAGTTTTAAAAACGCCTCGTTCTTCGTTTTTTGAATACAAATGTCCTAAAACACCTACGACAATTTCATTGTTATCTTTCGGATTAATCCAAATTTTAGAAATATGATGACTATCTGGCAAACCAATATTAGTCCACGTTTTACCTTTATCTGTAGATTTTAAAACTCCAATTCCCGCATAAGAAGAACGAGAAGAATTTACTTCACCTGTTCCTACCAAAATTAATCCCGAATTCCAATCCACCACAACACATCCTATGTTCTGAGTTGGCGCGGTATCCATAACAGGTTCAAAACTGGTTCCGTTATTATTAGTATACCACAAACCTCCAGAAGCGTATGCCGCATAAAATTCAGTAGGATTTTGAGGATTTACAGCTAAATCAACTACCCTACCACTCATTATTGTGGGTCCAATATTCTGAAAAGTTACCGATTGAAAACTATTGTCTTGAGACAAAGAAACGAACGTGTTAAGAAGAGAAAGTAAAAATATAACTTTTTTCATTTTTATTTAATTTGATTTGTTTCAAAATTAATAGAATTATTTGACAACTATTTGTTTGAAAGTTATTATTTTTGAATTCATAACCATATTAGCTAATGAATACCACCTCATTTGAAGATTTTAAATCGTTTTTTACACCATTAACATTAAAAAAAAATGAGTTTTTAGTGCGAGAAAAAGAAGTGTGTAAATACTTTTGTTTCATTGAAGAAGGTATTTTACAACATGCTTTATTAGTGGATGATGAAGAAAAAACCACCTATTTATCTTTAAAAAATTCGTTCACTTCCTCCTTAAAGAGTTTTTTATTAGGTGTTCCATCTCGAAAACATGTAAAAGCCATTCATGATTGCAAATTATGGATAATTGATCAACATTCTTTTCAAAAATTATTGAAGGAAAACAAAACCTTTTACGAGTTTTATTACTCTTTAATTGAAAAACAAATTTGTTTAATTGACGATTATCGTATCGATTTATTGACATTAACTCCAGAAGAACGCTACAAAAAGCTATTGGAAAACGAACCAAAATTATTAAACGAAGTACCGCTACATTATTTGTCTTCTTTTTTAGGAATTTCGTCTCGTCATATGAGCAGAATTCGAAAAAATATAAAATAACGCCATTTGGCTACTTTTATTTATTTCGTAATACTTAATTTTGATAAAATTTAAATTTATCACTGATGAAATATTTACCAATTAATCGAGAACTTTTTATTAAAAATCGCAAAAACTTTATGGCACAAATGAAGCCAAACGGAGTAGCGGTTTTCAATTCTAATGATATTTATCCTGTTTCTGCAGATAGTACATTGCCATTTGCACAACATCGAGATATTTTTTACTTATCAGGTGTAGATCAAGAGGAAAGTATTTTAATGTTATTCCCAAGTGCACCATACGAACATCTGAAAGAAGTTTTATTTTTAAAAGAAACTAACGAGCACATAGCCATTTGGGAGGGCGAAAAACTAACTAAAGAACGTGCTTTTGAAGTAGCAGGAATCAAATCGGTATATTGGCTACAAGATTTTCATAAAGTACTAAAAGAAGTGATGATGTATGCCGATACGATGTACATAAATACCAATGAACATTATAGAGCAGCAGTAGAAACAGAAACACGTGAAGATCGTTTTATAAAATGGTGGAAAAACGAATATCCTGCGCATAAAGTAGAAAAATCAAATCCAATTTTACAGCGTTTACGTTCAGTAAAAGACCAGATTGAATTAGATTTAATTCAAAATGCGTGTA
The DNA here is from genome assembly GCF_044341185.1 of Flavobacterium sp. Lineage (GTDB taxonomy): Bacteria > Bacteroidota > Bacteroidia > Flavobacteriales > Flavobacteriaceae > Flavobacterium. The sequence goes on from NZ_JBIISE010000001.1 coordinate 110,795, forward strand.
ATATCACAGAAAAAGGCGTGCGAAGATTATTAAACTTTGTAAAACCGGGAGTAACCGAGTATGAGATTGAAGCGGAATTGGCACATGAATTTTTACGCAATCGTTCGAAAGGTTTTGCTTATACACCAATTATTGCTTCAGGAAATAACGCAAATGTCTTACATTATATTGAAAACAACCAGGTTTGTAATGCTGGCGATTTAATTTTATTAGATGTTGGAGCAGAATATGCTAATTATTCTTCCGATTTGACTCGTATGATTCCTGTTTCTGGTAAATTTACTGACAGACAAAAAGCAGTTTACAACGCCGTTTTAAATGTAAAAAACGAAGCTACAAAAATGCTTTTACCTGGAACTTTATGGAAACAATATCACATAGAAGTTGGTAAAGTAATGACTTCAGAATTATTAGGTTTGGGCTTAATTACAAAAGCTGATGTACAGAATGAGAATCCAGAATGGCCAGCGTATAAAAAATATTTCATGCACGGAACGTCGCACCATTTAGGTTTAGACACACACGATTATGGTTTATTACACGAACCAATGCAAGCAAATATGGTTTTCACTGTGGAACCAGGAATTTATATTCCTGCAGAAGGTTTTGGAATACGTTTAGAAGATGATGTGGTTATTCAATCAAATGGAGAACCTTTCAACTTAATGAAGAATATTCCTATCGAAGCAGATGAAATTGAATCGATAATGAATTCTTAGTTTAGAAAAAAGAGAATAGAATATAGAAAATAGACGGTTTACGATAGTGGGCCGTTTTTTTTAACAAAGATTTCTGAAATTATATTAATTTCTAAAATTTCTCGAATCTGTGTTTTATAGAACTTGATGTGTGTGTTTTTAATTTACTGACAATATTGTACTCCCAAAGTAATCCTAGAGATGCTTTCAGCATGACAAACTAAACGGAAAAACTTTGCGCTCTTTGCGATTAAATTCTACATTTGTATTTATGAAAACCACCCATTTCAAAAATACTAAAATCAGTTATACCGACCAAGGAAAAGGCTCGGTAGTTATTTTGTTACATGGTTTTTTGGAAAATAGTACCATGTGGAAGTATTTGGCGCCTGTTTTAGCTAAAAAAAACCGGGTGATTTGTATTGATTTATTAGGTCACGGGCAAACGGATTGTTTAGGATATATTCATAGTATGGAAGATATGGCAGATGCTGTTCATCATGTAATATCCGAATTAAAAATCAGAAAAGCGGTTTTTGTTGGGCATTCTATGGGCGGTTATGTAGCTTTGGCTGTTGCCGAATTATATCCAGAATTCATGAAAGGTGTAGTGTTGTTAAATTCCACTTCGCGAGCCGATAGCGATGAACGTATTGCTAATAGAACCCGTGCGATAAAAGCAGTGAAACAAAATTACATAGCTGCTGTTAGAATGAGTATTGCCAATTTATTTTCAGAGGAAAACAGAACAAAACTTTCTGAACAAATTGAATGGGTTCGAGAGGAAGCGCTTCAAACGCCATTACAAGGAATTATTGCCGCTCAGGAAGGCATGAAATTAAGAAAAGACCGAGAAGTAATTTTACATTTTGCAACCTATCCAATTTTATTAATTTTAGGAAAAAAAGATCCTGTATTAAATTACGAAGAAAATGTAGAGCAAATTGAAGGTACAAATGTAAAACTAATTTCTTTCAATGACGGACATATGAGTCATCTCGAAAATCAAACAGAATTGGAGCACGTATTGATTAAATTTTTGAAAGTATCGCTTAATACGAATTTCACTAATTCCACAAATTAATTAAAATTCGATAATTCGTGGCAAAATTATATTACTTCTTTAAAAGGAACCGCAGGATTTAAAATTTCTTGAATTAAAATGACTAATTCTTCTTTAAATTTTTCTAAAAAATCAGTTGTAATTACGGTTTCACCAATTACACCTCTGCCTTTACCAAATGTAAAAGGTAAAAATCCAGCTTTCATATTCTTAAAAGAAAAAATTCCAACTTCCACATTATAATTTTCTTTTAAAGAATTTTCTTGAAACATTAATGCATAACACAATAATTGAATGATTTTATCATTAGCTAAATCAAGTGTTACACCTTCAAAAGTATCTATTTTAAGTTTATTGCCTTCTACCTTTCCAGTTTTATAATCGATTATACGAATGGTGTTATTTCGCAATTCAATTCTATCTACTTTTCCAGCAATACGTATTGGAAATGGTAAATTTGGATGAACAATTTCAGCCGAATGTTCTTTTTCTAAAGACAAAATAAAAAGTTCGTCACCGATTTCAATATTTTGTTTTTCTTGAATTAAAAAGTTATAAATATTACGTTTAGCTACTTCAAAAGCAATTAAATTTTTACCTTTTTTGATCTCGCCTTCTTTGTATACATCTTTAAATTTTTCTATTGTAATGACTTCAATATTTTGAATCATCACATCAATATCTGAAACTTGAATTTGAATATTTTTGCCTTCAAAAGGAGCATACATTTTCTCTAACACTTCGTGAATGATGGTTCCTAAAGTATTAAGAGCAACATTTTCTTCCACTTCTTCATTATCGCTAACACCTAATATTCGTTGGTAATAAAACTGAATAGGATTTCGTAAATAATTGGTTAATGATGAAGGCGAAAATCCCTTGCCCGTTGCAATTTCTTCTAATCTATCTAAAATTGGTTGTGTTTTTATTACCTCAATTGGTTGATAAATTGTATCGGGTTTAATCGCATTATAAAATACCTTTTTAAAATTATGATTTGGCAAATGTTCAATTTCTAATTGAGTAATAAATCGACTTTTTTCGCCTGCGTCGATGCCTTCTGAATGGGTGTTATAAAGTAAATAAATATTTTTAGCACGTTGCAATAAACGATAAAAATGATAGGTAAAAATAGCATCACGTTCTTTATAGGTTGGCAGACCTTTTTCTAATTTTACATCGTATGGAATAAAGGAATTGTTCGATTTTCCACCTGGCAATTTACCTTCATTTAACGAAGTAATAATTACATTTTCGAAATCCAAAACGCGACTTTCTAAAATCCCCATAATTTGGAGACCTTTGAGTGGTTCACCTTCAAAGGAAACTTGAGCTTGGTCAATAACTTGCTTATAAATGGTAAATAAAATCTCTAAATTTTCAATATTTTTATACGATTCATAATAATTTGTGATTTTTAAAACTACATTATATATTGAAAAGACGAATGCTTTGGTAACTTTGTCCTGCTCGTTTTGATTGCTTAAATGTGTTTTAATGTAAATTAGAATGGACTTTAATTTCTCTAAAATTTCATTTACAGATACATTCCAATCGAAAAACAAATGTTGCACCAATTCATTATTTAATAAATCGTATTTAAAAAATAATTCACTTAGTCGATTACTGGTAATAAAGGTTAAATTAGAATTTTTTATAATTTTGACAACTTCATTCGCTTGAATACTTGATACAATTAGTGGATTATTTAATATTTCTAAAACTTCTTTATAGTAAAATACACTTTGCTTTTTATTTCTATTTTGAGCATTTAAATGCAATTGAAATAATTTGTAAATTAGTATTTGCGCTGGATTGTTCTTACTCGGATAACCCATTGTAATATTTAAATTCTCAACCTCAACAGGTAAAGCATTTAAAACAGGTATTAAGATATTTTCTTCACTTATTACAATCGCAGTATTTTCTAATGATTTGTTTTCAAATACAATTTTTTCTATAATTTTTCCAGCAATTTTTGCCTGACCAATAGATTTTGGTGTGCCGATAACTTCAATGTTTTTATCACTTGAAAAAGCATCAGTAATCCAATTAAAAGGATGGGTTTCAAAATGTTTCCAGGAGTTTTTAATTCTTCGTAAAAACAAACCGGCATCATGGAATTCATCTTTTAAAAAAACAGCGTCAATATCCCAAAACACAGAAGCTTTATTATGTTCTACTAAATATTTAATTATAGTTTCTTCAGAAGCATTTAATGCATTAAACCCAGCAAATACAAAAGTTGTAACTTCTGTTTTTTTTGCAAAAGCTAAACAATTTTCAGATGCTTTTCTATATAATAAACCTTGATAACCTACTTTTTTATTTAGTAAATGTTCCGTAAACTTTTGATAATAGAATGGCATTAATTTCCAAAAATCTAAATGGTTTTCAATTAATTTAGATTGATTATTTACATTTGGAGTCCAATGTTTAATGCGTTCAATATCTAATAAATAAGAAAAAATTTCAGTCTGTTTGATTAGATACCTATCAATTTCATTAAAATCTTGAATCAACGTTACCGCCCAGCTTGAAAATTTTTCAAAATCTTGTTGTTTTGATTTTTCGGTATTTTCTAAATAAACAATATAAAACTCAAACAAAAGCTCAATATTATCGAGAGTTCTTAATTGCGAAATTTCCTCAATTAGCATTTCAATACTAATAATTTTTGGCGCTAAAAAAGTAGTAGAAGATTGTCTTTTTAATTCTTCAATTAAAAATATTTTGGCTCTTTTGTTTGGTAAAACAATATTGGTTAGGTGTAATGATAAAGAATTATTATTTAATAACTCTTCTGCCAGTTTAGATAAAAATGATGCATCCATGGCAATAAAGATAAAAAAAAGGTCTCAATAAATTGAGACCTTTTTTAAAATATTATATAAAGTAAATTATTTCACTAATTTAACTTCTACTCTTCTATTTTGTGCTTTACCAGCTTTAGTTGCGTTTGTTGCAACTGGTTTAGCTTCTCCGAAACCTTCAGATGATAATCTGTCAGCAGCAATACCATTTTCAACTAAGAAAGATTTTACAGCTGCAGCTCTATTTTGAGATAATACTAAGTTAGCATCATCTTTACCATCAGAATCAGTATGTCCTTCTAAAGCGAATTTAGCAGTTGGATACTCTTTTAAGATAGCAACAATTGCTTGCAATACTGGTAATGTTTGTTTTTGGAAAGATGATTTAGCAGAATCAAATAAGATTGTTTTTGCATAATCATTTAATTTTTTCATTGTGTCTTCAGATACTTCTGGACATCCGTTGTTTGCAACAGTTCCTGCAACAGTTGGGCATTTGTCATCTTTATCTAAAACTTTATCACCATCTGTATCAGGCCATGGGCATCCACCGTTAGCTTTGTCACCTTTTACAGTAGGACATTTATCGTTTTGATCAGCAATTCCATCGCCATCAGCATCTGGACAACCTTTTAATACTGGTAAACCAGCTACATCAATACAAGCATCATCTTTATCAGCAACAGTATCACCATCTTGATCAGGACATCCATTCATTTCTGGAGAACCAGCTTCTTCTGGACATGCATCTGCTGAATCTTGAATGCCATCTAAATCAGTATCAGGACAACCTTGGTAAGCTGCTAACCCTTTAACATCCGGACAAGTGTCTTCTACATCAATAACTCCATCATCATCTCTGTCTTTAGCCCCAAATTGAAATTTCAAACCCGCTTGATGAAAAATGTGAGTTGGCATATCAGCATTTGCTAATCTATTATCGTCGAAACCATACTTTAAAGTTGATCCTAAAGTTAATGCTATATTTTTAGCAAACCATAAGTTTAATCCTAATCCAGCATTAACTGTACCTGATGAAGCATCACCAAAAAAAGTATAACCACCTCCAATGTTTAGTGTTGGGTCAAACAACTTTGATTTTAAAACGCTTTTAAAACTGTAAGTAATTGCTGCATCAATACCATAATAGTCTAAATCACCAGGATTAGATACTAAATAAGTATTTTTTGTTGAAGGGGTATGTGTTGCCCATTTAGTAATTTTATTGAAAGATCCGGTTAAACCAAAACTAAAGTTATCTCCAACGTTTTTAGCAACGCTTACATAAGAAACAGCAGGTACTATATTAAAGTTACCATTTACGTTGTACAATTCTTCAAATCTAAGGTGGTCGTTTCCTTTCATGCTAATCTTAGTATCAATAGCGTTTGCACCAAAAGATACTGCCCATGGGTTTGTGCTGTCTTGAGCATTAGCTGCAAATCCAGCTAATAATAACGCCCCAGCAAATAGTTTGTTAAGATGTTTCATACTTTTTATTTAATTTTATTTAATTAAAATGCTTAATAATGAGAACAAAAGTAATATGTTTTTTGTAATACACAAAACTTTTGTTTGTTTTTTCACAATTATTTGTTAAACAAATATATTTATTTAATAATTTTCAACTTTTTAGCAACACTTTCAAAAGCAAAAATAGCTTTATCTAATTGCTCTTTAGTATGTGCTGCAGATAATTGTACTCTAATTCTTGCTTTATCTTTTGGAACTACTGGATAAAAGAATCCAATTACATAAATTCCTAATTTTAGCAATTCATCTGCCATTTGTTGCGACAATTTTGCGTCATACAACATAACAGGTACAATTGCAGAATCGCCATCAATAAAATCCAAACCTGCTTTTCGAATTCCATCCTTAAAATAATTAGTATTCCATTCTAATTGATCTCTTAAAGTAGTGTCTTTTTTTAATAATTCAAATACTTTTAAAGAAGCACCAACAATTGCTGGGGATAAAGAATTTGAAAACAAATAAGGACGTGAACGTTGTCGTAAAATTTCAATTACTTCTTTCTTAGCAGTAGTATAGCCCCCCATAGCACCTCCTAGGGCTTTTCCTAAAGTTCCTGTAATAATATCAACACGACCCATAACGTTTTTAGCTTCCATCGTTCCTTTTCCAGTTGCGCCAATAAAACCAGCAGCGTGACATTCATCTACCATTACTAATGCGTCGTACTTATCTGCTAAATCGCAAATTTTATCTAAAGGCGCTACTAAACCGTCCATTGAGAAAACACCATCAGTTACAATTAACTTAAAACGATGTCCGGCTTCTGTAGCTTTTATCAATTGGGCTTCTAAATCTTGCATATTAGAATTTTCATAACGATAACGTGCGGCTTTACATAAACGCACACCATCAATAATTGAAGCATGATTTAAACTATCGGAAATAATACAATCTTCTTCTCCTAATAAAGGTTCGAAAACGCCTCCATTTGCATCGAAAGCTGCGGCATACAAAATGGTATCTTCTGTTCCATAAAAATCGGAAATTGCTGCTTCTAATTGTTTATGAATATCTTGCGTACCACAAATAAATCGGACAGACGACATTCCAAAACCGTGAGAATCTAAAGCATCTTTTGCCGCTTGTACTACTTCTGGATGTGACGAAAGTCCTAAATAATTATTGGCACAAAAATTTAATACCGTTTCTCCATTTACAAGTATTTCTGCACCCTGCGGCGAAGTAATAATGCGTTCTTTTTTATATAATCCGTTTTCTTGAATTGTATTTAATTCATTTTGTAAGTGTGCTTGAATTTTTCCGTACATTTTTTTATTGTTTATGGTTGGATGTTTTAATTTTCTACAAATGTATAATTTTTAACTCTTCTCCTATATATAGTAACACTTTTTTAGTTACTTTTAAATTCATTTTTTCAATAATGCGTACATAATTTTCAATTTGTTTTTTATGTTTCTCGTCTTGCGCTCCTGTTTTGTAATCAATTAGAAAAGCTTCTGAATTATGAATTACTAATCTATCCGGTTTTAAATTAATTTCGTTTGGCGAAATTATATTGTGTTCTGTAAAAACGTTATAATTAGGATTAAAAAAAGCTTCTAATTCAGGATGATGAATAATTTGTTTGATTTTATCTTCAAAAATGCTTTTTTGCGATTGTTGAATCAGGCCTTCATCTAAGCTTTTAGTTAATGCCGTTTGCAAATCATTCTTCGTAGTAATATACGATAAAATTTGATGAATAATATTTCCGAACTCAATAGCATCTTGCTGTAAAGTTCCCCATATTAAAGCTTCTTTTTTGGCAATTCGTATTGAAGAAAAATCTAATGCATTTTTTACAGACTGAATTTCTGCTTTATTTTTAGTAAATAATTTCGGTTGAGATTTTCTTTTTGAGCTTCCGAAAACATACTCTTTTTGTTCTAAAGAAAAATTTACTTTTTGAGTCAAAAAATTAATAAAATAAGATGCTAATGTTTTAGAAGTAGAAATCTCGCCTTTTGTGGTAATTTTATAACTACTTATAATATGTAATTGCTCTTCGGCACGCGTTAAGGCAACATATAAGACGTTTATAGTATCTAAAATTTCTTCTTGCGATTTGGTTTGATAAATTTCTTGAGTTGTGTCGTTATATTTTTCTAATATTTTATTATTTTTCACCAGTGCTTGAGGCATATCAACACTTTCGTCTTCCATTGGAATCCAGATATTATTGCTTCTTGGGTTTAAGCTGTCATCTGCGAACGGATAAATTACCACCGGAAATTCTAATCCTTTCGATTTGTGAATGGTCATAATTCTTATGGCTTTTTCTCCTTCTGGAGAGGGAATGCTTTGTTTGAAACCTGATTTTTTCCAATACTCTAAAAAATCAGCAATACTGGTTTGATATTTTACATTTCGTTCTAAAACCAAATCTAAAAAATATTGCACATATGAAACAGTAGTTTTCTCTTTTAAAAACACATTTACTATATTTTCAACAGCCTCATAAAGTGATTTTTTTCTGCAATTTTCAAATGATATTTCACAATTATATGAAGCCAAATACTTTTGCAAATCGGTTTCCGATAGATCTTTTGCAGACACAATAAAATCGTGAATTTTATCTTTATCAACCTTTTTAGTTGCTACAAAATACAACCAATTTATTTTTGATTCTTGATTATTAGCACTATCCAAATATTCTAAAAAATTAATAATAAATTTTACTTCCGAAGCATTTTGAATAAGCAATGTTTCCGATGAAATAATTGGAATATTATTTTCGGTTAAAAAATTAGCCAATAACACCCCGTTTTTAGTTTTTCGAGTCAATAAAACGATGTCGGAATATTCAAATCCGTTGGCAATTGAATTTTGAATGATTTCTAACGTTTTAGACAAATATTGTTTGTCTTTTTCGGTAATGGTTTCATCATCAGAAATTTCTTCATTTATTTCAATAGTATCATCTAAAAAAGTAACCGATACAAAACCACCTTTTTTATCATTTGTTTCCTGACTAGCGGTTTCTTTATATAATTTTTGATAGGCTTCATTGGTAAATTTTTCAGAAAGAAATTGAAAAAATTGATTATTAAAATCAATCACTTCTGAATAACTTCTGTAATTTTTTGGTAAATTTTCTACAGATTTTTCTTTATTGGAAAACGGATTTACATCCGTACATAAATCGATAAATTGTTCTGCTTTTCCGCCACGCCAGCGGTAAATAGACTGTTTTGGATCGCCTACAATCATTAACGAACCTTTTGTGCCATCTAAATCTTCACTTGCCAAGGCATTATCAATTAGTGGTATAAAATTTTCCCATTGTAATTGCGAAGTATCCTGAAACTCATCTATAAAATAATGACGGTATCTATCGCCTAAACGTTCATAAATAAAAGGTGCGGGTTGGTCTTTAATTTCGTTGTGAATTATCGTATTAAAATCGGAAATAGACAAGACGTTTTGGTCTTCTTGCAATTGTTTATATTCTTTATAAATCACATTAATTAACGATAACGGAATCATATTTTTGATAATTAAATCAAATAATGCATTTTCGTTTTTTGCTTTGTAAATTAGTGTTAATTTTTCTTTCCAAGTAGGCGCCAATCGATGCACTATTTCAGAATTATTTGATTTTTTCGGAACCACGATTTCTTTTTCGGTTACAAAATCGTAATCAGTTGCTTTTTCATTAAATAAATTGACAACGTGATTGTAAAATGTTTTGTGGTCAAAATCAGCTTCCGTTAAATTATTTGTTGCAAAATCATCTAATATAAATTTAGCAGATTCTTTTATCAATAATTTATTGTTTTCAATTTTTAACTTAATTTTTTTTGCAATTTTAGAAAAATCATCTGCGGATTTATCGCTTAATTTTCCAAAATTAAAAAAATGTTCTTCGTTTAAAATTAATCTAGATACTTCATATAAATCTATAGTTACATCCCAACTTTTATCATCATCTGTTTTGCTTTTTGCGAAATTTATTAAAACATGCGTTAATTCATCCTCTTCGCCTGCTTTGGCAACCACTACATCAATGGCGTTTTTCAAAAGCTCATCTGTATCTAAAGTAACATCAAAATTGGTAGGTAAATTTAAATCGTGCGTAAATGTTCTAATGATGCGATGCGTGAATTTATCAATAGTAGAAATATCAAACGCCGCGTAGTTGTGAATTAAATTCTTTAAAATTTTTCTGGACTTTTGTTGAATTGTTGAAACATCTAATTTTATTTCAGAAGCAATTTCTTGCATAAAATTAACGGTTTTTTCAGAAACTTCGGCTTTAGTAAAAGCAATTAAACTTTCAATAATTCGGCTTTTCATTTCTTCTACTGCTTTATTCGTAAAAGTAATGGCAAGAATTTTTTTATAGGTATCGTTGTCAGTAGCTACCAATAAGATTTTTAAATATTCTTTTGTTAAGGTATATGTTTTACCTGAACCAGCGGAAGCGTTATAAACTTGAAATGCCATATTACAAAAAATCTTTTAAGAAAGTATTAAGACGGAAAAATTTTATTTTCAAAGTTAAAGTTATAAATTTGAAAAAAATAATTAATCCATTAAAAAATAGTAAATCATGGCTTTTGAACTCCCACAATTACCTTATGCATATGATGCATTAGAACCACATGTTGATGCAAGAACTATGGAAATTCACCATACAAAACATCACAATGCTTACACTACAAATTTGAATGCTGCTATAGCTGGAACTGATTTAGAAGGAAAATCTATTGAAGCAATTATGGCTAATTTAGATATGAATAATATGCCGGTTAGAAATAACGGAGGTGGTTTTTACAATCACAATTTATTTTGGACCGTAATGTCGCCAAATGGCGGTGGTTTACCAACGGGCGAATTAGCAGCTGCAATTGATGCCGCTTATGGTTCGTTTGATGCTTTTAAAGCAGAATTTGCCAAAGCAGCAGCTACACGTTTTGGTTCTGGATGGGCTTGGCTTTGTGTGCAAAAAGGCGGAAAAGTTGAAGTGTGTTCTTCACCAAATCAAGATAATCCTTTAATGCCAGGAATTGGTTGTGGCGGAACGCCAATTTTAGGTTTAGACGTTTGGGAACACGCGTATTATCTAAACTACCAAAACAGAAGACCCGATTATATAGAAGCGTTTTTCAACGTAATTAACTGGAATGAAGTAACAAAACGTTTCAACGAAGCAAAATAAATTTTAAAATAAATAAAAGCGTTCAAGTAATTGGGCGCTTTTTTATTATCTGTATATTTGCTTTTAATTTCTTGTAAATGAGAATACTCGTGTGGTTTATTTTTATTAGTTCTTTTGGGGCAATGGCCCAAAAGACAACATCTAAGCACCATGAAGCCACTGAAAATTTAGTAAACAGTATTATTCAATTACAAAGCAAAAACCAAGTAAAATCTCCTGATTTTAGTTATACGTTTTACGAAAAATCAATAATCTCTGCTTACCCTGATTCTATTTCAGCTTCAATTGATACGCTTTTTAAAAACAAGCGAAAAACAAAATTTACAATCGATTCTTCCAGTTATAAATTCAAGAAGATTATTACCAAACAACATGTTTATCAAACCGAGAAAGTAGCCACAATTTCTATAGAAAAAGGCAAGAAAAAAGAAACTATTATTGGGTTAAAAATGGCAGGTTTAAAACAACCTGTTTACGAATTGCTTGGTCAGGAATTTATACCATTTGACTTGAGTAAAAAACAATTGAAAATTTTACAATTTACCTTTCAAAACCCGTTTTCAACTGATGGCGCACTTAAATATAAATTTAAAATAACAGACACGTTAATTAAACCAAATGGTAATGAAATAGTGTTGCAATTTGAATTAAAAAAAAGCATCAAAAAAAACAAATTAAAAGGAATCGCTACTGTTAATTTAAAAACAAACGCTATAACTAAAATTACTTTTTTTATAAATAGCATCATCAATGTAAAAACGGAAACCATTTTTGGATCGTTTAATAATGAAAAATCGTGGTTTCCTATTTCGCAAAACATATTGATAACTAAAGGAAAAGGAAAACAAAATATTGATTTTTTGGGAGAGACCATTCAGTTTGACAATCTGCCAAACACAACTAAAAAGTATGATTATTCAAACGATTTGTTTGTGAAAATTTATAGAGATTATAGCAATTATAACTTTAAACAAATTCCAAATAGACAACGGTATCAAATTCAGATTGATAAAAGTGCCATTAAAACAAATACTGCTTTTTTTAATACAATTTCAAACGATACGTTAGACATAAGATCACAAAACACCTATCAAACATTAGACAGTTTAGTAACTGCAACAAAAATTGAAAAGAAAATTTATTTTGGTAAAAAAATAATTAACGGACAAATTCCAATTGGTTGGTTTGATTTTCGAGCTCGAGATATTTTTAAATATAACAATTACGAAGGTTTTCGATTAGGCTTAGGAATTGCTACAAATGACCGCTTTTCGACTTATTATAGATTGTTTGGTTATGGTGCTTATGGTACAAAAGATGGCGTTTTTAAAAGTCAACTTGGTAGTGCGTTTCGAATTTCAAAAAATACCGATAGTTGGATTTCGGGTTCCTTTACAGACGATATTATTGAATTTGCTGACTTAAACTTAATTGCTGATTCTAAAAAATTCAAATTATACGATCCACGTCCCTTTAACCTTTCTACATTTTATAATCATCAATCATATGAACTGACTTTTGAATCGAAATTCATTTCTAAAATTGAAACTACTTTTAAATTAAGTCGTTCCAGAATCAATCCATTATTTGATTACGAATTTATCGCACCAAATAAATCTTATAAAATATACAATTTAACATTGGCGACTTTAAGTTTAGAATGGTCCCCAAATAGTAGATTTTTACAAGCCCCACAAGAAATATTAGAAGTAGAAAAAGGATTTCCAAAAATAATTTTGCAGGTGTCTCACACCATCCCAAATGTACTAAGCGAAAACATTGAATTTACAAAAATTGATGCTCGAGTTTATCAAGAAAAGAAACATTTGTCTGGACAAAAAACCACTTTTTTATTACAAGGAGGAATTAGTTTAGGCAACGCACCACTTTCTCATTTATATAGTGTAGCACCAAATAATTTAGACCGAGAAGTCATTTTAAGTCGAATTACATTTGCTAATAAAACGTCTTTTGAAACCATGTATTTCAATGAATTTTATTCCGATAGATATTCGCTCTTCCAATTGAAACATTACTTTAATAAATTTCAAATTTCAAAAAGTATTAAACCTATTTTAGTGGTTGGAAGTAAAGTGGCTTTTGGAGGTTTTTCTCATCCTGAAAATCATCAAGGAATCACATTTAAAACTATGGAAAAAGGTTTTTATGAAAGTGGATTTGAACTGCAAAATATTTTTAAAGGCTTTGGTTTATCTACTTATTACAGATACGGACCGTATCAATTATCAACATTTGATCAAAATATTGCTATAAAACTATCTTTTACGTTGAATTTGGGGATATAATTCATCATAATTCTTACCTTTGCACCCTAAAATCATATCATGACGAAGTGGTTAAACACCAGTTTTTGGAATTTTGTAGCGCGTACGCTTTTAAGAAATAGACATTGGGTGCTTTTGTGCATTGCTTTGTTTACTATTTTTATGGCATCGCAATGGAAATATATTCGTTTTACACAAACTGAAGCCAATTTATTACCCAACGACCATAAAGAAAATATAGCTTATAAAGATTTTTTAAAAAAGTTTGGAGAAGAAGGAAATGTCATCATTTTTGCCGTAAAAAGTGCCGATGTTTTTAAACCAACTACTTTTAAAGCGTGGAATGATATGATGCGTTCTATTGCAAAAAACAAAGAAGTTGACGGCGTGTTATCGTTCAATGAAATTCAGGATTTAGTTAAAAATGATTCCTTACAAACCTTTCAAGTACAACCTTTTATAGATCAAAATAAAGTCGCCGATGCCGCTTATTTAAATACCAAAAAACAAGATTTATTAAACAAAATGCCTTTTTACGAAAGCTTATTGTTCAATAAAAAAAGTGGCGTAGTGAGAAGCGTCATTTATCTTAAAAAAGACATCGTAAACAAACCAGAAAGAAAAGAATTTGTATTAAATAAACTAATTCCAGCTATTGAATCGTTTAAAGAAACCGCAAAAACGGATATCAAAGTTTCAGGAATGCCTTATATAAGAACCATGAATGCTAAAGCTATTATTAGCGAAATTGGCTTATTTATTGGTGCTACTTTACTGGTAACCTCTTTAATCTTTTATTTCTTTTTTCGATCCTTTCGCACGACCATGATGGCGCTTTTTGTGGTGATGATTGGCGTGATGTGGTCTTTCGGATTTTTGGGATTATTGCGATACGAAATTACAGTTTTAACTGCTTTAGTACCTTCATTAATTGTAATTATTGGTATTCCGAATTGTATTTTCTTAACCAATAAATACCATCAAGAAACGCGAGCTCACGGAAACAGAGCCAAAGGATTACAACGTGTTTTAACCAAAGTAGGAACCGCAACTTTCATTACAAATGTGACAACAGCCGTAGGTTTTGCTACGTTCATTATTACCGACAATAAATTGTTACAAGAATTTGGAATTGTAACTTCAATAAACATTATGGCACTTTTTGTGTTGAGTTTATTCGTAATTCCAATTTTCTTCAGTTTTATGCCGATTCCAAAAGCAAAACATTTGGAGCATTTGGAACGCGGCTATTTAGTAAATTTTAAAAATTGGATTATCAACCAAGTAAAATATCATAATGTTCGTGTGTACTCGGTTGCAGTTGGTATATTAATTTTAGGAATTATTGGCGTTTATAAAATAAATATTTCTGGAAGCATTTTAGAAGATATGCCAAAAAGTACGCCGTTTTTTGAAGACATTCGTTTCTTCGAAAAAGAATTTAAAGGTGTGTTGCCTGTAGAAATTTTAATTGACACGAAGCGTAAAAAAGGCGTAATGAAGATTTCAACTTTGAAGAAAATGGATGAGTTGCAATCGGAAATTGAAGCCATTCCTGAACTTTCAAAACCGGTTTCTATTGTCAATTTAGTGAAGTTTTCGAAACAAGCCTATTACAACGGAAATCCCGCTTTTTATGATTTACCCGATTCACAAGAGCAAGCCTTTATTTTACCTTATTTGAAAAATTCATCAAAAGACAGCAAAAATAATCCATTAAAAAGTTATGTAGATTCCACTGGACAATATGCTCGAATTTCAACTTTTATGCGAGAAGTCAGCACCGATGAAATGGTAAAAGTGGAAGAAAAATTAAATGACCGAATCAATAAATTATTTCCTAAAGAACGTTTTACAGTTACTATTACAGGAAAAGCCTTGTTATTTCAAAAAGGAACCAGTTATTTATTAGACAATTTAATTGAATCGTTATTATTCGCTTTAGCATTAACAGGTGCTTTAATCTTTTTCTTATTCCGTTCGGTGAAAATGATTTTTGTAGCTTTGATTCCGAATTTATTACCCTTATTAGCCACGGCAGGATTGATGGGCTATTTAGGTATTCCAATTAAGCCCTCAACTATTTTGGTTTTTGGAATTGCGTTCGGACTTTCCGTAGATGATACGATTCGATTCTTAGCACAATACCGACAAGAATTAGTTAGAAATAACTGGAAAATTAAAAAATCAATCTTCTCCACATTAGAAGAAGAAGGACCAAGTATGTTTTATACTTCTTTCGTGTTATTGTTCGGTTTTTCGGTATTCACTTTATCGGATTTCGGAGGAACAGTTGCTTTAGGAGGTTTGGTTTCCATTACGCTATTATTCGGAATGTTAACCAACTTAATTTTATTACCAAGTTTGGTTTTGTCTTTAAACAGAAGTATAGCTAATGAACAAGAATTTACAGCACCAACAATAGATATTTTAGAAAATAATGAAGACCCTGAAGCTTTGGGTGAAGAAATAAAAATAAAATAAAATGAAGAATTTAATTGAAGAATTACAATGGAGAGGTCTGGTACACGATGCGATGCCAGGAACAGAGGAGCAACTTTTAAAAGAGCCAACTGCTGTTTATATCGGTTTTGATCCTACTTCAGATTCGTTACATATTGGAAGTTTGGTGCCTATTATTCTATTGATGCATTTACGAAAATTCGGACATAAACCATTTGCTTTAGTGGGTGGTGCAACAGGTATGATTGGTGATCCATCAGGAAAATCAAACGAAAGAAATTTATTAGACGAAGCCACTTTAAATCACAATGTAGAAGGAATTAAAGGAGTGTTGTCTCGGTTTTTAGATTTCAATGCTACAGATGCACAAGCCCCCGTTTTAGTAAACAATTACGATTGGATGAAAGATTTTTCGTTCATTGATTTTGTTCGTGAAGTAGGGAAACGCATCACGGTTAACTATATGATGAGTAAGGATTCTGTGAAAAAAAGATTGTCTGGTGAAGGCGAAGGAATGAGTTTTACAGAATTTACGTACCAATTAATTCAAGGCTACGATTTTTATCATTTGCACAAACACCACAATTGTAAATTACAAATGGGTGGAAGTGACCAATGGGGAAACATAACAACTGGTACAGAATTAATTCGTAGAATGAACGTAGATTCTGAAACGGAAGGAAAAGCGTTTGCGTTGACTTGCCCGTTAATTACAAAAGCTGATGGCTCGAAATTCGGAAAATCTGAAAAAGGAAATATTTGGTTGGATGCTGATAAAACGTCTCCATATGAATTTTACCAATTTTGGTTTAATACGACTGATGTTGATGCAGAAAAATATATTAAAATATTCACATTCTTAGATAAAGCTACGATTGATGCGTTATTAGCGGAACACGCTGAAGCACCTCATTTAAGAGTATTGCAGAAGAAATTAGCCGAAGAAGTAACAGTAATGATTCACGGTGCAGCAGAACACGAAAAAGCCGTTTTTGCTTCACAAGCCTTCTTTAAACCAAGCGTGGACGATTTAAAACTATTAGATTTAAAAACGTTAGCGGATGTTTTCCAAAGTTTAGACCAAGCGGAAGTTACTTTAGCAGAAATTGAAGCGGGTTACCCAATTGTAGATGCCTTTGTGAAATCTGGATTTTTATCTTCAGGGAATGAAACCAGAAGAGCGTTAAAAGAAAATGCCGTTTCCGTAAACAAAGTAAAAGTTACAGAAGAATATATAATTTCAACAAACGATTTAATTGCGAACACATTCGTTTTACTTCAAAAAGGAAAGAAAAACTATTATATTTTAAAAGTGGTGTAAGCTGTTTTTTAAACTAAAATTAAAAAGCCGTTCTGAAAATCAGAACGGCTTTTTTGTTAGTCTTTAACACCTAATTTGGCTAAAATATCTTCCATTAAACACCATTTAGTGATGGATGATTGCAATAAATTCGCACCTACAAAGGCGGTAAACCACAACCAATTTTGGTTAACATATATAGAAAGTAAAATACTAATCAGTACAAAACTTCCTGCTATGGCACGGATGATTCTATTTTTCATACTTATTTTTTTTAATTAATTTGATTTTTCAATATTTATTGTTGCTACATGAATTTTTGATATGGTTTCTTGTTTCAAATTAAATTTAGTTATAGCATTAAAAACCAAATCCACATTTTCAACCGGTACAAAAGCATAAAACAACATACTTTCATTTTCATTCATTTCTGTAGCAAACCAATTTTCTCCCATGGCTTCCCCACTTGAGTTGTGGTATCCAACCACCTCTTTGTATGAAAAATTCTTGACATTTGCTTTTACCAAAATTTGTTTTATTTCTTTTTCAAATTCTGAAATTGAGGTTATTATTACTAGTTTCATAAGTCAAATATTATTGGTTTATTTCTTCTGTACTTTTATTTTCCCACTTTTTTCTTTCCGTAATATAATAGATAATTGGCACTACTAATAATGTTAATACTGTAGATACAATCGCTCCAAAAACAAGTGATATGGCTAATCCTTGAAAAATTGGATCAAATAATATAATGACTGCTCCAATTACAACAGCTCCCGTGGTCAATAAAATTGGAGTTGTTCTTACGGCTCCTGCTTCAATAATAGCTTGTTTTAATGGAATACCTTCGTTTAGTCGGATTTCAATAAAATCGATAAGTAAGACCGAATTTCGCACCATTACTCCTGCTAAAGCAATCATTCCAATAAATGAAGTGGCTGTAAAATAAGCACCTAACAACCAGTGTCCGAATACAATTCCAACTAACGAAAGTGGAATCGCCATCATCATAACAATTGGTGTTTTAAAGTTTTGGAACCATCCTACAATTAGCATATAAATAATTACAATTACTACTCCAAATGCAATTCCTAAATCACGGAAAACCTCTAACGTAATTTGCCATTCTCCATCCCATTTTACGGTGAAATCATTTTCATCTGAAGGTTGTTCCATGTACAATTCGTTAACTTTATAACCCGCTGGAAGTTTCATTTTTTGCAATTCTTCGTTCATTCCTAAAATGGCATATACTGGACTTTCTAATTCTCCAGCCATATCAGCCGTTACATAAACTACTCGTTTTTGATCTTTTCTGTAGATGGTTTTTTGTAATTCAGCTTCTTTAACTTTAACCAAATCGGAAACAGGAATTACATTTCCACGACTACCTTTAATTTTTAAATTCTGAATATCTTGAAGTGACGTTTTGTCTTTGTCATCTAAAGAAAGAACTATGCCAACGCTATTATTTGAATTTTCATCGTATAAATTTGAAATTGGATATTCTTTTAACAAATAGGTTAAATTTCCAACAATTTGTTGAGGAGCAATGCCGTTTAACATTGCTTTTTCTTTGTCTACTTCCAATTTATATTCCGTTTGATTGTCTTCCACGTACCAATCAATATCTACAATATCAGTCGTTTTTTCTAAAATACCTTTTACCTGATTGGCTACTTCAATTTGTTGTTTGTAATCAGGTCCGTAAATTTCGGCCACTAATGTTGATAAAACTGGAGGTCCTGGTGGTACTTCGATAATTT
>NZ_JBIISE010000016.1:0-44823 GCF_044341185.1 Flavobacterium sp.
CAACTGCCGATGTTGATTTAGGTTCAAATAAATTGACAAACGTTACAGATCCTGCTTCAGCACAAGATGCAGCTACTAAGAATTATGTAGATACAGCTACATCAAGCATTACAACATTAACCGATGGAAAAATTTATGTGGGTAACGCATCAAATGAAGCTACACAAGTAACTCCTACTGGAGATGTAACCATTACAAATGCTGGTGTAACCGCTATTGGTACTGGTAAAGTAGTAACTGCTATGTTAGCTGATACAGCAGTAACAACCGCTAAAATTACTGATGCAAACGTTACCACAGCTAAATTAGCTGATAACGCCGTAGAAACAGCGAAAATAAAAAATGCTGCAGTTACTACAGCAAAAATAGCCGATGCTAATGTTACCTACGCAAAAATTCAAAATGTCAGTGCTACTGATAAAGTATTAGGTCGCGTGAGTACAGGTGCGGGAGTAATTGAAGAAATCGCAACTACAGGAACTGGGAATGTGGTTAGAGCAACTTCTCCAACATTAGTTACTCCAAATTTAGGAACACCTTCGGCTATTGATTTAACTAATGCAACCGGCTTACCATTAACAACTGGAGTTACCGGAATTCTACCTGAGGCTAATGGAGGAACAGGTTCAGCTACTAAAAACTTTGTGGACTTAACTACTAATCAAACCATTGCGGGTGTAAAAACTTTTTCAGGAACGTCAACTGTAGTGAACCAAAATTTAACAGTAAATGCTGCAGGAACAACGGGTCAGGGAATTATTTTATCTGACGATGGTGATATTGTAGACAATAATGACGGAGCAGCAACATTCCGATTTACTGGTGGTGTAAAAATCAATAATGGTAATAAATCGGCAGGTACAACTACTAATATTACTCTATCAAATACAGGTAACATTACTGCTTCAGGAAGTGTTACAGCAAGTCAAATAACTTCAAACGTAGCCACTGGAACAGCACCTTTAGTAGTGACCTCTACTACACCAGTAGCTAATTTAAACATTGGAGGGAATGCAGCAACTGCTACTAAATTAGCTACAGCAAGAAAAATTAATACTGTTGATTTTGATGGTACTGCTGATATTACAGTTACTGCGGCTGCTGGAACTTTAACAGGAACCACATTAGCTTCTAATGTTGTAAGTTCAAGTTTGACAAGTGTAGGAACTATAGCTACAGGAACCTGGAATGGGACAACAATAGCAATTGCAAACGGTGGAACAGGATCAACAACTCAAAACTTTGTAGATTTAACAACAGCGCAAACAGTTGCGGGAGCCAAAACTTTTAGTGCAAATACTTCCGTTGGAGGCACATTAGGAGTTACAGGAGCAACAACTTTGTCTAGTACTTTGGGTGTAACTGGTAATACTACTATTGGAGGAACAACAACATTAAATGGCAACACGGCCGTAAGTGGATCGAATACTTTGTCAGTTGGATCAGGAGCTACAACTCTAGGAGGAACATTGGCTGTTACAGGAGCTACTACTTTAACAAGTAACTTAGGTGTAACTGGTGATGTTGCTGTAAATACGGATAAATTTAAAATCACAGCATCGTCTGGAAATACTGAGATTGCTGGAACATTAAAAATAGCTGGTGGCTCACCAAGTACAGGAAAGGTATTAGTTTCAGATGCAAATGGTTTAGCT
Organism: Flavobacterium sp.; assembly: GCF_044341185.1. Lineage (GTDB taxonomy): Bacteria > Bacteroidota > Bacteroidia > Flavobacteriales > Flavobacteriaceae > Flavobacterium. Next base: position 1,656 of record NZ_JBIISE010000016.1, read on the forward strand.
AGTTGGTCTGCCAACAGTAATGGAGGTGCATCTTTAATTTCTGCAACGGCAACTATGGCCGCATCGGATACTTATAATTTGATAGTATTCTCAGGTTCAACAGCTGGACAAACTATAACATTACCAAGTGCTATAACAGTTGGTGCTGGAAGAGAAATTACTATCAAAAACATTGCAAGTGTTTCGGTTTCTGTTGCCTCAACAGCTGGAAATTTAATTTCAGATAGTACTACCACTGGAGCAACATCATTATCTATTGGTGTTGAACCATCTAATAACTGGATTAAGGCCATTTCAACAGGGACTAATTGGATTATTTTAAGAGGCTTATTCTAAGAAAGTATAAAATGAAAAAAGGTATAGGAGTATTGATTTTTGGTTTGGCGTTCTTTACAGGAAATGCCCAAACAGGTATTGGTACTACTACGCCAAGCCCTTCGGCTAAGTTGGAAGTAGCTTCTTCTAATCAAGGTTTTTTACCTCCAAGAATAGCATTAACGGCTACAAATGCAGCAAGTCCAGTGACTTCTCCTGCTACAGGCCTTCTTGTTTACAATACTGCTACAACAGGAACCCCTCCTAATAATGTGGCACCAGGATATTATTATTGGAATGGATCGGCTTGGGTGGCTGTTTTGAGTACTATTACTACCAGTAGTATTTCTGGAAATGGAACAACTACTACATTAACTAATTTTGGAGCAGAAGTAAATACGCAGTCTGGAACTACATACACATTAACAGCAACGGATAATGGAAAAATTATAAGTTGTACCAGTAATAGTGCGATTACGATTACCGTACCTGCATTAACATCTGGGTTTAACTGTTTGATTGTACAAAGAGGAACGGGTCAAATAACCTTGTCTGCCTCAGGTTCTACCATTAATAATCGATATAATTTTAATAAAACAGCGGGACAACATGCAATTATGAGTCTCGTAAGTGTAGCAGCGGGAGTATTTGTTTCTTCGGGAGATATGTCAAATTAGATAGTATATGAAAAAAGTAATTATTTTTATTTTTTCTATAATTAATTTGGGAAGTCATGCGCAAATTATGGCTTCATACCAACCCGTTCACATGCAACCTACTGTTCAATTGGATTATTGGGTATACAACACCCATTCTGGAAATGGTAATACCTCTCAATACCCTTTAGTACCTACTAATATTACTGAAATGAATGCCATATTCAACAGTTCAAATAGTAATACGACTTTAGTACAAACAGGAACTACAAATTCGGCTAAGCTATTAGATTGGCAAAGCACCTCTGAATTGAGTAGTCTTGGCATAAACGTACCTAATGGAGGTATGTACTTTGGAATCCGAATACAAGGAACTTTTATTCCATTAGAAACAGGATGGTATACATTTACATTATCCTCTGATGATGCTAGTGATTTATATTTTGAAGGAAGCTCTGTGATTTCAACCTATAGTGGACAAGCTCTTCAACCTTTAGGAACACGAACAGGTACTTTATATTTGACAGCCGGAGCACGCTATTCCTTTATTACCCGTTTGCAACAAGGAGGTGGCGGTTTTGGATTTAAAATGTATTGGAAATCGCCATCACAAAATAATGCTCCATCATCCTATTCAAGTGTACTTCCTGCGAATACCTATTTCCAATCTTGGACCCAAAATTTGCAAGAATTGGTTTCTGTTCCCTTTATGGATGGAAGTACAGCAGCCAAGGCAGCACCTAATGCAAAATATATTCAGACGGCTTTTAATAATTTTACTGATGGAACGTATTGGATTAATTTACCTTCTGTAGGGCCTACTCAAGTATTTTGTTTGTTGAGCAATGCAGTTGATGGAGGCGGTTGGATGATGGCAATGAAAGCTACTACAGGCACTACATTTAGTTATTCTAGTTCGCATTGGACAACTGTAACCACTTTAAATACTGCCCAAACCAACAGAAATAATGGTGATGCTAAATTTGATACAATGAATTATTTTTATGCTAAAGACATTATGGCATTATGGCCTGATATTCCATGGAATTATGCAGGAAGTACAACAGGTGGAAGTGTGAATACGAATGGAAGTTATGGAAATTGGTGTTGGTTGCAAAATAACTTTAATAATGGCATTCGTAGTACTACAATTAATTTTTTTAATTCAGCTCCCAAATTCTTTTATGGAGATGCGAATAATTTTGCTGGAAAGGGATTGACTTTCTCTTCCCAAGTAGATGTTCGTTTTTATGGATTTAATTATACAGGAGGCAATGGTTCAAATGTTCGTTGGGGCTTTGGATGGAATGAAAATGGAGGAGGATTGTATCCTAATGGAATAGAAGGTTCAAATGACGTTTCTGGAGGAATAGGAATGTCGGGGGTTTTCACCACGGGTATTAATTATTCTGCTGGAGATCAAATTTCCTGTTGTCAAAATGTTACAGGTATTAACCGTTCGGCGCGAGTTGAAATTTATATTCGTTAATATGAGAAAAATATATTTACTTCTATTATTTTTTTGTTTTCAATTAAATGCGCAAACAGGTGTTGGCACTACTACGCCAGTGAATAAATTACAAGTAGAAACCACAACAGCAGATGCCGCTACTTCAGGAACTGCATCCAATGGAAATTTGAGATTAAGTGGTACTACAGGAAGTCATGTTTTGGATTTTGGATTGAGTAATTCCAGCACGTATTCTTGGTTGCAATCTCGTTCTCGTTTGGGTTATGGAACTAATTTTAATTTAGTTTTAAATCCTAATGGTGGTTTAGTAGGCATAGGTAACACCTCACCATCTACAACTTTAACCGTGGGGAATGCGGCAGGAACAATAGGTGGCGAATTACTTTTAAACCCCACTACCACACAATATGAAGGAGGTCAAATTGTATTTAAAAGATCCTTAGAAGGGAGTACAGTAGATTGGACAATTGATCAGTATGGAACAACATCTTCAAATGCTCGTTTTAGAATATTTAATGGGGCAAGTGAAACAAATGGAATCGCCATTTTAGAAAATGGAAATATAGGATTTGGAACTGCCATTCCCACTGCCAAACTTAATTTAAATGGCGGAGGGATAAAAATTTTCTCAGGATTTGGCAATAGCACGTCAAGACCTGGCTTGAATATGAGCACGATAGGAAATTATGAAATTAGAGGTGTAGGTGCAGGTGGTGGTTCTACACAGGGAGATGGAGCTGATGATGGATTTTTACGATTATCAGCAGGTGGTGGAACCAATTCAAATACCCAAGCGTCAATTGATTTAAGTGGATATTCTAACGTCGCTGATATGGGAAGTAATATTGTGATGAGAACTGCTGGAACGGAGCGTTTTAGAATCAATGCCGATGGGAAAATAGGTATAGGGACTTCCAATCCATCTGCTACGTTTCATATTCAAAACGGGAATACTACGGGTGCAACAGATCCTGCTTCTAACACATTACCAAGTATCTATCTTTACAACACGAACTCGGCATCTACTTCAGCAAACTCAATGCTATCAGTTCGTACAACTGGGAGTGGCGGCGGAAGTCCTTATTTATCATTCGATATTTTTGGAGTTCGGGGATATTCTATGGGAATGGATAATAGCGATGGAGATAAATTTAAAATTATCCCCAATTGGAATTTTACGAGTTTGAATAACCCCATTTTAACCATTGATAATGATAGTAGAGTGGGTATAGGAACAGCTTCACCCACAAGAAAATTACATGTTCAAACAGCAGATCAAAATTCTGTTTATATAGAAAGTACAACAAGTGATAACAATGGAATGTTTATTTTAAACGCCAATACCGATCAAAACTGGGGCGCTAACTGGCATGAGTTTGTGTATTTTCAAAAACAAGGAAATGCACTTGGTTGGATAGGAGCTGCAAATAGTGGTACAGGAATAAGTTATAATACGAGTTCTGATTATCGTTTAAAAACAGATTTAAAAAATTATAGTGGACTTGACCTTGTGAAAAAAATTAAAACCTACGACTTTGCCTGGAAAACAAACAGTTCCCGAATGCATGGCGTAATGGCACATGAATTACAAGAGATTTTACCTTACGCGGTAAGTGGAACAAAAGATGCCGAAGATGAGAATGGCAAAATGAAAATCCAAGGTGTTGATTATGGAAGAATAACACCCATTTTGGTTAAAGCCATACAAGAACAAGACGAAATTATCAATAACCAAATGCAACAAATCCAACAATTAAAACAAGAAAAAGATTCTATTGAAAAGAGAGTTACTGATTTAGAGGAATTAATAAAAAAGTTAATAAATAATAAATAGCCATGCGAAATTCTCTATACTTTTGTTTGATATTTGTGTTTTTGGGAGGTAAAGTTACTGCCCAAACAGGTATTGGTACTACTTCGCCAGCATCAAAATTGCATGTAAAATCTAATGGTTCTATTTTAAGATTAGAAGGTTCTGATCATGCTTATATGGAATGGTACCCTCAAGGAACAGTAACGCGTTTTGGTTGGTTTGGATATCCTTCAGCAAATTCAGTTGATTTAACCATATCAAATCAGAGTGCTACAGGAGCTTTTAGTATCAACACCAATAGTTTAGAACGATTTCGAATTAATTCTTCAGGATTAGTAGGAATTGGGACCTCAACACCATCTTCAACCTTAACTGTAGGAAATGCTACGGGTTCAGTAAATGGAGAAATAACAATTAACCCAGCCGCTATTGCAAATGAAGGTGGTCAAATAACTCTAAGAAAATCAGTTAATGGAAGTACCGCAGATTGGATGATCGATCAATATGGAACAAATTCTACCAATGCAAGATTTCGTATTTTTAATTCGTTAGGTGAATCTAATGGTATTGCAATTTTAGAAAATGGAAATATGGGAATTGGAAATATTGCACCTAGTGTTCGATTGCAAGTAGCAGGCGATATCATTGCCAATTCGATTGCGGGTTCCTCCGACGCACGTTTTAAAACTAATATTATTCCTATTGAAAATCCCTTACAAAAAGTAATGCAATTACGTGGGGTTACTTTTGATTGGAAAACTAAAGAATTTCCAAGTCGAACTTTTAGCGAAAAGCGTTCATTAGGATTTATTGCACAAGAAGTCGAAAAAGTTATTCCTGAGGTGGTGCAAACTGAAAATAGCACAGAAGGATTTAAATCGGTTCAATACGATAAAGTGGTTGCCTTGTTAGTTGAAGCGATTAAGGAACAACAACAACAAATTGAACAATTACAACAAAAAGTTAAAGCGTTAACTGAAAAAAAAGGAAATGAAAAATAAAATACTATTTTGTATTTGCATACTATTTTTTAAAATACCTTCTTTGTTTTCTCAGACGGTTACCACAACTGCTGCGCCTACAAATTTCAATTTAACTTCTGCATGGGCATCACCAACCCAAGTTGCAAATGGTGTAACTATACAAAACGGACATACAATAAACGTACCTACAGGAACTATTTTCTATAGTGGTAAAATTGATTTTGTTGGAACAGGAAAACTTCAATTAATTGGAAATGGAAAATGGATGCCAGGACCTGCAATAACGAGTTTAAAAACTTGTAAAGAAATTTTAACATATTATCCAATGTCACCTTCAGGACAATATACTATTGATCCCGATGGAGCGGGTGCTTTACCATCAACCTCTTGCTATTGTGATATGACGACTGATGGTGGTGGATGGACTTTAGTTTTAAATTATTTACATAAATCAGGAACTAATCCAGGGCTTTGGGTAAAAACAAATAGTTTACCGTTATTAGGCTCAACTGTATTGGGAACTGATGAATCAGGTTCAGCTACGACATGGGGACATACGGCGCCGTCATTTTTAAATGCATTTCCATTTACCGAATTACGATTTTATGGGGCAACTTCAGGACATGGAAGAATAATTCATTACAAAACAACTCATGCTAATACAATTTCTTACTTTAAAACAGGATATGGAAGTATGACAGGTGTTAATGGAAGTTTTACAGCTTTAGCAGGACATACTGCATATTTGCCAAATAGTGCCGCTAGTTTCTTTGGTGACCAAGTCAACTATGCGATGACTAATTTTCCTTTTTGGTTAGGCGCTACGTATCATTGGGGAATTAGAGGACAAGATTACCGTTGGGAAATGGATGATTATCCAGCATACGGAGGAAGTGGTTATCAACACAATACTTTTCATCAAATTTGGATCAGATAATTATGAAAAAAGCGTATATAGTACTTTTATTTATAGGTATTGTGGGCAAGGCTCAAACCGGAATAGGCACCACTACGCCCGAAGCTTCAGCAAAGCTAGATATTAGCTCCACAAATAAAGGGCTTTTGCCCCCTCGTATTACATTAACTAGTAGAACTGACAATTCAACTATACCTTCTCCTGCAACTGGTTTATTAGTATATAATACAGGATCGAATCCAAATTTGGTTGCTGGTTATTATTATTGGAATGGTTCTAGTTGGGCTACAATTGCCACAGCAACAGGATCAGGAGTGAGTTCATCGTATGTAAGAGGTTCTCGAACAACAGCTCAAACAACAGGATTAAGTACAAATGGACTTGTAGCTTTTACTCAAGTAGACCAAAGTGCCGGACAAGATATTTCATTAAATACGAGCACAGGCCAAATTACATTAGCAGCTGGTAGAACTTATCGATTACAAGCTCAAGTTCCAACTTTTCAAACCTCAGCCTCCGATGCACGCCCACAATTTGGATGGTATAACGAAACTACCGGTGCTTATATAGGTAGTAGTTCGGCTTCTTATTCTGGTGCAAGCACAGCAGGATATGGGGCAACGGGTGGTATAAGTGATGCTGTAATTACAACCTCTGTACAAACAGTGGTTTCATATAGAATAATGCAAACCTTTAATACCAATCAATTAGGTGGAAACTTAGATTTTTTAAGTACAGGTTCGTATCCTTGGTTCAATATTCAAGTTATTTCAGGAAATCAACCTATACAATCAGATAAAATTGCCCAATTTGTAAACGAATCTGTACCTGTTATTTTAGGAGATATTCAAGTACAAATGGCACCAAATGGCTCATCAAGAAGTTTACAAATAAAAACAACAGGAGCTGGATTTACTGCAATGGTTTCAGCATATGCAACATATAGTGGCTCCTTCACTTATTTTTCGGATATAACCCAAAATGTAGGATCTAATTTTGCGCACATCGGAACTACTTGGAGTTTTGCACAAAATGGAGACGTTGCAGTTTATTATTTACGTGACACCACTAATTTTCGTTTTTATCGAATTACATTAATGGTTGGTTCTAGTTACATTAACAACATGATTTCAATTGAAAAAATCATTTAATGAAATATATTTTAAACATAGTATTATATTTATTTTTTTCTGTAAGTATCTTTGCTCAAACAGGTATTGGTACCACGACGCCACATGCATCTGCAAAATTAGAAGTTAATGCCACAAACAAGGGATTTTTACCGCCACGTGTAACTTTAACGAATGTAACAGATGCTGCAACTATTCCTTCTCCTGCCACTGGGTTGTTAGTGTATAATGTGGGGTCAGCTGGGTTACAAGCAGGTTATTATTATTGGAATGGCAGTAGTTGGTCTACTATTGCAACGGTAGCATCACCTGATCAATCTGTTGATTATATCCAAGCATCTTTGTCGGCTAATCAAAGTTTATCTTCGGCTGGAAATATCAGTTTTAATATATCATCTGGAGCGGGAATCGTTTTAAATAGTGGCGGATTTAATTTAATTGCAAACAAAACCTATAGACTAGAGGCAGCTTTAGGAGGTACATCAGGAGGTTATGCTTACTATGGATGGGTAGATAATACCAATACATTGCTTTCAGGAGGTAGTATAGGTGTGATTATGAAAGCAGGAACGTCCTATACAGATGCCCCACAAGATAAAGCTGTTGTTTATTTTACTCCATCTACTAATACGACAGTTTATTTGAGAGTTCTGTCAGTAAATGGCGGTGTTACTGCTTATCCTCCTAATGCTAACAGTAGTTATTCAAGTACTTGGGCAACAATTCAGCAAATTGGTTCGTCAGCTATTGTGAATCCTTGGGTAATATCTGGAAATAATGTAAACAATACTTTAGGTAATGTAGGTATAGGAACAAGTTCTCCAACTTCAAAATTAAATATTGCTGGTGGTGGGGTGAAATTAGCCTCTGGTTTAGGAAACGCTTCAACAAGACCAGCTTTAAATACTACTTCGATTGGAAATTATGAGATTAGAGGTGTGGGAGGCGGAGCTTCTCAAATTGATGGACAAGATGATGGGTTTTTAAGGTTATCAGCAGGAGGAGGTACAAATGTAATAACACAAAGTTCTATTGATATAAGTGGTTACTCCACAGTTCCAGATATGAGCAATAATATAGTGATGCGAACTGGTGGTTCTGAGCGATTAAGAATTGATCCAAGTGGTAACGTAAATATTACAGGAAAATTAAATATTGGTGATCCTAGTGGAAATGTATCCACCAAACTTACAGGTAGAGTAACCGCAGGAACATTTCTTACGTTTGATAATTTAAAATTTTCTGTTACAACATCTGGCCAAAGAGGACTTTCTATTGCAACGGTATCTGGAACTGTAAATCTTTATGTTGAGGGTAGATACAATAATGGTAACAATGTTATTTATGGAAGTAGAACAGATTCCCCTGTAACTTATACAACGACTCCAAGTGGCTCCCCATTCGGTTGGGGGTTTATTTCATCAGGAGATACTATTGTTTACCATCTAACAGATGCAGACAACAGTAGAATGTACCGCGTAACATTAATAATAATGCCTTCTTATATTAATAACTTCATTTCAATAGAACGATTAATATAATAAGTAAATTATTATCTAACTGCAATTGCAGAAATTTCAACATTCACATTTTTTGGTAAACCTGCCACCTGAACGGTTTCTCTTGCTGGTGCGGTTGCTTCATTGAAATAAGCTCCGTAAATAGCATTTATTTTTGAAAAGTTATTCATATCACTAATAAAAATAGATACTTTTATTACGTTTTCAAAAGTCATTTCAGTAGCTTCTAAAACCGCTTTTAAGTTTTCCATTACTTGTTTAGTTTCAGTTTCAATATTATCTAAAACCAATTCATTAGTTAACGGATTAATTGCAATTTGACCTGATGTATATAGCATATTTCCAACCAAAATCGCTTGATTATAGGGTCCGATTGGTGCAGGAGCTTTTTCTGTAAATATTATTTTTTTCATTTTTTCTATTTATACTTTATACTTATATCCATTTATCTTAATCTTGGATCAGGTAAATTTCTTTTATCCCATTTAATATCACTTAACATAGAAGATTTTATTCCGATAAAGAAATTCCACGATTGATAGACACCAATAGGCACAATGCTAAAACTCATTCGCCAGCTTTCTAAATCTCTTTCAAATCTAAGTTGCGTAAATGAAATTCCTTTTTGTGCAAAATCATATCCAGATGAAAATCCCATTTTCCATTTTACTGCCATATCAATATTTCCAGATACCATTACGGAATTTGTTGTTATTTCCCTCTGACTTACATTATTGCTATACGTTAAAGAATAAGCTATTTGTAAATCCCAAGGAAATTTGTAATTATACAGTTCAGATTGCTGATTTTTTGTTTCATCCTTTTTAAATAAACTTTCATCTTGATTGCTTAAATCAACTGCTGCACCAAACAAATCATCTTTACGACCTCCATTTTGAACTGTTTGTTTTGATTCTTTTTTCCCACCAAACTCATTACTGCTTACAGAATAATTTAAAGTAATATTAGAACTCGTCATTCTCGCTAAACCATTACCATTATTTATGCTAAATTCATTAATTCTTTGGTTATTACTATCTAAATCATATGGGTCAAATCGGGCACCAAAATTAACACCTAATTTATTATCAAATAAAGTAGTTCCTCCAATAAAATTAATGGGCTCTAATTTAAATTCTTCAGCAGTCAAATTATAACTTGTAGAAAAATTAAATTGATTTAATAATGACACTTTCTTAGTTGCTCCTTTTTTACTTGCAGCATCTAGTACTTTTGCTTCTAACGAATTGGAAATTCCAATACCAATTGAATTTGAAACCCCTAAACCTGGAGCACCAAATAAAGTATTTTCAAATCTACTATAACTGATATAGTTGCCTTGATTGTCGGTATAATAATCATAATATCGTTCAAAACTTGGAGTATAACCATATGAAATACTGGGGCGAATTAAATGTCTAAGCGCTTGAATTTTATTAGTTTCTTTAAACGTATATGTTCCATAAATAGTGGTTCCAATACTTGTAGAAAAATTATAAGTTCGATACGAATCAAAACCGTTTTTTCTAACGGTTTCAACTTTATTAGTGGTGGTATTAAATATTTTTTCATTAGTATTAAACACCCAATTTTCTGCAAATGCTGTTCCAGCTGTTACACTAAAATGTTTAAAAATTTTAAAATTTGTAGAAATTGGAATGGTATGTCCTAAACCTGCTATTGCTGTATCAAACATTTGAGATTTAAATAGAAATTCTTCTTTTGTAGAAATTCTATTATCTCCTTTTAATCCATATTGAAAATTAATATTCTGAAAAATTCCTTTTTTTATTCCATCTTGTTTTGCAAATGGAAAAATCCTGTCTACACTCGCATTAAAAGAAGGTAGCGTTAAATTTACAATTTCAGTATTGGTATTTTGATTGTGCGTTACGGCTACAGAAAAATTTACCAATGGAACAATTGGAACCGTTTTAGAATAACTTATAGAAGAGCTCAATGTGTTATTTAAATTAGAACCTACATTTACTAAATTTATAGATTGACGAAAATATTTACTACTTCCAAAATTTACTGAAGACGAAAATCTAGAATTTGCTGAAGCTTTTGCATCTTGACTGTGCGACCACTGAATATTGTATTGGTTAGTTCTGGCGTATCCCGGGAAACCTTTTTCTCCTAAAACCTGATTCTCATACCTAACTTGAAAGTTTCCGCTAAATTTGTATTTTTTTGCATAGGATGTTTCTGAACGAAGTGCATAACTACCATTGGTGTAATAATCTCCTAAAAGTGCTAAGTCATAATAATCACTCAATGCAAAATAATATCCACCATTTTGTAAAAAATAACCCCTATCATTATTTTGTCCGGGTGCTGGCATAATTACTCCAGAAGTGTTTTTATTTGTCATTGGAAAAAATGAAAACGGAACACCAATAGGAGTGGGTACATCTGCAATGTACATGTGGGTTAAACCGGTTACAAATTTCTTTTTTGGTACTAATTTTGCTTTGTAAGCTAAGAAATAGTACTCTGGATTATCTTTATTTTCAGAAGTAGTAAAACGGGCATTTTTAAAAAAAATAACCGAATCATTTTCTCTTTTTGAAACTTCAGATCTTAGAAACATTTCACCTTGTTTGCTTCGAGTGTTCCAAATTTGTGCTTTTCCAGTTTTTGTATTAAATCGAATGGAATCGGGTTCAATAATATTTTCACCTTGTTTAAAATAAGGAAATTGAGAATACACACCAGCACTATCTTTTAATCTACCAGCATATACTTCGTTTTTTTCGTAGTCTAGAACAATAATACCTGATTTTAGAATAAAATCTTGATAATGTAATTCTGCTTCGTTATACAATGTTAACCTTTTTTTTCTTTGATCTAGTCGTTCATAATCTTTTGCTTTACGATTTACTATGCCTTCTAATAATGGTTTTTTTGTGGTATCTTTTTTAACTGTTTTTTTTGATGCAACTATTTCATTTACATTCAGTTGCACACTGTCTTTTGGTGAGGTGTTTTGACTGTAAATTTCTAAATTGCTTACAATTAGAAAAAAAAATAAAAAAACGATATGATTAATCTTTGTACTCAAATCTATAAATACTATTTTTGTAAAAAATGGTTCGGTTTTTGAAGGGTCAAACTTACGTATATTTTTTGTTAAAATTAATTATTTAATAAAATTATAACGTATTTGAAACAACTGAAATTAATTAATCACATATGAAAAAAATACTAGTAGCTATATTTATTTGTTTATCTGTCTTTACAATTGCGCAAGAGAAGAAATTTAAAGTAGTTTTAGATGCTGGACATGGTGGTAAAGATCCCGGTGCAGCAAAAAACGGTTGTATTGAAAAATTAATTGCTTTAGATGTAGTTTTAAGAATTGGTAAAATTTTAGAAGCTTATCCTGATTTTAATATAAAATATACCCGATCTACAGATGTTTTTATTCCTTTAAGAGATAGAGCTAAAATTGCTAATGATTTTGAGGCCGATTTATTTGTTTCCGTACATTGTAATTCTTCAGTATCTCCAAAACCATATGGCGCAATGACTTTGGTTATGGGATTGTCTCGTGCAGGGATGAATTTTGAAATTGCAAAAGCGGAAAATGCGGTAATTTCTTTGGAAGATAATTTCAAAGAAAAATATGAAGGTTTTGATCCAAATAATCCGAATACACAAATAGGACTTCGTATTATGCAAGAAGAAACGTTGATGCAAAGTATTAATTTTGCAAGTACGGTACAAAGTTATTTTAAAAATTCTTTGCAAAGAAAAGACTTAGGTATGCACCAACAACCGCTTTGGGTTTTAGATGCTACTGTGATGCCAGGTGTTTTAATAGAATTAGGTTTTTTAAGTAATTTAGAAGAATCTAAATATATGAAATCGGAAGAAGGTAAATCAAATTACTCTCAAATTATTGCACGCTCAATAATTGAATATAAAAATAATGTAAGAGGCACAAATACACCTACAAATGTATTACAAATTAAAGAACCAGTAATTGTTGAAGAATTCCCTATTGTGGAAACTGTTGTAGCTACATCTAAAGTAGTTGACGCAGCTCCAGAACCATTTATACCAGCTGAGTTAGCCTATAAAGTACAAATTAGTTATAGTACAAAGAAACTTGATTTGACGCCGGAAAACTTTAATGGTTTAGCAAATGTAACCATGATTGAAGTTAATGGAGGATACAAATATTTTTATGGTCAAGGAAGTTTAGAATCTTGTAAAAAATTTCTAGCTGAAGCCAAACAAAAAGGATTTGCATCTGCTTTTATTGTTGCACCAAATTAAACTTATGAAAAAATCGATAGTACTTTTATTATGCTTGTTTTCTGTATCATTTCATGCGCAAACTAAAAAATTCAAAGTAGTTTTAGATGCAGGACATGGAGGTAAAGACTATGGTGCTACCTATCATGGTAATATAGAAAAGAAGATTTCACTTAATACGGTTCTTAAAGTTGGAGAAATTTTATCTAAAGAATCAAATATAGAAGTAATTTATACCAGAAAAACAGATGTTTTCATTGAATTAAACGAACGAGCCAATATTGCTAATCGTTCAAAAGGACATTTATTTGTTTCTATGCATTGCAATGCAAATGACAATCAGGAAGCATCAGGAAATGAAACCTATGTTATGGGGGTTACCCGAAATGCAGCCAATTTGGAAGTAGCCAAAAAAGAAAATGCCGTTGTTACTTTAGAAAGCGATTATAAAATAAAATATGATGGTTTTGATCCAAAATCTCCAGAATCCGTAATGGGAATTTCAATCATGCAAGAAGAAAATATTCAGCAAAGTATAGATATTGCTGGAAAAGTGCAACAAGCGTTTACAAAATTTACGACAAGTAAAAATAGGGGAGTAAAACAAGCCGGATTTTTAGTTTTACGAAAAATAATTATGCCTCGTATTCTTATTGAAATGGGATTTGTATCCAACAAACCAGAGGGCGCTTTTTTAAATTCAGAAGACGGACAAAATAAATTAGCGGGAGCTATCTCTAAAGCTATTTTAGAATATCGAGATGATTTTTTTAAGACCGAAACGGGTACTACAGTTAAGAAAGAAGAATCCAAAAAGGCAACAGTTAAAAAAGAAGATCCAAAAAAGGTAGATCCAAAGAAAGTAGATTCGAAGCAAACTTCAGAAAATAAAACAGCTGTAGATGGTGTTACTTTCAAAATTCAAATTTCGGCAAGTGCTAAAAATTTAGAAACGTTACCAAAAAACTTTAAAGGATTAAATAGCATTTCCGTTGAAAAAGGAACTACTATTTATAAATATTTTTATGGAAATACGACATCGTATTCAAAGGCAAAACAATTGCTAGAAGAAGCGAAAGCAAAAGGGTATACTTCTTCATTTATTGTGCCTATAAAAAATGGTAAAAAAATTAAATTAAGCGAGGCAATCAAATAAATAATGTTATTTTTGTGTCTTTATAACGCAAAACAAATTTTAATTGTTGTTTTGTGTAAAAGCAATCACCAAATCTAAAGTAAAAGTATATTTAGCCCATATGAAAATCACAAAAGAAATTAAAGTTGCTGTTTTAGTTATTTTATCAATAGTATTGTTTTACTGGGGTTTTGCGTTTCTAAAAGGTAAAAATTTATTTGATTCGAGCACTAAATTATATGCGGTTTATGATAATGTGGCGGGTTTAGTTGTTGCAGCACCTGTGACCATAAATGGATTAAATATAGGAAAAGTAAATACTATTGAAATGATGCCTGATGGTAAAATGAAAGTAGAGTTAGTAATTACGAACGAACAAATTAATATTGCCAAATCTAGCATAGCTCAAATTATGGATTCTGGATTAATTGGTGGAAGAGAAATCGCAATTATAAATAACTTTTCAGATACCAATTATGTTCAATCTGGTGATAAACTTAAAACATCTAATAAATTAGGTTTAACAGATGAACTTGCCAATCAAATCGGTCCTGTAAAAGATAAAGTAGAAGTTTTATTAGAAAATGCAAATAAATTAATCGAAAATTTAAATGCTACTTTAGATGCTTCAACGCAACAAAAATTAAAAGCTTCAATTGCTTCTTTAGAATTAACAATGTCAGAATTTAGCAAAATTTCTAAAAATGCAAATGAAATTTTATCAGAAAATAAATCAAAACTAAATACAACTTTATCTAATTTTGAAAAATCATCTAGTAATTTAAATTCTATGACCACTTCTTTAGAAAAGGCCAATCTAGCTGCAACAGTCAAAAAACTAGAAGCTACGTTAACCAATGTTAATGGGATTATGGCTAATTTAGAACAAGGTAAAGGTTCAATGGGCAAATTATTAAATGATGATTTGATGTATACCAACCTAACAAAAACATCAAAAGAACTGGAATTACTTTTGCAAGATTTACGTTTAAATCCAACTCGTTATGTAAATGTGAGTGTTTTCGGTAAGAAAAACAAACCCTATGTAGCTCCTGTGGCAGAACAAAATATAGAACAACCTAAAAACTAAATTTATGAGTTTTTTATCAAATATTATTTTTGCAGTTACTCTTTTTATAGGTGTTGGCTTTTTTGCAAAAAATGTAAAAAAAATAATACGAAATATTAAATTAGGACAGAAAGTAAACCGAACTGATAATGCTTCATCAAGATGGAAAAATATGGCATTAATAGCGTTGGGACAAAAAAAAATGTTTACCAGACCTATTCCTGCTTTACTGCATTTTACCTTATATGCTGCATTTATTATCACTCAAATTGAGTTATTAGAAATTATTGTAGACGGACTATTCGGAACACACCGTTTTTTTAAAACAGGTTTAGGTGGATTTTATACGTTTTTAATTAGTTTCATAGAAATCCTTTCTTTATTAGCTTTAGTGGCTACTTTGGCCTTTTTATCTAGAAGAAATTTATTAAAATTACCACGTTTCAATAAAGCCGAAATGTTAGGTTGGCCAACTAAAGACGCCAACTTAATACTAATAATGGAAATTGTTTTAGTAGCTTGTATTTTTACGATGAATGGAACTGATGAAGTTTTATATTCATTAGGAAAATCTCATTATGAAGGAACAGGTTCTTTTAATTTTGCCATTTCTCAACATTTAGGACCCGCTATTTTCGGCGGAATAAGTGAAAGTGCCTTACATATTTTAGAGCGAGTAGGATGGTGGGGACATTTTTTAATGGTACTAGCTTTCTTAAATTATTTATATTTTTCTAAACATTTACATATTTTATTAGCGTTTCCTAATACTTATTTTGCCGATTTAAATGCAAAAGGAAAATTTGATAACTTAGAAAGTGTTACAAATGAGGTAAAATTAATGATGGATCCAAATGCCGATCCGTTTGCTGTTCCTGCTAATCCAGATGAAGTTCCTGCAAAATTTGGTGCTTCAGATGTTCAAGATTTAAATTGGGTGCAATTGTTAAATGCTTACACTTGTACAGAATGTGGGCGTTGTACATCTTCATGTCCTGCGAATACTACCGGTAAAAAATTATCACCACGTAAAATCATGATGGATACGCGTGACAGATTAGAAGAAGTTGGAAAAAACATTGATGCTAATAATGGTGTTTTTGTTCCAGATAACAAATCGTTGTTAAATGACTACATTACGCCAGAAGAACTTTGGGCATGTACGTCTTGTAACGCTTGTGTAGAAGAATGTCCAATCAATATTAGTCCACTATCTATTATTATGGATATGAGACGTTATTTAGTGATGGAACAAAGTGCCGCACCAATGGAATTAAATGCCGTAATGACAAACATTGAAAATAACGGTGCACCATGGCAATACAACCAGCAAGATAGACTAAACTGGAGAAACGAAGCGTAGTGAATACCAATTACAATATCAATAAAAAATACAACAACGACAACTACAAAATGAGCATGAAAAAAGAAGAAATTGACGGGAAATTACAAGAATTAAAAGTAAATGGTGAGCATTTAAGTCCCGTTTTACCTGAAGGAATTAAAAATTATCTTATAGATATTGATGGAACCGTTTGTGATGATATTCCTAACGAAGAGCCAGAAAGAATGGCAACAGCAAATGTTTATCCAGATGCCTTAGAAACACTAAATAAATGGTATGATGAAGGACATGTTATTTTCTTTTTCACGTCTCGTACCGAAGAGCATAGAGCCGTTACAGAAACTTGGTTACAACAACATGGATTTAAATATCACGGAATGGTAATGGGAAAACCTCGTGGAGGAAATTACCACTGGATTGATAATCATTTAGTAAAAGCAACTCGATACAATGGAAAGTTTACAGATTTAATTGAAAAAGATGTAACGATCCAAGTTTTTGATGATGAATTGAGTAACTAATTTATTTAAAATAATAATTTTGATAGAAAATACCTTAAACCATAAATAGTATGTCTGAAAATTTAGTTGTTCCTACAATGGCCGAGATGATGGCACAAGGGCAAACTCCTGAAGTTTTATTTTGGGTAGGCTGCTCGGGAAGTTTTGATGATAGAGCCAAAAAAATAACTAAAGCGTTTGTTAAGATTTTAAACAAAGCCAACGTTCCTTTTGCGGTTTTAGGTACAGAAGAAAGTTGTACTGGCGATCCTGCAAAACGTGCTGGAAATGAATTTTTATTTCAAATGCAAGCCATGATGAACATAGAAGTCATGAATGCCTATGAAGTAAAAAAAATAGTTACCGCATGTCCACATTGTTTCAATACCATTAAAAATGAGTATCCAGAATTAGGTGGTAAATACGAAGTAGTACATCATACAGAATTTTTAAAATCATTATTAGATTCAGGACGACTAACTATTGAAGGCGGACAATTTAAAGGAAAACGCATTACGTTTCACGACCCTTGTTATTTAGGTCGTGCTAATAATCTTTACGAAGCCCCAAGAGATTTAATTACTAAATTAGATGCGGAGCTAGTTGAAATGAAACGTTCTCGCGCTAACGGATTATGTTGTGGTGCTGGTGGTGCTCAAATGTTTAAAGAACCAGAAAAAGGCATTAAAGACATCAACATCGAAAGAACAGAAGATGCTTTAGAAACGCAACCTGAAATTATTGCTGCTGGTTGTCCATTTTGTAACACCATGCTAACGGATGGTATCAAAAATAAAGAAAAAGAAGGCTCTGTTCAGGTATTGGATATTGCAGAATTAATTGCAAATGCGCAAGATTTATAAAAACCATGTACACACCATTCGAAAATTTACCAGAAGATTCTAAAATTTGGATTTACCAATCGAACAGAAAATTAGCTGACGATGAAGTAACTGCTATAACTTCTAAATGTCAAGAATTTGTTGAAAACTGGGCAGCACACGGCACAAGTTTAGAAGCTTCCTTTCTTTTAAAATATAACCGATTTATTATTTTTGCAGTGAATCAAGAAGTGCAAAACGCCACAGGTTGTTCTATAGATGCTTCTGTGCATTTTATTCAACAATTAGAACAAGAATTTCAAATAGAATTGCTTGATAAAATGAATGTTACCTACAAAATGGGAGAACACATTGCACATAAAACGCTTATCGATTTCAAAAAAATGGCAAAGGAAAAAGCCGTTACTTCAAAAACTATTGTTTTTAATAATTTAATAAATACAAAAGGTGAATTTGAAGAATTTTGGGAAGTTCCTGCCGAAGAAAGTTGGCATAGTAGATTTTTCTAAAAAAAATAACTAACTTTGAAAATCATCAGAAATTTGAAATTTTGATGGTTTTTTTATTTATTTACATTTCATGAAGTACTATATATACATCACTTTATTTCTCACCACTTTAGGTTTTGCGCAAAATAAAATGAACACGCAATCCCAACAAGTTTGGGTGGATAGCACTTATAATTCACTTTCTTTTGAAGAAAAAGTAGGGCAATTGTTTATGATTGCAGCCTACTCTAATAAAAACGAAGCCCACGCACAAGATTTAGATAAATTGATTACCAAATATAAAGTGGGTGGATTGATATTTTTTCAAGGAGGTCCAAATCGTCAAGCAAAATTAACCAATCGTTTTCAAGAAAAATCGAAAATCCCAATGCTTATTGGTATTGACGCAGAATGGGGTTTGAGTATGCGAATAGATTCTACACACACGTATCCATGGAACATGACTTTGGGCGCGATTAAAGATAATTTGTTACTTGAAAGAATGGGTATGCAAATGGCAGATCAATCGAAACGCTTGGGTATTCATTTTACTTTTGGTCCCGTTGTGGATATTAATACCAATCCTAAAAATCCAATTATCGGAAATCGTTCTTTTGGTGAGACCAAAGAAAATGTGGCAGCAAAAGCAGTGGCTTACATGCGCGGGTTGCAATCTTATGGTGTTTTTGCCACAGCTAAACATTTTCCAGGACATGGCGATACTTCTACAGATTCTCATCATGCTTTACCTACCGTAGATTTTTCAAGAGATAGAATAGAAGAGGTAGAATTATATCCGTACAAAGAACTAATTAAAAATGGATTAGCCAGTGTGATGGTGGCGCATTTAAACGTGCCAAGTATCGAACCGCGTGAAAATTTTCCTTCTTCGTTATCTGAAAAAGTGGTGACGGATATTTTAAAAAACCAATTAAAATTTGAAGGATTAATTTTTACAGATGCTTTAAATATGAAAGGTGCCAGTAATTTCAAACAACCTGGCGATATAGATGTAGCTGCTTTTTTAGCGGGTAATGATGTATTGTTATTTGCAGAAAATGTTCCTGTTGCGATTGAAAAATTCAAACAAGCGTTTGCAGATAGTTTATTTACAGAAGAAAGATTGGCACATTCTGTAAAGAAAATATTAAAGTATAAATACAAAGCTGGATTAAATAATTATTGTCCCATAGAATTTCAAAATTTATATGCCGATTTAAATAAGAAAGAATACAAAGCATTAAATTTAGAAATGTTTGAAAGTGCTGTTACTGTTCTAAAAAATGAAGACGATATTATTCCAATCAAAAGACTTGATAAAGAGAAAATAGCTTATGTGAAAATTGGTGACGGCGATGCCATAACATATATAGAAAAACTAAAAGAATACGCCCAAATTGATGTAATTACGACTAAAAATTTAGATTCACTTTTAGTGGAAATTGATGGGTATTCTAAAGTTATTGTAGGCTATCACAAACCAGAAGGGATTTGGAAGAAAAACGAAATGACGTTTAACGAAATCAATTGGATTGATAAAATTTCAAAACATAGCAAGACCATTGTTACTTTTTTCACAAAACCCTATTCGTTATTACGTATTCCTACTTTTGATGAAACAGAAGGATTAATTGAAGCGTATCAAAACAATTCATTTTCTCAACTTGTAGCTGCAGAAATTTTATTTGGTGCCAAAGAAGCGAAAGGTGTTTTGCCTGTTTCCATTAAGAAAAACTTTTGTGAATCGGATGGGTTGAAAACTAAAAATCTTAATCGTTTAAGCTTTGCTTATCCAGAACAAGTGAATATGAATTCGGAGATTTTGGCTAAAATTGATGAAATTGCTACTTCAGCTATTAAAAATAAAGTAGCGCCAGGAATGCAAATATTGGTGGCTCGTAAAGGAAAAGTGGTGTACAGAAAAGCGTTTGGATCGCCTACTTACGATACTGTTCAGCTAGTAAAAAATACCGATTTGTATGATTTGGCTTCGCTTACTAAAATATTAAGTACGCTTCCAAATTTAATGAAGGATTACGAAAAAGGGAATCTTTCATTCAACAGTACATTATCGCAATTACTTCCAAATTTTAAGAATTCTAACAAAGCAGATATTACGGTTTTAGACATGTTAACGCATCAAGCTAAATTACCAGCTTGGACGCCTTTTTATATAAAAACATTAGATTCATTAAAAAAACCAAGTCAAAAATATTATCAAACTACACCTTCTGATAACTTTCCATTACAAGTTTCAACTAATTTATATTTAAGAAAAGATTATACGGATACGATTATAAATATCATAAAAGAAGCACCGTTATTGCCTTCAAAACAATATAAATACAGTGATTATGCTTTTATTTTATTTAAAGAATATTTAGAGAAATTTCATCATAAAAGCTTGGATAAACTTTCAGATGATAATTTTTATAAAATGTTGGGTGCAAATTATACTTCATACAATCCATTAGATAAATTTGAATTAGCAACCATTATGCCTTCAGAAATTGATTCCTATTATCGATACGACACCATTCAGGGTTATGTGCATGATATGGCTGCCGCTATGCAAGGCGGAGTTGGTGGACATGCAGGTTTGTTTTCTAATTCGTTAGATGTTGCTAAAATTATGCAAATGTATTTACAAAAAGGGACTTATGGTGGCCATACTTATTTTTCAAAGGATACATTTGAAGCATTTAATACCTGTTACTTTTGTGCAACTGGAAATAGGCGAGGTGCTGGTTTTGACAAACCTCAAATAAGTGGCGAAGGTCCTACTTGTGGATGTACTTCAAAAGCAAGTTTTGGACATACGGGTTTTACTGGAACTATGGTTTGGGCAGATCCTGAAAAAGACTTAATTTATATCTTTCTATCAAATAGGAGTTATCCGGATGGAAATATTAATAAACTTTCAAAATTAAATATTAGAGAAAACATACAAAAAGTAATTTACGAATCGATAACGGATTAATTATGACTTCAGCTGCAAAAACTGTGGAAGAATATATGAATAATCTTCCAGAAGACAGAAAAAAACCAATGGAATTGCTACGAAATGTCCTACTTAAAAACACACCAAATGGTTTTGAAGAGGGTATGAATTATGGTATGATTGGCTATTATGTACCGCATACAATTTATCCAAAAGGATACCATTGTAAACCAACTGATCCATTGCCTTTTATCACATTTGCATCCCAAAAAAACACCATCAATTTCTACCACATGGGAATCTATGCCAATAAAGCACTTTACGATTGGTTTGTGGCGGAATATCCTAAACACAGCACTCTCAAATTAGACATGGGTAAAAGTTGTATTAGATTTAAAAACTTCGATGAAATTCCTTTTGAATTATTGGGTGAATTGGTTACAAAAATATCAGTTTCAGATTGGATTGAAACTTATGAAGCGGCATTTGTAAAGAAATAATAATAACAAAATAAATTTCAAACGTCTTTAAAAAAGAATTTGAAATTTCAACAACATATATAAATGAAAATAGCAATGGTTTGTTATCCTACCTTTGGTGGGAGTGGCGTAGTGGCTACAGAGTTAGGCTTAGAACTAGCAAAAAAAGGACATGAAATTCATTTCATTACCTATAAGCAGCCTGTGCGATTATCATTATTAAATCCGAATATTTATTTTCATGAAGTAAATGTTCCTAACTATCCATTGTTTCACTATCAGCCTTATGAATTGGCCTTATCTAGTAAATTAGTAGATATGGTAAAATTATATAAGATTGATGTGTTACACGTACATTATGCTATTCCTCATGCTTATGCGGGATATATGGCGAAACAAATGTTAGTCGAAGAAGGTATTTCACTTCCGATGATTACGACACTTCATGGAACCGATATTACTTTAGTTGGAAATCATCCATTTTATAAAAGTGCGGTGACATTTAGTATTAATAAATCCGACTTTGTAACTAGTGTTTCTAATAGTTTGCGCGAGGCTACGTATCGTTTGTTTGATATCAATAAAGAAATTCATGTGATACCGAATTTTATTGAAATTGAAGAAACCCTTTTAGAAAATAAATCTATTTGTCAGCGTTCTGTTTTGGCGCCGTCTAATGAAAAAATAATAACCCATATTTCTAACTTTAGAAAAGTAAAAAACATTCCTGATGTTGTAAAGGTTTTTTATAACATTCAGAAAGAAATTCCATCCAAATTAATGATGGTAGGGGAAGGGCCAGAGAAGATTGTTGCCGAAAAATTATGTGAAGATTTAGGAATTTCAGATAAAGTCATTTTCTTTGGAAATAGTAACGATATCAACCAAATTTTAAAGTATTCTGACTTATTTTTATTACCTTCAGAAACAGAAAGTTTTGGTTTAGCAGCATTAGAAGCTATGTCATTTAGTGTGCCCGTAATATCAAGTAATTCTGGTGGTATACCAGAAGTAAATGAGGAAGGTGTTTCGGGTTATTTAAGTCCTGTTGGCGATGTAGAAAGTATGAGTAAAAATGCCATTTCAATTTTACAATCGGAAGACACGTTACTTCGGTTTAAAAAATCAGCTTTTGAAGTAGCCAAAAAATTTGATATTAAAAATATTCTTCCTTTGTATGAAGAATTGTATAACAAAGCTATTAATTTAGAGTCTTAATTATGAATATGTTTAAAAATAGGGTGTCACTTATTGGAGTTTTTTTGTTGTTTTTGTCTTGTAAACCAGCTCAGCAAGTTATTGTCAAAGAAAAAGACAAGTACGAAGTGGTATTTAAAAGCCAAATAGGTGGAAAAAAAGAAAAATCATCTCAAGTAATTAAAAACTATGAAGAATTTAATGCGTTAATTACTTCTTTAAATATTGAAGAAGAATCTTTCGGTAAATTACTAGCTATTGATTTAGAAAAACACGATTTAGTAGCTTGTTTTCTAGGTGAAAAAACCACAGGAGGCTATGATATTGAAGTAGACGATGTACTTTTTACAGACACAACTGCACAAATTATTTTAAAAGAAATTACTCCTGAAAAAAATCAACTCGTAACAGATGCATTTACGTCACCTTATCTTTTTGTGTTGGTGCCTAAAAACAAAACAATTTTAGTTAATTAACATTATACGTATCCAAAAATTCTTCTTGTACTTGTGAATTAGTCACTGGAAATCCAATTTGTGCTGCTATGGCAGCGTTTAAGCTAAAATTGGTATTTGTTTTTGTATATACTATACCAATGTTTTTAGATAAGTATTGTGTAGAAACTACGACATCTTGCTGCGGTAAAATGTTTACAGTTATAGGAAATCCTGCAATAGTTTGAGTTGATGTTATTTTTAAATTCACTACAATTTTAGTAGATTTTACATTCGGATACACATCATTATTTGGAGAAGTGTAAGACGCAAAACTTTCTCCACCAATGGATCTCAATCGGTATTCAATTGTAATTGGTAAACTGCTAATAGTTTGTTGAAATGTGCCTGTTTTTTCAGATAAAATTTCGCCATTTGTAGCATTTTCTTTAAAAATAATAAAATCAGTTACGCTAAAATCTACTCCAGTTGGGAGTGTTATACCTTGTAATACACTTAAATTTCCTGTTAAAAGTAATTTTCCAGCTTCTTTTCTTACATTATTGTTATTTAATGATGAGCAATAAAAGCCAGTTGCGATATTGTTTCGGTTTTTAAATTTTTTATAGGTGTGTGCTCCAACTATTTCATCACCAAAAATATATAAAGAATCTCTTGTATTGGCTAATCCCACTACATCATACGTCCAATAGTTCCCAGAATTCATTGGTAAGGCATCTGTAAAAGTAGTTGAGTTGTTTGTGTTGTTTTGGTTATTTGAATTGTCTTCAATTGTGCTTTCCAAACCTTCTACGGCACAAGAAATCAAACTCAAACTAAAAAGTATTACTAGTATTTTATTCATTTTGAAAATTTTTTGCTAATATAAAAAAAACATTCGATATTTTTGTATCAATTAATTATTGCTAAAAATATTTTGAGATGGCAAATTCGATAGGAACACGTTTTACATTAACAACCTTTGGTGAGTCGCATGGCTTAGCTTATGGAGGAATTATTGATGGTTGTCCGTCTAATATTGCTATTGATTTGGATTTTGTTCAATCAGAATTAGATCGAAGAAAACCGGGGCAATCTAAACTGGTTTCTCAAAGAAAGGAAAGCGATACGGTTCAGTTTTTGTCAGGTATTTTTGAAGGAAAGACTACAGGGACACCTATTGGATTCTTGATTGCAAACGAAAATCAGAAGTCCCAAGATTATGATCAGTTAAAAGATACATTTCGTCCTAGTCACGCAGATTTTACTTACGATAAAAAATACGGAAATAGAGATTACAGAGGTGGCGGAAGAAGTTCAGCAAGAGAAACGGTGAATTGGGTAGTGGCTGGCGCTATTGCCAAACAAATTATTCCTGAGATTAAAATTAACGCTTTTGTTTCTTCAGTAGGAACCATTTATATTGACAAACCTTACCAAGATTTAGATTTCACTAAAATTGAAAGCAATGCTCTTCGCTGTCCAGATGAAGCCACAGCTGCTAAAATGGAAGACTACATTACCGAAATAAAAAAACAAGGCGATACCGTTGGTGGTACTATTACTTGCGTAATACAAAATGTACCCATTGGTTTGGGCGAACCGGTTTTTGATAAATTACAAGCCCAACTGGGTAAAGCCATGTTGTCTATAAATGCTGTAAAAGGATTTGAATATGGCGCAGGATTTTGTGCTGCTGAAATGAAAGGTAGTGCCCACAACGATTTATTTAACGAAGATGGCAGTACCAAAACCAATTTATCTGGTGGTATACAAGGTGGAATAAGTAACGGTATGGATATTTATTTTCGTGTAGCTTTTAAACCTGTTGCCACACTTTTACAACAACAAGAAGTTTTAACTCAAGATGGTCAACTTAAAGACCAACAAGGCAAAGGACGCCATGATGCTTGTGTGGTACCTAGAGCTGTACCTATTGTAGAAGCATTAGCTGCTATGGTTTTGGCTGATTTTACTTTGTTAAATAAATCATTTTAGATTTTACTTAAAAGGACTGATTTTGTTTTTTTATTAAAGAATCACAATTTTTTAACATAAATATCAAAATAAAATATTAAATTTATAAAAATAAATTAAATAAAAAAAAATGAAGGAATTTGTTCTAAAATGGTATCCAGTAATATTAGCATTTATTTGTATGTTATATTCAATTACATTAGGTTTGTTAGGTAGACATGATGAAGCGCTATATTCTGCCCATTGGCCAGGTACTATATTATTATTTGCATTAGTAATTCGACAAAGAAGATCATCATGAGTATAGGATTTTTTATAACAGGTGGTATCATTTTTATAGTTTATGTTTTTTTTACCATGTGGAATATTTTTTATTCTGGTAAAAAACAAAGAGAAGAGAATTATCCCACTCTAAAAGATTTGAAGAAAAAGGAAGAAAAATAATTTTTATTTCATTCTTCCATTTTCGCTACGCAAAGTATCCTTTCTTTGCAACAAGGCAACTTAAAGACTAACAAGTTTTAAGGTTGCCATAATGCTTGTGCACTTCAAAGAGCAGTATCTTTTTTATATTTTTATACCAATCTTCTTACATTTTATCTACAAATACCGATTTTTTGGTTTTCAGCCACGCTTCATATACTTTACATACACTATCCATACACTATCTATACACTAACTACGGAGTATCTATACACTATCTCTTTTATATAAATTGCTATTAGTTAATTTTTTATAAAAACATTTCCTAATTATACGTTTTTATAAATTGTCTAATATTTATTTTTTGACATAAAAAAACTCCTTAATTTCTTATGGAGTTTAATGTTTGTGGGCGATGAGGGGTTCGAACCCCCGACCCCCTCGGTGTAAACGAGGTGCTCTGAACCAGCTGAGCTAATCGCCCCAATAATATGCGCTACTTCCGTAATGCGAGTGCAAATATACACTCTAATTTTTTATATACAAGTAAAAATAAAAAATAATTAATTAAATTTAATATCCTCTAAAATTACTCTATCGGTTTGATTTATTATCGTTAAGGTAACTTTTTTATTTTCAGATAATTGAGAATCAATTATGTATTTTTTTCCATTTTTATAGGGAATGTTGCTTTTTGAAAAATCCACATCCCCATTAGAAATTGCTATGTCTATAGCTTTCATCGTGGTTATTTTTTTTGCAAAAATGCTATCCACTGCTGCTGAAGTTTTAAATGGTTTGCTTCTAATATCTTTTATGACTCTGCAATTTGGAAAATAACAAAATGTAACACCTCGAGAAGTTGCTTTGGCAGATAAAAATTCTCCAACAAAGTAAAACCCAATTAATAAACCGAATATATAAAAAGCTAATCTGTATCGTAATGACATATGTACTAATTTTAATACTACAAAGATAGTACTATAAATAGGATTGTCAAATAACAATTTTCTATTTCACTTTTGATAAATGATTGTTATAATTAATGACATGCACTTTAAATAATATTCTAACATAATTCTTTTAAAATGTTATTTTTATTACTTTTGATGAAAATTACATTCCAAATATATTATGATTTTTGATAGACAAAATATTACCAACGAAACGTTACTTACTTTATATAGAAAATTAGTTAAACCCAGACTAATTGAGGAAAAAATGCTCATTTTGTTACGACAAGGAAAAGTATCTAAATGGTTTTCAGGCATTGGACAAGAAGCTATTTCTGTTGGTATTACTTGTGCTTTAGACTCAGATGAGTATATTTTGCCAATGCATAGAAACTTAGGAGTTTTTACTTCACGTGATATTCCTTTACACAGATTATTTTCGCAGTGGCAGGGAAAGAAAACGGGTTTTACAAAAGGTAGAGATAGAAGTTTTCATTTTGGTACTCAGGAATATAAAATTATTGGAATGATTTCCCATTTGGGACCGCAAATGGGTGTGGCAGATGGGATAGCTTTGGCGAATAAATTAAGACAGAATGGTAAAGTAACCGCTGTTTTTACAGGTGAAGGCGCTACTTCTGAAGGTGATTTTCATGAAGCGTTAAATATTGCCGCGGTATGGGATTTACCAGTATTGTTTGTGATTGAAAATAACGGTTACGGACTTTCTACACCAACGAACGAACAGTATCGTTGTGAAAACCTAGCAGATAAAGGTATTGGTTACGGAATGGAAAGTCATGTACTTGATGGAAATAATATTTTAGAAGTATATTCTAAAATTGCAGAATTAAAAGCTTCAATGCTTGCCAATCCTCGTCCTGTTTTGTTAGAGTTTAAAACCTTTAGAATGCGAGGACACGAAGAGGCGAGTGGTACCAAATATGTACCACAAGAATTAATGGATGAATGGGCAGAAAAAGATCCAATTGAAAATTATAGACAGTATTTGTTAGCAACCGAAGTTTTGTCTGAAGCAGAAGATTTACAAATTCGTGAAGCTATTAAATCAGAAATAGATGAACATTGGGCAATTACTCAAGCTGCAGAAGAAGTGGTGGCTAATTTAGAAGAAGAGTTAAATGATGTCTATGCGCCTTATGTTCATGAAGAAATACATCCATCTGAAATAACAGAAAATATTCGATTTATCGATGCCATTTCTCAATCGTTACGGCAATCCATGCAACGCTACGATGATTTGATTATTATGGGTCAAGATGTAGCAGAATATGGCGGTGCGTTTAAAATTACAGACGGTTTTGTCGCTGAATTTGGTAAAGAACGTGTGCGAAATACACCTATTTGCGAAAGCGCAGTAGTCTCAACCGGAATGGGCTTGTCTATTAACGGATGTAAAGCTATTGTAGAAATGCAATTTGCAGATTTCGTTTCAACAGGATTTAATCCGATAGTCAATTTATTAGCCAAACAACATTACCGTTGGAATGAAAAAGCGGATGTAGTGGTACGAATGCCTTGCGGTGGAGGCACACAAGCAGGTCCTTTTCATTCTCAAACCAATGAAGCGTGGTTTACCAAAACACCAGGTTTAAAAGTAGTATATCCAGCTTTTCCATACGATGTAAAAGGTTTGTTAAATACAGCAATTAACGATCCGAATCCGGTTTTGTTTTTTGAACACAAACAATTATACAGAAGCATTCATCAAGACGTACCAACTGATTATTTTACGATTCCTTTTGGTAAGGCGGCTTTACTTAAGGAAGGAAATGATATTACTATAATTTCTTTTGGTGCGGGTGTGCATTGGGCGTTAGAAACGTTAGCTAAGAACCCAGATGTTGCTGCGGATGTAATTGATTTAAGAACGCTTCAACCTTTAGATTTAGATACCATTTATACTTCAGTTAAGAAAACTGGAAAATGTATTATACTGCAAGAAGATACCTTATTTGGTGGAATTTCAAGTGATATTTCGGCTTTAATTATGGAAAATTGTTTTGAATATTTAGATGCTCCTGTAAGACGAGTAGGAAGTTTAGAAACACCAATTCCATTTGTTAAAGCTATTGAAGATCAATATTTACCAAAAGCACGTTTTGAAATAACTTTAAAAGAATTGATAGCTTTTTAATAAAATATACTACATTTGAATTTATAAAAGCGTACATGTTACGCTTTTTTTGTGCTTTATATAATTATTTCTATTATTTTTTAGGAGTAATGAAAAAAAAATATAAAAAAAATAGGAATTCTATTTTATTATATTGCTAATTTAGTATATTTATGCAAAATTTATATATATGGAGATTTTAGCCTGTCCAAAATGTCAAAATAATCAGATTGTTAAGAGTGGAATTGTCAAAAACAGACAACGTTATTTGTGTAAACCGTGTAATTATTTTTTTAGCGTTAATAAATTAGGTAAAAAAATTGACGATTATTACGTTACGAAAGCCTTACAATTATATCTCGAAGGATTAAGTTTTAGAGAAATTGAACGCATTATCGGGGTGTCTCATGTTTCAATTAGTAATTGGGTAAAAGAATTTAAAATTAAAAAACCAGAAAACTCCAATTACCATCCAACATATAAGATTTTTAATCATTTAGAATTGGTTGAATTTCTTAAAAACAAAGAAATATTATCTGGAGCAGGAATGATTATTACCGAACTTGGTGATAAGTTTATGCTCATAAAATGGGAGCGTTTTAAAGATTAACTATACTACTTTACATATATATATATTGAAATTTTTTTAATTTGATATTTTTTAGAATTTGGCACCACTAATCAAATACTAACTATATTAAATTATGAAAAAAATTTTATTAACAGCCGCGCTTCTTATCACGGCTTTATCGTTTGGTCAGGGATCAACCGATTATGGTGGAGGTATAAAGTTTAACCTTAATCCAGAAGGAACAAAATACATGCGATTTATTACTTGGAACCAAGTCTGGATGCGTGCTTCACAAATGAATCCTGGAACAATGATTGGGGATCAAGGAGTCTCTTCTCAAGAAGATATAGGTTTACGAAGATTGCGTATACTTGCTTATACCCAAATATCGCCTCGTTATATGATTGTAACACATGTGGGTATAAATAACCAAACATTTATTAATGGTGGTGCTTCAGGATCTACTGGCACAGGTGGATATGGAGCTGGTAAAAAACCTGGCTTGTTTTTTCATGATGCATGGAATGAATATGCTGTCGTACTTCCTAAAGAAGGAAAACCATTTAGTTTATCATTAGGAGGTGGATTACACTATTATATGGGTTTATCTAGAATGACAATGTCATCAACCTTAAATTATTTAACTATTGATGCACCTATATTCAATTGGCCTTTGATAGAAAATTCAGATCAATTTGCAAGACAAATTGGTGTTTTTGCTAAAGGTAAATATAATAAATTTGAATATAGATTTAGTTTAAACAAACCTTTTGCAACTAACCAAACGGCTACTAATGTTACTCAAGCTGAAAATGCTATAGCTGTAGATAACAATAATAATGCAAAATGGTCAAAAGCAGGATATGTTGAATATCAGGTATTTGATAAAGAGTCGAATTTTCTTCCTTTCAAGGTTGGATCGTATCTTGGGACTAAAAAAATGTTAAACTTTGGAGCAGGTTTTTATACTACTCCTAGTGGTACAAAAACTTCAGTAAATGGAATTACAGATAGACATGCAATAAATTTATTTGCAGGAGATGTGTTTGTTGATTTACCAGTTGGTCAGAAAGATAAAAAAATGGCTGTAACAGCTTATAGTGTTTATTATGATTACAATTTTGGTCCTAATTATTTAAGAAATATTGGAATTATGAATGAAGGAGTTGCAGATGCAAGCTTTACAGGTAGTAGAAGTTTGGCTGGTCCCGGAAATCTTCAACCAATGGTAGGAACTGGAAATATTTGGTATACTCAAGCAGGTTTTTTATTACCTAATAAATCAGACAAACCAAAGGTTAGAATTCAACCATTTGCAGCTTACACGTACAAGAATTTTGAAGCTTTAGGTAAAGCAAGTAATCAATTTGATTTTGGAACCAACTTGTTTTTAGATGGTCATCATGCTAAATTAACGGCTCAATATTCAAACAGACCTATTTACATTACTAAAGACAATATTGATTCGTATAAAGGAGAATTTTTATTACAATTACAAATATATTTATAAAATTTAAAACTGATTAAACATGAGCGATAAAAAGACAACTGGAATTTGGAAAGTGATTTCCGCTTCCTCAATGGGTACAATGATTGAATGGTATGATTTCTATATCTTTGGAAGTTTAGCTACATTACTTTCAACAAAATTTTTCCCACCAGATAATCCAACTGCAGCATTCTTATCTACATTAGCAACATTTGCTGCTGGATTTGTGGTACGTCCATTCGGAGCGTTATTCTTTGGAAGATTAGGTGATTTAATTGGACGTAAATATACGTTCATGGTGACACTTTTATTAATGGGTGGCGCTACTTTCTTAATTGGTTGTGTGCCTTCTTATGAAACAATCGGATTTTTTGCACCATTATTAGTGCTTATTTTAAGATTGTTACAAGGTTTGGCTTTAGGTGGAGAATATGGTGGTGCAGCTACTTATGTGGCAGAACATTCGCCAACAGACCGAAGAGGTTTCTTTACGTCTTGGATTCAAACTACAGCTACATTAGGATTATTTATTTCTTTAATTGTAATTTACATTACAAGACACTCTTTATCTAAAGAAGACTTCGTTGATTGGGGTTGGAGAATTCCGTTTTGGGTTTCTATCTTAATGATTCTTATCTCTTACGTGATTAGAAAAAACATGCACGAATCACCAGTATTTACTAAAGTAAAAGAAGAAGGTAAGGTTTCTGCAAATCCATTAAAAGAAAGTTTTGG
Source organism: Flavobacterium sp. (assembly GCF_044341185.1). Lineage (GTDB taxonomy): Bacteria > Bacteroidota > Bacteroidia > Flavobacteriales > Flavobacteriaceae > Flavobacterium. The sequence continues at coordinate 33,438 of NZ_JBIISE010000016.1, forward strand.
AAATAAATTAAACTTCAAATTTGTATTGTTAGCTTTGTTTGGAGCTACAATGGGACAAGGTGTGGTTTGGTACACAGGTCAGTTTTACGCGATGAGTTTCATCGAAAAAACAATGAGCATTGATAAAGATATTGCTGATAACATTATGTTAGTATCTTTGGCATTAGGTACACCTTTCTTTGTGTTATTTGGATGGTTATCTGATAAAATGAGTAGAAAATGGATTATGATGGCAGGTATGTTAATTGCTATTTTTGCTTACCGTCCAATTTATACTTCAATGTATGAATCTGCAAGTGAAAAATCAATGAAAGCGAATGGTAACACATTAGTTATCGATAGCTGTAAAGTTATTGGAGCACCTTTAGCGGAAATTAAAACCGCACCAGACAAAAAAGATCCAACAGTTAAGAATACAAAAATTCTTATTGCTACAAAATCAGATTCGTTATATAATACAGGGGCAAAATTCCATTATACTACAATTGATACTGTTTATGCTGCAAAAGCAATAGAATTTGATGCAAAAGCAAATGCTAAAAACGAAGTTTGGATTAAATTTAATACTACAAAAGATTCTGTAGTGACTGTGAACACTATTAAACTTAAAAACAGTTTAAAACCAGATGAAAAACCTGCAAAAGTAGATACGTTAGCAGTTGTAGAATTAAAATCGTTTACTGAAGGTTCAGGTGCTAAATGTCATCCAGCTGGTGTAAGTTTAAAACATGGAACGGAAGTATCTAAAAACATTACTGATGATATCAAATGGCATTTAATTTTGATGGTTTTCATTCAAGTATTATTTGTAACCATGGTATACGGACCTATTGCAGCTTTCTTAGTAGAAATGTTCCCAGCTAAAATTAGATATACATCAATGAGTTTACCTTACCACGTAGGAAATGGTATCTTTGGTGGATTGTTACCAGCAGTTGCAACTTTCTTAGCATTAAATGCGAAGAAAGCAAATGATATTGCTAAAGAAGCAGGTGATGCATTACCATTTGACAAACCGTATTTAGAAGGTCTTTGGTATCCAATTATTGTAGCAGGTGTTTGTTTGATTATCGGAGTGATTTATTTAAAATCAAACGATAAAAACGCACACGATTAATAACTTTAAAAACATAACAAAATGAATAAAATAAAAAGAATTTTAGGGATTGTATGGATAGCTATTGGTGCTGTTGCAGTATATTACTTATTCATCAATCAAGCGTTAGGTATGTGGAAAGAAGGCGGAGAAAAATTAGTTCCAGCTATTATATATACTTTTGTATTGTGTCCGCTTATTGCGTATGGATTATTTACTTTCGGTAAATATTGCTTATCAGGTGAATACGATAACTAATCGGATCTACTTAATTTTAATAATAAATGTTAAAAACCATCTCTATTTTTAGGGATGGTTTTTTTATTTTATGAATATTCTATTAAAATATTTGACTCTTTTTAATTTATTCTGTATTTTTAAAACTTGAATTAAAATCAAATACATGAAAAAAAGACACCAACAGAAATTAGTCATTTTATCGATGGTATTACTCGTATGTCTAAATATGCCTATTGTTCTATTGTTTGATTCTTCTAAAAGTATATTTGGTTTTCCAAGTAGCTATATTTTTATTTTTTCTGCTTGGTTGCTTTCTATATTAATCTCTTTAGTAATAATGATTCGATATAATGAATAGTATAGTACTCCTAATAATATTATCCATTTATTTGGCTATTTTATTCTATATAGCACATTGGGCAGAGAAAAACAACAATAGTAAATGGACAAATAATCCGTATGTTTATTCTTTGTCATTAGCAGTCTATTGTACAGCTTGGACATATTATGGTAGTATTGGTGTTGCAGCAGATAATGGTTTAAGTTTTTTACCAATTTATTTAGGACCCATAATCATTGCACCCTCTTGGATTTTAATTCTTAAAAAAATTATCAGAATCTCGCGTGTTAATAAAATTTCTAGCATTGCCGATTTTATTTCGTTACGATATGGAAACAGTAGGTTTTTAGGAGCTATTGTAACTGTAATTTGTTTAACAGGAATTATTCCGTATATAGCTTTACAGCTAAAAGCCATTACTGAAACTTTTCATGTAGTTTCAAACACACCGATAAACTCATTTATTTTTGATGATATTACAACGTATGTAGCTGTAGCATTGGCTTTATTTGCTTCCTATTATGGAACGCGTTACGCAGATGCCTCAGTAAAAAGAAAAGGAATTGTAACAGCTGTTGCGATGGAAAGCATACTGAAATTAGTGTTTTTTGTGATAATTGGAGTTTACGTTACTTTTTTCGTTTTTGATGGTTTTGATGATATTTATCAAAAGGCCAGTTTGTTAAAAGATTTTCATGTAAAGAATACCATTGGAGGATTACCACAAGCTATTAATTGGTTTTTACTTTGCTTAGTTTCTATGTTTGCGATATTCTTACTTCCGAGACAGTTTCATGTTTCAGTAGTAGAAAACAATCGCGAACGACATGTAAACACTGCGGTTTGGTTGTTTCCATTGTATTTATTGCTGTTTAATATTTTTGTTTATCCAATAGCTTGGGGTGGTAATATTTTGTTTGATGGGCAAGAAGTGAATTCCGATGTCTATTCCTTATTAATTCCGCAATTATTTGATAATAAAATTTTAACGGTTTTGGTTTTTCTTGGCGGATTTTCAGCAGCAATTTCTATGATAGTCGTTTCATCTATTGGTTTGTCAACTATGGTAACAAATAACATATTAATTCCATATAGTTTACTTGGGAAGTTGAAAAATGCTGAAACCATAAGCACTAAGAGTATATTAAATAGTAGGAGAATAAGTATTTTTTTACTAATAATTCTATCCTATTTTATTTATCGTTTTTTTGGGTTAAATTATAATTTAGTATCTATTGGAATGATTGCATTTGTTATAATTTCCCAATTATCTCCATCTTTTTTTGGTGCTTTATTTTGGAGAAGGGGTTCTCGGTTAGGTGCTATTTATGGCATATTAATCGGGTTCGTTGTTTGTGTCTTTACACTATTAATCCCTTATACTATAGGTACATCAAATGCAGATAGCACTTTTATCTCAAATGGATTTTTAAATATTGAATTATTAAAACCGTTTCAATTATTTGGTTTGAATTATTTAGATCCCATTCCGCACGCGTTTTTTTGGAGTTTATTATTTAATTGGTTTACTTATTTTGCTGTTTCAGTAAGTTTTAAAGGGAATTACAGAGAACGTAATTATGCAGAAATGTTTGTAGATATTGATAAATATATAACCAATCATGAAAATGCATTTATTTGGAAAGGAACGGCTTATAGAAATGATATCGAAAAGGTTTTGGTTCGATTTTTAGGTGAAGAACGCACCAAACGTGCTATGAATATTTTTAATGTAAAGTATAATGTAGACCAAGATGTAGAATTGGCAGATGCTCGTTTAATTAAGTTTTCCGAAAATTTACTTACAGGACAAATCGGAACAGCTTCTGCTAGAATATTAATCTCTAGTGTAGTAAAAGAAGAGAAAATTTCATTGCCAGAAGTGTTAAAAATTTTAGAAGAATCGAAAGAAAATATCATTGTTAACAAAAAACTGACTGAAACCTCTAATGAACTTAAAATTATTACGGCTAAACTTCAAGATGCCAATGCCTCATTAATTAGTAAAGATTTACAGAAAGATGAATTTTTGGATACTGTTACACATGAATTAAGAACGCCAATTACCGCTATTAGAGCCGCAAGCGAAATTTTACACGATGATGACGAAATACCAGATGAATTAAAAAAGCAATTTTTACAAAATATTATTTCGGAATCCGATAGATTGAACCGATTAATTGATAAAATTCTTGATTTAGAAAAATTTGAAACTGGAAAACAAATTATTCATCCTACACAAAATAATTTAGTACAAACAATAGAAAAATCAATAGAATCTTTACAGCAATTAATTAAAAATAAACACATTACAATACATATTGAGAGCAAACAAGTGGTAACTGCTTTCTATGACGAAGACAGAATTGTGCAAGTAATTACCAATTTAGTATCCAATGCCATTAAATTTTGTCCAGAAACAAATGGCTTAATTACGATTCAAATTAAGGAAAAGAATAATTTTATTTATACTTTCGTGCAAGACAACGGAAAAGGAATACATCCAAATGATTTTGATGCTATTTTTGATAAATTTTATCAGTCCACCAATCAAAATATAAAAAAACCGGTAGGGAGTGGTTTAGGATTAGCGATTTGTAAACAAATTATGGAATATCATAAAGGTAAAATATGGGCAGAGCATAACGAAAAGGGTGCAAGCATTGTATTTACATTACCAAAAAATAATACTATAGAAAATATTTAAGATGAAAAAAATATTAATTGTTGATGACGAACCCAACATCGTAATGTCATTAGAGTATACATTTAAGAAAAATGAATTTGAAGTTTTTATTGCACGTGATGGAATAGAAGCGTTAGAAATTGTAAAATCTAATTTTCCAGATGTCATTATTTTAGATGTTATGATGCCACTTGTTGATGGTTATGCTACTTTAGAACATATTAGAAAAGACAGCAATTTATCGCATACAAAAGTCATCTTTTTATCTGCTAAAAACAAAGCAAGTGATATTGAAAAAGGTATGGCTTTAGGTGCCGATGCGTATTTAACCAAGCCCTTTTCTATTAAAAAAGTTGTGGAACAAGTACTTGAATTACTTAATTAAAATCATATAAAATAAAAAGGCAAAACCAGTTTTTGTCTTTTTTTTTTGCAATAAAATATATACTTATTTAGCAACATTATTTCAATTGGTGTATTTTAATTTAGTATTTTTACTTTGATAAAACAGAACAAATTAACAGAAATAATGACGTATCAAGAATTATATAACCATAGTATTCAATCTCCTGAGAAATTTTGGTCAGACCAAGCAAATACAATAAAATGGTTTAAAAAACCAACTGCAATTTTATCTAAAGATCAAAATGAGTATCCACTTTGGTTTGCAGATGGAGAATTAAACGCTTGTTATTTAGCATTAGACAAACACATTGAAGATGGATTTGGAGATAATGTAGCTATTATTTATGATTCGCCAGTAACCCAAACTGTTAAGAAGTATACATATAATGAAGTAAAGACAGAAGTGGCCAAATTAGCAGGCGGTATGTTGTCTTTAGGCTTGAAAAAGGGTAACACGGCAGTTATTTATATGCCAATGATACCTCAGGCTGCCTTTGCAATGTTAGCTTGTGCACGAATAGGAGTTATTCATTCCGTAGTTTTTGGTGGTTTTGCGCCACACGAATTAGCAATACGAATAGATGATTGCAAACCAAAAATAGTAATTACAGCCTCATCTGGAATTGAAATAGATCGATTAATTGCATATAAACCCTTAGTAGATGAGGCTATTGAATTGGCAACACATAAGCCAAAAAAAGTTATTATTTTAAACAGAAAATTAGGAGCAAGAATACCATTTAAAAAATACGATGTTGATTATGATGCCTTAGTATTTGGTTCAGAAGAAGCACCTTGTGTTTCTGTGGAAGCAACACATCCGTTATATATTTTATATACATCTGGAACAACAGGAAAACCAAAAGGAATAGTCAGAGATACAGGAGGTTATACTACTGCACTTAAATATTCAATGGAACATATTTATGGTGCTAAACCAGATGAAGTTTTTTGGGCAGCTTCGGATGTAGGTTGGGTGGTAGGACATAGTTATATCGTTTACGGACCTTTGATAAATAGAAATACTACAATTATTTTTGAAGGAAAACCTATTCGTACCCCAGATGCAAGTACGTTTTGGCGTGTAATTGAAGAGCATAAAGTCAATGTAATGTTTACAGCGCCAACTGCTATTAGAGCCATTAAAAAAGAAGACCCAAATGGAGACTTCATTAAAAAACACGATTTATCGTTTTTACGAACTCAGTTTTTAGCAGGTGAACGTTGTGATGTGGCTACTTTAGAATGGTATCAAGCGCATATTCCAGTACCGGCAATTGACCATTGGTGGCAAACAGAATCAGGTTGGCCAATGATTGCTAATATGATGGGAGTAGAGTTTTTACCTATAAAGCCAGGTTCAGCAGGAAAAGCAGTTACCGGATATAATATTCAAATTTTTAATGAAGAAGGGGAAGAACTGGCTGCAAACGAAGAAGGATTTGTAGTAATAAAATTGCCATTACCTCCAGGAACGATGATGGATTTATGGAATGAAAACGCTCGATTCAAAGAAGGATATTTAGAAAAATTTCCAGGTTATTATTTTTCTGGAGATGGCGGATTTAAAGATAAAGATGATTATATCTATATTACAGGTAGGGTAGATGATGTAATTAATGTGGCTGGTCATCGACTTTCTACAGCAGAAATGGAAGAAATTGTTTCTTCGCATCACTCCGTAGCAGAATGTGCAGTCATAGGAATAAATGATGAATTAAAAGGTCAAGTTCCATTAGCTTTAGTGGTAAACAAACTTGGTGAAAATATTGAACATTTTCAATTACAACATGAAGTAGTTCAGTTGGTTCGTGAGCAAATTGGTGCAGTGGCTTCTTTGCGAGACGTTGTTATTGTTCCTCGTCTTCCAAAAACCAGATCGGGTAAAATTTTACGTAAGCTTTTACGAAGTATTGCCGATGGTGAAAATTTTCAAATTCCATCTACTATTGATGATGAAGCTATAATTGACGAAGTTAGAACCGAATTTATAAAAGCAAAAATAGGTTCATTTAGATAAAAGTTTATTGAACGAAAGTAACCTATACTTATTTAGCAAATTATTTCTTTAACGAAGGAATAGATTTATTATATTTACATAACGAAACAAAAAACCAAACGAATAATGAGTTATTATAAAATTACTGATTTAGAAAATTATTTTAAAATGTACAAAAAATCAGTACGCGAACCAAGAAAATTTTGGGATCGTATTGCTGATGAAAACTTTACTTGGTATCAAAAATGGGATAAAGTCTTTGATGTGGACATGCAAGAAGCCAATTTCAAATGGTTTTTAAATGCGAAAGTAAACATTACTAAAAACTGTATTGACAGACATTTAGCCAAACGAGGCGATAAAACAGCCATTATTTTTGAACCAAACGATCCAAAAGAAGAAGCGTTACATATTACATATAACGAATTATATGTAAGAGTTTCTAAAATGGCTAATGTATTACGTGAACAAGGCATAAAAAAAGGCGATAGAGTTTGTATTTATTTACCAATGATTCCAGAATTAGCTGTTGCTGTATTAGCGTGCGCGCGAATTGGAGCCATTCACTCGGTAGTATTTGCTGGTTTTTCAGCTTCAGCTGTAGCGGCAAGAATTAACGATTCTGAATGTAAAATGGTAATTACATCTGATGGTGGATTTAGAGGAAATAAATCGGTAGATTTAAAAGGTATCGTAGATGAAGCATTAGAAAAATGTCCTTGTGTAGAAAAAGTGTTAGTAGCTAAACGAACTAATACGACTGTAAATATGAAAGATGGTCGAGACATTTGGTTACAACCACTTTTAGATGCTGCTTTGGGAAATAATGTAGCTGAGATTATGGATGCTGAAGATCCTTTATTCATTTTATATACTTCAGGTTCTACTGGAAAACCAAAAGGAATGTTGCATACCACAGCAGGTTATATGGTATATACTGCATACACCTTTAAAAACGTTTTTAATTACGAAGAAAATGATGTGTTCTGGTGTACCGCTGATATTGGATGGATTACAGGACACTCTTATATTTTATATGGTCCGTTATTAAACGGAGCTACTACAGTACTTTTCGAAGGCGTACCTTCATATCCAGATTTTAGTCGTTTTTGGGAAGTAATTGAAAAACATCAAGTCAATCAATTTTACACGGCCCCAACTGCCATTCGTGCTTTAGCCAAAGAAAATTTAGATTATGTTCAAAAATTCCCATTAAGTTCTTTAAAAGTGATTGGATCTGTTGGAGAACCTATAAACGAAGAGGCTTGGCATTGGTATAACGACCACGTAGGAGGGAAGCGATGCCCATTAGTAGACACTTGGTGGCAAACCGAAACAGGTGGAATTATGATTTCTCCAATCCCTTTCGTAACACCTACAAAACCAACGTATGCATCTTTACCTTTACCAGGAATTCAACCGGTTTTAATGGATGAATTAAGAAACGAAATTGAAGGTAACCAGGTAACTGGTAGTCTATGTATAAAATTCCCTTGGCCGTCAATGGCAAGAACTATTTGGGGTGATCATCAACGTTATAAAGAAACCTATTTTACAGCATTCCCAGGTAAATATTTCACTGGAGACGGTGCTTTACGCGATGAAGTTGGATATTACCGAATTACAGGTAGAGTAGATGATGTTATTATTGTTTCAGGACATAATTTAGGAACCGCTCCAATTGAAGATTCCATAAATGAGCATCCAGCAGTGGCAGAAAGTGCTATTGTAGGTTTTCCTCACGATATTAAAGGAAATGCGTTATATGGTTTTGTGATTTTGAAAGAAACAGGAGAAACAAGAAATCAAGATAATTTACGTAAAGAAATCAATCAGCTTATTTCAGACCAAGTGGGACCGATTGCAAAATTAGATAAAATTCAATTTGTGTCTGGTTTACCAAAAACACGTTCCGGAAAAATTATGAGACGTATTTTAAGAAAAATTGCTGAAGGTGATTTCTCTAATTTCGGAGATATTTCAACTTTACTAAACCCTGAAATTGTTGAAGAAATTAAAAACGAAAAGTTATAATTTCAATTTCATAATACAAAAAGAGGCACAACATAGTGCCTCTTTTTGTATTTAAATAGGTAAAGATTTTTATTTAATCCCTAATTTACTTTTCAATTTCAAAAATAAAATAGCTATTGAATAGGCATCATCTGCAACAGAATTTCGTTCACTGATAGAAATATTTAAAAATTTACTCATTTCTTCCATTGCATATTTTTTATCATTGGTGTCTGATAATTTATTAAACATAGCTTCAATATCATAGGCCTCATTTTTAAGTTTCCCTAATTTAAGTCGACTTAACATTTGGTTTAACATTTCGATATCAAAATCTATTCGGTGTCCAATAAATATTGAATTTCCAAGATATTCAATTAAGGTTTCAATCGCCACTTCTTCAGAAACTTTTTCTACTTTACTCACCGTAATAAATTCGTTATCTAAACTAATATCTAATGGAGTAGTGTGCTTAATGTAAATCTCAAATGAGTCTTTCAAAATAATTCTATTTTCAACTATAGATGTGGCTGCGATAGACATAATCACATCTTTTTCTGTATCTAAACCCGAAGTTTCCATACTAATAACAACATATTTAGTAGCTGGATTTTTAAAAGATTCAGTATATTTTTTCCAAAATTCAGGATAATCTTTATGAAATAATTTTGATAACATATATTTTATGAAAATTGGGTTAATTTATATTTTGATTTAATTAAATCTGTAACATCTTCAATTTCTAATAAGGCTTTTTTCATTTCCTCTTTATCAATTTTAGACAGTTTTTTTGGGTCGATAAAAGCGCCGTCATTATCATTTATAATACCTTCTTGGGCTCTTAATTCTTGTAATTTTATGTAGTTCTCAGCAAAATCCAAGTATTTTTCAGCATTTTTAGTATCAATTATAGCCATTTGCTTAAATCGCAAATAGGTATTGTTAATTCCTTTTAAGTTATTACTTAAAGCAAAAATTCGTGCTGCATCAATATAAAATTGTAACCCTTTTTCTTTTAAATTAAATAGTTCTTTATGTTTTCCATTTTCTTCAACAGCAAATTTTTTGAAAAAAGTCAAAGCAGGAGGAAGTTTAAGTAATTGATTACCAATATAATCAAAAAACATAGTATTATTGGCTAAACTCTGATGTATGGCAATTTCTAATGAATCTTTAATTTTCGTTTCACCATAAATGTATTCAAAATCAAAGAAAATACCATTAAAATCCGACATATTTTCACCTGGTGATTTAATGCAATTTGTATAAATTGACGTAAAATCAGATAACGATTTACACCAATTAATATTGCTGGCTAAGTGTTCATTTGGACAAGGTTTATAACCTAAATTCTGCATATTTAATATGACTAATTTAGCCAATTGTACGAAATAAAATTTAACATCACGGTGTTTATCAGCAGCCACATTTTCAAATACAATAAGATTGTCTTGATCACTTAATACCAGTTGTTCTTTTCGTGCCTGACTTCCTAAAGAAAGCCAAACAAAACGAGCAGGAGGAGAGCCAATTTTCTCAATAGATAATTGTATACATTGCTGAATAATCGCGTGTAAAACACCACCAACAGTATTGTTAATATGAAATATTGGAATATTTTTTGTGAATGAATTTTGTATTACAAACAAATATTTAGAATGTACATATTTTAATTCCTCAAAATTTTTCGAATTTCTAATTTCATCAATCAAAACCCCTGGATTATTTGACTGCGATTTTATAATATCGCGTTCCGAAATAATACCTTTTATACGCGTGTTTTCTGTACCATCTTCAGTAACACATAAATAGCTGGTTTCGTTTTTTAGAAGCAATAATTGCGCTTCAGCTACAGAAATGGTTTCTTCTACAATGGCTACATTTTGTTGCATAATTGAGCTGCAATCGGCATCAAAATTAATTGAACCGAAAGCCACTTTTTTTCTAAAATCGGCATCCGTAATTAAGCCGTTTATTCTGGCGTTATTCGTAACAATTGCATAGGATTTGTTTGTATCCATCATTTTCTTCGCCACAGAAGAAATACTGGTATGCGTAGGAATTACAAGTGGATTTTTATCATAATCCAATTCCTGAAAATACGAAAAGTCTGTTAATTCTGTTTCAGAACTGGCTTCAGAAATCGCTTTTAAATTTTGATAATTTTCACCGTTGGATTTTGTCTGTTCAGAGAAACTCTCCAAAAAGTAATCCATTACAGTAGCATATTTAGCTAAAAGTGGTTTAAATAAAACAATAGGAATTGCATAAACTACAGCATCTTCATTTGCAATAGAATTTAACGAATAATTATTTTTTGCAAAAAACGGACGTAAACCAAAAATAGAACCTACATAACATTTAGAAATTAAAGTTTCTTGTGCATCAATTATTTTTGTTAAATGAATTTTGCCAGAATGTACAATGTAAAAATTCTGATGCAATTCGTCATTAATTTTAAATAATCGTTTCGATTTTTCTAAATAAATAATTTCACTCTGCGAAGCAATATCTAATAAGTCTCCATAAGCTACTGTTTTAAATGGCTCATATAGTTTTAAAAAATCTACAATATTTTCTGCAAAAGTATTCTTCATGATAGGAGTA
>NZ_JBIISE010000017.1:0-44265 GCF_044341185.1 Flavobacterium sp.
TTTACATTAACTTTTTGAAAATATGCAACAATCATACCAAAAAAGAGATTTAGTAAAATTATTTTCAATGTTTTTTGAGATTATTTAACAATTATTCAATAAAAATTAAATAATTAAAACACTTCTTATGTTAAGAGATTGTAAAGTTTTTCTGTTTTGGTTTTGTTTTAATAAAATCAGAACAATATTATGTTTCAAAAAAACTATCTGAAGCTAAATTTATTCATTTCACTATAAAAAAATTACTTTTTTAGAAGTTCAATAATTTTATTTTCAACAACTTGACTGTTCCAAATTTGGTCAATGTTTTCCATTTTCAATACTTCTTGCATGATTTCGTTTTGTCTATCTCCAATTGCTAACGCTTCTGAGTAGGGCTGGTGACTAAACGTAACACGAGAATATAACGGAACCCACAACTGAGGGTGTTTGTCTGAAAACCATTTTTCTATTTTCTTTTGTAATAAGAAATTGGCATCTGCTGTTTTTGAACTCATTTCCATAAAGTTTCTATATGAAAGTTCGGCAATTGCATCAGCATTTGGTTTTCGAGAATTTTCGTAATCGTTTAGTAAATTAGCCCAATCATCACCATATTTTTCAAACATTTCCTCTAAAACGGTAATATCTTCAAAGCCCGCATTCATACCATGCCCGTAAAAAGGAACAATCGCATGACAAGCATCACCAATGAGCGCCACTTTATCGCTAAATGTCCAAGGAAAACACTTCATGGTTACTAAATAACTTGTTGGATTTTTAAAGAAATCTTCTACTAAATTTGGAATAACTTCTTTTGTATCAGGAAAGTGATTCGCAAAGAAACCAACCAATTGTTCCTTGCTTTTAATGGATTCGAATGAATTTTCACCATCATGCGGCATAAAAAGTGTACAGGTAAAACTGCCATCTAAATTGGCTAATGCCATTAACATAAAATTCCCTCGAGGCCAAATATGCAATGATTTTTTATCTAATTTATGTGTGCCATCTGGGTTGGCAGGGATATTTAATTCTTTGTAGCCTATATTTAAAAATTCTTGCGAATAATTAAACATGCTTTGTCGTTGCATTTTATGTCTGATTCGAGAAAAAGCCCCATCGGCTCCAAAAGTAATATCATAATCATGTGTTGTCCACTCGCCTTTTTCAGAATCACCTATAGAAATCGTTGCAGTGGTCAAATCGACATCCCAAACTTTTTCTTCAAAGAAAAAAACGACTCCAGCTTTTTCAGCTAAATCGACCATTTTTTTATTCAGTAAACCTCTTGAAATCGAATAAATTACTTCGCCATCTTTTCCATAATATTGTTCATTAACAGTGTCTTTTTCTGTGTGAATGGCTCGTTTTTCAACAGGAATACCTATACTTAAAACTTCTTGATCCAAACCTACATCGCGTAACGCTTTCACACCTCTATTAGACAAAACAAGATTAATAGAACGCCCTGAAAAATTCATTTTTCGAATATCCGGACTTCTGTCGTAAATATGAACGGCATGACCTCGTTTTCTTAAATAAATTCCTAATAAAGTTCCCACTAATCCGGAACCTACTATTGCAATTTTTTTTGGTGTTTGATTTGACATATACATTGTACTACTTATGTAGTTAAAAATAAATATATTTTTATTATTAAAATTGAACTCGGTTACCGACGTTTAGTTTTTGTGATTTCGCAAGAATTCCACACATATGAAATAACATTCTTGCACCCACATTTCCATCCCAATCGTCATTTTCTCCAGGCGCTACTTCCACTAAGTCAAAACCAATTATTTCTTTATCTGACTGAGCTAATAAATTAAATAAATAAGTAGCTTGTTCAAATGAAAAACCTCCTGGAACAGGCGTTCCTGTATTTGGACAATACCATGAATACATTCCATCAATATCAAATGAAATAGTAACTTTTTGGGGTAACTGCGAAATGATTTCTTCACATTGTTGTTTCCAAGTTTGTCCTTCAAACGCTTTCGCTTTCATATCTGCATCTGTATGAACAATAACTCTACCTTTGGCTTCCCTTACTATATTTACTTCTTGGTCGCAAAAATCTCTAATTCCGACTTGTACAATTTTTGATACTTGAGGAATTTGTAAGGTATTATACATTATTGAAGCATGAGAATAGGTAAATCCTTCATAAGCTAAACGTAAATCCATATGAGCATCTAAATGCAGGATACCAAAACTGTCGTGTTTTGTAGCTAAAGCTTCATAATAACCAAGAGGCGTACTGTGATCTCCACCTAAAAGCGCTACTTTTTTTCCTTTATTTTGCCAAAATAATACTTTTTCTTTCACTTCAGAATGAAGCGTTCTACATGCTTTATTTATTTTATGTAAGTCTTCATGTAAAGCTGGAAACGTTTCTACATCTTCACCATTTTCGAGAGCTTCAATAATAGGTTGCGCTAAGTTTTTATATTTTTCAGAGTTTTTTGCCCAATCTTCAGGCGCATCGTCCATATAAATACCTAATTTCCATAATTCTGGAAAATCTTGATGCAATAAATCTACCTGAAAAGAAGCATCAAAAATAGCTGCAGGACCTTCAGAAGTACCCGCACCATAACTCACTGTAACTTCCCAAGGCACAGGAATAATAATAATTTCAGATTCTTGGGCTGTAAATGGTAATCCAAAAACGGTAGCATCTGCTAAACCAGGTTGAGACGGATCGAAATTTTCTATTTTTTGTTGTTTATTCATTTTGGATATTCTATTTTATTATTCCTTTTTTCAAAATTTGTCCAAAATTATAAATGTCTTCAAAAGATGTATAAAATGGAACAGGTGCTAAACGAATAACATTAGGCTCACGCCAATCTGTAATTACTCCATTTTGCATTAAATAAGTGAATAATTCTTTGCCTTGCCCGTGTAAATATACTGATAACTGACAACCCCTTTCGGATTGATTAGAAGGTGTTATAACTTCGAAATTTGCTTGTGGAATTTCCTTATCGATTTCATGCAGAATAAATTCTAAATAAGAAGTGATTTTATTTCTTTTCGCAATTAACTTTTCCATACCTACTTGGACAAACATTTCGACTGTTGCTAAATAGGGTGCTAAAGATAAAACAGGTAAATTACTAACTTGCCAGCCATTTGCACCTTCAACAGCATCAAAATTAGGTTCCATTAAAAATCGACGTGATTTATTATGCCCGTACCAACCTGCAAATCGATCTAAATCTTTGTTAGTATGATGTTTTTCGTGTACAAAATATCCAGAAGCATTTCCTGGTCCTGAATTCATATATTTATAACTACACCATGCGGCGAAATCTACATCCCAATCGTGTAAATTTAATTCAATATTTCCTGCAGCATGTGCTAAATCCCAACCTACAAGTGCTCCAGTTTTATGTCCAGCTGCTGTGATGGTTTTCATGTCGAAAACTTGACCTGTATAATAGTTAACTCCACCTATAAAAACAAGTGCTAACTCGTCTCCAAGTTCTTCAATTTTTGCTAAAATATCTTCAGGACGGGTTGTTAATTCACCTTCTCTTCTTTTGATTTCAACAATTGCATCCTCTGGATCAAAACCATGAAATTTCACTTGACTTTGCAACATATATTGATCGGAAGGAAATGCTTTTTCTTCGCATAAAATTTTAATTCTCTTGCCTTTTGGTTGATAAAAAGAAACAAAAAGCAAATGCAAATTCACAGTTAATGTATTCATTACACCAACTTCTGAAGGTTTAGCTCCAACAATTTTTGATAATGGTTCGCAAAATCTTTCATGATAATCCCACCATGGTTTTTCTGAATAAAAATGACCTTCTACAGCCATATTTGCCCAATCATCCATAATATCATCAACATATTTTTTGGTGATTTTTGGTTGTAAACCTAATGAGTTTCCTGTAAAATAAATTACATTTTTATTGTTATGTTGTGGAAAATAAAATTCGTTTTTATACGATTTTAATTCATCTTGAGCATCTAAGCTTATTGCGAATTCTTTAGTATTTTGAAAGTTCATTTTTAGTAGGTTTTAAAGCGTAAAAGTAACAAAAAAATAAGATATAAAAAACCCAACTAAATGTTGGGTTAATATTTTAAGAATCAAAATTGTTTCAGACAATCAATAATTTAATTTGATTATAAAATTAACATCGCATCACCATAAGAATAAAAATTATATTTTTCTTTTATGGCAATTTCGTATGCTTTTTTCATTAAATCATGTCCACAAAAGGCAGAAACCATCATTAATAAAGTTGATTTTGGTGTATGAAAATTGGAAACCATCGCATCAGCTAAACTAAAGTCATAGGGTGGATAAATAAATTTATTTGTCCATCCTGAATATGGATTTAACGTTCGCATTGAAGAAACTGTACTTTCCATAGCACGCATAGAAGTAGTTCCAATACAACAAACTTTATTTTTTTTTGCTCTTGCACCGTTGATAATATCACATGCTTCTTGTGTGACTACCATTTCTTCAGAATCCATTTTATGTTTAGATAAATCTTCTACTTCAACAGGATTAAAAGTACCTAAACCTACATGTAAAGTAACTTCAGCAAAATTAATTCCTTTGATTTCCAAACGTTTCATTAAATGTTTAGAAAAATGTAAACCGGCAGTTGGTGCTGCTACAGAACCTTCTTCTTTTGCATAAATAGTTTGGTAACGCTCCGCATCTTCTGGAGTAACTTCACGATTAATATATTTTGGAATTGGTGTTTCTCCTAATTCAATTAATTTTTCTCTAAACTCTTCATACGATCCATCGTATAAAAAACGTAATGTTCTTCCACGTGAAGTTGTATTATCAATAACTTCGGCAACTAACGAATCGTCATCACCAAAATATAATTTATTTCCAATTCTAATTTTACGAGCTGGATCTACTAATACATCCCATAAACGTTGTTCCGCATTTAATTCTCTTAATAAGAAAACTTCAATTCTTGCGCCTGTTTTTTCTTTGTTACCATACAAACGAGCTGGAAAAACCTTAGAATTATTTAACACCATTACATCACCGTCATCAAAATAGTCAATAATATCTTTAAACATCTTATGTTCAATTTCACCTGTTTTTCTGTGAATCACCATTAAACGAGATTCATCTCTGTTTTCTGAAGGAAATTCAGCTAATAATTCTTCTGGCAAATTAAACTGGAAGTGTGATAATTTCATATTTTGAGTTTAAAAGTTTAGGGTTTAAAAGTTAATGCATTTTAAACCGATTGCAAATATACGAATGTGAGATAGGCGATGTCAAGTAAAAACGTATATATTTTTGAATTCATCGCAAAGACGGCAATTCGCAATGTATTTTTAATGAATAAAGTAAGAGAAACTTTAAGAAACTCAAATTTTACTCGTAAACGACTTCTTAGAAATTATAAATAAGTTGAAAATAAAAAAGTCCCGAATAATCGGGACTTTTAATTTTATTTTCTGTCTTCAAACTTTACAAAGTCTCTCAAAGGATGACCTGTATATACTTGTCTTGGACGACCAATTGGTTCTTTATTAACACGCATTTCTTTCCATTGTGCAATCCATCCTGGTAAACGACCAATTGCGAATAAAACCGTAAACATATCTGTAGGAATTCCTAATGCACGGTAAATAATACCTGAATAGAAGTCAACATTTGGATATAATTTTCTTTCTACGAAATACGGATCTACTAAAGCAGATTCTTCTAATTTTTTAGCAATAGCTAATATTGGATCGTTTACTCCTAATTCTGCTAAGACTTCATCTGCCGCTTTTTTAATGATTTTTGCTCTCGGATCGAAATTTTTATATACTCTATGTCCAAATCCCATTAAACGGAATTCGTCATTTTTATCTTTTGCCTTTGCTAAATATTTATCTGCATCACCACCATCTTTTTGAATGGCTTCTAACATTTCCAATACTGCTTGATTTGCACCACCGTGTAATGGACCCCAAAGTGCTGAAACCCCAGCAGAAATTGAAGCAAATAATCCGGCATGTGAAGAACCTACCATACGAACTGTAGAAGTAGAACAGTTTTGCTCATGATCTGCATGTAAAATAAATAATTTATCTAAAGCAGCTACTACTGTTGGATTTACATTGTATGGCCCTGTAGGTAATTTAAACATTAATTGCATAAAATTATCTACATAACCAATAGTATTGTCGTAATAATTTAATGGGAATCCCATGCTTTTTCTGTATGTCCAAGTTGCTAAAACTAAGAATTTACCCATAGTTTTACAAATGGCTTCATACATTTCTTTTTCGTTTTCAACATTTACTACTTTTGGATTAAAAGCAGTAAGTGCACTTGTTAATGCAGATAAAACGCCCATAGGGTGAGCTGTTTTTGGAAAACCATCAATGATGTTTTTCATTTCTTCATTAACTAAAGTATATTTTCGGATGTTAGTTTCAAAATCTGACAATTGTTCTTTTGTTGGTAATTCACCGAAGATTACTAAGTATGAAACCTCTAAAAAATTTGCCTTATCCGCTAAGTCTTCAATTGAATACCCACGGTATCTTAAAATTCCTTCTTCACCATCAAGAAACGTGATATCACTTTTACAAACACCTGAATTTTTATATCCTGGATCGTAAGTTATAGCACCTGATAAATCTCTTAATTTACTAATATCAATTGCAGTTTCATTTTCGCTTCCGACCATAACAGGAAGTTCAAATTTGTTACCATTAATTTCTATAATTGCATTTTTCGACATGATAATATGTATATTTTGTAAGTATAATAATCTTAGTTGCGAATTTAATAATTATTTCTTGAATTTTAAAATTTATGCATAGATAAATTGCACAATAGGTATATATAAAATTTATAGTAAATAATGAAGCTGAGAAACTTTTCTAACTAATAATAAAATAGCTAAATATAGCTTTAATAATTCTGAGGAAAAAAGTTAAAAATTTTACAAAAAAAACACCTAATTGGTTTTTTAAGTCCAAATAGGTGTGATGATTAAGAAATTTGTGAGTTACTGAAGCGAATTCCGTATAAAAGTATTATTTTACTTTAAAAGCATTTGCGCCTGGAAAGTAAGCTACTTCGTTTAATTCTTCTTCAATACGTAATAACTGATTGTATTTTGCCATACGATCTGAACGAGAAGCCGAACCGGTTTTAATTTGTCCACAGTTTAATGCTACTGCCAAATCTGCAATGGTATTATCTTCTGTTTCTCCAGAACGGTGACTCATCACTGAAGTATATCCGGCATTATGCGCCATATTAACAGCCGCAATAGTTTCAGATAACGTACCAATTTGGTTTACTTTAATTAAAATTGAATTGGCAATTCCTTCTTTGATACCACGAGAAAGTCTTTCTACGTTTGTAACAAATAAATCGTCACCAACTAATTGTACTTTACTACCAATTTTATCGGTTAAATATTTCCAACCTTTCCAATCGTCTTCATACATTCCGTCTTCAATAGAAATAATTGGATATTTCGAAGCCAATTCAGCTAAATAATTTGCTTGTTCTTCAGACGTTCTAATTTTTCCACCAGCACCTTCAAACTTTGTATAATCATATTTTCCATCTACATAAAATTCAGAAGCTGCACAATCTAAAGCAATCATAACATCATCTCCAAAAGAATATCCCGCTTTCTCAACTGCTAATTTAATCGTATCTAATGCATCTTCTGTTCCGCCTGCTAAATTTGGTGCAAAACCTCCTTCATCACCTACAGCTGTTGATAAATTTCTATCGTGTAATACTTTTTTTAGATTATGAAAAATCTCAGTTCCCATTTGCATCGCATGAGTAAATGAAGAAGCTTTTACAGGTATAATCATGAATTCTTGGAATGCAATTGGAGCATCAGAGTGCGAACCACCATTGATAATATTCATCATTGGAACTGGCAACGTATTTCCTGAAACACCACCAACATATCTATATAAAGGCATTCCTAATTCGTTTGCAGCAGCTTTCGCTACAGCTAGAGAAACACCTAAAATAGCATTTGCTCCTAAATTAGATTTATTAGGCGTCCCGTCTAATTCAATCATCATTTTATCGATAGCGTTTTGTTCAAAAACTGACATTCCTACCAATTCTGAAGCTATAGTTGCATTTACATTTTCAACAGCTTTCAAAACACCTTTGCCCATATAAGCTTTTCCGCCGTCACGTAATTCAACAGCTTCATGTTCGCCAGTAGAAGCACCAGATGGAACTGCTGCTCTTCCTAAAATTCCATTTTCTGTAATTACATCCACTTCAACAGTAGGATTACCTCTTGAATCTAATATTTGTCTTGCGTGAACTTTAATTATTATGCTCATATTTAATTATTTTTTAAATTCTTTATTATTAACTTAACAAAGTTAAATATATTTTTTTTCGAATTTCGTAATTATAATAAAACTTATAAACGATAACGTTTTAGTTTTTAGAAGTTTTTATGTTTGCGATAAAATCATCAAATAAATAACTAGAATCATGAGGTCCAGGACTTGCTTCTGGATGATATTGTACTGAAAAACAGTTTTTTGATTTCATTTTCATACCTGCAACGGTTCCGTCATTTAGATGAACATGTGTTAATTCAAAATCAGGATGATTTTCTAATTCTTCTTTATTAACAGCAAAACCGTGATTTTGTGAAGTAATTTCGCCTTTTCCTGTTGTAAGATTTTTTACAGGATGATTTATTCCTCTATGCCCGTTAAACATTTTATACGTAGAAATACCATTTGCTAAAGCAATTACTTGATGACCTAAACAAATTCCAAATAATGGTTTATTTTCAGCTAAAATATTTCTTGCTACTTCTTGAGCAGATGCTAATGGATCTGGATCTCCAGGACCATTAGATAAGAAATATCCATCAGGATTAAATGCTTTCATTTCGTTAAAAGTAGCATTAAATGGATACACTTTAATATAACAATCACGTTTTGCTAAATTTCTTAAAATATTTGTTTTGATTCCTAAATCTAAAGCAGCAATTTTATAGGTAGCATTCTCATTTCCGAAAAAATAAGGTTCTTTAGTCGAAACCACAGAGGCTAAATCTAAACCTTCCATATTAGGCGCTTGTTCTAATTTTAATTTTAAATCCTCTATTGAAGTTCCATCAGAAGAAATAATAGCATTCATAGCGCCATTATCTCTAATATAACTAACTAAAGCACGAGTATCAACATCTGAAATCACAATTAGATTTTGCTTTTCAAGATAAGCATACAAACTTTCAGACGCATCTTCTCGAGAATAGTTCATACTAAAATTTTTACAAACTAAACCAGAAATTTTAACTGAATCTGATTCCACTTCTTTTGTATTTACACCATAATTTCCAATATGCGCATTGGTTGTAACCATAATTTGCCCATAATAGGAAGGATCTGTAAATATTTCTTGATAGCCAGTTGTTCCTGTATTAAATGCGATTTCACCAAAAGTTGTACCTGAAATTCCAATTGATTTTCCGTAAAAAATAGTTCCGTCTTTTAGTAAAAGAACTGCTTGTTGTTTGTTGTTGTATTTCATCAGTTGTTGTAGTTTTAAAAAAAGAGATAAGCATCAAATTTTGAGCTACCTTATTTATATTGCAAAATTACGTTATAGTATTTATAAAAAAAAAGGATAAACAAAAATTTGTTTATCCTTTTTTAATTATTTTAAATCAATCGTTTCATGATTATTCAGAAGCTTCTGTTGTATCAGTTGATTCAGCAGCAGGAGTTTCCACTACAGTATCATCTGCTTTTTTAGATTTACCTCTACGAGTAGATGCTTTTTTAACTTCTTTTTTAGCAGTTGAATAAATAGTGTTAAAATCTACTAGTTCAATCATAGCCATATCAGCGTTATCCCCTAAACGGTTTCCTAACTTAATAATACGAGTATAACCTCCTGGACGATCCGCTACTTTATCAGCCACTTCTCTGAACAATTCTGTTACAGCATATTTACTTCTTAAATAAGAAAAACAAATACGTCTGTTGTGCGTTGTATCTTCTTTTGATTTTGTTACAAGAGGCTCAATAAATTGTTTTAAAGCTTTTGCTTTAGCAACAGTAGTATTAATACGCTTGTGTTCAATTAGAGAACATGCCATGTTAGCAAGCATTGCTTTTCTATGACCTGTTTGTCTACTTAAATGATTGAATTTTTTTCCGTGTCTCATGACGTAATTATTTTATCTTCATCTTGCATCAATCCGCTTTGGAGAGCAAAATATGAATGAATTATTCTTTATCTAATTTGTATTTTGCTAAATCCATTCCGAAGGTAAGGTTTTTATTCGCCACTAACTCATCTAATTCAGTTAGAGATTTTTTACCGAAATTACGGAATTTCATTAAATCGTTTTTGTTGAAAGAAACTAAGTCTCCTAATGTATCAACTTCAGCGGCTTTTAAGCAGTTTAAAGCTCTTACTGATAAATCCATATCAACTAATTTAGTTTTCAATAGTTGTCTCATATGTAATGATTCTTCATCATACGATTCAGTTTGAGCAATTTCGTCAGCCTCAAGAGTGATTCTTTCGTCAGAAAACAACATAAAATGGTGAATCAACGTTTTAGCTGCTTCTGTTAATGCATCTTTAGGATTAATTGAACCATCAGTTTTGATTTCGAAAACTAATTTTTCATAATCTGTTTTTTGTTCAACACGGAAGTTTTCAATAGAATACTTCACATTTTTTACAGGCGTATAAATAGAGTCTGTAAAAATTGTTCCAATAGGAGCATTTGGTTTTTTATTTTCTTCAGCAGGAACATATCCTCTACCTTTTTCGATAGAAAGTTCCATGTTGATAGTTGTTTTGCTGTCTAAATTACAAATTACTAAATCTGGATTTAAAACTTGAAAACCAGAAATAAATTTTTGGAAGTCACCAGCTGTAATTTGATCTTTACCAGAAAGAGAGATAGAAACTGATTCGTTATCTACATCTTCAATTTGACGTTTAAAACGTACTTGTTTAAGATTTAAGATAATTTCAGTTACATCTTCTACTACACCAGAAATTGTTGAAAATTCATGTTCAACACCTTCTATTCTTACAGATGTAATAGCAAAACCTTCTAATGCAGAAAGTAAAACTCTTCTTAAAGCGTTACCAACTGTCAATCCGTAACCAGGTTCTAAAGGTCTAAATTCGAATTTACCTTCAAAATCGGTTGAATCGATCATGATAACTTTATCGGGCTTTTGAAAATTAAATATTGCCATATCTTCGACTAATGTCAATTATTATTTGTTATACAACTCAACGATTAGTTGCTCTTTAATATTTTCTGGAATTTGAAGTCTTTGAGGAACCGTTACAAACGTACCTTGTTTCGTATCATTATTCCAAGTAATCCACTCATATACAGCAGAATTGTTAGCTAAAGAGCTTTCAATTGCTTCAAGAGATTTAGATTTTTCACGAACTGCAACAACATCGCCAGGTTTTAAGTGGTAAGAAGGTACATTTACCAATTCACCATTTACTGTGATATGTCTGTGAGAAACGAATTGACGTGCAGATCTACGAGTAGGTGCAATACCCATTCTGTATACTACATTATCTAAACGAGCTTCACAAAGTTGTAACAAGATTTCACCTGTTACACCAGAAGCAGCAGCTGCTTTTTCAAATAAATTTCTGAACTGACGCTCTAAAATACCATAGGTATATTTTGCTTTTTGCTTTTCCATTAACTGGACAGCATATTCAGATTTTTTACCTCTTCTTTTTGCCAAACCATGTTGACCAGGAGGATAATTTCTTCTTTCGAAAGCTTTATCTTCTCCGAAAATTGCTTCACCAAACTTACGGGCGATTCTTGTTTTTGGACCAGTATATCTTGCCATTTTACAAATTTTAATTTAAGGTAGGGATTATGAATTAAGGTCTTTCCTTCGATAATCTAAATTCCTACCTTTGTTTTATACTAATTGTTATACTCTTCTTCTCTTTGGAGGACGACATCCATTGTGAGGCATTGGAGTAACATCAATAATTTCAGTTACTTCAATTCCACTGTTATGGATTGATCTAATAGCAGATTCTCTACCATTTCCTGGACCTTTAACGTAAACTTTTACTTTTTTAAGTCCAGCTTCAAGAGCTACTTTTCCACAATCTTCAGCGGCCATTTGGGCAGCGTAAGGAGTGTTCTTTTTAGAACCTCTGAAACCCATTTTACCAGCTGACGACCAAGAAATAACTTCACCTTTTTTGTTTGTTAACGAAATGATGATGTTGTTAAAAGTAGCACTAATATGTGCTTCTCCAGAAGACTCAACGATAACTTTACGTTTTTTTGCAGTTGCCTTAGCCATATTATTTACTATTTAGTTGCTTTTTTCTTGTTCGCAACAGTTTTTCTTTTACCTTTTCTTGTTCTCGAGTTGTTTTTCGTTCTTTGACCTCTTAAAGGTAATCCCGCTCTGTGGCGTATACCTCTTTGACATCCGATATCCATTAAACGTTTGATGTTTAATGTAATTTCTGAACGTAATTCACCTTCGATTTTAAATGATGAAACCGCTTCACGGATTGCTCCGATTTCGTCATCATTCCAATCAGATACTTTTTTATCTTGGCTTACTTTGGCTTTTTCTAAAACCTCAATAGCTCTACTTTTACCCATACCAAAAATGTATGTTAAAGCGATAACTCCTCTTTTGTTTTTTGGGATATCAACCCCTGCTATTCTTGCCATAATTATCCTTGTCTTTGTTTAAATCTAGGATTCTTTTTGTTAATAACGTATAATCTTCCTTTTCTACGCACGATAATACATTCTGCGCTTCTTTTTTTAACTGATGCTCTTACTTTCATCTTAATTTGCTTTATGCTATATGCTTTATGCTTTAAGCTTATTGCTCACTGCGTATCGCCTATTGCTTATTTAATATCTATAAGTAATTCTAGCTTTAGACAAATCATAAGGGCTCATTTCAAGTTTAACCTTGTCTCCTGGTAACAACTTAATGTAATGCATACGCATTTTACCTGAGATGTGAGCAATTACAACATGTCCGTTTTCTAATTCCACTCGAAACATTGCATTAGATAATGCTTCTACAATGCTTCCGTCTTGTTCTATTGCTGATTGTTTTGCCATAATTAATTAAGCGACAGCTTTTCTATTTTTACCACTTTTCATTAAACCATCATAATGTTTGTTTAACAAATATGAATTGATTTGTTGAATCGTATCGATTGCAACTCCGACCATAATAATTAACGAAGTACCGCCATAAAAGTAAGCCCATGCACCTTGAACATCTAACAATCCATGGATAATAGCAGGGAACACTGCAATTAAAGCCAAGAATAATGAACCTGGAAATGTGATTAGCGACATTAACTTATCTAAGAAATCTCCTGTTTCAGCACCTGGTTTAATACCTGGAATGAAACCTCCACTTCTCTTTAAATCATCTGCCATTTTATTTGTTGGTACCGTAATAGCGGTGTAAAAATACGTAAAAATAACAATTAATAAAGCAAAAACTACATTATAAACTAAACCAAATGGGTCTTTAAACATATTTGAAATGCTTAGAGCCGTGTCCGACTTAGATAATCCGGCTAATGCAGCAGGTATGAACATAATTGCTTGCGCAAAAATAATTGGCATAACACCTGCGGAATTCAATTTTAATGGGATAAATTGTCTGTTATCGTCCATTGAATCCGATTCGAAATCACCAGAAACTGATCTTCTTGCGTATTGAACCTGAACTTTTCTTAAAGCCATTACTAATAATATTGTAGCTATAATAACTAATAACCAAATAATTACTTCAATAATGATTTTCATTGGTCCACCATTGTTAATTGCAGTTGCAAATTCTTGCATAAATGCTTCAGGCATTCTAGCTAAAATTCCTACCATAATTAATAACGATATCCCGTTACCAATTCCTTTTTCTGTAATTCTTTCTCCTAACCACATTGCGAAAATAGTTCCCGAAACGATGATTAATACGGACCCAAATAAAGGGAAGAAAGTAAAGAAATCAGGATTTACAAATGCTTCAGCAGGTAAGGTTTGTTTTAAATTAAAAATATAACCTGGCCCTTGAACCAATGTAATTGCAATTGTTAACCAACGTGTAATTTGGTTAAGTGTTTTTCTACCACTTTCACCATCTTTTTGAAGTTTTTGTAAATAAGGAATAGCAATTCCCATTAATTGAACTACAATCGATGCAGAGATGTATGGCATAATACCCAATGCAAAGATAGAAGCTTCCGAGAAAGCACCACCAGTAAACACATTGATTAACCAACCAATTCCACCTTCTGTTTGATTAGAAAGACTTTGCAATTTTGTTGAATCAATACCTGGCAATGTTACTTGTGATCCAAAACGGTACACAAGTAATATTCCAAGAGTAACTAAAATTTTGTTTTTTAGTTCTTCTATTTTCCAAACATTGATAAATGATTCTATAAATTTCTTCATAGTGATGATAATTAAAGAATTACTACTTCTCCTCCAGCAGCTTCGATAGCCGCTTTTGCAGTTGCAGTAAATTTGTGAGCACTAACTTTTAATTTTGTTTTTAGCTCACCTCTTCCTAAAATCTTTACTAAGCTATTTTTAGTAGCCAAACGTGTGTCTACAAATACTGTAAAATCTACAGTTTCTGAGATAACACCATTTTCTACTAAACCTTGTAAAGTATCAAGATTAATACCTTGATATTCTACTCTATTGATGTTTTTGAAACCAAATTTTGGTACTCTTCGTTGAAGAGGCATTTGACCTCCTTCAAAACCAATTTTCTTTGAATAACCAGAACGAGATTTGGCTCCTTTGTGTCCTCTTGTTGAGGTACCACCTTTACCAGATCCTTCACCTCTACCTACTCTTTTGTTTTGGTTGTGAACAGAACCTTCTGCTGGTTGTAAATTACTTAAATTCATAACATGTATTGTTATTTAGTTTCTTCTACAGAAACTAAGTGTTTAACTTTATTTACCATTCCAAGGACAGCAGGACTTGCATCGTGCTCAACAACTTGACCCATTTTTTTTATACCAAGAGCGATTAATGTTCTCTTTTGGTCTAATGGACAGTTGATTTTACTTCTAACTTGTTTTACTAAAATTTTCATATCTCCTTGATTTATCCTTTAAATACTTTATCTAAAGATACTCCTCTTTGTTTTGCAACTGTAAGAGCACTTCTCATTTGTAACAAAGCATCAAAAGTTGCTTTTACTACGTTGTGAGGATTCGATGAACCTTGAGATTTAGATAATACATCGTGTACACCAACTGATTCTAATACCGCACGTACAGCACCACCAGCGATAACTCCTGTACCGTGTGAAGCTGGCATTAAGAATACTCTTGCACCACCAAATTTACCTTTTTGCTCATGAGGAACAGATTGTCCACTTAAAGGAATTTTTACTAAATTTTTCTTAGCATCTTCCACTGCTTTCGCAATTGCTTCAGAAACATCTTTAGATTTTCCTAAACCGTGACCTACTACTCCGTTTTCATCTCCAACTACAACAATAGCTGAAAAACCAAAAGCTCTACCACCTTTAGTTACTTTAGTAACACGATTAACACTAACCAAACGATCTTTTAATTCAAGACCTGCTGGTTTCACTAATTCTACGTTTTTATAATTGTGATACATACCTTATTAGAATTTAAGTCCCGCTTCTCTAGCTCCTTCAGCTAACGATTTTACACGTCCATGGTATAAGTTTCCTCCTCTATCAAAAGCGATAGTAGAAACACCAGCTTTAAGCGCTTTTTCAGCGATCAATTTACCAACTGCATTTGCAGTTTCGATTTTAGTACCTTTAGATACTCCTTTATCTCTCGATGAAGCAGCAACTAAAGTAACACCGTTTACATCATCTATGATTTGCGCATAGATTTCCTTATTACTTCTAAAAACAGAAAGTCTAGGTTGAGCAGCAGTTCCGCTTACAGTCTTTCTGATTCTGAACTGTATTCTTTGTCTTCTTTCAGATTTTGTTAATGACATAACTTTATATTTTAAGCTGATTTACCTGCTTTTCTTCTTACTTCCTCACCAACAAACTTAACCCCTTTACCTTTGTAAGGTTCTGGTTTACGGAAAGCTCTGATTTTAGCAGCAACCTGTCCTAATAATTGTTTGTCAAATGAAGTTAATTTCACTATCGGATTTTTACCTTTTTCTGAGATTGTTTCAACACTTACTTCAGAAACTACTTCAAGTACTATATTGTGAGAAAAACCTAAAGCTAGATCTAATTTTTGCCCTTGGTTTGATGCTCTATATCCTACTCCAACTAATTCTAATTGTTTTGTGAAACCTTCTGCTACTCCAATAATCATGTTATTGATTAATGAACGATAAAGTCCGTGTTTCGCTCTCTCATTCTTATGATCTGTTTCACGTTCAACGATAACATTGTTATCTTCAATTTTGATCGTTACATCAGAATATTCCTGAGTAAGCTCGCCTAATTTTCCTTTTACTGTAACTACAGCATCTTTCACTTCTACAGTTACTCCTGCTGGAATTGCAATTGGATTTTTACCTATTCTTGACATCTTATATAGTCTTTAAAATTAGTATACGTAACAAATTACTTCACCACCTACATTTAACTGCTTAGCCATTTTACCAGTCATAACTCCTTTAGAAGTTGACACGATAGCAATACCTAAACCATTTAAAATTCTTGGGATGTTAGTAGAACTTGCGTACTTACGTAAACCTGGTTTACTAATTCTTTGGATATCTTTAATTACTGACTCTTTAGTATCTTTATCATACTTTAAAGCAATTTTGATAGTACCTTGTACGGTAGAATCTTCAAACTTGTAACTTAAGATATATCCTTGATCGAATAAAATCTTTGTGATTTCTTTTTTCAAGTTCGAAGCAGGAATTTCAACCACTTTGTGATTTACTCTAGCTGCATTTCTTACTCTAGTAAGATAATCTGCAATTGGATCTGTATACATATGTATAGATTTGCGATTATGGTTTTCAGGAAGCACTCGCTTCCTGAACCTTTAATCAATTAAAATTATTTTTTGGTTTGCAAAAGTAATAACTTTTTGCGAGATTACCAAGAAGCTTTTTTAACTCCAGGTATTAAACCTTGATTTGCCATTTCACGGAATGTTACACGTGAAAGACCAAATTGACGCATATACCCTCTTGGTCTACCAGTTAATTTACAACGATTGTGTAAACGAATTGGCGAAGCGTTTTTAGGTAATTTTTGTAATGCATCATAATCTCCAGCTTTTTTCAAAGCTTTTCTTTTTTCAGCATATTTATCTACAACAGCTTGTCTTTTAACCTCACGGGCTTTCATTGATTCTTTAGCCATAACTTAGTTCTTTTTGAAAGGTAAACCTAATTCAGTTAATAATGATTTTGCTTCTTTATCTGTTTGAGCAGAAGTAACAAAAGTAATATCCATTCCAGAAATTTTGTTTACTTTATCAATATCAATTTCAGGAAAAATGATTTGTTCTAAAACTCCTAGGTTGTAATTACCTCTTCCATCAAATCCTGTAGATTTAATTCCACTAAAATCTCTAACACGAGGTAAAGATGATGTAATAAGTCTATCTAAAAACTCATACATTCTTTCTCCACGTAAAGTTACTTTAGCACCAATTGGCATACCTTTTCTCAGTTTAAATGATGCAACGTCTTTCTTAGAAATAGTAGCAACTGCTTTTTGACCAGTAATTTTAGTTAACTCATCAACAGCGTAATCTACTAATTTTTTGTCAGACACAGCAGCACCAACACCACGGCTAATAACAATTTTTTCCAATTTTGGAACTTGCATTACATTTTTGTAACCAAATTCTTCTTTCAAAGCAGCAACTATTCTGCTTTTATATTCTTCCTTTAGTCTTGGTAAGTATCCCATAACTATATAACTTGATTAGATTTTTTTGAAAATCTTACTTTTGTTTCTCCATCCATTCTAAATCCTACTTTAGAAGTCTCCTTTGTTTTAGAGTCTACTAATGCTAAATTAGAAATATGAATAGGAGCTTCTTTTTTCACGATTCCACCTTGTGGGCTTTTTGCACTTGGCTTCGTATGTTTTGAAACCATGTTTAATCCTTCCACAACGGCTTTGTTTTTATCGCGAATTACACGTAAAACTTTACCTTCTTGTCCTTTATGATCACCAGCATTAACTCTTACTAGGTCACCTGATTTTATTTTAATTTTCATCATTTCTTTGAGAATTAAAGCACCTCAGGTGCTAATGATACAATTTTCATGAATTGTTTTTCACGAAGTTCTCTAGCTACTGGACCAAAAACACGAGTACCTCTCATTTCACCACCAGCATTTAATAACACACAAGCGTTATCATCAAATCTAATGTATGAACCATCGGCTCTTCTCACTTCTTTTTTGGTACGTATTACAACTGCAGTTGAAACAGATCCTTTTTTAACATTACTGTTAGGAGCGGCATCTTTTATTGAAACTACAATTTTATCACCTACAGATGCGTAACGACGTTTCGTTCCACCTAGAACACGGATAGTTAAAACTTCTTTTGCTCCCGTGTTATCTGCTACTTTTAATCTTGATTCTTGTTGTACCATAATTACTTAGCTCTTTCAATGATTTCAACTAATCTCCAACATTTCGTTTTACTTAAAGGACGCGTTTCGCTAATTCTTACAGTATCACCAATATTACAGTCGTTTGTTTCGTCGTGTGCAACATATTTCTTAGTTTTTAACACGAACTTACCATACATAGGGTGTTTTACTCTTTTTGTTTCTGAAATAACAATAGATTTATCCATTTTATTACTAGTAACAACACCAACTCTTTCTTTTCTTAAATTTCTTTTTTCCATCTTTCAGCAGAATACAATTATTGTAACTCTCTTTTAGTAATTTCAGTTGCAATTCTTGCCACTGATCTTCTTAATGTTCTCATTTGAAGCGGATTCTCGATTGGAGAAATAGCATGAGCCATTTTAAGGTCGTTATACGTTTTCTTTACCTGAACAAGCTTTGCTTGTAAGTCAGCTACAGATAGATTTTTTATTTCAGATTGTTTCATAATTAATTTTTATTATGCTTCGAAATCTCTAGCAACGATAAACTTAGTTTTTACAGGAAGTTTTTGTGCTGCAAGACGTAAAGCCTCTTTAGCTACAGAGATAGGCACTCCACCTACTTCAAACATAATTTTTCCTGGTTTTACAACAGCAGCCCAATATTCGACTGCTCCTTTTCCTTTACCCATACGTACCTCAAGTGGTTTCTTTGTAATAGGTTTGTCTGGAAATATTTTAATCCATAATTGACCCTCTCTTTTCATGTAACGAGTTGCAGCAATACGAGATGCTTCAATTTGACGAGACGTGATAAAAGAAGAATCCATAGATTTAATACCAAACATTCCATTTGAAAGGATGTGCCCTCTTTGAGAGTTCCCTTTCATTCTTCCCTTTTGTACCTTACGATATTTTGTTCTTTTAGGTTGTAACATTTTGTCTTTAATTTAAAAAATTACTTTCTTTTGCGTGGAGCTGGTTTACCGCCTTTTCCTTTTAAATCAAAACCACCTCTTTCAGAAGATTTTGGACCTTTTTTGTCCATACCTACTAATGGAGATAAATCTCTTTTACCATAAACTTCGCCCTTCATTATCCATACTTTGATACCCATTCTACCATAAGTAGTATGTGCTTCAGATAATGCATAATCAATGTCTGCTCTGAAAGTTGATAATGGAATTCTTCCTTCTTTGAAACCTTCAGAACGCGCCATCTCTGCACCATTTAAACGACCAGAAATAAGAACCTTAATTCCTTCTGCGTTCATTCTCATTGCTGCTGCTATAGCCATTTTGATAGCTCTTCTGTAAGAAATACGACTTTCGATTTGACGAGCAATAGAGTTACCGACTAAGTAAGCATCTAATTCAGGTCTTTTGATTTCGAAAATGTTGATTTGAATTTCCTTATCTGTAATTTTCTTAAGTTCTTCTTTTAACTTGTCTACCTCTTGTCCGCCTTTTCCGATAATAATACCAGGTCTAGCAGTAGTGATAGTAACGGTTACAAGTTTTAAAGTTCTCTCGATAATTATTTTTGATACACTAGCTTTCGTTAAACGTGCATGGATATACTTTCTGATTTTATAATCTTCGGCGATTTTATCACCGTAATCATTTCCACCATACCAGTTTGAGTCCCATCCTCTGATGATACCAAGTCTGTTTCCAATTGGATTTGTCTTTTGTCCCATACTGTTAATTAATTACTTTGTGTGTTATTGATAGCTCCTAAAACCACGGTTACGTGATTAGAACGTTTTCTAATTCTGTGTGCTCTACCTTGAGGTGCAGGACGTAATCTTTTTAACATCATACCACCATCAACTCTAATCTCTTTAATAAATAAGCCAGCGTCTTCCATACTAGATCCTTCGTTTTTAGCTGACCAATTGGCGATAGCTGATAAAACTAATTTCTCTAATTTTTTTGAAGCTTCTTTTGGACTGAATCTTAATATATTAAGAGCATTTTCTACCTTCTGACCTCTTACTTGATCCGCAACTAAGCGCATTTTTCTTGGTGAAGAAGGGCAGTTATTTAACTTTGCAAACGCAATTTGCTTATTAGCTTCTTTTCTTGCGTCAGCTGCTTCTCTTTTACGAACTCCCATGACTTCTTATTTTTTACCTTTATTTTTCGCACCCGCGTGACCTCTAAAAGATCTTGTTGGTGAGAATTCTCCTAATTTATGACCAACCATATTCTCAGTTACATAAACTGGAACAAATTGACGGCCATTGTGAACAGCGATAGTTTGTCCTACAAAATCTGGAATAATCATAGATGCTCTAGACCAAGTCTTCACAACATTTTTATTACCACCTTCTATATTCTCTTGTACTTTTTTCTCTAATTTAAAGTGTACAAATGGTCCTTTTTTTAATGAACGTGCCATATCTTATTATTTCTTTCTACGTTCTACAATATACTTGTTACTCGGGTTAACCTTAGAACGAGTTCTATAACCTTTAGCTGGTAAACCTTTTCTTGAACGTGGGTGACCTCCTGAAGAGCGTCCTTCTCCACCTCCCATAGGGTGATCAACTGGGTTCATAGCCACTGGTCTTGTTCTAGGTCTTCTTCCTAACCATCTAGTTCTACCTGCTTTACCAGATACAACTAATTGGTGGTCAGAGTTAGATACTGCTCCAATTGTAGCCGAGCAAGTTAACAAGATTAATCTTGTTTCTCCTGATGGCATTTTAATTGTTGCATATTTTCCATCTCTAGCCATTAACTGAGCAAATGTACCTGCCGAACGCGCAATAACTGCACCTTGACCAGGTCTTAATTCGATACAAGAAATAACTGTTCCTAATGGAATTTTACTTAAAGGTAACGCATTTCCAATTTCTGGTGAAGCATCTTCTCCTGAAACTATAGTTTGCCCAACTTGTAAACCATTCTGCGCAATAACGTAAGTTTTTGCTCCATCTGCATAATATAATAATGAAATGAATGCTGAACGGTTTGGATCATATTCGATTGTTTTCACATTAGCAGGTACTCCAGCTTTTGCTCTTTTAAAATCAATAATACGATACTTTTGTTTATGACCACCACCTGTATAACGCATGGTCATTTTTCCTTGACTATTTCTACCTCCAGAGTTTTTTTTCGGTGCGATCAATGAACGCTCCGGCTTATCAGTTGTAATAGTGTCAAAGCTATTTACAACTCTAAAACGCTGACCTGGGGTAATAGGTTTTAATTTTCTAACTGACATTGTTGTATATTAGATATTAGTATAAAAATCTATCGATTCTCCTTCTTTAACTTGAACAACTGCTTTTTTGTAAGCATTTGTTTTTCCACTGATTAATCCGCTTTTAGTGTATTTTACACTTCTATCAGCTCTATAGTTCATTGTTCTAACAGCAACTACAGTAATACCAAATGCTGTTTCAACAGCCTTTTTGATTTGTACTTTGTTAGCTGTTTTCTCAACTATAAAACCAAAACGGTTAAAAACTTCACCATCTTTAGTTAACTTTTCAGTTACAATTGGCTTGATAATAACACTCATGATCTGAATTATTTACTTAAATTAGCTTCTATTGCTTCAATTGAACCTTCTAAAAGAACTAAACTTTTTGCATTTAAAATTGCATAAGTACTTAATTCTGAACTAGTTACAACAGAAGTTGTTTTTAAATTACGCGACGACAAATATACATTTTTATTTGTATCACCTAATATAAATAGAGATTTTTTGTTTTCTAACCCTAAAGAACTCAATACATTAATGAATTTTTTAGTGTTTGGCGTGTCGAAAGTAAAATCTTCAACAACAAGAATATTTGATTCAAAAGCCTTTAAAGAAAATGCTGATTTACGAGCTAATCTTTTTAAGTTTTTATTCAATTTGAATGAATAACTTCTTGGTCTTGGTCCAAAAACAGTACCCCCACCTTTGAATAAAGGAGATTTTTTTGATCCTGCACGAGCAGTACCTGTACCTTTTTGTTTTTTAATTTTACGTGTACTACCTGTAACTTCAGCTCTTTCTTTAGCTTTATGCGTTCCTTGTCTTTGGTTAGCCAAGTATTGCTTAACATCTAAATATACAGCATGTTTATTAGGTTCTATAGCGAAAACGGTATCGTCAAGATTTACTTTACGACCTGTTTCTTTTCCGTTGATATCTAAAACTTTTACTTCCATTACTTCTGAATGATTACATAAGAGTTTTTGCACCCTGGTACACACCCTTTAATTACTAAAAGATTTTTATCAGCAACAACTTTCAAAACTTTTAAGTTTTGAACTGTTACATTATCTCCACCCATTCTTCCGGCCATTCTCATTCCTTTGAATACTCTAGAAGGATAAGATGATGCTCCTACAGATCCTGGTGCACGTAAACGGTTATGTTGACCGTGAGTGGCTTGACCTACCCCACCGAAACCATGACGTTTTACAACACCTTGAAATCCTTTACCTTTTGAAGTTCCAACAACATCCACAAATTCACCTTCAGTGAATAAGTTTACATCAATTGTATCTCCTAACTTAAACTCCTCCTCAAAACCGTGGAATTCAACAACTTTCTTCTTAGCAGCAGTTCCCGCTTTCTTGAAGTGACCTTCTTCAGCTTTTACTGTATGCTTTTCAGTTTTGTCATCGAAACCTAATTGAAGGGCTTCATACCCATCAACTGCATTGGTTCTGACTTGGGTCACAACGCATGGTCCAGCTTCAATAACGGTACATGGAATGTTCTTTCCATTCTCGTCAAAGATGCTAGTCATACCGATTTTTCTTCCGATTAACCCAGACATAAATACATATTATTTAATTAAACATTGATTTTCAGCACGATTGCTGAATTTTTTCAAGGGTGCAAATATATAAATATTTTATTATTCTCAAAAATAAATATTAACTTATTTTTAAAAACAACAAAAATCTAATATTTTTCCCTTTGAAATATAAAAAAACCGAGTAGTATTTAAACTCGGTTTTTTAAATATATTGAAATAAAGTTATACTTTAATTTCTACTTCAACACCACTTGGTAATTCCAATTTCATTAACGCATCAATCGTTTTTGAAGAAGAACTATAAATATCTAGAAGTCTTTTGTATGACATCAATTCAAACTGCTCTCTAGATTTTTTGTTTACGTGTGGAGAACGTAATACTGTAAAAATTCTTTTGTGTGTTGGTAATGGAATTGGACCCGTTACTACAGCACCTGTGCTTTTTACAGTTTTTACAATCTTTTCAGCAGACTTGTCTACCAACATGTGATCGTAAGATTTCAATTTTATTCTGATTTTTTGACTCATTTTCTTAAGAATTAAGCGTTACCTTTTGCTTTTTTAATTACCGCTTCTGATATATTAGCAGGTGTTTCAGCGTAGTGTGAGAACTCCATAGTTGAAGTTGCTCTACCTGAAGACAATGTTCTTAATGTAGTTACATAACCGAACATTTCTGATAATGGTACATCTGCTTTGATAGTTTTAGCACCGTTTCTGTCACCCATGTCATTCACCTGACCTCTACGACGGTTAATATCTCCTACGATATCTCCCATGTTTTCTTCTGGTGTAATAACTTCCATTTTCATGATAGGTTCTAATACGATAGCTCCTGCAGCTTTTGCTACTTCTCTATAACCCATTCTAGCTGCTAATTCGAAAGAAAGAGCATCTGAATCGACTGGGTGAAAAGATCCGTCTAACAAAGTTACTTTTAAACTATCTACTTGATATCCTGCTAAAGGACCAGTTTTCATAGCTTCACGGAAACCTTTTTCAACAGAAGGGATATATTCTTTAGGAACGTTTCCTCCTTTTACCTCATTCACAAATTGTAATCCTACAGGAATTTTACCGTCCACTTCATCAGCAGGCTCTAATCTAAATACGATATCACCGAATTTACCACGACCTCCAGATTGTTTTTTGTATGTTTCTCTATGAGTAGCTGATTTTGTAAATGCTTCTTTGTATTCAACTTGAGGCTCACCTTGGTTTACTTCAACTTTGAATTCACGTTTCATTCTATCTACAAGGATATCTAAGTGTAACTCACCCATCCCTGAAATAATAGTTTGTCCTGAAGCTTCATCAGTTCTAACTGTAAATGTTGGATCTTCTTCAGCTAATTTAGCTAAAGCCATACCCATTTTATCCACGTCTGCTTTTGTTTTTGGTTCAATAGCGATACCAATTACTGGTGCAGGGAATTTCATAGACTCAAGAATGATTGGGTGTTTTTCATCACACAATGTATCTCCAGTTTTGATATCTTTAAAACCAACTGCCGCTCCAATATCTCCAGCCTCAATATATTCGATTGGATTTTGTTTGTTTGCGTGCATTTGATAGATACGAGAAATTCTTTCTTTACTTCCAGAACGTGTATTTAACACATAAGAACCAGCATCTAAACGACCTGAGTAAGCACGGAAGAAAGCCAAACGACCTACGAATGGGTCAGTAGCAATTTTAAATGCTAAAGCTGCGAATGGCTCTTTAACATCAGGCTTACGTAATATTTTAGTTTGATCTTCTTCTAATAGTTCAGCATCATCTGGATGAATTCCTGTAATACCTTCTTTATCCATTGGAGATGGTAAGTATTTACATACCGCATCTAACATGAATTGAACCCCTTTGTTTTTGAATGATGAACCTGCAATCATAGGAATAATTGCCATATCCATAGTAGCAGCTCTCAACGCAGAGTTGATTTCTTCTTCTGTAATTGAATCTGGATCTTCCATGTATTTATCAAGCAAGTTTTCATCGTAATCAGCAACTGCTTCAATAAGAATATCTCTATATTGTTTTACTTCATCAACCATATCAGCAGGAATTTCGATGATATCGAAAGTAGCTCCTTGCGTTTCATCATGCCATACAATAGCTTGATTCTTAACTAAGTCTACTACCCCTTTAAAATCTAATTCTTCACCAATAGGTAAAGTAATTGCAACTGCATTAGACTTTAACATGTCTCTAACTTGCTGACAAACAGCTAAAAAGTTAGAACCTTGTCTGTCCATTTTGTTTACGAATCCCATACGAGGCACTCTATATTGATCTGCTAATCTCCAGTTAGTTTCAGATTGTGGTTCTACACCATCAACTGCACTAAATAAGAAAACTAAACCATCCAATACACGTAAAGATCTATTTACTTCAACAGTAAAATCAACGTGTCCTGGAGTATCAATAATATTAAAGTGATATGGCAAACTTTCTGGCAACAACTTTCCTTGTTCAGTTGGAAAATTCCATGTACAAGTAGTTGCAGCAGAAGTAATTGTAATACCTCTTTCTTGTTCCTGAGCCATCCAGTCCATTGTTGCAGCACCATCATGTACTTCACCAATTTTGTGTGATTTTCCAGTATAGAACAAAATACGTTCTGTAGTTGTAGTTTTACCCGCATCAATGTGCGCAGCAATACCTATATTTCTCGTGAATTTTAAATCTCTAGCCATTTCTGTACGAATTAAAATCTAAAGTGAGAGAATGCTTTATTAGCATCTGCCATTTTGTGAGTATCCATTCTTTTCTTAACTGCCGCACCTTCTTCTTTGGCCGCTGCTAATATTTCTGCAGCTAATTTACCAGCCATAGATTTTTCATTTCTTCTTCTAGTGTAAAGAATTAACCATTTAATTGCCATAGATACTTTTCTATCTGGGCGAATTTGCATAGGAATTTGAAATGTAGCTCCACCCACTCTACGTGAACGTACTTCTACGTGAGGCATAACGTTTGTTAATGCATCTTTCCAAATTTCTAATGCTGATTTCTCTGCATCTTGTTTTTTTGTCTCAACTATATCTAAAGCATCATAAAATACTTTAAAAGCAACTGATTTTTTACCATCCCACATTAAGTTGTTTACGAAACGTGTTACCAACTGATCGTTGAATTTTGGATCTGGCAAAAGAGGTCTTTTTTTGGCCTGTCTTTTTCTCATGTCTTTTCTTTAAAAGTGTTAAATAATTACTTTTTAGCTGCTTCTTTAGGGCGTTTTGTACCGTATTTAGATCTACGTTGTGTTCTGTCTTTAACACCTGCTGTGTCTAAAGCACCACGCACAATGTGGTATCTAACTCCTGGTAAATCTTTTACCCTTCCACCTCTAACTAATACTATCGAGTGCTCTTGTAAATTATGTCCCTCTCCAGGAATGTATGCATTTACTTCGTTTCCGTTTGTTAAACGAACCCTAGCTACCTTTCTCATTGCTGAGTTTGGTTTTTTTGGAGTCGTTGTGTAAACACGAGTACATACACCTCTTCTTTGAGGACATGAATCTAAAGCCGCCGATTTACTCTTCTTAGTTATTTTGGTTCTTCCTGTTCTAACTAACTGCTGAATTGTTGGCATAATTAAATTTTAATTAAACTTTGTTTATTGTTACCTTATTTTAAGGGACGCAAAGGTAGAAATTATTTTTAATTATCCAAACTCTATATTATTTATTTTTAATTTTCTAACTTTTTGATAACCAGAAGATGCCATAAACAACCTTTTTGTGCATAGCATACAATATAAAATGACTTTTATTAAAATAAATTTCAGAAAATAAATATTATAAAAATTACGTTATATTTGGACTATGAAATATTTGTTTTTTCTATTTTTATTTTCACCTTATATATATAGTCAGCAATTTTATTTAAAAATTGAAGGAAGCTCTTCCTTTGAAAATAAAATAATTGATAGTATTGGCTACGCTAAAAAACATATCGAAATAAAGAATATTCTAGAAACTCAAAAAAAATTCAATGAAAATTTATTAAAAATTGGCTATTTAGAAAACGAATTACTTCAAACCAAAAAAAATAATGACAGTAGTTTTACCTTTACATATAGATTAGGAAATTTAACTCGAAATATTGAAATTAAAATCGATAGTCTATCAAACGAAGTAAAAGATATTTTAAACTTAACCACTTCTGAAATCATTTTACTTTCGAATACAGAAAATTTTATTAATGAAAAATTAAATATTTTAGAAAAGAAAGGTTTTGCCCAATCGAAAATACAATTAAGAAATTTTACCAAAACCAATAACCAATTACAAGCTAATTTAATAATTGAATTAAACAAAATTAGAAAGATCAATCAATTGGTTTTTCAAGGTTACAGCCAATTTCCAGAAGGCATTAAAAAGGTTTTTTTAAGAAAATACAATGCGAAACCTTTTAACAAAGACGTGATTAAAAAAATTCATTCTGATTTTAATGCTTTGCCTTTTGTATCTCAGATAAAATATCCAGAAGTTTTACTCACCACAGATTCTACAAAAGTATATTTGTATTTAGAAAAAAGAAAAAACAATACTTTTGATGGTTTTTTAGGATTTGGAAATAAAGAAGATACACAAAAATTACAATTTAATGGTTATGTAGATTTGAACTTGTACAATAACTTAAATTCTGGTGAACGCTTTAATTTGTATTGGAAAAATGACGGAAACAAACAAAGTACGTTTAATGTCAATTTAGATTTAGCTTATATTTTTAAAAGTCCAATGGCTTTAAAATCGAATTTAAAAATCTTTAAGCAAGATACTATTTTTCAAAATAGTAGTTTTGATTTTGATTTGGGTTATATGATTCATTACAACACAAAAGTTTTTATTGGCTATAAAGATAATGTTTCGGAAGCCATTCAAAAAATATCCTCTTCAACTATTAAAGATTTAAAATCCACATTTATTACTTCTGTTTTTGAACACAAAAAAGTCAGCTTTGATGATTCATTATTTCCTGATAAGTTTACCTTTTTTACAAAATTCGGAATGGGTAACCGAACAACAAGCGCTGTAAAAACGAATCAGTTTTTTGCTCAAATTCAACTACAAAAACTGCTCGAACTTAACAGAAAAAACGTTATTCATATTAAAACAGACACCTATTTTCTTAAAAGTAATGATTATTTTACTAATGAATTGTATCGATTTGGAGGCATTCAATCCATAAGAGGTTTTAACGAAAACAGCTTACAAGGAAATGTATTTACTGGTCTTTTTGCTGAGTACCGATATGTTGCTTCTCCAAATCTGTATTTTTATAGCATTACTGACTTCGGATATTATCAAGATAAAGCCAACAACACAAAAGACCAACTTTACGGATTGGGTTTTGGCTTTGGATTACTAAGCAATGGCGGCTTGTTTAATTTAGTGTATGCCAATGGAAACACAGGAAACCAAACCATAAAACTATCTAATTCTATCGTGCAAATTAGTTTTAAAACGTATTTTTAAAATAAATTTGAATAAACTTACCTATATTTGCACCTATGAAAAACGACAATCAGATTTTTGGAATTAGAGCCATTATTGAAGCCATACATTCCGGCGCAGTTATAGACAAAGTATTTATTCAGAAAGAAGCTCAGGGCGACTTAATGAAAGATTTAATGAAAGCTATAAAGGCGAATAATGTAAACTTTAGTTATGTACCTGTAGAAAAACTGAATCGTTTTACTTCATTAAATCACCAAGGGGCTGTGGCGACTATTTCGCCAATTGCTTTTCACGATTTAGATACATTAATTGAGCAAACTTTAGAAAGTGGTAAAACGCCTTTGTTTTTAATTTTAGACCAATTATCTGATGCGAGAAATTTTGGTGCGATTATTAGAACGGCTGAATGTGTTGGCGTTAATGGAATTATTGTTCAAAAACAAGGTTCCGCACCAGTAAACGGTGATACGGTAAAAACAAGTGCAGGTGCTGTTTTTAATATTCCGATTTGTAAAGTAGATCATATTAAGGATGCCGTTTTTCATTTACAAAGTTGCGACATCAAAACCGTAGCAGCAACTGAAAAAACAGAAAACACCATTTATGACATCGATTTTAAAGTTCCTGTAGCGATTATTATGGGTAACGAAGAACGCGGTGTAAATCCTTCTGTTTTAAAAGTGGTTGATGAAAAAGCAAAATTACCGATGTACGGAACTATTGAATCTTTAAATGTTTCGGTAGCTTGTGGTGCTTTTTTATATGAAGTAGTGAGACAGCGTCTTTTATAATTAGAGAATCATCTAATTATTTTTCATTTTTCAAAAAATCATAAATCACTTTTACTGAAGATTTAAAGTACGAATCTACTTCTGTTTCTTCCATAATTTCAGGTTTTGGAGGATTGATAAAATTCCCGTTTTCGTCAAATTGTTTGAAAAAAGGTTTGTCCGTTGGATCAAAATCAGGATGTTCCCAATCGTAAAAAATAGGTGTTGAAAATTGAGCTGTTTTCATAAAAATCGCCATCACCATTCCAGTTACAAAACCAGCGAAATGGCCTTCCCAAGACACGCCACCGTTTAACGTTTCTGCATTGGGAAACATATACCAAATAATTCCACCATACAACAAAACAATAGTTAAAGACAAAGCAACTAATCGGTAATATTTGGTTAAAATTCCTTTGAAAAAGATAAAACTCACCAAACAATACACCAATCCACTTGCACCAATGTGATACGAGTTTCTACCCAAAAGCCAGGTTCCTAATCCTGTAAATAAAACACCTAAAAACAACACTTTAAAAAACTGTTGACGGTAAAAATACTTCAAAGCCATCACCAAAAAGAAAATCGGAATAGAATTATTAAGTACATGTTTAAAATTTCCGTGAATAAAAATATGCAACGGAATGCCTCGTAAACCTTTAACTGTTTTAGGTAAAATTCCGTATTGATACATTTCAGGAAAATAATGCAAATTCAAATAATACGTCATCCATAATAACATTACAAAGAGTAACGGAAATAGTAACACGGAAAGTGAAAAATAAAAATTCTTATCTATGGACGATTTTATCATAACAAATCAAAATCAAAAATGAAGCCAAAGTACAAGGTATGAAAATTTGGCATATCATATTAAAATTAAAAAAAATTGGTTGAGAAGATTGCATTGATTAAATTTGCTTTATGACAATACCTTTAGCAGAACGAATTCGTCCGAAAACTTTATCGGAATACATTAGCCAATCACATTTAGTTGGTAAAAGTGGCTCGTTAACCCAACATATTGAGAAAGGAATTATTCCGAGTTTAATTTTATGGGGACCTCCAGGAACGGGAAAAACAACCTTGGCACAAATTATGGCACAGGAAAGTAAACGTCCGTTTTACGAGTTGAGCGCAATTAATTCAGGTGTAAAAGACATTAGAGACGTAATTGAAAAAGCCAAACAAAGCGGTGGTTTATTCACTGCTAAAAATCCTATTTTATTTATTGACGAAATTCATCGTTTTAGTAAATCGCAACAAGATTCGCTTTTA
This sequence comes from Flavobacterium sp., assembly GCF_044341185.1. Classification (GTDB taxonomy): domain Bacteria; phylum Bacteroidota; class Bacteroidia; order Flavobacteriales; family Flavobacteriaceae; genus Flavobacterium. The sequence continues at coordinate 30,845 of NZ_JBIISE010000017.1, forward strand.
GCAGCAGTAGAAAAAGGCTGGATAACTTTAATTGGCGCCACTACAGAAAATCCAAGTTTTGAAGTCATACCTGCACTTTTGTCACGATGTCAGGTATATATTTTAAATGCTTTTACAAAAGAAGATTTAGAAAACATCTTACACCGAGCTATTTCTTCTGACGAATACTTACAAAAGAAAAAAATAAATTTAGTAGAAACAGAAGCATTATTTAGATTATCAGGTGGAGATGCTAGAAAGTTATTGAATATTTTTGAATTGGTAATTAATGCAACCGATACTTCGACAAGCTCAGCAATCATTGAAATTACAAATGAAAAAGTAATGCAATTGGTTCAAAAAAACACAGTATTGTACGACAAAACTGGTGAACAACATTACGATATTGTTTCAGCATTTATCAAGTCAATTCGTGGAAGTGACCCGAACGGTGCAGTATATTGGTTAGCTCGAATGATTGAAGGTGGCGAAGATGTAAAATTTATTGCCCGAAGAATGTTGATTTTATCAAGTGAAGATATTGGAAACGCCAATCCAACAGCATTTATTATGGCAAATAATGCCTTTCAGGCTGTGAGTACAATTGGCTATCCAGAAAGCAGAATTATTTTAAGTCAATGTGCTATTTATTTAGCCACTTCTGCAAAAAGTAATGCCAGTTATATGGCCATTGGAAAAGCCCAACAAGTTGTAAAACAAACTGGAGATTTACCCGTTCCTATTCATTTACGAAATGCGCCAACAAAATTAATGAAGGAATTAGGTTATGGCGAAGAATACAAATATTCGCACGATTTTGCTAATAATTTTGCTGAACAAGAATTTTTACCAACCGAATTATCTGAAACTACTTTTTTTGAACCAGGTGAAAACGCTAGAGAAAAAGAAATTCGTCAGTTTTTAAAAAACAGATGGAAGAATAAATATGGGTATTAGTTGGGTTTTAGGTTAAAGGTGTTGGGTGTAAGGAAAAATAATTTTTATTAAAACTGATACTCTTCAACAATATATTTACCATCAAAATAATATTCAAAAATACCTTTTTTATCAGTTTTAGTAAAAATACCATATGCACCTTCTTTATATGCAATAAAAAGATTAGGAGTTTTGGTAATTTGCAAAAACAATAAAACATTTTGCTCAGTTCCACCAATTTCAAAATCATGTGAATCATCTAGACTTTTTTCAAAACTACAATTCAAAAATGTTTTAAACTCAGTTACTAAAGGCTTTTCCGTATACACAATACTTTCAACTTCAGCTAATTTTGTTTCAACAACAACTTCTTTTAAATTAGTTACAACTGGTTTATATTTTTTTAATTCTGAACTTAACAAACCAACGGTTTCAATATAAGCGTTTTGAATATCTTTTTCTCTTGTTTTCACTTCTGCCGTTTCAAATAACAACTTATTTTGACAATCTCTAATTTGAAATTTCAATTTCGTTAAAAACATATTACTGTTATCTATTAAAACACCTGTTAAGGCATTACATTTATTTTGTGCAATCTCTTTAGGTAATTCTTCATCATCAAAAAACACTTGATAGCTATTAGAAACTAAAATTGCTTTTAACATGTTGTTTATATTATAAGTATTTTTAACCTTCTGAAATTCGTATTTGTTAGAAATAATAATCACTTTATTTTGTTGAGCAAAAGAAGTGAATGATAAGAAAACGAGTACTAAAATTGAAAAAAATTTCATCATAATATATTTTTTAATTGAATTAAACTTTGAATTTGAATAATTTCTTCATTTGAAACCATTTCATTTGCCGGATTGAAAAACACAGCTTTTATTCCGAAATTCAAAGCACCTAAAACATCTGCTTCAATACTATCTCCAATCATAATACTTTCAGTTTTAGAAGCATTTGCATTAGTTAGCGCGTGATTGAAAATATTTTCGTGTGGTTTTTTATGCCCCGCAGCTTCCGAATCGGTAATGGTAACGAAATATTTATCCAAATTACTTTTTTGTAATTTCACATCTTGTACAAATGAAAATCCGTTAGTAATAATATGTAATATATATTTATCTTTTAAATAGTCTAGCGTTTCGATTGTACCTTCAATTAAATGATTATTTGAAGTTAAATACTCAATAAACAAATGTGAAATGGTATTTATTTGATCTAATGAAATATAATAATTCAAAGCTTCAAAAGCGTCTTTAACTCTATTCACACGAAGTGTTTCTTGATCGATTTCGTTTTTCTCATACAATTTCCAATACGCAACATTAATAGGATTATAAATATCCATAAATTGTTGAGAATTGATATCGAAATTTAGTTCTTGAAATATTTTTTCAAAAGCTAAAGCCGAATTTTTTTCAAAATCCCAAAGCGTGTGATCTAAATCGAAAAAAATATGTTTTATAGCTTCCAAATTTATTTTCCTTTTACGATTTCGGCATTATCACAATTATAAATCCAGTCTTCTACATCGTCTTCATTTGGACGGAAAGTACCTTTTATTGTTAAATACGTATCGGTTTTTAATTTTGGCGTAGCACCTTTAAATTTAATTCCCATAATGGTTTCTGGACCTGATTTTCCACAAAAAAAACAAGAGGCAAAAACATTCTTACTCAAGGCGTAATTTTTGTTATCAATAGGCACAATAAATCCACTCATTACAATGGTTTTCTTAGCTAATTTTTTCAATTTTGTGTTAATAACTGGGAAATCAACTTCGCCATACGAAGCGTGTTTTTTCTTTAAATATTTAATTTCCCCTAGCAATTTCCAGGTTAGTGTATCTGCTGCTAAAAATACCTTTTTTGTAGATGTATAAGTGCTTACTTCACTTTGATTTTGAAAACTGAATAAAAAAACGCCTAGTATTAAGGCTAATATTATTTTTAATGAATTACGCATTTGCTAAAGTTTTTGATATATTAATAGTGTATGCTTTTATGGCTGGAATAACAGCTGCTATTAATCCAACTAACAAAGTTAAACCAAATAAAAGCCCTTCTTTTTCCCAAATAATTTCCATAGGATCAAATCCTAATTTAAAATCAGATTCTGATGCTTTTGATAACAAGATAATTCCAACTCTACCTAAAATAGTTCCGAAAAGATACCCCACAATACAAAGCAAAATACTTTCAAGCAAAACTACTAAAAGTAGTTGATGTTTTTTAGCACCGTTTACGCGCATTAAGGCAAATTCTGCTTTTCTTTCTTTTAGGGTGTTGAATAAAGCAATGAAAATAGAAATTCCAGAAATCAGCATAATTCCGAATGCTAAATATTTCAACGCATTTAATCCCACTCCAAACATATCGAATAATCTATTCATTTGAAACGTAGGCAAAGCGGCTTGCATTTTAGTGTTTTGTGCGATAATATTTGGCCACATAAAAACACCCATTTTGTTTTTAAACTCAATTAAAACAGACGTAATTTCCATATTTGGCTCATCAATGGTCATATCCGATTCGTGAGCATCATGATTACATTCTGCTGTATGAACATGCTCTTCTTCATCATGAACATGTCCGGGTTCTCTGTGAGCAGGATTTTCGGCAACTTCTTCGTGACCTTCTTCGTGGTGCATTTGCCAAACCGTTGGAATATTTGACAGAATTAAATTATCAATAACTTTTCCTGTTTTAGATGCGATTCCTACTACAATATATTCTCCATGGTCGTGAACTTCGCCTTCTGCAGCACTTCCGTGTGTTCCTTTAAAAGTATCTCCTAATTTTAAATTTAATTTTTCGGCAACATCAGCGCCAACAACTACTTCAAAATTGTGTTCGAATACTTTACCTTCCGCCATTTTAGCTTGATATTTTTCTATATAATCTGGGTTAGTTCCTACAATTTTAAATCCTACATAATTATCACCATAGGCTAACGGAATTGCTTTTTTTACATACGGATGTTGCATCCAAACTTTTACCGAATCGTAACTAATATTTCCTGTTGGATCATCAACTTGATATACTGATGAAAGCACAAGTTGTAGTGGACTTCCTTGAGCTCCAAGTACCAAATCGACACCATCTAAATTGCTTTGGTATTTTTCCTCGAATTGTTTTTCGACTAATATCAAAACTGTAATAATAGCTACCGAAGCCGTTAATAACAAAATGCTCAAAATAGTATTTAATGGTTTAAACCAAATATTTTTCCATGCTAATTTTCCGATCATAACATTGTAATTTGATTGGTGAATTTGGCTTTAATACGACTATCGTGTGTAACAATAATTAAAGCGGCTTTATATTCTTTAGATAATGATTCCAATAACTCAATTACGTTGTCCGCATTTTTATCATCTAAACTTGATGTGGGTTCATCGGCTAACAACACTTTAGGTTCATTCATTAATGCACGAGCTATAGAAACACGCTGTTGTTGTCCTACACTCAATTGGCTTGGTTGCTTGTGCGCTTGTTCTAAAATATCTAATTTATTTAATAATTCTTTAGCGCGTTTGGTGTGCTTTTTACCTGTGGCTAACCAACTTGCCATTTCTAAATTTTCTAAAACAGAAAGTGATGCAATAAAATGCGATTTTTGAAAAACCACACCAATATTTTTACCTCTAAATTTATCTGCTTTACTTCCTTTAAGATTTGTAAAATCTATATTATCAATTAAAATTTCTCCAGAATTGGGTTGCAACATACCTGCCAAAATATGCAAATAGGTAGTTTTTCCTTTTCCAGAATTTCCTGTAACTAAAATAGTACTCCCAGCCTGGCAAAACAAATCAGGCATAATGAAATTTTGATCTTTATTATAAGAAAATGTAATATTTTTGGTGCTAATCATTTTGTTTTATATTATGTGGCAAGATAAGAATATTGAAATAAGATTAAAAACGTTTAACAAAAATTTATCTCAATAGAATAAAAACGTGTTACGCTTCGTAATCTTCCACTAATAATCCTTTTTCTTCATTGTAATAAATTGCTAATGAGCCATCAATAAAATCAAAATGAATGAAATTCTCGTTTCTGTTTTCGTAATCATTTACGGTGTTTACAGATAGAAGTGGCGTTTTAATTTTATCTTTCCAAAGAGTAGCTGCGCTCACATCTACTCTTTTTAACGAAAGCACTTCTTGAAATTTTTCGGCTAACATTTTTTGTTCTTCCTCAAAATTGTAGTTTGAAGAAATTGTATAACCATTATCTTCTTCATTAATTTTAAAAAAATAAGTAGTCGTTTTATCAAAAACAATTTCAATAGTGTCAACAAAAACAAATTTTTCATTAGGGTTGACTAAATTAATCCAAAAATGATAAAAAATTGCCGAAATATTTTGATGCTGTTTTATTTGTGAAACTAATCTTAAATCTTGTTTGGAAAATTGATATAATTCGTTCATTGTTATTAATTGTAAATTTATTTTGCAAAAGTACATTAACTATTTTAAAGACATAGACTCATAGTTTTTTATTTGTATGGTAAATAAATCTGCGTACCCATATTAAAAAATACCCGAATCTTTAAAACTTAAATAACCAAATTCAGTAATAATTATGTGATCTAATACAAAAACGTCTAAAGTTTGACCTGCAACTTTTAACTTTTTAGTCAATTGTAAATCGGGTTCACTGGCTTGTAATTTGCCAGATGGATGATTGTGACATAAAATTATTGAGGTGGCATGATATTCAAAAGCCGTTTTGAAAACCATTCTATTATCAACAACAGTTCCTGTTATGCCGCCTTTACTAATTTGCGATTTATGAATTACTTTATTTGAATTATTTAAATATAATACCCAAAATTCTTCGTGAGGTATTTCTCCAATTATGGGTTGCATAATTTCAAATATATTTTTACTTGATGTGATTTTTGGTAACTCTGTAGCTTCTTCTAACCTTCTTCTTCTACCTAATTCTAAAGCGGCTACAATACTTATAGCTTTTGCTTCGCCGATACCTTTATATTGAATTAATTGATGAACTGAAAGTTTGCTAAGTTGATTGAGATTGTTGTTTGATGCTGCTAAAATTCGTTGACACAATTGCACTGCACTTTCATTTCTAGAGCCTGAACCTATTAAAATGGCTAATAATTCCGAATCGGATAAAGTAGATTTACCTTTAAATTGTAGTTTTTCTCGTGGACGATCGTCTTCAGCCCACTGATGAATTGGCGTGTACATAAAAAATATTTTGGCGTTTAAAAAAACCAAATTTAACTAAAAAAATGAAACCAAAAAAATATTTTTAATACAAAAACTATCAAAGAGTTTATAAATTCTTAGATGGTTTAAATCATTGTCACATTGACTAATTGACTAATTGATTAATTGACTGACCTCATCAAAATTCAATCCACCATAATTTCCTGAACTCATTAATAATAAAGCGGAATTATTAAAATCTTGTGCAAATAAATAGTTTTTAAATTCTGCTGGATTGGTATAAATAATTAGATCTTTCCTATTAAATGATTGTGCGATTTGTTCATAAGAAACTTCATCTAATTGTTTAATTTTTACCGCATCTGGCGAATAAAAAACTACGGCAACATCTGCTGCGTCTAAGGCACTTTCGTACTCTTTTAAAAATTCGGCATTTAAACTGCTATAAGTGTGTAATTCTAAACAGGCAATTAATTTTCTGTCAGGATATTGATCTTTTACTGCTTTTGTAGTGGCTGAAACTTTACTTGGCGAATGGGCAAAATCTTTATAAGCTACTTTATTACTAATCTCTGCAATTTTCTCTAATCGTTTACTTGCGCCTTTGAAGGTGGCAATTGCTTCGTAAAAATCAACCTCATCTACACCCATACATTGACAAATCCATTTGGCTCCCGCTAAATTATTTAAATTATGTGCACCAAAAACTTCAATTGGCATGGGACCTTCTGGAGTATCTAATAAAGTCGTTCCGTTTTCAACAGCATAACTTGGTGTTTGATAGGCAATTTTACGAATTGGATTTGTAGTTTCTTCGGCAACTTGTTTAACGGTTGCATCTTCTTCATTATATACTAAAATACCACCATTTGTAATTTGCGATGTGAAAATACTAAATTGTTCTACATAATTTTCAAACGTGGGAAACACATTAATATGATCCCAAGCAATACCTGAAAGCAAGGCAATATTTGGTTGATATAAATGAAATTTCGGTCGTCTATCCATAGGAGAAGATAAATATTCATCGCCTTCTAAAACTATAAAATCGTTAGTTTCTGTAAGATGCACCATCGTATCAAAACCTTCTAATTGTGCACCAACCATGTAATCTACTTCAATATTATGATAATGCATTACGTGTAAAATCATAGACGTAATAGTAGTTTTTCCGTGAGAACCACCAATTACAACTCTTGTTTTGTTTTTAGATTGTTCATACAAAAATTCTGGATACGAATAAATTTTCAATCCTAATTCTTGTGCTCTTAACAATTCAGGATTATCTTCCTTAGCGTGCATTCCTAAGATAACAGCTTCAATATCGGAAGTAATTTTTTCTGGAAACCAACCCATTTCCAAAGGCAATAATCCTTTTTTCTCTAAACGAGATTTAGAAGGTTCGAAAATAGCATCATCGCTACCTGTTATTTGATATCCTTTATTATGTAACGCTAATGCTAAATTGTGCATGGCAGCTCCGCCAATAGCTATGAAATGTGTTCGCATTTTGTATGGTTAATGGTGAAAGGAATTGGTTTAAAGGTAACGTTTACCATTTACCCAAAACCCTATAACTAATTACTTTTTAATGTTTTGTGCTTTGTCTTTGTCTTTTAACTTATACATGTATAAATCGTATAATTTGGCATATGTTATGGCTGATTTACCTAATTGATGTGCTTTTATCAAATTTACTTCTGCAGATTTATATCTTTTGTAATACACATCTATATAACCTTTAGCTAAATAACCATCAACTTTTGATATAGCCATAAGTTCATCGGCGTATTTCGCTGCTTTAGTTTCACTACCACCAATAATTCCTGGCAATTCAATATATAAAACCACTAACGCCCAACGCGATTCAAGGTGTTTTTTATCTAAATTTGCAGCGGTTAAAAAAGCGGTTTCTATATCGCTAATCATGCCAACCGCCTTAAATTTATTTACTGATTTAGCTTTCATTCCTAATGCACCACCATATTTAAACCAATAAATAGCACTATTTGGATTTTGAAGTTTTAATTTTTTATAATAAGCAATTGCAACATCCCATTTTTTTGAATTTCCAGCAATATCTCCTAAATATTCTATAGTTTTTAAATGATTTGGAACGGATTTCAAATAACTTTCAAATAAACCTTTAGCTTCTTCAAACTTCTTTTCTTTATATAACTTCTCTGCTTTCTCAAATAAAGTCTGAGAAAACATGCATTGAGAAAAAAACAATAAAAAGAAAATATATTTTTTCATGGTTAAAATTATTTTCAAAAATAAGAAAACAATTCGTTTTTTTCAATAAAAAAGAACTACTAAATGTTTGTTATATTTATTTAAAGGGATGACGTTGTTGCCAAAGGGTTTCGGGTTCTAAATTTTTAAATATTTTACCTAAAAATAAATTCACTAATTTGTTACTATGATAAATAAAACCAGACATCATAACCGGTGTCGCTCCAATTGAACTTTTAATTTCTAAAGCTGTTCTTCCAAAAATAATTTTTTTAAAATTATTAATAATTCCAAATTCAGTCATGTTGTACAACATATTTAAATACAACATTTTATCTTTTTGAACTTGGTCATCATATCCTAAAAAATAAGTTTCTAAAACATCGTCATTTAATAAAACAGAATGAAAACCAATAAGTTTTTCTTCCAAAAAATAACCAAAAATTTTAAAGCCATCTCCACATTGTTTTTTAAATGTTGAAAAATGATTTTTTGCTAAGAAAAAAGTATTAAAAGGTGCATTTTTAGCTACATGATGATATAATTCATTAATTTTATTTTCATGAAAAAGAACTGCTTCTATATCTAATTCTTTCACTAAAATTCCTTCAAACTTTTTATGGGCTCTTTTATATTGATCTCGATATTTTTTTGAAAAAGCATTATAATAGTCTTCATTTGATTTCCAATTGATTGGTATTTCGAAAATCATATTTGGTTGCGTTTTGAATTCATACACTTTTTCGAAAGCATACTTTTTAAATTCGACAGCACAATTTTGATAAAAATCCTTAAAAGAAACCAGATGAATTTTAGTGCCTTTTTGTTTGAAATAAGCCTCTAATTCTTTTGAACTTTGTCTCAAAATAAAACTAATTTCTTTAAAACTAATTTCATTATTAAAAGCAAAAGCATTTTGACCGGTAATCATATTATTGCCAATAAAGAGTGTATGTGAAGCAAAATTTCGAAAAATAAAATTTCGAATAAATTTTTTAAAAAAGTTATCTCTTTCACCAAACGATTCTAATTTATTTAAATCTAAATATTGGGCTAAAGAAACACCTATTAGTTCTGAATCTTCATAAAATCCAATATAAAAACATTGCATATTTGTTGGCGCCGAACGTTCTAAAACTTGTAAATATGGAATTTGTAGAAAATGATTTGCAGCAGCAACTGCATTCCAATTTTCTGGAAGGTCTTTTATAGAATCGAATATTTTTAATGTAATTTTTTTCAAGGCATAAAAAAGTCCCACAAATGTAGGACTTCTATTTTATAAATAAATGTTAATTATTTCCAACCGCAAATAATTGCGCCCATAATAGTTAATGAAACCATCCAATAACCTGAAGTTACTAGTATATATTTCCATGATTTTTGTTCAAACAAACTATTTATTGCTGTAATTGGTAAAACAAAAAATAATCCTGTAAAAAAACCATGTAGTGCTCCGTGTTGAAAACTTCTAAAAGCATTTCCATAGTCTCCTATAAACGCAGCGTATGATGGTAAGGCTTTAGCTACATTATCAGGACCACCAATCATTCCTAAAGCTCCAATTTGATGAATTACTATTGTAGATAATATCAGGGAAATTAAAAATGAATAAAAAATAGTTAGCGAAAAGACTTTAAGCATATTGCTTTGTCTGGCTTTTTCATGGGTCATCCCTGTTTCATTCATCCAAATTGTTCCAAAAACTTTCGGATTGTACCAAACAAAACCCACTATTAATGAAACAAAAGTGGCTGCTAAAATTGAGTAAAAATTTAAAGGCATAATTAAAATATTTAATTGGTTAACGAATCAAATATAAAAAAAAAAATTAAAAAAATCAATGCTTTTCTTCTGTACGATACAAACAACAACCGTGAATTTTCGCATACTGTTCGTCAGTAGCTTTAATATCTTTTGTGTCATGACCTACTTTTGCGATAGCTTTCTCTACATCTAAAACAGTACATTTTGTTTCATCAATAATTAAATGTAAATCTTGATGATCAACATTCCAAGTTGCACTTTTTACTCCTTTTACAGAATAGGCTGCTTTTTCGATGCGTTTTTTACACATATCGCAATTTCCATTTACTTCAATTTCTACTTTTTTATTTTTGTTAAGTTGTTCTTGTGCGTTTGCATTCATTCCTAACAAAGCAAACACTACTACTAAAACTATTTTTTTCATGATTTTATTTTTTAATGATTTGTTCTTTTTTATCTTTTATTTTAAATCGTATTCCTGCATAATACATCGTACCAAAAACGGGTCCATAAATCATGGTACTATCAAAATAAGGACTATTAGGATTATCTGATGCAATTATGGCATTATTCTGTTTAAAGTTTCCTAAATTTTCTGTTCCAAAATACATTTCAAATGTACTAGAAAATGTTCTTGTTATTTGTGCATTTATAAGCTGATAACTTGGCGTATGTTCCGATAATTGATATTGAACTGGGTTTGCTTGTGTATTTGGTAATCTTTGTTGACCAATCCAATTAAAAGTGGCATCAAATTTCCATTGCTGTCCTTTTTCTAAAATATGCGTTTCGTAAGCTATATTAGCAAAGAAACGATTTTTAGCCTGTAATGGTTTATCCAATAATCCAGTTGCATAATCGGTTTTAACATGTAAATATTTATATGCCGTTCTTAGATTTAAATGCGTCATTAAATTAATATTCCATTCAATTTGAAAGGATTCAGCAAAACTTTTTCCATTTAAGTTAGAGAAAGTTACTTGCCTTGCATTTTCTAAATCAACCACAATTTGATTACTAAAATCTGTTTTATAATAATCCACAACAAGTTCATTTTCTTTTCCAAAAATATAGAATTTCTGAATAAAACTTGTTCCGTAATTCCATGCAATTTCTGGATTTAAACCATATAATTTACCGTTTTCATTTTTAATAATAATATCTCTAGAACTGGCCAAAACATTTATATTTTCAGCGAAAATATTTGAGGCTCTTTTTCCTCTACCTGCAGAAAAACGAAACGTTGTTTTTTCAAACGGGTTATATTTAACATGCGCTCTAGGTGTAAAAAACAAGCCCAATCTGTTATGATTGTCCGCTCTAGCACCTAAAACAAAACTGAAATTATTTAAATTATCGAAAGAATATTCAAAAAACGAACCAATTGAAGTATCAATTCTATCATATTCAGCCACAAAATTGACCTCTATATGTTCTTGAAATATATCATAATTAAAATTCAAACCCGTAATGAATTTATGCTTTGTATTATTAATAATCGAATTAAAAATAAGGTTTGAAAAATAATTTTTATGATGAATATGGTGTGTTTTATCTCCAAATTCAGAATGCATTTTATTGTACTGAAAGGCTTGTTGAAAACCAATACTTTGAAATGGCATATTTGGATAAACATATCCTATTTTGTTGGAAATTTCTATTTTATCTGTATTCACATGGCTCGTCCATAAATTTGGGTTCATCACCATTTCATGCGAATTATCATTTATAGTTCCACCTGTTTTTTCATCTTTAAAATATTTTATATTCAAAAATGAAACAATTCCTTTTTCTGCATTATTGTATTGCCAACGATTTAAAATATTAACTTGATTTCCTAATGGATTGTCTAAAAATCCATCATGATTCATGTCGTTTTTACTATTTCTGGTGTTACCGTGTAATAAAACTAAAGAACTTAATTTATCTGAATATTTAGTAGCAAAATGAGTGTTTAATTCATATCTGCCATCGTTTGAGGCATACACGTTAGCAAAAAACGGGGCTTCTTTTTGAGGTTTAATTAACTCATAATTTATTTGACCTGAAATACTTTCATATCCATTCACTACACTCCCCGCCCCTTTAGTAATTTGAATACTTTCTGCCCAAGTTCCTGGAATAAAATTTAATCCTGTTGCTTGTAAAGCGCCCCGAATGGCAGGAATATTCTCTTCACTCATTAAAATATACGGACTAGTTAATCCTAACATTTTAATTTGCTTATTACCTGTAACAGCATCTGAAAAATTTACATCAATAGACGGATTTGTTTCAAAACTTTCCGATAAATTACAACAAGCCGCTTTTTGTAATTCGCCTTGCGATAAATGTTGCGTATTGGTAACTGCTTTTTGCTTTCTATCCAAAGTATTTTGCTTCTTTACAATAGTTACAGTTGCAATATTGTTATCAGAAGCTGTTTTTTCTAATTTAATAGTAAAATCAGATTTGACACTTTGTTGTATTTCAAGTGTCTGAAAACCTTCTTTTTCTATAATTAATAAAAGATTTCGGTTTCCTTGAATTAAAGTAAACGAGCCATTTTTATCTGAATAAATAATGGTTTTTAATTCTGGAATGGTAATTTTTACATTAGTGATAGGATTGTTTTCCTTATCAGTGATTTTACCTTGTACACTGCTTTGTGCAAATGAAAATATTGGCATCATTACCAATAATAAAAGTTTATACATAATTAATTTATAAAGTTTATAATTTAAAAAAAAATAAAAACGAAATAAATTATGCGTAAAAAATAAGTTGTGAATAGAGTTTATAAAAAGGTGGTGCGTTAGAATTACAATAGTAATCAACATTTTTTTTATTTGAATAAAAGCAAGCTGCTTTACCAAAAAATTCTGGCGCTTCATTAATAAAATTTAGAGCTAAAAATTCAAATTGAAAATCTTTTAAAATTGAATAATCAATTTTGTTTTCGGTACTGATTTCCTCATTGGAACAACAACCCTCTTCCTCCCCTTTAATAGAATCTGAAGTACAGCAAGAATCTTCAGATGCAGTATCTACCAATTTATTTTCTTGATAAACTAAAGACACGTAAGCAATTTGGTCGTGACAATAATGCAAAACCAAACTTGCACTACTATTTACTAATAAAATAAATAATGCTAAGTATATACTAATATGTTTTTTTAAATTCATCGAAACAAAATTACATAATTTTTTGGTAATCTGTTTTTTAAAATACATTTTTTTATAAAATTAACTTGATTAATTGATAAAATTTTAAAAATGAAATAAGTACTATTGGTTAATAAAAAAATTAAATTTT
>NZ_JBIISE010000018.1:0-43613 GCF_044341185.1 Flavobacterium sp.
TAATAGATACAAAATATCATATAAAAAAGAGATAGTGTATAGATACTCCGTAGTTAGTGTATAGATAGTGTATGGATAGTGTATGTAAAGTGTATTGAAACATCAATTTATATAAAATAAACTCCAACATTACTGCTGGAGTTTATTAAGTAAATACTTTTTATATTAATTACAATTTACAAAATCTGATGTAGTATATCCTGCACATACGGCTAAACAAGCATTTGGGAAAGTGATAATGACTCCACCAACATTTACACAAACCGGATTCACATCAGTTGGACAATTGCAATTATTATCATCACAATCCATATTTAACTCAGCAAATTCATACTCATTATCAATTTGAATAATTGTATTGTTGCTATTTACTGAAAAAGGGTATACTAAATTGACGATATAATTATTACTATTTCCTAGTTGTGCTACTAAATTTAATAAATCTTGTTCGTTGTTTAAAATAACTGTTTGATTGTTACTCATTAAAAATGAAAACGGATAAACAAACGAATAACAAGAACCTGGAGCAATATAATCGTCGTAGGTATCCATATCGCAAGCGTTTATTAAACTCCAAAATTCTGATTCATTTGAAATAGTAATCGGTGTAGTACTTCCAGGAGCAATTAAATTAAACGGAAACGCAATTCCATTAATGTACAATTCACTTGTTTCGCTTTCAAGAACAGCAATTAATTCTGTTTCATTAAATACACTAACTGTCGTTCCATTATTGTAAGAAAGTGTTAATGGATAAACAAATTCATAACATAAATCAGAAGCAGTTGCTACACTTCTTCCTGTAATATTATTTGCTTGTTTGAATTCATTAAGATAAATTCGTAAAGCACTACTTTTTTGTGTTTCGATAGTTTCATCACCTGATGAACAAGATACAAAAACACTGACCAAAATGCTAGTTAATAGTAGTAAAAATTTAATGTTTTTCATAATAAGGTTATATGTAATAAATTATCAACACAAATATATAAAAAAAATATTTTGTTTAACAATTTTAACAAATTTTTAAACAAAATTTTATACAAGTAAATCTACTTTTTGATTAATATGAAATTAAGACAGGAAGGTTCTAATCCCAACAATTGATAATTAAAGTAATATTATTAAATACTTCCTGTTAAATTATAACGTCCTTTACAAAAAACAACTAACTTTGCTACAACAAGTTTTACAAATTAATAATCAATATTATGAAAAAATTTCAAATAGTAGCCGTTTTACTTTTACTTACTTTATCCGTTTCAGCACAGTTTTCTCAAAAACCATTGTCTTATGCTTATACTGATTTAGAACCTTTCATAGATGCACAAACTATGGAAATCCATTATTCTAAGCACCACGCCGCGTATATTAAAAATTTAAATGCTGCTGTTGTAGGTACTGAAGCTGCTACTATGACACTAACAGAGATTTTTTCGAATGTCTCAAAATTGAGTCTAGCAATTAGAAACAATGCAGGCGGACATTATAATCACGAATTATTTTGGTCACTACTAACACCAATAAAAAACACCAAACCTTCAGCAGATTTAGAAAAAGCAATTATGGATACGTTTGGAAGTATGGATGCGTTAAAAGAAAAAATCAATGCTGCTGCCACTTCCCGATTTGGTTCTGGATGGGCTTGGCTTTCTGTTGATAAAGATAATAGATTGGTCGTTTCTTCTACGCCTAATCAAGACAATCCGTTAATGGATGTTGCAGAAACCAAAGGCACACCTATTTTAGGAATTGATGTTTGGGAACACGCGTATTACTTAAAATACCAAAACAAACGTGCCGATTATTTAACATCTATTTGGAACGTTATCAACTGGAACCAAGTAAGTGAGAATTATAAATTAGCTACTAAAACCAATTAATTTTAATTATGAAAAAAGTAATTATAGCACTGTTTTTATTTGGGACAGTATTGGTTTCTGCTCAAGAAATTACTCCAACATTAGAAAACATCGCTTCTTTTGAAGGAAAAACAATAACAATCTGCGAAAAAGTAACTGGAATTCACGAAACGAAAGGTGGAAATGCACTGTTGAATTTTGGAAAACCTTTTCCAGACAATGCGTTTTCTGTAGTAGTTTTTAAATTAGACAGAGAAGCATTTTCTTACGATCCACTAACGTTAGATACAAAAACTATTTGTGTTACGGGAACCGTTATATTATATAAGGGTAAACCAGAAATTATAGTTAAAAAAGAAACTGAGATTGTTATAAAATAATTTTAATTTGCCACGGATTATAGAATTTTCTACAATTAAATTATATTAATCGTCTCGCTTTTTCTAAATCTTCTGGTGTATCAATTCCTATACTTGCGTGGGACGTTTCAATCATTTTAATGCGTTTTCCGTATTCCAAATAACGTAATTGTTCTAGTTTTTCTGATGCTTCTAAAGACAACATCGGTAATTTAGCAAAGTCTAATAACGCTTGTTTTCTAAAGGCATAAATGCCAATATGTTTCATATATCGTACACCCACATTTTCCTCACGTGGAAACGGAATTACGGAACGAGAAAAGTATAAAGCAAACCCTTCTTGATCAGTTATTACTTTTACATTATTTGGGTTTTCAATTTCAGTCTTGTCATTAATTTCAAACATTAAAGAAGCCAAATCAATTTTCTTATCTGTATCATTTTGAAATGCCTTAATAATTTGTTCTAAAGGTGTTTTATTGATAAATGGTTCGTCACCTTGCACATTTATAACAATGTCTGCATCAATTTTTTCAACGGCTTCAGCAATTCTATCGCTACCACTTTCGTGTTCTTTGATGCTCATTATTGCCTTTCCATTATGCGAAATAATTTCGTTATAAATTAATTCCGAATCGGTTACAACAAATACATCGTCAAACAAATTAGTAGCTACAGCCGCTTCATATGTTCGTAAAATAACTGTTTTTCCACCTAAATCTTGCATTAATTTAGCAGGAAATCGTGTAGAGGCATAACGCGCAGGGATGACAGCAATTATTTTCATTGTAAATGGGTTAAAGGTTTTGGGTCAAAGGTTTGGTTTTATTTCAAAATTAACTTTTAAACCAAATGAATACTTAAAAATTTATCTATGTTTCTATTTGGTTTCAAAATTACTCAAAATTTTCATCTTTAAACCCAATTAAATATAACTTTTCTTTGGCTCTAGTAATTGCCGTGTACAACCATCTAATATAATCTCTATCTACGCCATTAGGTAAGTAGGGTTTTTCTACAAACACACTACTCCACTGCCCTCCTTGCGATTTATGACACGTAATCGCATAAGAAAATTTCACCTGCAAGGCATTAAAATATGGATTGTTTTTTACTTTTAAAAGTTTCTTGTATTTATGAATTTCGTCTTCATAATCTTTAGAAACTTCTTGATACAATAAATTCGATTCTTCATACGTTAGCGATGCCGCTTCACTTTCAATCGTATTTAAAAGCAGTACGGTTTCAAATGGTGCTTCATTCGGATAATCAATCATTCGGATGGTAACATTGGCAAATTTAAATCCATATAATTCTTGAATATTTCTTATTTTCAACACTTCAATAATATCGCCATTGGCAATAAAACCAGCTTGTGAAGTTTCATTTAGCCAAAAATAGTTGTTTTTTACTACCATTAATAAATCGCCAGCCGACAAATCACTTTCTTTATCTAAAATACGTTGTCTTATTTGCTGGTTGTATTGATTGGCTCTTTTATTGGAACGCACAATGAATGCGGTGTCTTCTGTACTATAATTTCGATACGATTGATGAATGGCGTCTTCTATATCAAATCCATCATCCAATCGAATAATGTCTTTAAACGACTTCAAATTGAATTTAAAATCATCAATAAAATGCGATTTTAAAAGCGCTCGTAATTCAGTAGCATTGCTTAATATTCCTGAATTTTCAGCTTGTCGCATCACTTCATCCAATTCAATATGAACTATTTCTTTGTCGTAATTCACTTGTAAAGATTGAATATCCAAAGCAGGACTAATATCTGAATTCACTGGAGGCAACTGAGCCGTATCACCAACTAATATCAATTTGCAATTTTGCCCAGCATCAACATAAAACAATAAATCATCTAATAAAGAACCGTTTTCGTACAAACTCGTTTCGTTAGATTGATCGGAAATCATTGACGATTCATCTACAATAAAAATCGTATCTTTAAATTTATTGGCTTGCATCACAAAACCAACGCCACCATTTTTATTCTTTTTAGGAAAATAAATACGTTTGTGTATGGTAAAAGCAGGTTTTTCAGAATAGGCCGACATTACTTTAGCTGCCCGACCCGTAGGCGCTAACATTACCGATTTTTTATTAGCAACGCTTAATTGATTTACTAAAGTGGAAATCACAGTTGTTTTACCCGTTCCAGCGTATCCTTTTAATACAAATAGGTCGTCTTTTGATTGTAAAATATAGGTAGCAATTTTTTGAAAGAAAACATCCTGATTAGCAGTAGGCTGAAAAGGAAAATTATCCATTAAAATTTTATAAAATTGCGTTGGCGACATTCATTTTTAGTTTACGAACTTCAAATATAGCAAGGATTTTAAATATAATTTCATTTGAAGGTTTTTAATTCTCGTAAAAAATGTAAATTTGTAATTCAAACAAAAAATATGAATCAGGATATTACTCAAAAAACATATAAAAAGCTTTGCTTTGAGGTGTCATATAGTGACCTTTCTTTTTGTGTTATTGATTTGATTTCGAATAAAATAATTACTTACAAATCGTATGCTATAAACACTAAAAATGTTTTAGAGGAAGAATTATGGAAAGTTTTTGTGGAAAATCCAATTCTTGAAGAAAAATATGATGATGTAGTTGTATTGCACAACTCAAATTTAAATACATTTGTGCCTTCTTCTTTATTTGATCCCAATTATTTAGGTAGTTATTTACAATACAATTCAAAAGTATTTGAAACCGATTATTTTGCTTTCGATTATTTAGATACGTACGATTTAAACAATGTTTTTATTCCATATACCAATATAAACAACTATTTATTAGATCATTACGATACGTTTGATTATAAAAATTGCAACTCCATATTTGTAAAAAAAGCGTTAGATTTTTCTAAAAATAAGGATACAAAACAAGTTTGGGTACATTTTCAACACGATAGATTTGAAATTACAGTTACCAAAAACACAAATCTGTTATTATTTAATACGTTTATTTATAATTCATTAGAAGATTTTATCTATTTTTTATTGTTTACCTACGAGCAATTACAGCTTAATCCAGAAATAATTCCTGTGCAGTTTTTAGGTGATATTTCAGAAGAAAGTGATGCGTTTAAAATTGCTTATAAATATATAAGAAACTGTAGTTTGTTAGATGTTTCTAATTTAATAGCCATTTTAGATGTTCCTGAAAGCGACCTGTTAAAGCATTTTATTTTGTTTCACTCATGAGAATAATTTCAGGAAAATATAAAGGTAGACGTTTACAAGCCCCTAAAAACTTACCAGTCCGCCCAACAACAGATATGGCTAAAGAAGCCTTGTTTAATATTTTAAATAACCATTTTAATTTTGGAGAATTAAAAATATTGGATTTGTTTTCTGGAACAGGTAATATTGCTTATGAATTTGCTTCTCGTGGCGCCACACCTTTGGTAGCAGTGGATGCAGATATGGGTTGTGTAAATTATATACGAAAAATTGCAACGGAATTTGACTTTGATATAACACCTATAAAAAGTGATGTTTTTGCTTTTTTACAAAAGCACAAAGGAAGTTACGACATTATTTTTGCAGATCCACCGTATCATATTGATCAAAAAGATTTTGAGAAAATTCCATTTTTGATTTTTGAAAATGATATTTTAGACGAAGAAGGAATGCTAATAATTGAACATTCTAAAGATACGAAATTAGAACATTTAGATAATTTTTCTTTTTCTAGAACTTACGGAGGAACAACATTTACTTTTTTCGAACTAATTAGTGACGAAGACGAATTAGACGCGGTTACAGAAGATGATGAAAATGATGAATCAGAATAAAAGTCATTAGGGCGATAAACGGTCTATTTTCCAACTGAAATCTTCTTCTAATTTATAACGAATTCTATCGTGTAAGCGATTGGCTCTTCCTTGCCAAAATTCTACTTCAACAGGTTTAACCAAAAAGCCACCCCAATTTTCTGGTCGTTTAATTTCGGAACCTGACACTTCTTTTTCTAAATTTTTTAATTTTTCATCTAAAAAAGCTCTTGAAGGAATTACTTCACTTTGATTCGAAACAATTGCTCCCAACTTACTGCCTTCCGGACGTGAATCGAAATAATTATCTGAAATAGTACCTGATGTTTTCTCAGCAATTCCTTTTATTATTACTTGACGCTCTAATATCGGCCAAAAGAAAGAAATACAAACATTTGGATGTTGCAAAATGGCTTTTCCTTTTTCTGAATTATAATTGGTGTAAAATATAAAACCTTCTTCATTGAATTTTTTTAGTAGTACTACCCTACTTTTTGGAAAACCATCCAAACCTATAGAAGAAACCGTCATCGCATTAACTTCTCCATTTTCTTGTTCTTCTGCTTCATAAAACCAGTTGTGAAACAATTGAATCGCATCATCAGGAATGGTGTTTTCTAATAATTCGCTTTTGTCGTATGATTTTCTATAATCGGATAAATCTTTCATTTTTTATAGGTAAAGGGTGAAGGGTTTTAGGTTTCTCTATCAATCTTTGTGAATCTCTGTGTAATAAATTTAAAATTCAAATTCTAATCCATCGTCAGCAAGTAATACGTTTTCAAAAATTTCTTTTGCTTCGGTTCTGAATAATTCAATATTTCCATATCGAGTTGAATAATGTCCTAATAATAAATGTTTTACGTCTGCTAATTTAGCAATTTTTGCAGCTTGTTTCGCAGTAGTATGCATAGTTTTTTCAGCTAAATGAGATTCGCTTTCTAAAAACGTACTTTCGTGATACAAAACCGTTGTATTTTTAATTAACGGAATTACATCTTCATTATACAAAGTATCCGAACAAAACGCATAACTTTTCGCTTCTTCAGGATCAAAAGATAAATCTGAATTTGGTATAATTCTTCCATCATCTAAAGTAATATCACCGCCTAATTTTATTTTATTGTAATATAATTTTTCAACATTGTAATTTAAGATGGCATCAATATTCAATTTTCGCTCTGTATTTTTTTCTTCAAATAAATAACCATTGGTGTACACTCTGTGTTTTAGAGGTATTGTAGTAACTTTTACTTTTTCATCTTCGTAAATAACTTCGCTTTCTTTGGAAGTTAATTCGTGAAAAAATAAATTATAGGAAGTATATGCGTTACCTAATTTCAACAACAATAAAATGGCTTCTTTAATGCCTTTCGGACCATAAATGTGCAACTCTTTTTCTCTACCCAATAACATAAAAGTAGAAATTAAGCCAATTAAACCAAAAAAATGGTCGCCATGTAAATGGGAAATGAAAATATGTTCAATTTGCGAAAACTTAATTTTCTGTTTGCGCAATTGTACTTGTGTGCCTTCACCGCAATCTATTAAGAACATATGATTTTTAATCTCTAAAACTTGCGATGTAGGATTGGTTATGGTTCTTGGTGTAGCGGCATAACAGCCTAATATTTTAATTTTCAAGTGAAATTAGTGTTTTTTTTGTTTCTTATTCTCGTTGTAAATATTCATAGAAAAAAGGAAGATTAACAAGACATTTGAAATTAATCTAAACCACTCTACTTTATTTTCTTGGTAAGATATAATTATATTCAGCACTAATAAAATAATAGCTAATAGTAGAAAAAACAAGTTGAATTTGGCTCTAGTTGTCATTATTTGTTGTTTTCTATTTTGCTTAATTTGATGATTTGCAGAATCATACTAAATGCTAATAATACATTTGTAGAAATGGCTAAAAAATTATATTCATTGGTTTTTAATCCAGAAAATATAAGCATTGCACTCAAAAAAGTAAATCCAAATAATAATGCTGTAAAAATGTATATTTTAGTTTGATTGGAAAGTTTCATAATTAAAATCCTAAGTCGCGTTCAATTTCTTCCATTTCAATAATATCGTGCGCTTCAAGTAACGAAGGAACTGTAGTAATTGAAGTTGGTACTTTATTAAAATCAATATCTGTAGCAACAACTACAAAAGATTTTTTATTTTTTTTATGTGTTTTTGCTAAATCTGAAAATTGCTTTAAGTTGCTTATTTCAAATGATTTATCGTGTGTAATATCAATTATTAAATTAACTGATTTATACGAATTATATTGTTCAGTTAATATATTTAAAAACACTTCAAAACTACTTTCAGTATCTTTAATTATGGTAGTATGACCTTTCTGTTCTACTTTCATTTGAACTAATTTTTAATCTTACTCGCCAATAAATAAATAACTGCCATTCGCACCGCTACCCCATTTTCTACTTGATCTAAAATAACGGAATGATTTCCATCAGCTACATCAGAAGTAATTTCTACACCACGATTTATAGGTCCTGGATGCATAACTACAATTTCCTTATTTAGGTTATTTAATATTTCATTTGTTAGTCCAAACTGCTGTGTATATTCGCGTGTATTTGGAAAATAACTCACGTCAAGTCTTTCATTTTGAACACGTAACATATTCGCTACATCACACCATTCTAATGCTTTGATTAAATTGGGTTCATAAGTTACACCTAAAGAATTGATATATTGAGGAATCAATGTTTTGGGTCCGCATACTTTTACTTCAGCCCCTTGCATTTGTAAGGCAAAAATATTGGAAAGCGCTACTCTACTGTGTAATATATCACCAACAATAACTATTTTTTTACCAGCAACTTCACCTAATTTCTCTCTAATCGTATAACTATCTAATAAAGCTTGTGTGGGATGTTCGTGTGCACCATCACCTGCATTTACTATGCTTGCATTAACGTGTTGCGATAAAAAATGAGCGGCACCAGGCGAACTATGTCGCATAACTACCATATCCACTTTCATAGCTAAGATATTATTTACAGTATCAATTAAGGTTTCCCCTTTTTTTACTGATGATTGTGCAGAAGAAAAACTCATTACATCGGCTGAAAGTCGTTTTTGTGCCAATTCGAAAGATAATTTGGTACGAGTACTGTTTTCAAAAAAGATATTTGCAATGGTAATATCTCGTAAAGAAGGTACTTTTTTTATAGGACGGTTAATTACTTCTTTAAACTGATCAGCGGTTTCAAGAATTAAATTAATATCATTCTTATTGATGTACTTTATTCCTAATAAATGATTGACGCTTAATTCTTTCATTTTATATGTGTTGTTTTTCTTTAATTATTCAATCCCTTTACCTCAATATAAACGGCGTCTTCACCATCATTTTCAGCCCATTTCACTACTACTTTTTCATTATTGATGGCATCTACTTGTCGACCTCGATAATCAGGTTGAATGGGTAAATCACGACTAAATCGTCTATCAATTAAGGTTAAAAGTTCTATAGATTTTGGTCTTCCAAAAGATTGTATTGCAGTCAAAGCTGCACGAATACTTCTACCGGTATACAATACATCGTCTATAAAAACGACATTTTTGTCTTCCACTAAAAAATCAATTTGCGTTTGATTGGCTTCAAAAGGTTTTTCGTTTCTTCTAAAATCGTCTCTAAAGAAAGTAATGTCTAAAAACCCCAATTTTAAATCGGAAACTTGGTAATCGTTTTTTAAAATCTGTGACAATCTATTGGCTAAAAAAGTTCCTCTTGGTTGAATTCCGATAAGAATAGTATTGGAGAAATCGAGATGCTTTTCGATTAATTGACAGGCCAATCGATGTAGAATGATGTTGACTTCTTTTGAATTGAGCAATGTTTTTTGACTCATATTGTGTGTGTTGTGGCTACAAATGTAAGATATTTCAATTACATTATCAAAAGCAATTCCAAAAATCATTGTTTTTAAACACGGATTTAAGAAATTTTAAAAATTTATATAATTTTTTAAATCTGTGTTTTAAAAGTTAAATCTATATTAAAACTCAAAAATTCATTAATTCTTTATACAATTTATGTGTTGGCAAGCCCACTACATTGGAATAACTCCCTTCAATTTTTTCAATAGCTACTAAGCCAATCCATTCTTGAATACCATACGAACCTGCTTTGTCAAAAGGCTTATAATTGTTTAAATAATACTCAATTTCTTTTAAAGTTAACTTGGCAAAAGTTACTAATGTTTCATCGTGAAAAACAAGTTCTTTTTGTCTAGTTTTGATGCAAACAGAAGTAATAACTTTATGGGTTTTTCCGGACATTTCCGTTAGCATTTTTACTGCTTGAGAAGCGTCGCTAGGTTTTCCTAAGGCCTTATTTTCTAACCAAACAATCGTATCTGAAGTAATTAAAACTTCGTTATCTTGTAGGTCGTTTTCAAAAGCACTGGCTTTTAATTTAGATAAAAAATCAGTTATTTCTTCCGCTTGTAAATGATTTGGATAAATCTCTTCAATTTCTTTTAACCTAATTTCGAAATCAATATCTAATTCTTTTAAAAATTGCTGTCTTCTTGGTGACCCCGATGCTAAAATAATTTTATGATTTTTGAATTTCTCGTTAAGCATATTGCATTGAAATTAATATGATTAGCAAAGACAACATAGTAGTAATTTGAACCATTCTCAGAATTCTAATTACCAAAAGGTACTCTTTGTTTATTTCGTATTGAAATAATTTGATTGCAACAAATAACAAAGGCGCAATAATAAATAGTATGAAATATCCTACAGCATACAGATTATGTGCTAAATTTTCAACCAAATAATAAGTTAGATAACTAATAAAAAGGACTAACGAAGCCGTACCTATAATTTTTGCATTTTTAATTCCGAAAGATGTCGCAACAGTTGAAATTCCAAAGGTAGCATCGCCTTTTTCATTTGTAATTGTTTTGATAATTTCTATAGCAAATTGTAATAGGAAAATAAAAATCGCATAATCTGTAAGAATAGAAACTAACGTTTTCATGAAAAATTCATTACCACCATAAATAGCGGGTAAAATATTGAAAAAACTTATGATTACTATAGACAATGCCGCTACAAGTGCCACAATTGTATTTCCTAAAATTGGAATTTGTTTTAATCCATTCGAATAAATATATAATAAAGCCGCGCAAATGACAAATATCGTAGCAAAAGCCGGTTTATTGATAACACGACTCAAATAAAATCCAATTCCAACACCCAAACAAGTAAAAGCAAAATACAGATTATAGGCTGTTTTTTCAGAAATATGAGTTCCAATAACCATTTCATTTGGTTTGTTAATGTTGTCGGTATCTACATCAAAAACGGCATTAATTATGTAGCCGCCTGCTAGAATAAAAAGCGTTGCGAAAACTAATAATACATACTGAAAGTTGGATAAAGACTGCCAAAGCACTAATGATTGAGGCGCGCCTAAAGCATCTTTAAAATGAATATGATTCAAGAATCCGTATTTAATAATGAGTTGTATAAATGCAAACAGTACTAAATTTTCAATTCGAATTAATTTAAAAAAATGTTTCATAAAACTTGATAGAAATTAAAAAAACTTAGCATCAAAATCGTCCATCCATTTCCCTTGAACTTTTAAGACTTGTTCAATTACATCTCTTACAGCGCCTTTTCCACCATTTGCGTGAGAAATATATTTGCTTACACCTTTTATTTCCTGTACAGCATCTTGAGGACAAGTTGGTAATCCTACTTTTTGCATAACTAAATAATCAGGAATATCGTCTCCCATATATAGAATTTCTTCAGGTTTCAATTGATAGGCATCGCAAATTTCGTAGAACTTTTCAACTTTATTTGGTGCTGCCAAATAGATATCTTTTATCCCTAAATTTTGCAATCTAACACGAACACCTTCGTTACTTCCACCTGAGATAATACAAACAGGATATCCTTTGTCAATAGCAGCTTTCATAGCATAGCCATCTTTAATATTCATTTGACGAAGCAATTGTCCGTCTTCTGAAATATGAACCGTTCCGTCAGTTAAAACGCCATCGATATCAAAGATAAACGCTTTAATATCATTCATTATTTCTTTATAACTTTTAGCCATTTTGAATAGATTTTGTCAGAATTTTATATATTTCTTTTAGATTTTCGTTTGTAAGAAAATCGATATGTTTTTCTATGGTTTTTTGATCATTTCTTACAGCTGGACCCGTTTGTGCTTCGCTTGGTGAAAGTGATTGTATTTTTTGAGCGGTTTCTTTTATTAATGGCTGTAAAATTTCAAACGGTATGTTGTTTTCTATACAAATCGTATTTCCAATAGCATACAAATGATTCGTGAAATTACAAACAAAAACGGCAGAAACGTGAAGTGCTTTTCGCTGTTCACCTGATATAGCGATTACTTTTTTTGATATTGTTTTCGCAACTTTTTCTAAAACAGTATAATCTGAAACAGATTCGGCTTCTAAACAAATTGGAATTTCAGAAAAATCAACGGCTTTGTTTTTAGTAAAGGTTTGTAACGGATAAAAAACACCTTTATTGTTTTTACTATCAAGTGCATTTAAATCAGAACTTCCCGAAGTATGAACCACTAACCTATTTTCAAATTGTAATTGAGACGAAACGCTTGATATAGCATTATCTGAAACACAAATAATATAAACATCTGCTTCTACAATTTTTGAAAAGTCAGATGTTTGAAGTGTTTCAGGAAAATCTTTTGATACCGTTCTTGAAAAAACCTGAACTACTTCTATTTCATCAACTTTCGAAAAAGCTTGAAATAAATGTGTAGCCACGTTTCCTGAACCTAAAAGAATTACTTTTATCATTTTGCGAAGATAAACAATCGCAATAACAATATCAAATTTCAATTTTTAATTCAAGATTTAAGTATTTTCTCAAATCTGTGTTGTAAAAAATAATGGTAATGACTAATTTTGAAAAAAATCTGTAAAATGAAAATTGTTATTTCTCCAGCAAAATCTTTAAATTTAGATAAAGAACTTCCTACTTCATTATTTACGGAAGCATCTTTTTTAAAACAAGCTGAAACCATTCAGAAAACCTTAAAAAAGAAAAAGCCAAAACAATTAATGGAATTAATGGATATTTCTGAAAAATTAGCAGATTTGAATTGGCAAAGAAACCAAGAATGGCAACTACCTTTTACGACAGAAAATGCACGACCAGCAATTTACACCTTTGATGGCGAAGTGTACACAGGTTTAGATGTATATTCGTTACCTGTTGAGAAAGTTACCGTTTTACAAGATAAATTGCGAATTTTATCTGGATTATATGGCGTTTTGAAACCTTTAGATTTAATGCAAGCCTACCGTTTAGAAATGGGTACTTCGATACAAATTGGTACTAAAAAAAATCTATACGAATTTTGGAAAAAATCAGTGACAGATTATTTAAATTCAGAATTAAATAAAGACGAGTTATTTGTGAATTTAGCCAGTAACGAATATTTTTCTGCTGTTGATACTAAAAAATTAAAAGTTCCTGTAATTACTCCAGAATTTAAAGACTATAAAGACGGAAAGCTCAAAATGATTTCTTTTTTTGCGAAAAAAGCCAGAGGTTTAATGGTACGTTACATTATTGATACAAATGCAGAAACTGTTGATGATTTAAAAGGTTTCAACTATGAAGGTTATGCATTTGATAGTAATTTATCTGAAGGAAATAAATTGGTTTTTACTAGATAATTAATTATTCAACCAATTCTCTAATATTCTTTTTCCATCTGGAGTAAGAATACTTTCTGGATGAAATTGCACACCTCGAACATCGTAAACACTATGCTTAACTGACATAATTTGTTTGTTTTCGTCAATTGAAGTTATAATCAAATTTTGTGGGAAATTGTCATTTGAAATTACCCAAGAATGATAACGACCTACTTCAATTTCATTTGGTAAATTAGTAAAAATAGTATCGTTTTCAATAATCGTAATTTTTGATGCTACTCCGTGATATACCTTTTCTAAATTTATTAATGTACCACCAAATACCTCACCAATGGCTTGTAAGCCCAAACAAATTCCTAATATGCTTTTTGTTTTGGCATACGTTTGTATGACTTCTTTTAACAAACCTGCTTCGTTAGGGATACCTGGCCCTGGCGACAAAACTATTTTATCAAAAGCGTCTAACTCTTTTAATTCAAATTCATCATTTCTAAAAACAGTAACCGTTGCGCCTAAATCTTCCAAATAGTGGACTAAATTGTAGGTAAAACTATCGTAATTATCTATGACAACTATTTTCAAAATTAAATGGTTTTTAAAGTTATTATTTTACTTTTGTAAAAATATACTATTTTATGGAAAACGCAATGAAAATTGGAGATGTTGTTCAGGTTTTAGATGATAATTTAGAAGGTGTAATTTTACGATTTCAATCGGACAATTCAATTGTTATTGAAACTAAAGATGGATTTGAGTTAATATATAATCAAAAAGAAGTTATAAAAATCGCAAGTGATGCGCCTAAAATTAATTTTGAAGGCAACCTTTCTAAAGTATTAGCAGAAAAAGAAATTCCAAAAAAACTAGGTTCGGTTTTAACCAAATTGAGCAAAAAAGATCCAATGGTTTTTGAAGTGGATTTGCATTTAGAAAAAATAATTACGGGAAAAAATCAAAATTTAACTAACTTCGATAAATTAAATATTCAACTTGAAGAAGCGAAAAGAGCTATGGATTTTGCAATTTCTAAACGTTACAATCGTGTAGTGTTAATTCACGGAGTTGGTGATGGCGTTTTAAAAAGCGAGTTAGAATATTTATTAAGACGATATGAAAACATAGTAATCCAAGAAGCCAATTACGGAAAATATGGATTGGGTGCTATGGAAATTTACATTAAGCAAAATTAATTTGATGAAGAAAATATATTTAGATAACGCAGCCACTACTCCGTTACGTTCTGAAGTAATTCAAACGATGATAGATGTGTTGCAAAACGATTTTGGAAACCCATCTTCTACGCATAGTTTTGGTAGAAGTGCGAAATCGATAATTGAAACCTCAAGAAAAACAATTGCAAAATATTTAAACTGTTCTGCTCAAGAAATCATTTTCACTTCAAGTGCAACAGAAGGAACAAATTGGATTTTAAGAGAAATGATTAAAAATAATGGTATTAAAAAAATTATTACCAGCAAAATTGAACATCACGCCACTTTATATACGGTTTTAAATTTGCAAAAGGAATTTGGAATTGAAGTAGAATATATTTCCGTTCTGCCTAATGGAAATTTAGATTTATTTGATTTCGAACGAAAATTAGATGATAAAATTCCAACTTTAGTAACATTAATGCACGTTAATAACGAAATTGGAACGCAATTAAATTTAGATACAATTACTGCTATTTGTCAAAAATACAAAGCTGTTTTTCATTGTGATACGGTTCAATCTATTGGTAAAGTCGCCATTGATTTACAGAAGACTCCTATAGATTTTGTAGTGGCAAGCGCACATAAATTCCACGGACCAAAAGGAATAGGTTTTACTTTTATTAGAAAGAACACAGCAATACAACCTATGTTGTTCGGTGGCGAACAAGAAAAAGGATTACGAGCTGGTACAGAAGCCGTTCATCAAATTGCAGGTTTGGCAAAAGCATTTGAAATTGCAAACGAACAATTAATCGAAGAAACAAAATATATAACAGAATTAAAATCATATTGTATAACCAAACTACACGCAAATTTTGATGGAATTATTGTTAATGGAGAAAATACATTCTATAATATTTTAAATGTATTATTACCTTTTTCAGAAGAAAAAACGGCGTTAATTTTATTTAATTTAGATATGAAAGGCATTGCAGTTTCCAGAGGAAGTGCTTGCCAAAGCGGGAGTGTAAAACCCTCACACGTTTTGGCAGAATTTTTATCTTCAGATGAAATAAATAAACCTTCATTACGAATATCATTTAGTCATTATAACACAAATGAGGAAATTGATGTTTTAATAGAAAGTCTAAAAACCATATAAAAAAAATGCCATTCAAATTGAATGGCATTTTTTTTCTTAAGTAATGTGGAATTTATTTAGACCACAATTCAATACTGTCTTTATTTTGTTTTATATAATCTTCATTTTTTTCTGCTGTAGCACCTGCTAAAGATAATTTTGCGGTTTCAATTGCTCCTTTTTTATCGCCTAATTTAAATTGAATTAAAGATTTTAATCTGTAATACCAAAACGGTACTTTCTCACCTGATAAAGGAATTGCTTGATTCATCCAAAGTAATGCTTTATTTAAATCAGTATTTGATTGATAATAATATTGTGCACTTGCATAATAGTCTTTTGCAGAAGGACCATTCATAACGTCTTCAATAGATTTCAAAACAATTTTTTGAGTAGGTACCTCAATTTTTACTGATACTAAAGTTTTTTCCCAAGACAATTCTAAATTAGCAGCCTCAGTTGTTACATTATTAAATGAAATAGTAAATGTTTCAACTAATCGATTTAAACTTTCAGGCTTTGCTGATGTTTTTAACGCAACTTTTTCTTCCATCCATTCTTCTGGCAAACCCCAATTATCAGTGTCTTTATAAAATATAATGTCCCATGAATCTGCTTTTGGTGTAGTGTACAGAGCATATGAACCTTTAGATATTGGCTTGCCATCTATTAAAACATCTTGCGAAAAAGTAATTGTTGTATTTTTGTTTGCACCAGTTCTCCAATTTTTTCCATAAGGAACTAACTCACCATATACAATTCTTCCTTTTGCACTAGGTCGATTATATTCCAAACTAATATTCGTCAAACCTACAGTTTGATCAATTTTTGAAATTGGACTAGCTTGAGGCGTAACAATTTGCGCACACAAAACTTCTGAAATCAAGAATAAACTAAATAAGATATATTTTTTCATAATTCAAATATTTTTTTGCTAAATTACTATTAAATTTTGTTTTATTAAAGTTTAATATATTAAAACCTAAAATGAAATTTTTGTTTACTAAAAAATAATCATTTAGATTTGTAGATTAAAAACTACAAACTATGAAAAAAATTAAAATTTTATACTTAGCGTTATTAGTGATATCGCAATTAGGTTTTTCTCAAAAGAAAAAAATCGCAGTAGTAACCTTTTATGCAAATAAAATGGTTGCATTTGACGACTTAGGAGTAGGTCTAGATTTTTTGTTGAGAGACGTTTTAAATTTAAGAGACAATCCTAACTTTAATTTAAACCCGATATTAAACCAATATCATGACAACTTTTTTAATAACTATTCAAAAGAACTTCCTTTTGAACTAATTTCAGAAAATGAAGTATTAAATAATGCTGCATATCAAGCATTTCAACCGAAATTTGATTTATCGAAATATGAAGCTAAAAACTATTTAATGTTTGATAAATATAAATATATTTATGAAGGTTTAGGTGGTCAAGCAAATGAAGTTGCTATTGCGAAGCTTTTTGCTGACAAAGCTGATGGTGTAATGTTTGTAAATATTGATTTTGCATTAGAAAAAGGTTTCGGAGTTGGTAGTACAGCTACTGTAAAAATGAGAGCTACAACACGAATGGCTTTATATAATAAAACAGGTGAAAAAGTGTTTGCTTTTTCTGAATCTGAAAGATCAAAAAAAACATCCGTAATGGTAAGTGGATTACCTATTATTACTCCAGAAAAGATCTTACCAATGTGTGAAAGTGCTTTAACCGAATTAATGGGTGATTTAGGAAAGAGAATTGCTAAAATTGTTAAGAAAACAGAAATGAAATTATAATACATATTTTATTAAATAATTTAAATGCCTTAAAAATTTTAAGGCATTTTTTTTTAATAATTTTGTTTATTATTTTATTTATAATATTAAACAAATGTATATTTGCATAATTAAATTCTAAAAAATGAAAATATACAGATTAGCATCCAAACAAAATTTACCCATTTCTAAAAAAGAAGCTTGGGATTTTTTATCTAGTCCAAAAAATTTAAAAGCAATAACACCTGAATATATGAGTTTTGATATATTGAGTGGTGCAGATAGACCGATGTTTGCTGGACAAATCATTCAATATATTGTTACGCCTATATTAGGAATTAAAACGACTTGGGTTACCGAAATTACACATGTAGTTGAAGGAGAATATTTTGTAGATGAGCAAAGATTTGGACCTTATGCTCTTTGGCATCATAAACATTTTATTAAAGAAATACCAGGTGGCGTGGAAATGGAAGATATTATCGATTATAAAGTTCCAATGGGGATTTTAGGACAATTGGTACATCCATTTATTGTAAAACCAAAGCTAGATGAGATTTTTGAATACAGAAGAAAAAAATTAATTGAACTTTTTGGAGAATTTAAGTAATATGACAATTTTTTGGTTTAGAAGAGATTTACGTTTAGATGATAATACCGCATTTTTTCATGCTTTACAAAGTAATGATACTGTTTTGCCTATTTTTATTTTTGACGAAACCATTTTGCAACATCTTGAAAAAAACGATGCTCGTGTAACTTTCATTCATAATCAACTTGAAAAAATAAATGTCGAACTTGGAAAAATTAACAAATCACTAGCCATTTTTCATGGAAAACCAATTGAAGTATTTGAAAAACTAATTGAAGATAACCAAATAAAATCGGTTTATACCAATCACGATTATGAGCCGTATGCTAGAAAAAGAGACGTCATATTAAATGAAGTATTTAAAGAAAATAAAATTGAATTTAAAACGTGTAAAGATCAAGTAATTTTTGAAAAGTCTGAAATTACCAAGGATGATGGTTTGCCGTATGTAGTATATACCCCGTTTTCAAATAAGTGGAAAGCAAAATTAAAAGAAACTAAACTTGTAAATTATCCTTCCGAGACGTTACTAAATAATATAGCATCGCATCCCTACCCTTTTTTATCTTTAGCAGATATTGGTTTTGAGATTAGTAAAATTGCACTTCCCGAGTACACAATTTCTGAAAAATTAATTTCAGAATATGAAGCTACTAGAAATTTTCCAGCAATTAAAAACGGGACGTCATTAGTCGGTATTCATTTGCGATTTGGAACTATTAGCATCAGAAAATTAGTGCAACACGCTTTAAAATTCGAAAATGAAACTTTTTTAAAAGAATTAATTTGGCGCGAATTTTTCATGCAAATTTTATGGCATTTCCCTCACACTCAAACCAAAAGTTTCAAACCTAAATACGATGAAATAAAATGGGTAAATGATGAAAAGCTATTTAAAAATTGGTGTGATGGAAAAACCGGATATCCAATGGTAGATGCAGGTATGAGAGAATTAAATGCTACTGGACATATGCACAATCGCGTACGAATGGTGGTAGCTAGTTTTTTATGCAAACATTTATTAATTGATTGGCGTTGGGGTGAAACTTATTTTGCTTCTAAATTATTAGATTATGAACAATCAAGTAATGTTGGCAATTGGCAATGGGCAGCAGGTTCAGGTGTTGATGCCGCACCTTATTTTAGAATATTTAATCCAACTGAGCAAATTAAAAAATTTGATGCAGCATTAAAATACATCAAAAAATGGATTCCTGAATTGGAAACACTACAATATCCAAATCCAATTGTTGATCATAAAGAAGCAAGAGAAAAATGTTTACGCGTATATAAAGAAGCCGTTGGTTAATTTATTTTAATATGTTTTTATAATCTAATTCATCAAAACTATCTATTACTAAATTTGCCAAGCTGTAATCTTGTTGTTTGGAATTAACACTTCTATAACCTACACAATAAATGCCAGCAGCATTTGCGGCTTTTATTCCGTTAGTACTGTCTTCAATAACAATACAATTTTCTTTGTTAGATTTTGATAACCTTACGGCTTCTAAAAAAATATCTGGATTGGGTTTCGACTGAGGAAAATCCTCTCCAGAAACAATGTGCGAAAAATAGGAATGTAATTTAAAACGATTAAAAACGCGATTTATAGTTACTTTAGATGAGGAAGATGCTAAAATTAACTGAATACCATTTTGATGTAATTGTTTAATTAATTCCTCCACCCCTTCTAATAAAAACAAGTCTGCTTTGGTATCGAAAGCATCATTAAATAAACTTCGTTTTTTTTCTACTAAAGTGTGAATATCTTCAGTTACTTCAAAATGGTCTTTAATTTTTTGAAACACATTTTTTGTTGAATTTCCTGTAAAAGAAGCATACATTTCTGCAGACACCTCAATACCTAACAACTTAAAATGCTCATAATACGCATAATTGTGTACGGGCTCTGTATCCACAATTACACCATCCATATCAAAAATCACAGTTTGTAACATCTTTTTTGTTTTCTTGCGAAATTAAAAAATTAAATGATAATTAAACCTTTTTGTGTAACTTTAGTCAAATATTAAACGAATTGTTGATTTTGCAAGAAGAAAAATTATTTATAGAAACGCTCATAAATCCGAAAACGAAAAATACAGCGTTTAAACAATTGGTGCAACGCTATCAAAAACCTTTATATTATCATATCCGAAATATCGTTTTAAATCACGATGATGCGGATGATGTGCTTCAAAATACGTTCATAAAAGTGTTTTCAAATATTGGTAATTTTAAAGGCGATAGTAAATTGTATTCTTGGATGTTTCGAATAGCAACGAATGAATCGCTTACTTTTATTGAACAGCGCGCCAAAAAACAAGGAATTTCTAATATAGAAGTACAGCAAAAGGCAATATTAAATTTAGAATCAGATGTGTATTTTGAAGGAAATGAAATTCAATTACAACTTCAAAAAGCCATTGCTACTTTACCTGAAAAACAACAATTGGTTTTCAAAATGAAATATTATGAAGAAATGAAATATGAAAATATTAGTGAAATTTTAGATACTTCAGTCGGAGGCTTAAAAGCAAACTATCATCACGCGGTAAAAAAAATTGAAGAATATTTAAAAAACAATTAAACCATTTACATAAACAAAGGTCTAATATATAATGAAAACAGAATTAGATAATAATAAAATTACAAACGGCTTTATTACGCCTAACGATTATTTTGATAATTTATCAGATAGAATAATTGAGAAAATAAATGGAGAAGCATCTTCAAATTTAATCCCTATAACATCTGGTTTTAGTGTGCCTGAAGACTATTTTGTTAAAAATGAAGCAAAATTGTTAGCAAAAGTCAATTTTACAGAAGCTAAAGTTGTTAGTTTAAAACACACCTTACATAAAGTAAGCGGAATTGCAGCAGTTTTATTACTAACTATTGTTTCTCCCATGTTATACCATTCAACAGAAACAAAAAACAATGAACTAGTAGAAATGAGTTATTTACAATTGCATTCCGAAGAATTAAGTGTATATGAAGTGGGCTCTATGTTAGACGATAAAGAATTAATAGAATTAGAAAATGAGTTGATTTACAATAATTTAAACAATATTAATTAAATAAAAAGTAAAATGAAAAATTTAGTAATACTTGTAGCGTTTGTTTTTAGTTTGAGTAATCAAGCGCAAGAAAATTTAGAGGCTAAAAAAGTAGAAATAGAGAAACGAAGAGCGCAATTAATTGAAAAAAGAGAAGAAATACTTGCCGCTAGAAAAGAAATGATACAAGAAAAAAAGGATAAAATTAAATCGTTAAAAATTGCATTTATTTCTCAAAAATTGGCACTAACTTCAGAAGAAGCAGAAAAATTTTGGCCCGTTTATAATAAGTATGACGACAAAATAATGGCTTTAAAAGAAGCCCAAATGAAACTTCGAGTTGGTAAAAAAAATGGTACCGATGAAGAAGCTTTAAAAAAAATTGAAGAAGCCGAAGCAATTGAAACGGAGGTAATGCTTTTAAAAAAGAAAATGCGTGCAGAATTAATTCCAATTATCACTGCTGAAAAAGTTGTAACATTAGAGCGTTTAGAACACGAATTTCACAGAAAAATTTTAGAAAAATTAAAAGGACGTAAAGGCAATCATCCACCGCCTCCACCTAGAAGATAAATAATAATTAATAAGCCATTTCTAATGGCTTATTTTTATTTTGGTTACTTTGTTTTTACCTGCTAAATACAAATTATTTTCTCCACTGAAACGAAGGGTATAAAAATCGGTATCATCTAAAATTTTTGTCCACTTTTCTCCAAAATTAGTAGAATAATAAACACCTGAAGTACCACAAGTATACAACACTTTTCCTCGACTTTTTGGCACAAATTGTACGCATGATGCATATCCAAAAGCTTGATCTTTTGATACTATTTTCCAAGTTTTACCTCCATCGTTAGTAGTTGCTTTATTGATAGAATTATCTTTCTGATTTTCGTAATTTCCACCCACAATAATTCCTTTTCTTTTGTTGTAAAAATCCATAGAAAATGCACCAGTCATAGCTTTACCTTGAATTATAGGGGTATCAAAAACCTGCCAAGACATTCCTTTATCTTCACTCATAAATAACCTAGATTTTATTCCTCCAGAAATAATATAAATCACGCCTTCAATAATTTTCACATTGGTATCGCTTGCCGCAAAAGCTGCCTCTCCCTCAAGCGTTTTTGGTAATATATCACAAGAAATTTTTTGCCAAGATTTTCCAGAATTTTCTGTTAAAAGTACAGATAAACAATCTTCTATTGGGTCTCCAATAACTATTCCTAATCCTGTTTTTGCATCAATAAACATACTATCATAAAATACTTTTTCTCCAGTTTCAGAATAAATTAAATTTGAAGCAGCACTATATCCAAAAGTATTTAATGCATACATATTAGCTGGGGTTCCCGCATTTAAAACATAAATGCTGCTATTCGCATTCGCCATACTTCTAAAATCTGTATTTTCTTTCTGTAATTTTACGATTTTAGTTTCAGCCTCGTTTTGAAAGCTTATAAATCCTGCTTTACTATTTGTGCCTCCAAACCAAACTCCATTTATCGTTGGATAAATAGCTCGAATAGAAAGAGAATCTAAAAAAATATCTTTTCTTTCTAAAATTTTATGTGTTGATTTACAGGACAATAAAACAAGAAACACGAACAAGGATAAATATTTCATAAACTACTTATTTTAGGCGAATATACAATTATTCAAAAAATGACGACCATTTATATCTATATTTTTAGAGATCTATTAGTTTAAAACGAGCTATTTATAGCGTGAATCAACACTTTTTTGTTTTTAATTGTTATCTTTGCAAGCATTTTTATACTTAATACATGAGATTTCACAGAAACATAAGTTTTGCAGTAATAGACGCCTTAATGGCAATTTTCAATGAAGGCGAATATGCTGATAAAGTTGTTGCCAGAGCATTAAAGTTAGATAAAAGATGGGGAAGCAGCGATAGAAAATTCGTAGCAGAAACTATTTATGATATTGTTAGATGGAAACGCCTTTATGCTGAAATAGCTGAAATTAAAAAAGAACCATTTGAAAGAGATAGTATTTGGAGAATGTTTGCCGTCTGGGCAACCTTAAAAGGATATACGTTACCAGATTGGAAATATTTTGAAGGTACACCAGTTAGAAGAATTAAAGGTAAATTTGATGAATTATCAAAAGATAGAAAATTCAAAGAATCTATTCCAGATTGGATGGATGAAATTGGTGTAAAAGAGTTAGGAGAAACAATTTGGTCAAAAGAAATTGCCGCTCAAAATGAACCTGCAAAAGTCATTTTACGTACCAATACCATCAAAACAACTAAAGAAGCGTTAAAACAAGAATTACTTCAATTAGATATTCATACAAAAGTACTTCCTGATTATCCTGAAGCATTAGAATTAGAAGAAAGAGCCAACGTATTTATGACAGATATTTTTAAAAATGGCTTGTTTGAAGTACAAGATGCCTCTTCTCAAATGGTGGCTCATATGTTAGATATTCAACCTGGAATGCGAGTGGTTGATACTTGCGCAGGTGCCGGTGGAAAAACATTACATATGGCTTGTTTAATGCAAAACAAAGGGCAAATTATTGCTATGGATTTGTACGAAAGCAAATTAAAACAATTAAAAATTCGTGCCAAACGAAATGGAATTCACAACATTGAATATCGCGTTATAGATACTACTAAGGTGATAAAGAAACTACACGGTCAAGCCGATAGAGTACTTATTGATGCGCCTTGTAGTGGCTTAGGTGTATTAAAAAGAAATCCAGATGCTAAATGGAAATTAAAGCCAGAATTTATAGACAACATTCGTAAGGTTCAAGCTGAAGTTTTAGAAAGCTACGCTCCTATTGTAAAACCTGGAGGAAAATTAGTGTATGCTACATGTAGTGTCTTACCTTCTGAAAACCAAGAACAAGTAAAAAAATTCTTAACCACAGAAATTGGAAAGAACTTTACTTTCGTTCAAGATAAAAAAGTATTAGCTCACGAATCTGGCTATGACGGATTTTACATGGCTTTATTAACTAGAAATAAATAAACCCCAAAATATGAAAATAAAATTACTATTATTATTGTTATCTGCTCATTTTGGTTTTGGGCAAGCTGGAGCACCTGCAAATCCTTATTATAACGGAATGAACTGGACGCTTACAGGAATGAATTTGAAAAATGCCTTAGCAACAAAAATTACAGCGACTCATACTAATTTTTTAACATATTCTGAAGATTGGAATGCAACTCAAGCAACCGATGTAAATCCAACAAATTCAAGCAATGTTTTGTTATTATATGGATTTAGTTCTACAACTTGTCCAGCTTCTACATCAGATGATAATGACCATAGAGAACGAAATAGTATGAGTAATGGAGGTGGAAATTCTTGCGAATGGAACCGTGAACATGTATATGCAAAATCATTAGGAACACCCGCTTTAGTTGATGGCGCAACATCTTCAGCTGATAGTGATGCTGGCGAAGATGCTCATCATTTAAGATCTTGCGATGTGGATAGAAACGGAAATAGAGGAAATTTAAAATTTGCAGCTGGTTCTGGTAATTCAGCACCTGTTACAGGCGGTTGGTATCCCGGAAATGAATGGAAAGGTGATGTAGCAAGAATGATGATGTATATGTATTTAAGGTATCCTTCACAATGTTTACCAATTAATGTGGGTACTGGTGCTACTGTTTCTACAGATACAAATATGATTCAATTATTTTTACAGTGGAATGCAGAAGATCCTGTTTCTCTTTATGAAGATAATCGAAATACATATCATGGGAATTTATCAAACACATATGCGCAAGGAAATAGAAATCCATTTATTGACAATCCTTATTTAGCTACTGTTATTTGGGGAGGACCTGCAGCAGAAAACAGATGGCCAACAGTATTTTTATCATCTCAAAGTTTCATATCAGATTCAGCTGTTCAGGTATACCCAAACCCAACAAATTCTAATGAAATTGAAATTGCTACAGAAGAAAGCATTTCGAAACTTACTTTAATTAATGTTAATGGTCAAATCATAAAAGAAATTGTTAATCCTATTTTTTACCAAAACACGTTTAAATTAAACAATTTACCACAAGGATTTTATTTTTTACAAATTAATGCTGAAAAAGGAAGTCTGACTAAAAAAATTATAGTGAACTAATTTAATTTTTATTATTATATTCTAAATCTCTAATTATTAATAGTTAGAGATTTTTTCTTTTTGAAATAAATCCAACTTAAACTAAGTTTAGTCATATTAAAGCGTACATTCGTAAAAAAAATATGTCCATTGAAATAAAGGTTGCAGCTGTAGAACATTTGTTTAGTCAATTAGATATTGAAATAAACACCTTTCAAAAAGAAACTAAGTTGCATTGTAATGTGGGTTGCGGTAAATGTTGCACAAAATTAGACATTGAGGCCTCTCCATTAGAATTTTTACCTTGGGCATTTCATATATTTTTAAATGGTGAAGCAGATAAAATTCTTGCCGAATTAGAAATAAAAACTTCCACAATTTGCCATATATACAATCCTTTAACCTTATTAGATAAAGTAAACGGGAGTTGTAGTAATTATCCTTATCGTGGATTGATTTGTAGATTATTCGGATATGGCGCAACGAAAGACAAATACGGACAATTGCGATTGGCGACTTGCAAAATAATAAAAAGCGAGCAAGTAGAAAACTTCAATAATTCAACAGAATCAATAAATAAAGGTCTTCCCGTTCCTGTATTTACTGACTATTATATGAATTTATCTCAAATAGATTTTCACCTAGGAAATATTATTTTACCAATTAACCAAGCTTTAAAATATGCCATAGAAGAAGTGTTACAGTACTATGCCTATCGACCTTTGCCGAATGGATTTAAAAATATTGCTTAGCATTCTTTTCATTATTGCTTTATATTGATTTGACAATTCTTTTTTAAACCGTAAATTCGCCAAAAAAAAAGAATGTCAATTGAAAGAAAAGTTCAAGAAATTGAATTGTTATTCGATAAATTAGAATCCGAATTAACTACTTTTACCTCTAAAACTCATTTATTCTGCAACGCTGGTTGTGGAAAATGTTGTACCAATCCTACGATGGAAGCCTCTCCACTTGAATTTTTACCATGGGCTTTTCATTTGTTTAAAATTGGCGAAGCAGAAAATACACTTGAAAAATTAGCAAAACACTCCAACCCTATTTGTTATAATTATAGTCAAACATCAGAAAAAAATGAACATTTAGGAAGTTGTTCAACTTATAAATACCGAGGTTTAGTTTGTAGATTATTTGGATATGGTGCCACTAGAGATAAATTTGCACAATTGCGTTTGGCCACATGTTCTATCATAAAAGACGAGCAAACTAATAATTATAACGCCGCAAACGAAGCCATTAATAATGGATTGCCTGTTCCAATTTTTACAGATTATTATATGAATTTATCTCAGATAGATTTCAGATTAGGAAATAGTTATGTACATATAAATCGTGCTTTACAAATGGCTATTGAAGATGTATTGCAATATTATGCCTATAGAGATTTTCCTGAAGTAGAATAAAAAATTAGATAGCTATTGATTTTCTATATTTTGAAGGCGTCATTTCTTTTTTGCTTAAAAAAACACGATTAAAATAACTAAGACTTTCAAAACCACAATCAAATGATATTTGATTAATTGATTTTTCTGTTTGAACTAATAACCTACAAGCCTCATTAATCCTAAGTTCATTAAGATAATCTGAATAGGTTTTACCAGTAGCTTTTTTAAAAAACTTACAAAAGTTACTCTCCGTTAGAAAAATTAGGTCTGCAACTTCTTTAAGTGATATCTTAGTGTAAAAATTGTTTTGAATGTAAAGACAAACTTTATTAATTCGCATTTCATTTTTCTTTGAAACAACATTATGAAAGGAATTTGAAGCAATAAGAATGGGTTGCTTTTTTGACAAATCATCTAAAACAGAAATTAACTTTAAAATTTTATCTACACCATTTGTTTCTGTTAATGCAATAATTTTAGAAACCAATTCTTCATCAGGCTCAAATCGAATTCCTCTCACTGAAGTATCTAGCATATTCTTAATCAATAGACTTTCTTAAAGCCCTAAAAAAGGAGTTATAAATTCCTTTGAAAACTGAATAACTACCGCATCCGATTTAATGTCATCATTTAACTTTCCAGACCAAGTATGAGGCAAATGATTCCCTAAAAGAACTAAATCGCCATCATTAAAATATTCATAAGAATTACCCACGATCCGATATCCATTGCCTTTCACAATATAGGTCAATTCATATTCCGGATGATAATGCCATTTGAATTGAAAAAAGGGCACTTGGTATCGAAATGCGTAAAAACTTGATGCGCCCTGATTTGATTTTACATCTTCTAAAATTGCTTTCATAATCGCAAATTAACT
Organism: Flavobacterium sp.; assembly: GCF_044341185.1. Lineage (GTDB taxonomy): Bacteria > Bacteroidota > Bacteroidia > Flavobacteriales > Flavobacteriaceae > Flavobacterium. The sequence continues at coordinate 27,821 of NZ_JBIISE010000018.1, forward strand.
TAAAAAACTGAAATGTATCAAAAATAATTCAATATAGTATTACATTTTAACAAATTAATGCTAAATCGTAATTAAAAGATTAAATATTTTTGAAAATCAATTAGTCTACAAAAAATAATTTGTCAAAAAAAAATATACTAAAACGTTATGCAAACACTTTCAAAATCAATATCAGAATTTCTTAACAAACCGTATTCATTGACTTCAGAACAAATTGAGTTCTATCAAAAAAACCGATATATAAAATTGAAAGAAGTTCTTAATCAAGAGACAACGGAGTTTTTTAACGAAGTTATTACAACGCAAGTGAACAAAATGAACAAAGAACAAACCGCACTTGAAGACAGAACAACTTATGGAAAAGCATTTTTGCAATTATTTAATTTGTGGTTAGAAAATGAAGTTGTTAAGGAACTGATTTTTAGTAAACGAATTGCTAAAACAGCATCGGATTTGATGGAAGTAGATGGAGTTAGATTGTATCACGACCAAGCGTTATTTAAAGAAGGCGGAGGAGGAATTACGCCTTGGCACGCCGATCAATATTATTGGCCTTTAGAAACTGACAAAACAATTACTGCTTGGATGCCACTTCAGGCAACTCCACTGGAAATGGGTCCGTTAGAATTTAGCGCTGGAAGTCACACAATAGTAGAAGGACGAGAATTAGAAATTGGTGACGAAAGTGAAGAATTGATTCAAAAGAAATTACGAGTAACCGATTTCAAACATGTAATTGAATCCTTTGATATTGGAGAAATTAGCTTTCATTCGGGTTGGGTTTTCCATCGAGCAGGCGCTAATGTTACCAACGAAATGCGAAAAGTAATGACCATAATTTATATGGATAAAGATATGAAATTAAAAAATCCTGAAAATAAAAATCAAATCCACGATTGGAATACTTGGTGCCCTGGCGCTAAAGTGGGTGAAATAATTAATTCGCCTATTAATCCTATATTATATGCTGAATAATATGGAAATCAAATATATCTGTACTTACTGGGGTTGCGAACATTTATCAGCAAAAGAATTTCTTACTAAGGTAGTCACAAACGGCTACAAAGGTGTGGAAATCAATTTTCCTGATGATGCTGATTTCATTGCAGAATTTCAAGTAGAATTACAAAATATCCGAAATACTAGTAATCCTGATTTTATTTTTATTGCCCAACAAGTACTTTCCAATAAAATTGAAACTGTAGCTGAATATATTGAAAGAATTACAGATCGCTTAGAATTTCTAATCCAATTAAAACCGAATTATATTAATTCTCACACCGGAAAAGATTTTTTTAGTTTTAGTGATAATTGTAAAATTATAGAGATTTGTGATCACTTATCAAAAGTTTCAGGAATTCCTATTTGGCATGAAATTCATCGTGGACGATTTTCTTTTCATTTAAAATCACTTCTTAACTATATTGATATTTTTCCTAAACTAAAATTAATAGCAGATTTTTCTCATTTTTGTGTGGTTTCCGAAAGTGATTTACACGACCAAAACGAGTTACTTTGCAAAATATACCCAAATATTAATCACATTCACGCACGTATTGGATTTGAACAAAGTCCACAAGTAAACAATCCTTTTGCTCCAGAATGGAAAAATTATTTAGAACAATATTTAGGTTGGTGGAAAGAAATTATTGAAATTCAAAAGAAGAAAAATAAAGAGAATATTACCATTACACCCGAGTTTGGTCCGTTTCCATACATGCCACAAGAACCCTTTACAAAAAAACCACTTGCTGATCAATGGGAAACAAACCTTCAAATGAAAAACTATTTACAACAAAACCTTTAACAAATGCAAAGTAAAAACTACATTCTTTTTATAGCTTTAAGCGCCGCATTAGGTGGCTTATTATTTGGATATGACACGGCAGTCATATCGGGTGCTATTGGAAATTTAACCGAATTTTTTCATTTGTCTCCTGTGGAAACGGGTTGGGCAATTTCTAGCGCATTGGTAGGTTGTTTAATTGGTGCTTTTTTCTCTGATTTTTTAAGCGATACATTTGGACGAAAAGTAACCATGCTGATTACAGCAGTACTTTTTATCTTAAACTCTATCGGAACGGCCTTCCCTACTTCGTTTACGATGTTTGTCCTATTTCGTATTGTTGGAGGAATTGGTGTGGGTATTGCCTCGATGGTTGTACCCATGTATATTGCAGAAATTGCCCCACCAAAAAGACGCGGCGCCTTAGTAGGAAACTATCAATTAGCGATTGTAATTGGTATTGTAGTGGTCTATTTTGTAAATTATTTCATTGCTTTGCAAGGTGATGCCGCTTGGAATTTAAACATAGGTTGGCGATGGATGTTTGGCTCTGAAATTATTCCTTCTATCCTATTTTTAATCTTTATTTTTTTAATTCCTGAAAGCCCTAGATGGTTATTTCAAAAAGGTGAAACCAGCAAAGCCATTGTAGTTCTTCAAAAATTAAATACACCAGAAGAAGTAGCGCAAGTTCAATCTGAAATTGAAAATTCACTACAGCAGGAAGATAAAAATCAGTGGAAACATTTAAGCAATCCTATATTTAAAAAAGCGCTTTTTGTGGGTATCGGACTTTCTGTCTTACAGCAATTAACAGTAATTAATGCCATTTTATACTATGCGCCAGAAATTTTTAAAAGTTTAGGAAGTTCTACCGATGTTTCATTATTAGAAACCAGTATTCTAGGTGTAGTGAATTTAATTTTCACTTTGTTTGCCATTAAATTAGTAGATAAAATGGGAAGAAAACCATTGCTTTATATGGGTTCTATCGGTATGACTATTGCCTTAGCTGCCGTTGGGCTTTTCATTTATTTTGATGCTGTTGGAAATTGGGTATTACCATTCTTACTGCTATTTATGGGGGCTTTTAGTATTTCTTGGGGTCCAATTGTTTGGGTATTATTATCTGAAATTTTTCCAACTAAAATTAGAAGTTTGGCTTTAGCAATTAGTGTTTTTATTCAATGGGTTGCTAATTTTGTAGTAACACAAGTTTTTCCTAGTTTAGTTGAAAATCAGTGGTTAAAAGATAACTTTAATGGTGCATTTCCGTTTTATTTATTTTCTGTAATCTGCTTATTTTCACTTGTTTTTGTTTGGAAAAAAATTCCCGAAACAAAAAATAAAACCCTTGAAGAAATGGATGCATTATGGAAATAAAAAAAGTAGTATTTAGTTCTTTGTTTCTGCTTTACATATTAAATGTAAATGCTCAAAATAATACAAAATTTGTAAATACATTTATTGGAACCGATGGCACAGGTCATACTTTTCCGGGACCTTCTATGCCTTTTGGAATGGTGCAACCAGGACCTGATAATTCTATTGAAGGTTGGAACCATACCAGCGGTTATCAATATAAAGACACTTTATTGTTGGGATTTTCACAAACACGATTTAGCGGCACTGGAATTGGTGAGATGGGAAATATACTTTTGTTACCATTTGATCAAAATAAAATAAAATACAAGAATAGTTATCATAAAGACTCAGAAAAAGCAAGTGTTGGTTATTACACTTTAACTAAGAAAGATGGTATTAAAGTAGAATTAACGTGTTCAGAAAGAGTAACTTTTCATAAATATACTTATCCATCTCAAGAAGCTAAATTATTGCTCGATTTTCAACACGGCATTCAATTTCTAAACGATAGTTTGGTGTTAGAAAATGACATTAAAATTGAAAACAATACTACGATTTCAGGATATTGTAAAACCAAAGGTTGGGTAACTAAAAAATATTTTTTTACAATTAACTTTGAAACTCCTTTTTCAAAAATCCAAGAGATTCCGAAAGGGAAAAAGCAAAATGCACCTAAATATATTTTAGATTTTAATTTGTCAAAGAATAAAATAGTACAAGTAAAAATTGCTTTATCTACAGTTAGTATTGAGGGTGCAAAATTGAATTTAACAACTGAAATTCCGCATTGGAGCTTCGAAAAAGTAAAACTAAATGCCGAAAAAGTTTGGAATGATTATCTGAACCGTATTGATATTGAAGCTCCCCAAAAACAAAAAGAAATCTTTTACACCTCGATGTATCATTTATTGCTACAACCATCTAATATTGCAGATGTTGATGGAAAATACCGAGGTGCCGATGATGCAATTGCAAAAGCATCAAACAATGAATATTACTCTACTTTATCCATTTGGGATATTTATAGAAGTGCTTTTCCGTTGTTGCAAATTATTGCGCCTGAAAAAATTGATGGTATCATAAACACTCTTCTTTCACATCATAAAGCAGCTGGATTTTTACCTATTTGGACGGCTTGGGGACAAGATAATTATTGCATGATTGGCAACCACGCTATTCCAATGATTCTATCAGCTCATCAAAATGGTTTTACTGGTTTTGATAAACAAGAAGCACTTAAAGCTATGATTGAAACTTCAACACAAAATCACTTCAATTCTGATTGGGAATTATACAATCAATTTGGCTATTATCCCTTTGATAAATTAGATAATGAAGCGGTTTCCAGAACTTTAGAAAGTGGATATGATGATTGGTGTGTAGCCCAAATGGCTGATCAAATGAATGATAAAGAAAATTCAATTCAGTTCCTAAAAAGAGCCCATTATTATCGAAATTTATTTGATACAAAAACCCAATTATTTCGAGGAAAAGACACTAATGGCAACTGGCGAAATCCTTTTGATCCGCTAACTGCTACTTCACCTATGAACAATCCAGGCGATTATACCGAAGCCAATGCATGGCAGTATTTTTGGACTCCTGCACAATATGATATCGAAGGAATGCAAAATCTTTTGGGCGGAAAAACTGCTTTCACCAAAAAACTAAATGATTTTTTTACCATTGAAAGTGTCAATCCAAATAAATTTTTAGGACAAGAAGCCATGATTGGACAATATGCTCATGGTAACGAACCGAGTCATCATATAGTGTATTTATATGCTTTTTCCGATACACCAAAAGTGGGACAAAAATACATTCATAAAATTATCTACGAATTTCACAACAATACTCCAGATGGTATGATTGGTAATGACGATTGCGGTCAAATGTCGGCTTGGTATATTTTATCAACTTTAGGTTTTTATCCTGTAAATCCGGCTAATGGTGAGTTTGTATTGGGTGCACCGCAAGTTAAAAATGCAACGATCCATCTAAAAAACAACAAAAAATTCAGCATCAGTACTTCTAATTTTTCTGCAGAAAATATTTATACAAATCATCAAAAACTAAACAATACAGAAGTAAGTACACCAATAATAAACTATTCGGATATTATTAAAGGCGGAACACTCAACTTTCAAATGACAAATCAATACTAATTATGAGAAATATTCATAAAACACTATTAATTTTGACTTTATTCACTTTGACAATACATGGTCAAAACCAAAATAAAGTGGCTGAAAAATATCAAATACTACCTTTTGGAAGCATCAAACCTTCCGGTTGGTTGAAGACCCAAATGCAGAAAGATGTAGCGGGTTTTGTAGGGAACTTAGATAAATTGGTTCCAGACTTAATCAATGACCCCATTTACAGCACAGGAAGATTGCATAAAAATAGTACGGTTAAAGATTTAGGAAACAATAAAGAAGGTGATGCAGAAGGAAGTGAACAATACAAATGGTGGAACAGCGAAACACAATCCAATTGGTGGGATGGTTACATAAGAAATGTAATTCTTTTAAACGACAAAGCAGGTCTTAAAAAAGTCGAACTTTACGTACAAAAAGTATTGAAATCGCAAGATAAAGATGGCTATATTGGAATTTACGATAAAGAATTACGCTATAATTTCAATTCAGAAAATGGCGAGTTATGGTCAAAAGCTACTATGTATCGAGGATTACTAGCGTATTATGAATATTCAAAAGATAAAAAAGTTTGGAATGCTTTAGTAAAAGCTGTTGATAATGTAATGATTAATTATCCAATAGGTAAATCAAGTCCGTTTTCATCTGGCAAAGCTTTTAATGGTGGTGTTTCACATGGCTTAACCTTTACCGATGTTTTAGATAAAATGTATCAAATCACAGGCAATAAAAAATACGTTGACTATGCCCTATTTTTATTTTTGGACTTTAGCAAAACCTATCAATCCGAAAAAGACGTTCAATTAAATAATATTTTAAATCCAAACTACAAACTACAATCGTATGGTGTGCATACCTATGAGCATTTACGTCCTTTATTAGTTGCCACTTATGCTGCTAATAATTCTGAATTACAAAAAGCACTAGAAATTTATATTCGAAGAATTGAACAAGCTACAACACTAACAGGTGGAGCAATTGGAGATGAATGGATTGCCGAAAGAACTGCAGATGCAACACATGTAGGTTATGAATACTGTTCGTTACACGAATTATTGGACAGTTATACCGTTTTGCTGCAAAAGCAAGGAAATCCTAAAACGGCAGAAGCAATAGAAACTATTTTCTACAATGCAGCTCAAGGTTCTAGAAATCCGATTTATTCTTGTATTGCTTATTTAAAGACCGATAATTCGTATGAAATGATGGGTACAAAAAATGGTGAAGTTGAGCCCAACCGCAATCAAACGAGATACAAATATTCGCCGGCGCATCAAGATGTTGCGGTTTGTTGCAATCCGAATGCAGGAAGAATAACACCTTATTTTATTGAAAAGGCATGGTTGAAGGAAAATGAAAACACCTTAGTGAATGTACTTTTAATGCCTAATTCTATAGAAACAAAAATTCAAAATCAATTCATAAAAATTGAAACCATTACGGAATATCCTTACGAGAATACATTTACCTTCAAAATTTCAAATCCAAATTACGCACAACCTATCATAAAAATTAGAAAACCATCTTGGGCTACTAATGTTATAACTAATGAAAGCTATTCTATGGAAAATGATTTCATAGTTATTGATAGAAAATTTGGTAAAGAAGACGCGATTCAAATTGAGTTTACCACTGAAATTCAAATTAAAGAAGATTCAAATAAGGAAAAGTATTACAGCTACGGCGCATTGTTTTATGCGAAACCCATCGAAGCCATTGAACAAAGAGGAAAATCCTATTTTACAAATTTTGATGATTTAACTTATAAACCAATAGATTCCAATCGTTTTGAATTTATTGAAGATAACAAAGCGACTTTTAGTAATGGTCAAATCAAAATCAAAGCAAAAAATAAAACCACCCATCAAATAGAGAACATTACTTTGATACCTTTTGGAAAAACGATTTTAAGACAAGTGAGTTTTTAATAAAAAAACCTCGATATAACTATCGAGGTTTTTTTGTGATCGCGCCAGGATTCGAACCTGGGACCTACTCATTAGAAGTGAGTTGCTCTATCCAGCTGAGCTACGCAACCTAAATTTTATTCGTTTGACAACGAAATGATGTCGGGGTGGCAGGATTCGAACCTGCGGCCTCCTGCTCCCAAAGCAGGCGCGATAACCGGGCTACGCTACACCCCGAAAAAAGCGGAGAGACAGGGACTCGAACCCTGGCGACAGTCACCCGTCGACAGATTAGCAATCTGCTCCGTTACCACTCCGGCACCTCTCCTATTAATTCCGCAAAGAATTATCCTTTTTTGCGGTTGCAAATATAGGATAACATTCTTTTATTTCCAATTAAAAAAAGGTATAATTTTTAAATTTAAAACAAACCTACTAAATATCAACATTATACATAAACAAATATCAAAATCAATATTTGAAAATTATATATTTAGGTCATCTATATCTCTATAAAAAGCAATAAATAGTTTAAAATTTGGTAAAATTTTGTTATTTTCGCAAAACTAAATTGAAATAAAATGAGCAAAAAAGTAGTTATCGTATCGGCTGTAAGGACTCCAATTGGAAGTTTCATGGGCGCATTATCAAGTGTATCTGCAACCAAATTAGGAGCAGCAGCAATTAAAGGCGCTTTAAATAAAATACATTTAAACCCTTCTTTAGTTGATGAAGTAATAATGGGTAATGTGGTTCAGGCTGGTAACGGACAAGCACCGGCGCGTCAGGCTGCATTATATGCTGGATTAACTAATGATGTAATATGTACTACCATAAATAAAGTTTGTGCTTCTGGAATGAAAGCTGTAATGCAAGGCGCTCAAGCTATTATAGCTGGAGATGCAGAAATTATTGTGGCTGGTGGAATGGAAAACATGAGTTTAATACCTCATTATGCGCATTTAAGAAATGGTGTTAAATTTGGTCCAACAACTTTTGTAGATGGAATGCAAAAAGATGGGCTTACTGATGCTTACGATGGAAATGCTATGGGTGTTTCTGCAGATTTATGTGCTACAGAATATGCTATTTCTCGTGAAGAACAAGATAATTTTGCTATACAATCGTATACACGTTCTGCTAATGCATGGGATGCAGGTAAATTTGATGCCGAAATTGTTCCTGTAGAAGTACCACAAAGAAAAGGAGATCCGATTGTCGTTTCTAAAGACGAAGAATATACAAATGTAAAATTAGACCGTATTCCTACTTTAACAGCCGTTTTTACTAAAGAAGGAACAGTTACTGCGGCAAATGCTTCAACAATAAATGACGGTGCTGCAGCATTGGTATTAATGAGTGAAGAAAAAGCAAATGAATTAGGTTTAAAACCTTTGGCATACATTAAATCATATGCAGATGCTGCACAAGAACCTAAATGGTTTACAACAGCTCCTGCAAAAGCTTTACCAAAAGCATTAGACAAAGCCGGAATTTCACTTTCAGATGTTGACTTTTTTGAGTTTAATGAAGCATTTTCAGTTGTAGGTTTGGCAAATGCTAAAATTTTAGGATTAGATAATGATAGAATAAATGTTAATGGTGGCGCGGTTTCATTAGGTCATCCACTTGGATGTTCTGGTGCCAGAATTATTGTAACACTAATAAATGTTCTAGCCCAAAACAATGCAAAAATTGGTGCAGCAGCTATCTGTAATGGTGGCGGTGGTGCTTCTGCAATTGTTATTGAAAGAGCATAAATAAATAATAATTTTAAGATTAACAATTGCTTTATTATCAATAGTTAATTATCAATTATAACTAAATGTTTGGAATTTGTAATTTAGGAATTGTACCGATACGAAGCGAAGCCAGCGATAAAAGCGAAATGGTTTCACAGCTGTTATTTGGTGAAGCCTTTAAAATAATTGAATCTTCACCGAAATGGACAAAAATTGTTTCCGCCTTCGATGCATATGAAGGTTGGATTGACTCAAAACAATTTCAAAAAATTACAGAAAATCAATATCATGTATTAGAAAAATCAGAGTTCATATTAAATGGCGAATTAATTGATTTTATTTCTTATGACACCAATCAATTAATGCCCATTCCATTGGGAAGTACCTTGAATTTTTTAGACATTAATGAAATTAATACTTCTAATTATCAATTTGATGGCCAAAAAGAATGTGGTATAAAATCTAAAGATAATATTTTAAAAACGGCATTCTTATATTTAAACGCACCTTATTTATGGGGTGGAAAATCGCCGTTTGGGATTGATTGTTCAGGGTTTACCCAAATGGTGTATAAATTAAATGGATATAAATTATCAAGAGATGCTTCACAACAAGCAGTTCAAGGAGAAGCGTTAAGTTTTATTGAAGAAAGTGAACCTGGAGATTTAGCTTTTTTTGATAATGATGAAGGAAATATTATTCATGTTGGTATTATGATGGAAAACAATTACATCATTCACGCTTCTGGAAAAGTTAGAATTGATAGAATTGACCATTTAGGTATTTATAATGTTGATACAGGAAGGCATACTCATAAACTAAGAGTGATTAAGAAAGTGATATAAAAAAAAAGCCAGAATTTTTTAGTTCTGGCTTTTTTATTTTAATCTATTCTTGTTAATTTCAATGCTTTCGTTTCTGAAATTTTTAATGGAAACTTTTCAATAGTAACAGATCCAGGATCTAATCCAAATGCTTTTTCTTCAGATAAGCCCATCTTTTTTAACAAATTATAACCATCTAAAATTAGTTTTTCATAAAACGGTAAAGCATTGTCATACGACATGAATTTTTCTATTAATACAAATCTAAAATCGCTAATAATTTTATGTTTATGCAAAGAAGTATATCTACTTGTTAAATCTACTTCTCCCCTTTTTTGCATGTCTTTTACAACTTGAGCAAACATTTTATTAAATTTTGGCGCGACTCTAAATCCTAATCTAAAATCAACACGAATAACATCATCATGAATAAATTCACAAACTCTGTATTCCATTGTATACGGTTCATCTACAACATGAACGTGAGCAAACCAATAAATATCAGCACGCTTTGGACTATTATTAATTATAGAGTAAATGATTTTCGATTCAATTTCGTATCGGTTATCGGCACTTGTTAAATACACTAAATTTGTAGCGTATTTTGCAATAGATTCATCTCTACTCAAATCTTCTAAAACAGGTAAATATTTATCTAATTTCACAAATTCTACAAATCTGTTTCTAATTTTTCTTGCAAAATACCAACATGTCATTACGGCAAATAATACAAATGCAATAATTAAAGTAATGTATCCACCTTCTCCAAATTTATGCATACAAGCATATAAAAAGGCCAATTCAATAATTAAATAAGTGATTACAATTACCCAAATAAAGGTTCTATTATATCTCTTAATTATCATATAAAAATTCAGCAGTGTAGTTGTCATTAACATCGTTAATACAATTGCTAAACCATACGCGGCTTCCATTGCAGCTGCTTTTTCAAAATAAAGTACAATAAAAATACAACCTGCCCAAAGTAACCAATTTAAAGAAGGAATATATAATTGTCCTCGTAATTCTGTTGGATATTTGATTTTAACTTTTGGCCAAAAATTCAAACGAATGGCTTCATTAATTAAAGTAAATGAACCACTAATCAATGCTTGTGACGCTACAATTGCTGCTAAAGTTGCAATGGCAATTCCAAAAGGTAAAAACCATTCTGGCATTACTCCGTAAAAAGGGTTTGTAATTCCAGCTTGTGCTAAAGTTTGACCATCATGCTGAATTAACCAAGCACCTTGACCTAAATAATTTAAAATTAAAGTTGCTTTTACAAAAATCCAGCTAATTCTAATATTATCTTTTCCACAATGTCCTAAATCAGAATATAAGGCCTCTGCTCCTGTTGTACATAAAAATACAGCGCCTAAATATAAATAACCTCCATGAATTGAAAGTAATTTATAGGCGTAATACGGATTTAAAGCAGAAAGAATATCAACGTTATTAATGGTTTGAATTAAACCTAAACCACCTAACATAGCAAACCAAACGAACATTACAGGTCCGAAAAACTTTCCAATAAATTTAGTACCGAACTGTTGAATTGCAAATAATAACGTTAAAATTATTATTACAATATACATTATGTATTTTTCTTCAAAACTTGGATACATTGTTTTTACACCTTCTATAGCTGATGAAACAGAAATAGGCGGCGTAATAATACCATCGGCTAATAACGTACATCCACCAATTATGGCTGGAAACAATAACCATTTAATTTTAGCTTTTCTAATTAAAGCATATAAAGAAAAGATTCCGCCTTCACCATTATTATCCGCTCGAAGTGTAAGAATAACGTATTTAATTGTGGTTTGAAGTGTTAATGTCCAAAAAATACATGAAATGGCTCCTTTTATGATATCTGAATCTATAGGATTTTTTCCAATAATTGCATTAAGAACATACAAAGGAGAAGTTCCAATATCTCCATAAATAATACCTAGCGTAACTAGTAAACCGGCTGCAGAAAGTTTGTGCAAGCCATGATGACCTTTTTCCATTTTCAATTTTATAAAACGAAATACAAAATTACAAAAACAATATGTTTCAAATTGAATTTTATAGAAAAATATTTTACTAATAAATTCGGTATGAAGTACAAAAATTACTTTTAAATTCTAATCAAATACTTATCTTTGCAATCTTATTAAAATTTCGAAACATGCGTATTTCTTATAATTGGCTAAAACAATTTATTAAAATAGACTGGAAATCAGATGAAACAGCTGCTTTACTTACCGATTTAGGTTTGGAAGTTGAAGTTGTTGAAGCTTTTGAAAGTGTTACTGGTGGACTAAAAGGTATTGTTGTAGGGCATGTTTTAACATGTGAAAAACATCCTGATGCTGATAAATTAAAAATTACTACAGTAGATTTAGGTGATGGAAACGAACCTGTACAAATAGTTTGTGGTGCCAACAATGTTGCCGTTGGACAAAAAGTTCCTGTTGCTACAATTGGAACAAAATTATATGACAAAGACGGAAATGCTTTTGAAATAAAAAAAGGAAAAATTAGAGGACAAGAAAGCCACGGAATGATTTGTGCCGAAGACGAAATTGGTTTAGGAACTAGTCATGATGGAATTATGGTTTTGTCCGACGATTTACAACCAGGAACGCCTGTAAGTAAAGTTTTTAACATAGAAGTAGATGAAGTTTTTGAAATTGGTTTAACTCCAAATCGTGCGGATGCTATGAGTCATATGGGAGTTGCCCGTGATTTAAAAGCAGGTTTATTACAATCTAATGTTACTACTGAATTTATTACACCTTCTGTAAGTAAATTTAAAGTCGATAAAAGAACTTTAAAAATAGATGTTAAAGTTGAAGATGCTAAATTAGCACCTCGATATGCTGGTGTAACTATTTCTGGAATCACTGTAAAACCATCGCCAAGTTGGTTGCAAAACCGTTTAAAAGCAATTGGACTTACTCCAAAAAACAATATTGTTGACGTTACAAATTACGTATTACACGAATTAGGACAACCTTTACATGCTTTTGATGCGAATAAAATAAGTGGAAATAAAATAATTGTAAAAACAGTTGCTGCAGGTACAAAATTTACAACTTTAGATGGTATAGAACGTGCTTTACACGAAGAAGATTTAATGATTTGTGACGAATCTGGACCTATTTGTATGGCAGGAGTATTTGGTGGTGCAAATTCTGGAGTAACGGAAACTACTACTAATATTTTCTTAGAAAGTGCTTATTTTAATCCAGTTTCTATTAGAAAAACCGCAAAGCGTCATACTTTATCAACAGATGCTTCATTCCGATTTGAAAGAGGAATTGATCCACAAATAACAGACTATGCGTTAAAGCGTGCCGCTTTATTAATCCAAGAAGTTGCAGGTGGCGAAATTACTTCAGATTTAATTGACATTTATCCTAAAAAGATAGAAGATTTTAATGTTTTTCTATCTTTTGAAAAAGTAAATAAATTAATTGGAGAAGAACTTAAAAAAGAAACCATTAAAAATATTTTGGCTTCATTAGATATAAAAATCAATAGTATTTCTGATGCTGGTTTGGGATTAAATATTCCTCCGTACAGAGTAGATGTTCAGAGAGAAGTAGATGTTATTGAAGAAATTTTAAGAGTTTACGGTTATAACAACATTAAAATTCCTAATAAAATTAACGCATCGGTTTCAAATTCTTCAAGAACAGAAGAATTTAAAGTGCAAAATATAATCGCTAATCAATTGTGTTCATTAGGATTTAATGAAATGATGGCCAATTCCTTAACGACTTCAAATTACGTAGCGTATTCTGAACAAATACTTTCAAACGAAACAGTTACGATGTTAAATCCATTAAGTAATGATTTATCTGTAATGCGTCAATCATTATTGTTTTCAGCTTTAGAAGCAGTTTCTTATAATATTAATAGAAGAAATTCAGATTTAAAATTATTTGAATTTGGAAAAACATATCATTCCATTGAAGAAAATTACACAGAAAAAAAGCATTTAACAATAACTATGTCAGGTAATGCTTCATCTGAAAGTTGGAATTTAGCTCAAAAACCTACAGATTTCTTTTTATTCAAAGGGTATATTACAGCTGTTTTATCTAAATTAAACATCGATACTAAAGTAAAAACAGTTCCAGTATCACAAGATGTTTTTGCTGAAGGAATCGGTTTTGCTATTGGAAATGAAGTGATTGTCGAATTCGGAACCATTAAAAAATCAGTTTTAAAACAATTTGACATTAAACAAGACGTGTTTTATGGAGATCTAAATTGGGATGCCATTCAAAAGTATGTTTCAAATAAAATAAAAGTAGTTGATATTCCTAAATTCCCAGAAGTAAGAAGAGATTTAGCTTTATTAGTAAGTCAATCTGTAACTTTTGAGAAGTTATATGTAGTGGCAAAACAAACGGAAAAATCGTTATTAAAAAACATTAACTTATTTGATGTGTACGAAGGAAAAAACCTTCCAGAAGGAAAAAAATCGTATGCTTTGAGTTTTGTTCTTCAAGATACTTCAAACACACTAACAGATGTTCAAATTGATAAAATTATGAATAAATTACAAAGCAATTTCGAAACAAAATTTGAAGCTGTTTTAAGATAAAATAATTATAATAGAATAAAAAAAACCTTTTAATTCAAAACTTAAAAGGTTTTTTTTATAAAGATCTGTACTTTCTCTGCGTAATTTCTATTTTAAAAATCCTGCCGCTTTTATTTCTTTATGAATTTGAAGAATATTTTCTGGTATTTCTGCCTCTAAAATCCAGTTGATATCTAAACTGTTATAGTTTGCCGTTTTTAAAAGCATCTTGTCCTTAGAAATATTGACTCCTAGCCTATTCAAATTTTCTTTAAAATCCAAAAGAAAATCTTCGTGAAGTGCCTGAATTAAAAGTAATATTTTAAAAGTTCGAACAATTACATAATTATAAAATTTAGATGATTTTTGTGGCTTTGAATGCGTCAAAGAAAAATCATTTTGCTCTATAACTTCATTTAGCATTTGTAAATTCAAGCTAATTTCTCCAAACTTATCTTTTGTAATTTTTACGTGATGCGAAATTTTTCCGCTGATATTACGCATTTCAATTGCGATATAATCTAATGAATGAAAATTCTCAGAAAAACGATGAATTTGTTTAGAAATATTTATTTCCATTATACTACGTTTGTCTTCAATAGAATCGGTGTCTACTAATTCAAAATATAATTTTTCTGCTAAATCCAAATCTCTTCGCAACAATCTTAAAATAAGTTTGTCTTTCTCCTTTTCTGGCAATTCTTGTAGCGCTTTTTTGAAATCTATATCTTTAAACATAATGTATGATTGTATTTATAAAAAAATCCCAACCATTTCTGATTGGGATTACTTTTTGTATAAAATTAGAAAATTATTTTTTCTCTGATTTTTCCATTTTTGCTTTTAATTCCATTAATGCATCAATATCACCTAAAGTAGATTTTTCAGCATTGTTTGAAGATGTAGCTACATTGTTATTGCTTGATTCGTTAGAAGCAGCTTTGAAGTTTTTCTCTTCTTCTTCTCTGAAAGTAGCAGTATGTGAAGCAACAATTCTTTTGAATTCTTTGTTAAATTCGATAACTTTAAATTCAATTGAATCACCTTTTTTCAATTTTTTACCATCTTCTTTTTCTAAATGACGAGTAGGAACAAATCCTTGTACGTCTTCAGAAAATTCTACAGTAGCACCTTTGTCAACAATTTCAGAAACAGTACCTGTGTGAACTGTACCTACTGCATAAGCAGCTTCATGTTTGTCCCAAGGATTATCTAAAGTTTGTTTGTGACCTAAAGATAATTTACGAGCTTCAACATCTAATTCTAAAACTACAACATCTAATTTGTCACCAACGTTAACAAATTCTGATGGATGTTTGATTTTTTTAGTCCAAGATAAATCAGAAATGTAAACTAAACCATCAATTCCTTCTTCTAATTCTACGAAAATTCCGAAGTTAGTAAAGTTTCTTACAATTCCTG
>NZ_JBIISE010000021.1:0-42164 GCF_044341185.1 Flavobacterium sp.
AAGAATTGTTAGCCATAATGAAATTAACAAAACAAAATATCTTGCCTCTGTATAGCCATACTGAAGTACTCTAGTAAAAATAGCAACAAACAATAAAATAATTAAAGGAATTAAAGTGTAATAAAATAATTTGCTGAAAATTACAATCCAAGATTTTAATTTCAATTCTTTTAAAGGGTGTACCAACAATAATGCGAAAATTCCAACTATAGAATAAGCTAAAACTAAGTAAGATACCCAGCCTCTAGGTAATTGCCAATTAATTACAATTTTTGCGCAATAGAAATACAAAATGACAACATATATTATCAAAAGTGGTATTAAAATAAATTGTGTGAAAAACTTTAATACTACAGGATACTTCCCTTCTTTTTCTAAATAATCAAGACCCGATTCGTTAAAAAGTAAAAATATAAAAGTGCTTCCAAAAATTCCTAAAGCAAAAAAAGTATCAGCGTACAACTTACCATCAAAATCAAAATTAAAAAGTTCTTCAATAGCTAAAATAGCAAGTTCTACACCACCAATTAACACGCCAGTAAATACAGCTGTTAAAAACAAATTGACAAATAAATTTTTATTATACTGCCAAAAATTAAGTTCGGATGTACCTTCCTTTATAAAGGCTACAAAAGAAACAAGTAAATGCGAAAGTATGTATGTTGGTATAATTAAAAAAACATAAAATCCTGAAAAATCCTCCTCCTTTTTTGGAAAAATAAAGAAATATATTATTAAAAACACAAATCCTAAAAGTTGCCAGACAATTCCGTATTTAATTCTTTGAGAAAGTATTTTTAATGCGAATTGCAAAGAAATACCTAGTGAAAATGTGAGTCCTAACTTAAGTAGTAGAAATGCAGATTCTTTTTTTGGCTCATATTCAATACCATAAATCACTGTTAATACAAACGCTAAAGACATTAATAAAACAAAAGGATAATTAAAAAGTAATTGTTTAACTTTTCCAAAAAGCAATGTGATTCTGTTTTTCATTTTATTAAAAATTTAAATTTTTATATTACTCAATATATGAGATGTAGCACCTTTATTCATTTGAACAAATGTACTACAAATGTGCCCTTTTTCAACTCGTTCATCTTCGTTTTGAAGCAAAAGATTAAAAGTTTCCGTTAATGAATTCGTATCTTTAATTGAAATACAACCTCCTAAACCAACTAAAGCAATAGCTTCTGCAAAGTGTGAATAATTTGGGCCCATAATAATAGGAATTCCAAAAGTAGCTGGTTCTAAAACATTATGTACACCCGGATTACCAAAACCACCACCAACGTAGGCAATATCGGCGTAGGAATAAATTTTCGTTAAAATTCCAATGGTATCGATTATGAAAACATTGAAACTGGATAAATCAATATTACTTTTTTCTGAAAATAAAACAGAAGATTTTGTTATTTGTGATTTTATATTTGTTATTTGCTCCGCTTTGATATTATGCGGTGCAATTATAAATTTTACATTATCCGCTGCTTGATTAATGAAATTCACCAATAACTCTTCATCTTTTGGCCAACTACTACCAATTACAATTGTAGTTTGATTGTTTTTAAATTGTTCGATAAAATCTAAAGTATTGTCTTTTTCTAAAATCGCCACTACCCTATCAAAACGGGTGTCGCCAGAAATTTTAACATTTTCAAAACCTATAGATTGTAATAATTTTTTTGAAGTTTCATTCTGTACAAAAAAATAGGTAAATGTTTTCAATGCCTTTCTATAAAATCTGCCATACCATTTAAAAAACGCCTGATTTTTTCTAAAAACTCCAGATATTAAATAGGTCTTAATATTTTGATTTCTTAATTCCCTAAGATAATTCGGCCAAAATTCGTACTTAATAAAAAACACCAGTTCCGGATGCACAACTTTTAAGAATTGTTTTGCATTAGAAATTGTATCCAAAGGCAAATATACCGTAACATCTGCAACGGTATTATTTTTACGTACTTCATATCCCGAAGGCGAAAAAAAAGTAATTATTATTTTATGATTTGGATACTTTTGTTTGACTTTTTCAATTACTGGCAACCCTTGTTCGTATTCTCCCAAAGATGCTGCATGAAACCAAATTGTTTTATCAAATTCTTGAATATTATTTTTCAAAATTTCAAAAACTGATTTTCTTCCTTGTACAAACAAGTTTAATTTTGGACTAAAAAGCGCCAATATCTTTAAAAGCTGCGAAGCAAAAAGGAGTATAAAGTTATAAATAAATGACATAGTACTAATTTATGTCGCTAAATTACGTTTCTTTTATGTAACACAAAAAATGTAAGCAGAATTTCTTACTTTTGCTTGACTTAATTATATTAGGAAGATGAAAAAATTACAAATGGTTGACTTAAAAAGTCAATACGAAAAAATAAAAGAAGAAGTAAACGCGTCTATTCAAGATGTTTTAGACAACAATACATATATAAATGGTCCTTTAGTACATCAATTTCAGGCTGATTTAGAAAAATATTTAGGCGTAAAACACGTAATTCCTTGTGCAAACGGAACAGATGCGCTTCAAATTGCGATGATGGGATTGGGTTTACAACCTGGCGATGAAGTCATAACTGCTGATTTTACCTTCGCAGCAACCGTTGAAGTTATCGCTTTGTTGCAATTAACTCCAGTTTTGGTGGATGTAGATATGAATAATATGAATATTTCATTAGAATGTATTCGTAAAGCGATTACTCCAAAAACTAAAGCGATTGTTCCTGTACATTTATTTGGTCGAGCTGCCAATATGGATGCGATTATGGAAATTGCCAACGCACATAATTTATTTGTAATTGAAGATAATGCACAAGCAATTGGAGCGGATTATACATCAAAAGATGGCTCTAAAAAGAAAGTGGGAACCATTGGGCACGTAGCTGCTACTTCTTTTTTTCCATCTAAAAACTTAGGTTGTTACGGCGATGGTGGTGCGATTTATACCAACGATGACAATTTAGCACATAGTATTAGAGGAATTGTAAATCACGGAATGTATGAACGATATCATCACGATGTTGTAGGTGTAAATTCTCGATTAGATAGTATTCAAGCGGGCGTTTTAAAAGCAAAATTACCTCATTTAGACACATACAACAGTGCGCGTCAAGTTGCTGCGAGAAAATATTCACTAGCATTAGGTGTGAATAAAAATATCGTTGCGCCAACTATTTGCGAAAGTTGCGATTGTCATGTATTTCATCAATATGTTATTCGAATTACGAATGGAAAACGCGATGGATTATTAGCGCAGTTACAAGAAAAAGGTATTCCTTGTGCTATTTATTATCCAATTCCATTACACAGTCAGAAAGCGTATGCTGATACTCGTTATAAAGAAGAAGATTTTCCAGTAACCAATCAGTTATGTAAAGAGGTAATTGCGTTACCTATGCATACGGAATTAGACGATGAACAAATTAAATTTATTACCGACACGGTTTTAGAATATATGACATAAGAAAATAGAAAATAGAAAATAGAGAAAAGACCTTACAGTACATCTATATTCTATAATCTATATTCTATAATCTTAAATAAATGAAAATAGTAGTAACAGGTGGTTTAGGCTTTATCGGTTCACATACCGTTGTAGAATTGCAGAATGAAGGGTTTGAGGTTATTGCAATTGATAATCTTTCCAATTCATCTATGGAAGTATTAAATGGAATTGAACGAATTACCGGTAAAAAACCAATTTTTGAAAATATCGATTTAAGGGAAAAAGCTGCCGTTCAAAATTTCTTTAAAAAGTATACTGATATTTCTGGAGTAATTCATTTTGCAGCAAGTAAAGCCGTTGGCGAAAGTGTTGAAAATCCGTTATTGTATTACGAAAATAATATAAGTGCTTTGATTTACATGTTGCAGGAACTTATTAAATTAAAGTCCGCAAATTTTATTTTTAGTTCTTCTTGTACGGTTTACGGTCAAGCCGAAAAAATGCCAATTACAGAAGACGCACCAATTCAAACCGCAATGTCGCCTTACGGAAATACAAAGCAAATAGGTGAAGAAATCATTACTGATACTTCAAAAGTAAGCGCATTAAATGCTATTTTACTACGTTATTTTAATCCAATTGGCGCGCATCAATCGTCTGAAATTGGCGAATTACCTCTAGGTGTTCCGCAAAATTTAGTGCCGTTTATTACACAAACTGCTATGGGATTACGAAAAGAGCTATCCGTTTTTGGAAATGATTACCCAACAATAGATGGAACAGCAATTAGAGATTATATTCATGTTGTAGATTTAGCAAAAGCACATGTAATAGCTATGCAGCGTTTATTAAATAAAAAAAATATAGATTCAGTTGAAACTTTTAATTTAGGCACTGGAAAAGGAAGTTCGGTATTAGAAGTCATTCAATCTTTTGAAAAAGTTACAGGACAAAAACTAAATTATAAAATTGTAGGAAGACGAGAAGGCGATATTACTGAAGCGTATGCTAATACTGATAAAGCAAATCGTATTTTGGGATGGAAAACAACACTAAATTTAGACGATAGTTTAAAAAGCGCTTGGAAATGGGAACAGAAAATTAGAAGTTAATTTTATATAAAAAAAGCTCCGATAAAATTATCGGAGCTTTTTTTTACGCAGAAATAGTTTCTACCTCTTTGTTTATTTTATTTACCAAGCCAACCAATACTTTTCCCGGCCCAACTTCTGTGAAACTTGAAGCGCCATCGGCTATCATTTGATTTACAGATTGCGTCCATTTAACGGGTGCAGTCAATTGAATAATTAAATTTTTCTTAATTTCATCAGGATCAGAAACCGCACTTGCTGTTACATTTTGATATACAGGACAAATAGGTTGAGAAAATTCTGTAGCTTCAATAGCCGCAGCTAATTCTTCTCTTGCTGGTTCCATCATTGGTGAGTGGAATGCTCCTCCAACAGGTAAAATTAATGCGCGTTTGGCTCCAGCTTCTTTCATTTTTTCACAAGCCAATTCCACGGCTTTATATTCACCTGAAATTACCAATTGACCTGGACAATTATAATTTGCAGCTACTACAACACCGTCAATTGAAGCGCAAATGTCTTCAACAATTTTATCATCTAAATTTAATACAGCTGCCATAGTTGACGGTACAATTTCACAAGCTTTTTGCATAGCTAAAGCTCTCTTCGAAACTAACAAAAGTGCGTCTTCAAAAGATAAAGCTCCAT
This sequence comes from Flavobacterium sp., assembly GCF_044341185.1. Taxonomy (GTDB): domain Bacteria; phylum Bacteroidota; class Bacteroidia; order Flavobacteriales; family Flavobacteriaceae; genus Flavobacterium. The sequence goes on from NZ_JBIISE010000021.1 coordinate 5,191, forward strand.
TAGCAACTAAAGCTGAAAATTCACCTAATGAATGACCCGCTACCATTTCTGGTTTAAAATTCTCTAAAGTTTTTGCTAAAATTACCGAATGTAAAAAAACAGCTGGTTGTGTCACCTTAGTTTCTTTTAATTCTTCTGCAGTTCCTTCAAACATAATATCTGTAATTCGGAAACCTAAAATATCGTTTGCTTTTTCAAATATTTCTTTTGCTAAAGGTGATGATTCATATAAATCTTTACCCATTCCGGTAAATTGAGCTCCTTGACCTGGAAAAACGTATGCTTTCATATTTATTTGTTTCAAGTTTATTGTTTCAAGTTTTTAAAAAACAAAAATACTTATTTTGTAACAATCTTATCAAAATAATGACTAATATTTACAACATCTAAATTAAAATAAAATGAAAAAAATTCTTCCAATAGTTTTAGTGCTACTTGTAACTCTTTTCTTTTTTTATGTAACACTTCCAGTAATAAGTTATGGCTTTTCTGGAATAACTGTTTTATTTATAATAATAGCAGCTTTATTGTTTTTTACTTTTTCTAAATTCACAATTAGTTCAGATGGAAAAAGTTACAAACCAGTTCAGGTTTTTTGGAAGATTCCAGCATTATTAATAGGTATTGCAATTATATATTCGTTTATTTTACCATTTTTTACTTCACATCCACTTTTTAGAAGTGAAGACTACAGAAACTTAATTGGAAAAGTAGAAAATGGCGATAAATTGACCAATCATATAGCACCTATTTCTATGAATGAAATTCGAGTTGTAGATGAATCTTTAGCCTATTTATTAGGTGAAAAAATATTAGGAAGTCAACCAGCGTTAGGAAGTCAAGCGCACTTGGGGGAATTTTACATACAAAAAGTAAACGGAAAATTATTTTGGATTGCCCCTTTAGAACATTCAGGATTTTTTAAATGGCTAAACAATAAAAAAGGAACTACAGGATATGTAATGGTTTCTGCAACTAATGAAAGAGATGTGAAATTAGTTCAAGAATTAAATGGGAAACCCATTTTTTTAAAATACCAACAAGAGGCCTATTTTCAAAGCAATTTACATCGCTATTTATATTTTAATGGCTATAATACGGTTGGGTTGACTGATTTTTCTTTCGAAATTGATGACTCAGGAATGCCTTTTTGGGTAGTTACTAAATACAAAAAACAAGTGGGCTTTTCTGGAAATGATGCTACAGGCGTTGTTGTAGTAAATGCACAAAACGGAGATATTAAAGAATATGACATTAAAAACACTCCAGCTTGGGTAGATAGAATTCAACCAATATCTTTTATTAAAGACCAATTAAATGATTGGGGTGAATATGTAAAAGGATATTGGAATTTTTCTAATGAAAATAAGCTTCAAATTACAGAAGATTTAACGTTAGTGTATGGAAAAGACAATAAATCATATTGGTATACAGGAATTACTTCAGTAGGAAAAGATGAATCTGCAGTAGGGTTTGTTTTAGTTGACACACGAACCAAACATACTACATTTTACAAACAAAGTGGAGCTACTGAAATTGCAGCACAAAGTTCAGCACAAGGAAAAGTACAAGAAAAAGGATTTGTGGCTTCGTTGCCTATTCCGTATAACATTAACAATATTCCTACCTATGTAATGACGTTAAAAGACAATGGCGGATTAGTAAAAATGTATGCTATGGTATCCATTTCAGATTATACGATTGTTGGAACAGGAAATACAATGCGTGAAGCATTAACCGCTTATAAAACAGCATTTAATTCTTCCGGAAATAAAATAAACGTTGATAGCAAATCATCTAAAAAAGTTGTTGAATCTACCATTGTAAGAATTCAAAACGATGTAAAAAACGGAAATAGTTTTTATTATTTTACTGTTAAAGAATATCAAAATATTTTTGTAGGCTCTTCACAAATATCAAATCAATTGCCATTAACTGCGGTTGGTGATAGGGTAAAGATTTCATTTGATATTGATACCGAAGAAATTGTAGATGTTTCCACATTTGAAAATATAAGTTTAAAGAAATAAAAAAATCTATAAATTAAAAAAAGGGAAATTTCATTTGAAGTTTCCCTTTCTTTTTTATTTATGAAGCCAGTCTCCTAAAAGCTTTCTTAATAAAGGAAGCAAAACAAAAACCATTAACGGAACTAAAATTCCTGTCATCAATAATGTTTTAAAAGGCAAGGGCCAACTTTTTATTATATCTCCAATCAGAAAACTAACTAAAGTAATTGTAGGATAGATTGCTAACCATACCATGATTGCAAATTTCCATTTAGGTGGTTGTTTCATTAATTTTTTTCAATATATAATTTCGTTTTTTCAACTGCGTTTTTTACCAATTCAAAATTATTTATTTCAGATTGGGTAGTTTTGTCTTTCCAATTTATTGTAAAAGTTATTTCTGTTTCATCGTCCGAAATTGGTTTAATGTCATTATCTACATAGCCTTCAAATTTTGGATGTTCTACTAACAAAAATCTTACTTTATATGGGATAAACGTAATCTTTTCCGTTAAAGTTGTTGTATTATCTGGCGTGGTAACTGTCATTTTTCTAATAACAAAGTCATCATTTTTTTCTAAAACAAATACATCACTTATACCAGGGACAAAATTTTCTGGATTTTCAATTTTATAAATCAAATGATGCCATACTTTTTCAAAAGTAGCATGCACCGTTGTTGTATACTGAACCATTTATTATTTTTATTGATTCATTGGGATTTCCATTAATAAAAACTTCGCATCTGTTGTAGCTGTAAATTCTAAGTTTTTAAAATTCCAAATTCCAAAACCATCTCTAGTTTCCAATTCCTGACCATTAACAGAAATTATTCCTGAAATCACAAACACATACAAGCCATTGTCTGCTTTTTTTATTTCATAAGTTTTAGAAAAATCTTTGTCGAAATCCGCTAAATAAAACCAGGCGTCTTGATAAATCCAAACGCCTTCATCCTCTGCGTTTGGGGATAAAATTTGAGCAAAATTATTTTTTTGTTTGGTAACGTCTAAAGTAATTTGTTGGTAACGAGGTGTTACATTTTTATATTTTGGAAACAACCAAATTTGAAATAATTTCGTTTGTAAATCAGCATTTGGGTTGAACTCACTATGTTGAATTCCAGTTCCAGCACTCATAACTTGCACATCACCCGTTTTAATAGTCGATTCATTTCCCATACTATCTTTATGCGCCAAATCACCTTCTAAAGGGATGGTAATTATCTCCATATTATCGTGTGGATGCGTGCCAAAACCCATTCCTGCGGCAATAGTATCGTCATTTAAGACCCTTAACATTCCAAATTGTACCCTTTCTGGATTGTACCAACTTGCGAAACTGAAACTGTGATAAGCGTTTAACCAACCGTGATTGGCGTGACCTCTTGTATTTGCTTTGTGTAAAACTGTGTTTTCCATAGATTTTTCTATAATTTAGGTTGCTGTAAAGGCATTAATTTAAAATACGTTACAATAAATCTATTATCTTTTATTTCTCCAACAACTTCTGCCTTTCTAATACAGGTACAAAATCCATCTTTGGCGTGGGCATCGCCGTGAGAATCGATTGAAGTTCCTTTTACAAAATAAGATTTACCTTCAATCCTTACAGCTAAATCGCAACCATTTTCTTTCATCCCAAATTGGCATTGTCCACAGGATGCTTCTACAATTTGAATCTTAGCTGTTTCTTTTTTTTCTTGTGCGAAAATAATTGAGTTGTTACAAATCAATAAAAACAAAAGTAATTTCTTCATAATTATGGTATTAAATTAATCTTCATCCTCAATTTCAAATTCGGCATCTTTTTCCCAAATTTCCATCTCGCAAGGTTTGCAATTGAATTTTAGTTTGTATTCTAATTCACCCTGCTTTAAAACCAACGGTTCTTTTACTTTTTTATCTCGATGTTCTGGATGGTATTTTGGGCAACGCTCTAATTCGTATTTGATGCAATATTTGGTAGTCATTACACGTGATTTTCCTGGATCCCATTGTAATTCGAATGCTTTTTCAATTTCGGTAACACCGTGACGTTCGTAAAATTTTCGAGCCGTTTTATTGGAAACATTATACATAAAATCCAATTTGGTTTCTGGATAAGGATGTGATGTTTTTACCATTTGATGCTCCTTTCGAACATAATTATTTAAACGAATTTCCGATAATTGTTCGAAAACCGTTCTTCGCATTTCGTTAATTTTTGATATCGGCAGAAACCAATTTTGAGAAAATTCAATCGTAATTTCATCCGCATTATAGGGTGTAAAACCTGTTTTTGCTAAATTAAATTTGAAATTTTCTGCTATAGATTCGTTATTTTTTGTAAGCTCCTTTGGATGTACTAATGTAGCAATACTTGCATTTCCATCTTCATCAGTAGCAATTAATTCGAAACCTGATTCATTTTCTTTTAGTACTAAAGTTGTGCTTATTTTTCTAATCGCACTATCTTCTCTTTCTACAATTTTGATGAAAGCAGCATCGTTATTTCTGTAAATGAAAGTTCCGTCTGCAATTTCTTTCAATACATTTGGATATACAATTCCGTTTTCTACTTTATTTACGTAGATGCCTTCCGCTTCATTATCAGAATTAATAAAGCACAATCCATCACCGTTGTTTAAGAAATGTCCGTTTTCAATTTCGTACGAATTACCAACCGTTTTGATTAATTTTCCAATATATTGTCCTTTTGATTTTGGACTTTCCCAAGAACCAATCGCTTGATGTCTTTCATTTACGAAATAATCTGTATAGCCACGATTGAAACTTCTATCTAAAGAAGAATCAAAAGAATACGTGCATTTTCCAGAAGAAGCTTTGGTATATTTATTGTTATTTTCTGCTAAAAAAGCATCTAATTTTTGTCGTAAATAAGATACGTTGTTTTTAACATAAACAATATCTTTCAAACGTCCTTCAATTTTAAAAGACGAAATTCCTGCTTCAACTAAATTTGGAATTTGATTCGAAACATCAAAATCTTTTATAGAAAGCAAGTGACTATTTTTAATTAACGTATCGCCATTACCATCTATTAAATTATAAGGCAAACGGCAATTTTGAGCACAAGAACCTCTATTTGCTGAACGTTCGCCATTTGCCACACTCATATAGCAATTTCCACTAAACGAAACACATAAGGCACCCGTAACAAAAAATTCTAATTCTACATCAGACGCTTGACTGATTTCTTTAATTTGACTTAAATTTAATTCTCTAGCTAATACGACACGCTTGATTCCGGCATCGGCTAAGAATTTAATTTTATCCGCATCACGATTATTGGCTTGTGTACTTGCGTGTAGTACAATTGGCGGTAATTCCATCTCCATAATCGCCATATCTTGAATAATCAAGGCATCGACATTTATATGATACAATTTCCAAATCATTTGACGACAAGATTCTAATTCATTATCGTACAAAATTGTATTGATAACCACAAAAACCTGAGCATTAAATAAGTGTGCGTATTTTACCAATTCTGCAATATCTTCAATAGAATTGGTGGCATTAGATCTGGCACCATACAAAGGCGCGCCAATGTAAACAGCATCTGCACCTGCATTTATAGCAGCTATTCCTTGTATTAAATTTTTAGCTGGAGCTAAAATTTCAATCTTTTTTTTCATTTATGTAACTTGTATTTTGTTTATATCCGAGTTAACAGGAGTTGATGTTTTTACTTCACATCTTCTAGGACCACAACCTAATCTTCTTGGGCCACAAGAAACAATAAATAAACAACTGAAAACAAGTACTACTATTTTTTTCATTGTGTTAAACATTTACTGTTACTAAAGTAGCTATTTTTTTTGCTCTTTCAACAATTTCTTCCACTGGCGTATTTAATGTATCATAATGTAACACCACACCCATTCTTCTGTAAGGTCGAGAAGTTGGTTTTCCAAAAAGTCTGAAATCTGTTTTTGGTTGAAACGCTACGTTTTCAATACCAGAAAAAGTGGGATGATTAGAATTTGCTGAAGCCAAAATAACGGCACTTGCTCCGGCTCTTTCTTGTGTGATTTCATAAATTGGTAAACTTAAAATAGCCCGTAAATGTAGTTCAAATTCGTTAAAATTTTGCGTGTTGGCTAAAGTTACCATACCTGTATCGTGAGGTCTTGGTGATAATTCTGAGAAATATACACCTTCATTAGTTAAGAAGAATTCAACGCCAAAAAGTCCTGCACCACCTAAAGCCTCAGTAACTTTTTTTGCCATGTCTTGTGCTTCTGAAATATCAGCTTCTGAAACTCGGGCTGGTTGCCAACTTTCTTGATAATCGCCTCGTTCTTGGCGGTGGCCAATTGGTGCGCAAAAAAGAGTTGGCAAATTATTATTTTGAGTTACCGTTAAAAGTGTAATTTCCGAATGAAAATTTACGAATGCTTCTACAATTACTTCTACAATATCGCCACGTGAACCTTCTACAGCATAGTTCCAAGCTTTTTCAATATCTTCATTTAATTTTATTGTAGATTGTCCTTTTCCAGATGAACTCATTAATGGTTTTACTACACAAGGCATTCCTACTTCGGCAACTGATTTTTGTAATTCTTCATATGAAGTAGCATAACGATAATTTGCCGTTTTTAAACCTAACTCTTTAGCCGCTAAATCGCGTATGGCTTTTCTGTTCATGGTAAAATTAGCAGCTTTTGCTGATGGCACTACGGTAATTCCTTGTTTTTCATAGTCATAAAAACGCTCCGTACGAATGGCTTCAATTTCGGGAACTATAAAATCAGGTTGATGTTTGGCTACAATTCTGTCTAATTCGGACCCATCTAACATATTGATTACTTCAAAACCGTGTGCGACTTGCATTGCGGGTGCATTTTCATAGCTATCCACAGCGATTACGGTTTGTCCGATTCGTTGTGCGGCAATTACAAATTCTTTTCCAAGCTCACCAGAACCTAATAATAGTATTTTTTTATTCATAAGATTTTTAATTATTTAATTTCGAATTGTTTTATCATCCAATGATTCTTATGATTTTCAATTAAATCTTTTTTTAGACTAATATCTCCAGATGAGAGATAAAAATAAACTTTTAATGGAATTGAATTAGGATATTTCTTGACTCCTTCAAAAAGTACTCTTTTAGATTCAGCCTCATTATCATTTGCGCTTAAAGCTTCAAATTTATAAATATAAATTAAAGCTGGAATTTTTGAATAAATTGCATTAATCTCATTTTCTAAGAGATTGACACAAGCTACTTGATATTCTGAATTTGTTCTTTCATTATTTTGTAATGCCTGTGTGATATGTTCTTGATACATTAAAAACAATACCAATAAATGATTGTTTGGAATTTTATCCTTTACTATATAAGCTTCAATTTTTTTCGAAGTTTCTTCAGTTAATTCAACATTATCTGATTGAAGAACCTCATTATAAAAACTTTCAAGTAAATCATATGCTCTAAAATCTTTTGAATCGATTTTACTATCTTTTTTTAATTCAACTATAGTTTTATCTAAGAATTCTTTATGCAAATTTTGTGAAAAAGAAAAGTAAATAGAGAAAAATGCAAATACAAAAAACAATTGTTTCATAGTCAATTAGTAATTTAAAAAAGCCCCAAGTTTCCAAGGGGCGATATATTAAATTAAAGCTTCTTTGATTCTTTTTAGGGCTTCAATTAGTAGTTCTTCGCTTGTTGCGTATGATAGTCGTAAGCAATTTGGACTTCCAAAAGCATCACCAGTTACTGTTGCTACATTAGCTTCTGCTAATAAATACATAGCAAAATCTGTAGCGTCTTTAATTTCAGTACCTCTTAATGTTTTTCCAAAATATGCTGATACATCTGGGAAAACATAAAATGCACCCTCTGGGTTAGTTAATTTAAACCCTGGAATTTCTTTCATTAATCCGAAAACTAAATTACGGCGTTTATGAAAAGCATCAACCATATATTTTATTTGAGAAGGATTTGCTTGTAATGCAGCAATAGTAGCTCGTTGTGCAATTGAATTGGCGCCACTTGTTACTTGACCTTGTATTTTTGTACAAGCTTTTGCAATGAATTCTGGAGCACCAATATAACCAATTCTCCATCCTGTCATAGCAAATGCTTTTGCCACACCGTTAACAGTAATGGTATTGTTTTCCATACCTTCAATTGAACCAATTGAACAATACTCGCTTGTGTAATTGATATGTTCGTATATTTCATCTGAAACCACGTAAATGTTTGGATATTTTTTTAATACAGCAACTAAAGCAGTTAGTTCTTGTTTATTATATACTGAACCTGAAGGATTACAAGGAGAACTGAACCACATCATTTTTGTTTTTGGTGTGATAGCGGCTTCTAATTGTTCTGGTGTGATTTTAAAATTTGTTTCCACTGAAGTTGGTACTTCAACGGGAACACCGCCAGAAAGCTTAATAATTTCAAAGTATGACACCCAAAAAGGTGCTGGAAGAATTACTTCATCACCCTCGTTAAGCATAACTTGAGCAATATTGTATAAGGATTGTTTGGCACCTGTTGAAACAACAACTTGATTAGGCGTATAGTTTAGATTATTATCTCTCTTAAATTTTGTACAAATAGCTTCTTTCAATTCTAAATATCCATCTACAGGTGAATAGCTTGAATAATTGTCGTCAATAGCTTGCTTGGCTGCTTCTTTAATAAAATCTGGCGTATTGAAATCTGGTTCGCCTAGGCTTAAACTAATAATGTCTTTTCCTTGTTGTTTTAATTCTCTTGCTAATGCTGCCATTGCCAAGGTTTGAGAAACGGCAAGATTGTTAATTCTTTCAGATAAAATGTGATTCATGTTGTGTAGTTAAATATGATATAAATGAAGAAACGCGAAAAATCGCGTCTCTGTTTTCTTAAGCTAATTGAGGTCGTTTGCCAAGTTCTTTTAAATGTTTAAAATGGGCAATTACGGCACTTCTCATGGTTTGGTATTCGAAATAAGGTAACTCGCATTCAGCAGCAGTTTGTTTTACAAATTCTGCAATTTTACCATAGTGAATGTGGCTTATATTTGGAAAGATATGATGTTCTATTTGATGATTTAGTCCGCCAGTATACCAATTTACTATCCAATTTTTAGGTGCAAAGTTAACTGTAGTTAAAAGTTGATGAATGGCCCAAGTATTTTCGATTTCACCTTCTTCGTTTGGATGAGGATTTATAGTATCTTCTGTAATATGTGCTAATTGAAAAACAATACTTAATATCATTCCAGCCGTATAATGCATTATGAAAAACCCAATTAAAATTACCCACCAACTTGCCACTCCAAAAACTAAAGGTAATACAATCCAAAAGCTAAAATATACTATTTTAGAAATTACTAATCCTGTCCAAAGTGTTTTTGGATTTGGTGTATTCCCATAAGATAATTTTCTTTTTATATAACCCCCCATTTGTTTAAAATCGGTAGTTAAACACCAATTAATAGTAAGTAATCCATATAAAAATATAGAATAATAGTGTTGAAATGCATGGAATTTATACCATGTAGCTTCTTTGGTGAAACGGATTACCCTTCCTGCGTCTAAATCTTCATCATGTCCAGGAATATTTGTGTACGTGTGGTGTAATACATTGTGTTGTACTTGCCAATTATATACATTACCTGCTAAAATATAGATACTTCCACCCATTATTTTATTTAACCAAGTTTTAGAAGAATACGATCCGTGATTTCCATCATGCATTACGTTCATACCAACACCAGCCATACCAACACCTATGATGATTGATGCAAAAAGATATGCTAAAACAGGAATATCAATGAAAAATATTACAAAAAAAGGGATGAAAAATAAGCTAAACATTACACCTGCTTTTAAATGCAATTTCCAGTTTCCTGTTTTATCAATATTATGCTCTTTAAAATAGTCATTAACTCTTTTATTTAGAGTTCTAAAAAATTGATTTTTATCTGTTCTTGAAAAAGTTGGTGTTTGCATTTTCATCAAAATGTTATATATTAATTCACAAATATACTACTATTTTTGGAAAATTAATTATGACAAATATCATATGACATAAAAATTGTATTTTTGCAAAAAATAAACAATAATTTGGAACTGATATTAAAATATTTCCCCGATTTAACTCCATTACAGGTTGAACAATTCACAAAATTATACGATTTGTATATAGATTGGAATTCAAAAATAAATGTAATTTCAAGAAAAGATATAGAAGAGCTATATTCAAGACATGTTTTGCATTCTTTAGGCATTGCAAAAGTGATACAATTTCAACCAGGAGCAACAATTTTAGATGTTGGAACTGGCGGAGGTTTCCCTGGAATTCCGTTGGCAATCTTATTTCCAGAAACACAATTTTATTTGATTGACATTATTGCAAAAAAAATAAAAGTGGTACAAGAAGTTGCAAAAGGTTTAGGATTAAAAAATGTAAAAGCGGAACAAAAAAGAGCTGAATTAGTAAAAGAAGAATTCGACTTTATTGTTAGTCGAGCCGTAACTAATATGCCAGATTTTGTAAAATGGATAAAAGACAAAACAAAGAAAAATTCGAATCACGAATTAAAAAATGGAATTTTGTATTTAAAAGGCGGTGATTTAACAGAAGAATTGGCCGCATATAAAACCGTTCAGCTATATAATTTACCGGATTTTTTTGAAGAAGATTTTTTTGAAACTAAAAAAGTGGTGTATTTGCCGTTAAAGTATAAATCGTAATAACAAAAAAGCCTGTTTATTAAACAGGCTTATTATTATGTTAGCTTATAAATTTTATTATTCTAAAATAATTTTTTCAGAGTAATTCAAACCTTCACCACTTAATTTTAACACATAAATTCCTGAAGAAAATGCTGAAAGATCTAACACATTTGAAGTGTTAAAATTATTAATATTCTTGTTAAATACTTCTCTCCCGTTAATGTCAATAATTTTTATCGAAACCTCACCTGAGAAATCTTTAATATTAATATTCAAATTATCTTTAACTGGATTTGGATATATAGAAACATTTTTATTGTTAGTAAACATGTCGTTATTAAGAACTGTATTAGTAAATGTACCCGAGAAAACTCCTCTACCGTAGGTCGCTGCAAAAACTACGTTATCATTTCTCAAATCTAAATCTGTAACTTTTACATTACGCATTCCGTTATAAGATTGATACCAAGTTGGACTTGCTACATTAAAATTATTTGTATACCAAACTCCTAAATCAGAACCTACAATCACTTCAGTATTAGGTAATAATGGATTTTGTAGAATACATCTAACAGGAATGTCAGGGAAATTCCCCTCTTTATTAACCCAAGTTGGTGTTGCAGAAGTACCATTTGAAGTATACCAAATACTAGTAACATTATAATTACTCATTGTTACAAAAATTTCATTTTCACTTGCCCCATACTCAATATCTGAAATTGTCCCCACAAATGCAGATGATGAAATATCTGTCCAAGTTGGAGTTGTATTGGCATTAGAGAGTTTATACAATTTACCCGTTCTAGTTCCAACTAATAATGTAGTTGAGCCCGAAGTATATTTAGAAACAGAAAAAGCTGTAGGTTGACTAGTTAATAAAGAATTAGTTAAAGTTGTTTTTACTACTGTTCCAGTTAACCCAACATTTGTATATCTTCTAATTTGATAGGTTGTTCCAGTTGTGTAATCGGAATATAAAATATTTAAATTTGAATCTAAAACCATTGGACAAATAAATGCTCCATTAGATGTAGTTTCGCTATTAATTACTTTTACTCCACCAGCTGTAGTCCTTCTATTTATACTTTGATTATATACATAATTTGAAATAAAATATTTATCTGAGCCTTGATCAAACATTGTAAATGCTCCATCACCACCTTGGGCTGAAACACTTGAATTGAGACCAGAAGAAACTGAAGAAAAATATTGAGTTCCATTATCTTGTGCACCCGCTGCAAAGTAATCATTTAATAAATTTCCCCCAACTGCTCCTACAGGTGCTACACCTATACTATAAAATTGCGTTACATTAAATCCATTATTTCTTGATGCTGTATTAGTACCTCCATTGCCTGAATAATATACACCTCCATCATTTCCAAATAATAATTTAACATTCCCTCCCGTACCGTTTCCAAAAGCAATTCCATGTTGATCTGCATGAACATCTTGGTAACCAAAACCACCATACCAATGAGAAAATTGTGAGTATGAAGTACCTCCATTTGTTGACTTAAATAAATCGATACCTCCAAGATATATTACTTCATCATTTATAGGGTCAGTAGCAATTAATAAATCATAAAAAGCTTGTCCTCTAGTAAAATCTGTTGCAGGAATTCCAGAATCGGCATCAATTGGTAACGATAAATTTGTAATTGTATTAAAACTATTTATTGTTTTAACTATAGCTACAGAATTTGGAATTTCAGATAAGACATATACTTTATCTGGATTTGTTTTAGAAACTGCAATTTGAGTTCTGTCTCCTGTACTAATTGCATATTTTTCTTGGAAGTTAATGCCATCTGTTGAAGAAAAAACTCTACCACCTCCATCACCAAATAAAGAATTATTAGTTGATGAAAGCCAAATTTTTCCACCTGAAGTAATTTCTATGTCATTTGGAGCAGTTTTATGTCCATCAATTGTTAATGGTAAATTAACTTCTGTCCAACTTGATCCTCCATTTAATGATTTATATAGTCCATAATCATTTCCTCCTAAAAGTGCACCCGATGAAACTGTAGAAGCTGCTGCTACATATACTTCAGAAAATCCTGAATTATTTCTAACAACAACATCGTTAATATGTTGAATTCCAGGAACATAATTTGCAGTTACAATAGAAGAATTCATTGGATTTATTGTTACATTCACAGGGCCATTTGCAAGTGCAGCAACTAATGCGTCGCCATTATCTTTTGAAATTGCAACAGATGGAATTGTGACATCTCCATTAGTATCTGTACCTCCCATTGCAGCAGGAATCCCGGGTGCATTATTTATCATAATTACAGCAATAGCACCAGCATTCACAGCATTTGTACACTTTTGAATAAACGGACAAGTTCCTCTTCTAATTAAAGCAATCTTCCCACTTACAGAACTTGCATTTGTAAACAATCCACATCCTTCTGTTGGAAGTGCTGTACCATCATTTACTAATACAATATTTGAAGTTATTGATGTTGTAACAGGAATTCCAAAAGCAGTTGTTTCAATAGAAGCGTATGTAGCAGAAATTGGAGAATTTACAACAACATTGGATGATGATTGAAAATAAGTTGCTCCGCTTACACCTCCTAGAACTTTCGTCCAATTATTACCACCATTAGTAGACTTCCATAATCCATCCCCATTAACATCTCCGCCAACATATGATTCACCTGTTCCAGCATAAAAAATATTTGAATTATTTGGATCAACAGCTATACAAGTTACATTAAGATTATCTGGTATGTTTACACGAGTCCATTCTGAATTTGCATTTGATATATTTGTATTCTTCCAAATTCCTCCACTTACACCTCCCGCAAAAACAGTTTCATTAGTTTGGTCATTTGGATCAAAAATTACGGCTCTTGTTCTACCACCAACATTAGTAGGGCCTCGTTCAATCCAGCTATTATCAATTCCATCACCGGGTGCTCTGTAAGCCAATAAATCTTCATTTCGTTGCTTTTCAAGTTTTTGTCTTAATAGTTCAAGTTTCTCAGGAGTAGGTCGTCCAATTGATGGATCCATTGTAGCTTCCCAATCGCTTTCGTAATATTTATTTGGTGGAAGTCCTAAAGCTTGTCTCTCAATTTTTGTTTTTTTAAGTGTTTCTTTATATGGGCTTTCAGATAAATAACAAGCATGTAATGCTCTTAATTCATCAAATTTAGAAATTGGTTTTACTGGAATTAGCTGTAAGTTATCAACTGAATTTGTAATAGTTTTCGGTAATGTTGAATAATCATTAGATTTTTTAAATGCAGTATTTCTTACTGATACTACTTTTTTAGCTTTTTGGTTAAGTATTTTTGATTCAGTACAACTGATAAAATTAAATAAAGAAATTCCAATAACTAATAGTAAGTGCTTTTTCATAAACAGTTTTGGTTTTTATAATAAAACTCAAAATTAATCTATAAATGAGTAAAACACAAAAAAATTAATATTCTTTTTTATTTTGTTCAATTATATTTTAGTTGCATTAATAATTTTATAAATCTCAATGGCTTTTCCATCTGTTAACAAGGAAACAAACTGACAAATATTTAATAATTTATCATACATGGTTGTTTTATTTCCTTTGTATTTTTCTGGAAGGATATTCATTATTAATTTATCAAAATTTGTACCTGAATTAGTTGATGTGTTAATATAAGCTTGAATAAAAACATCTAAAAGCGTATGGATGACTTTATAACCAATAATTTCTTTTTCAATTACTTCTTTGGATTGGTAAATGTTTTTCACGCTAATTTCAATAATATCAGAAATTTGAGCTTTATACTGGCTTTTATCCATTAAAGAAACTGAAAATTCTCCTTTCAATATGGCAGTTTCATTATCCATAAATACAGAAACCGCATCATTTATTAAGCTTCCAATAGCTAATGCGCGTAGGTAACTAATGCGGTCTTCTTTAGTTTGAAGTTCGTTGTATTTTTTAGAATCAATAGATTTTTGAACCAACTTTATTAAATATTCTAAAGCAAAATCTTCATTAATTAACCCAAGTTTTATTCCATCTTCAAAGTCAATTATGGTATAGCAAATATCATCCGCAGCTTCCACCAAAAAAGCTAATGGATGACGAAAATAGCCCACATCTGGATTCGATTTATTTGAAATCATTCCCAACTCGGAAGCTACTTCTTGAAAGAATTGTTTGTCTTGTTGAAAAAATCCGTATTTTTTATCGCAAATATTTGAAGTTGGCTTTTTTGGCAAACTTTCTTTCGGATATTTCATAAACGTTCCTAAAGTGGCGTATGATAATCTTAACGCGCCCTCAACACCTTCTCTGTTTGATGTTAAAATAGAAAACCCATTTGCATTTCCTTCAAAATCAACAATATCTTGCCACTCTTTTTCAGTTACATCCGACTTGTATTTTTTTCCGCTTCCTGAAGAAAAATATTCTCCAATTGCCTTTTCTCCGGAATGTCCAAATGGAGGATTTCCAATATCGTGAGACAAACAGGCCGCGGCTACAATCGCACCAAAATCATTTAATTGATAGCCGTGTATTTCTTGTAAATGTGGGTATTTTTCTAATACTTTTTTTCCAACCAATCTTCCAATAGATCTACCAACAACAGAAACTTCCAAACTATGTGTCAAACGCGTATGCACAAAATCTGTTTTTGAAAGTGGAATGACTTGCGTTTTATCTTGAAGCAAACGGAATTCTGAAGAAAATATAATTCTATCGTAATCTACTTCAAAACCCAAACGGGTGTCGTCTTGTTCTTTTCGTAATCTTTTACTCGTGTCGCCTTGTCGTTTTAACGACAAAAGTTGTTCCCACTTCATCATAGTGATCGGTTTTAGAAATACGAAGATAGGAATTTAGAAATAAAAAAATCCTTCGTTTTGAAGGATTTTAATTTACTCTTTTAAATTAGATAAGAAAAACAAACTTGATTTTTTTGGATACTTATCGTAACTTTTATCGCTAGGATTTTCAATAACGGTTTTCAAATTTACCTCATCGCCAATTTTAAACTTTGAAACCACTAATTTATAATCTAACATATAGGGACCACAGAAAAAATTTCCGTCGGCGTCTTGTTCAATTAATCCTGTATATACTCCTTTTTCTTTTGCCATAATATTATTTTTTTTCAAAGGTATAAAAAAACAGGCATTAAAAATAATGCCTGTTTTATATAATATAATTTAGTTATTCTAATTAAGAACCACACATTTCGCAATCATCTGGACCTGCATTTTTTGCTAATTCTATCATGGCGCGGTATTCTTCCGCAGACATTGCATTTGTAGAAACTGGCTCCACCGCTTGAACTACTTCCAACTGTTCTTTTGGTTGAATGTTTTGTATCGGTTCTGCTTTTTTGTCGTTATTTAATGTAAATTTAATTGCATCTACTGCCGCTTTTGTTCGTAAATAATACATCCCTGTTTTTAAACCTGATTGCCAAGCATAAAAGTGCATAGATGTTAATTTTGCATAATTTGCATTTTGCATAAATAAGTTTAACGACTGCGATTGATCTACGAAATACCCACGGTGACGCGACATATCAATAATATCTTTCATAGACATTTCCCAAACCGTTTTGTATAATTCTTTTAAATCTTGAGGAATATTTAAATTCTGAACCGATCCGTTTTCACGCATTAATTCTTGTTTCAAATCTTCTGTCCACAAGCCTAATTTTACTAAATCTTCCAGTAAATGTTTGTTTACTACAATAAATTCACCTGACAATACACGACGGGTATAAATATTAGAAGTATACGGTTCAAATGCTTCGTTATTTCCTAAAATTTGAGAAGTAGAAGCCGTTGGCATTGGTGCTACTAACAATGAGTTACGTACTCCAAATTCCATTACTTCTTTTCTTAAACTAGCCCAATCCCAACGACCAGATAAATCCGAATCTTGAATTCCCCATAAATTATATTGGAATTCACCTTGTGAAATTGGAGAACCTTCAAAACTAGAATACGGTCCTTCTTCTTTTGCCATTTCCATGGAAGCAGTTACTGCTGCAAAATACATGGTTTCAAAAATTTCTTGATTTAATTTTTTGGCTTCATCACTTGTAAAAGGCATTCTTAACATGATGAAAGCATCTGCTAAACCTTGCACACCTAATCCAATTGGACGGTGACGTTTGTTAGAATTTTCTCCTTCAATTACTGGATAATAATTTCTGTCAATTACTTTATTTAAGTTTTTTGTTACACGTTTGGTAACGGTGTAAAATAAATCGTGATTAAATGCTCCGTTTTCAACAAACATAGGTAGTGAAAGTGATGCTAAATTACAAACAGCAATTTCATCTTTTGATGTATACTCCATAATTTCGGTACATAAATTCGAAGAACGAATGGTACCTAAATTTTTCTGATTTGATTTTCTGTTTGCTGCATCTTTGTACAACATATATGGCGTTCCAGTTTCAATTTGCGATTCTAGAATTTTTTCCCATAATTCATGTGCTTTGATGGTTTTT
The DNA here is from genome assembly GCF_044341185.1 of Flavobacterium sp. Taxonomy (GTDB): domain Bacteria; phylum Bacteroidota; class Bacteroidia; order Flavobacteriales; family Flavobacteriaceae; genus Flavobacterium. The sequence goes on from NZ_JBIISE010000021.1 coordinate 22,372, forward strand.
CTTCCTTTTCCTGCTGCTTCATACGAAGTATAAAGTGCTTCAAATTCTTCACCATGAACATCATACAAGCCTGGGCATTCATTTGGACACATTAACGTCCATAACCCATCTTCTTGAACACGTTTCATGAATAAATCTGAAGTCCACATTGCGAAGAATAAATCACGTGCACGCATTTCTTCTTTACCAGTATTCTTTTTTAAATCTAAGAAATCGAAAATATCAGCGTGCCAGGTTTCAATGTAAATAGCAAAACTTCCTTTACGTTTTCCACCACCTTGATCTACGTAACGCGCCGTATCATTAAACACACGTAACATAGGAACAATTCCGTTAGACGTTCCGTTAGTTCCACGAATGTATGACCCTGTGGCACGTACGTTATGAATTGACAATCCAATTCCTCCAGCGGATTGTGAAATTTTTGCGGTTTGTTTTAACGTATCGTAAATTCCATCGATACTATCGTCTTGCATTGCTAAAAGGAAACAAGATGACATTTGTGGTTTTGGCGTACCTGCATTAAATAATGTTGGTGTAGCATGAGTGAAGAATTTTTTCGACATTAAGTCGTACGTTTCCAACACTGCTGGCAAATCGTTTAAGTGAATTCCTACAGAAACACGCATTAACATGTGCTGAGGACGCTCTACAATTTTTCCGTTAATTTTTAATAAATACGAACGCTCCAAAGTTTTAAATCCGAAATAATCGTAATTAAAATCTCTGTTATATATGATATGAGAATTTAAATATTCTGCATTTTCTTGAATAACTTTATGTACTTCTTCTGATAGAAGAGGTGCTGATTGATTGGTTCTAGGATTTACATAATGATACATTTCACTCATCGTTTCAGAAAAAGATTTGTTGGTGTTTTTATGTAAATTAGAAATGGCAATACGAGCTGCCAATTGTGCGTAATCAGGGTGGGCAATAGTCATAGAGGCGGCCGTTTCAGCTGCTAAGTTATCTAATTCTGAAGTAGTTACCCCGTCGTACAGTCCTTCAATAACTCGCATAGCTACTTTTACAGCATCTACTAAATCATTTAAACCATAACACAGTTTTTTAATTCTGTCTGTGATTTTGTCAAAACTTACTGGCTCTTTATGGCCATCTCTTTTAATTACGTACATAGTTATTGTTTTTTGAAACAGCAAATCCCTTTACTGATTCGGGTTATTTGTATTACTTATTTTTTGGCCAGTAAGTAAGGCTTGCCGCTTATTAAGAAAAAGCGACTTACGTTTAGGAAAAGTGAATAGCAGGATTTGGGGAAATCTGTATTGTAAGTTTTTCTTTTAAAAATCAGCGTCAAAAGTAATTTTTTGTGCCTCGTTATCGGTATTCATCACACCTGCTTTTTGGTATTCGGCCACTTTTTTCTCAAAGAAATTTGTTTTCCCTTGTAACGAAATCATATCCATAAAATCAAATGGATTTGAGGTGTTATACTCTCTATCACATCCTAATTCTACTAATAATCTATCGGCTACAAATTCTAAGTATTGCGTCATTAATCCAGCATTCATTCCAATTAATGAAACAGGTAACGATTCTGTAATAAATTCTCTTTCGATATTTAACGCATCCACAATAATAGTGCGGATACGGTCTTTTGGAACTTTATTAACTAAATGGTGGTTGTGTAAGTGTACTGCAAAATCGCAATGCACGCCCTCGTCACGAGAAATTAATTCATTAGAAAAGGTTAAACCTGGCATTAATCCACGTTTTTTCAACCAGTAAATAGAACAAAATGCTCCCGAGAAGAAAATTCCTTCTACAGCTGCAAACGCTATCAAACGTTCTGCAAAAGAATCTGATTCAATCCACTTCAATGCCCAATCTGCTTTTTTCTTAATTGCTGGGAACACATCTAAAGCGTTAAATAATTCACTTTTTTCAGCTTCATCTTTTACGTAAGTGTCAATTAAAAGCGAATAGGTTTCTGAATGAATATTTTCCATCATAATTTGAAAACCATAGAAAAATTTTGCTTCCGCATATTGTACTTCATTTACAAAATTTTCTGCTAAATTTTCATTTACAATTCCGTCTGATGCCGCAAAAAAGGCTAAAATATGTTTGATGAAGTATTTTTCATCCGCAGACAATTTATTATTCCAATCATTTAAATCTTGAGACAAATCAATTTCTTCAGCAGTCCAAAAACTGGCTTCCATTTTTTTATACCATTCCCAAATATCGTGGTGTTTGATAGGAAAAATTACAAATCTGTTTTTGTTTTCTTGTAAAATTGGCTCAACGATTGACATAAGTAATTGATTTTTATTATTTAAACGAGATTGTATCTCTATATTTTTAACTCTACAAATTTCAATAAATCAATTGAATAAAAAAAGTCAAACTTATTCACAATTTGACTAAGTTTTTAACAATCATACTTAATTACAAAATTAAAAATATTTTTTATAAATATTTGATTATCAATTAGTTAAACAAAGTTAAACAAAATAAAAAAATCGGGTTAATCAGCTGAAAACACAACTACTAACACGATTTTTAAGGTGTGTTTTTTAGATCTATTTTTTTAAATCTTCGGCTACTTTTTCTAATTCTTCATACCATTCAATTCCAAATTTTCTAACCAAGGCTTCTTTTACAAATTTATATACCGGGACTTGCAATTCTGCCCCTAAAGCGCAGGCATCTGAACAAATATGCCATTTATGATAATTAACCGCTGAAAAATCGGAATATTCTTTTACTCGTACAGGATATAAATGACACGAAACTGGTTTTTTCCAAGTTACTTCTCCTTGATTATAGGCTTGTTCTATGCCACAAAGTGCTGTTTTATTATCAAAAATTACATACGCACAATCTTTCCCATCAATTAATGTAGTTTCTAATTCGCCATCCGTGCCGATAACATGCGTGCCTTGTGCTTCAATAGCGGCAATACCTTCTTTTCGTAAAAATGGTTTCACTCTCGGATAAATATCAGCTAAAATTTGAGTCTCTTCTTGTGTTAAGGGAGCACCCGCATCACCATCTACACAACAAGCACCTTTACAAGCAGATAAATTACAAACAAAATCTTTTTCTAAAATTTCTTCAGAAACTATGGTTTTTTGAAGTTGAAACATACTTATTTTATTTAAAGCGCAAAGATAGGAATTAAATACCGCAAATTTCAATTTGAAAACACGCCAATTGAACTTAATCCGTATCTTTGCAAAAAATATTTTATGATTGACTGGAAAGAAGTTTTTACCATATCGATGATATTATTTGCTGTAATTGATATTTTAGGGAGCATTCCTATTATTGTAGATTTACGTAGTAAAATTGGACATATACAATCAGAAAAAGCAACGATAGTTTCAGCTATCATTATGATTGCTTTTTTATTTGTAGGAGAAGAAATTTTAAAATTAATTGGTATTGACGCCAACTCGTTTGCTGTTGCAGGTTCGTTTGTATTGTTTTTCTTGGCTTTAGAAATGATTTTAGGCGTACGATTATATAAAGAAGACAATCCAACTACCGCTTCCATTGTGCCTATTGCCTTTCCTATAATTGCTGGCGCTGGAACTATGACAACTTTATTATCATTGCGTGCTGCCTATGATAAAATTAATATCATTATTGCCATATTAATTAACGTTGTTTTAGTGTATGGTGTATTAAAATCATCAGGAAAAATTGAAAAATTAATAGGTGTAAATGGTTTAGGAATTATTAGAAAAGTTTTTGGAGTAATTTTGTTAGCCATTTCCATAAAGTTATTTGCCGCAAACGTAAAAGGATTGTTTGTATAATTTAAATAAATCGTTGCCATAGAGATCCTCAAGCAACTAAAAAAATGAAAAATGAAAATATTTAGTTACATTATTATCGCATTATCCGTAATCACAATTATTTTTAATGCTACAAAAATTGATTTTGAAAAACCATTTGAAGGAGAAAGTACAATTGCTATAATTGGAATTATTGCTTCATTTTGCGCTATCCTTATAGTAACACTTTTTAGAGTTGCAAAAAAAGTAGTAGAACAAACAAAATAATATGTTTGACGTTTTAATAATTGGCGGCGGAGTTTCTGGAGTTTCAGCGGCAATAATTTTTGGTTCAGCTAAAGAGAAATCTTTTATGGTGGATAAAAAAATTGGCATTATTGCACATCAGAAAGCCTCTTCTTTACAAAACGCCTTATTTAATAATGCTTACGGAATTGCACCTGGAACTTTAGGTCGTAATTTATTAAATAGTAGTTTGGAACATTTACAAAATTTATACCCACAAATTTTACAAATTGAAGGCGAAAAAGTTGTAAGAATTTCTGGTGAATTTGGAAACTTCTCAATTACTACAAACAAAAACACCTATCATTCAAAACTAATTATGATTGGTATTGGCGCTGGAAATCCGTTTACGATTGAAGGTTTAGAAAACTACATTATTCCACACAAAAAATCGGCTCCAGAGAAAAACAGAATTCAGTTAGAAAATAATGATCATTTGGTAACAGAAGGTATTTATGCTATCGGAACTTTAGCTGGACACAGAAGTCAACTTGTAATTGCAGCTGGAAGTGGCGCAAGTGCAGCTACCGATGTATTAACTTTATGGAATGATGGAAATCCTGTTCAGGTTCATGATGTTGTGAAAAAATAAATTATTTCTGCTTTTCTAAAACTTTAGTAATCATTTTGTCTTTTGGAAGTACAATTTGATAATAAGAAGTGTCGTTAAATAACTGTTTAGAAAATTCAGCATATAGGAACGTTAAGACTTGTTCCTTTTGATTTGAAATATTAAAAAGCAAGCCATTTGAAGTAATGTATTCTTTAAACTGGGTAAAATACTTGTTCTTTTTAAACAATTCGTTTTTTAATTGTACCGCATTCATTTTACTGAAAAATGAACGATTTTCATCTAATTTTTCAAAGGCATAATAGCTCATTATTTCCGATTGTAGAAGTAATTCTAAACCTTCTTTGTTGTGATTTTTTTCAATCGGTACAAATACATCAGGGATAATTCCGCCGCCGCCGTATACAATTCTACCTTTTTTGGTTTTAAATTTTAAACTATCTGCTACTTTAATGCAATCTGCTTCGTATAATTCACCACTAAAAAATCGTTTTTCGAATTCGTTAAAATACTTTTCGCCTTTATCTTCATAAGGTTTTTGAATACTTCTTCCAGATGGTGTATAGTATCTAGCAATTGTTAAACGCACGGCAGACCCATCATTCATTTTCATTTCGCGTTGCACCAATCCTTTTCCGAAAGAACGACGTCCAATTATTGTTCCTCTGTCGTTATCTTGAATGGCACCAGTAAAAATTTCACTTGCCGAAGCACTATTTTCATCAATTAATACATACAAACGCCCTGTTTCAAAAATACCTTTTGAAGTAGCGAAAGATGTTTCAATATTCCCTTTTTTATTTTTGGTTTTAACAATTACTTGCTTGTCTTTTAAGAATTCATCAGCCATAGCCACTGCCATTTCTAAGTAACCGCCACCATTTCCTCTTAAATCAATAACTACCTCTTTACTTCCTTGCTTTTTTAAAGAAACTAAGGCGTTATGAAATTCACTATATGTCGTTTCGGCAAAACGATTTACTTTAATATAACCTGTTTTATCGTTAATTTTTGTGGCGACATCTATACTTTTAACTGGAATTAAATTTCTAACAACTGTAACTTTAAATTTTCTGTTTTCAGATTTTCTATACACTACCAAATTAACCGGCGTATCAATTTCACCCTTTAAAATTGGAAATAAATTTTCTGATTGGTATTTTTTTTTGAAAAGTTGCTTGTTATTGGCAAATAAAATTCTATCCCCTGATTGTATTCCCGCTTTTGCAGAGGGTCCGTTTGGAATGGGTTTAATCACCGTTAACGTATCTTTATACATATAAAAATTTACGCCAATGCCAACAAAATTACCTTCCATACTTTCATTTACAGCGGCCAATTGTTCTTTTGGAATGTAAATAGAATGTGGATCAAGATTTTCTAAAATTCCAGAAACCGTTAAATCTACAATTGAATCGGTATTTATTTCATCTACATATTCTTTATCAATAAAATCAATTAGCTGATTTAATTTTAATTTTCCTTTTGTTTTAGCATTAATATTTACTTGATTTAAGACATTTAATTTGCTACCCAAAAGCAAACCGCCTACAAAAGATAAAGCAATAATTATAGGAATAAAAATATAGTATTTACTTTGTTTTTTACTCATCAATTCCTTGTAAATGTTCCGCTTCTACACCTGCTTTTCTTAAAAAATCTACACCAGAAGTGTCTTTGTATTCATCTAAATACACCACTCGTTTTATACCGGATTGATGAATTAATTTGCTACATTCTTTACAAGGTGAAAGGGTTATATACAAAGTAGCGCCTTCACAAGATTGTGTAGACCGTGCTACTTTTAATATAGCATTTGCCTCTGCGTGAAGCACATACCATTTGGTTAAATTCTCTTCATCTTCGCAACAATTTTCAAAGCCGCTTGGTGTGCCATTGTAGCCGTCAGAAATTATCATTTTATCTCTAACAATAATCGCTCCAACTTGTTTGCGTTTGCAATAAGATAACTTCCCCCATTCTGATGCGATGCGTAAATAGGCTAAATCGTATTTTAATTTTTTCTTTTCTTTCATTGTTTAGGTGAAGGGTTTAGGGTAAAAGGAAATAGGTATCTTTTATTTAAAAATTTCGCTTTGTAATATCATTGGCAAAACTACACCAATTATACATCCTGACAATACCAAAGCCCAATCTCTTTTTGAAAAACGAAAAAAAGTTTGAAGAACATACGCAAGAAGCAATACGGCAAGAACCACTATTAATTGAGCGACCTCTATTCCTAAAGCAAATTCTAATAAAGGAACTAACTTAGACATTCCTGAACCCACCATTATTGTATTAAAATAATTTGAGAATCCAAGTCCGTGAATTAATCCAAAGCAAACCGTTACTATAGCTACAAAAGTTATAGTATCTTTTTTTGCCGATTTACCTGCAGTAAATAAATGATATAAAGCAGTGATTAATATTGTAATAGGAATAAGAAATTCCACTACTGATACCGATATAGAAACGATCCCAAAAACAGATAAAATTAATGCAAAAGTATGCCCTAAAGTAAACAAACTTACTAATAAAAACACGCGTTTCCAATCTTTAAACGTGTACGGAATTAGTAAAGCAATTAGAAAAACGACATGGTCATAAGCCGTGATATCTAACACGTGCTTTAATCCCAAATTGAAATATATTAAAAATTCTTGCATACCATTTCATTTAAAAGGTTTTTCAAACTTACAGAATTTTTAGGAAATAAAAAAGCGACAATTCTGCCGCTTTGTAATTTTATTTTGCTTGTTCCATAAATTCCTCGGCTTTTTCCACCATACTTTTTACCCCGCAGAAAAACGGCACGCGTTGATGCAATTCGGTTGGGATAATTTCCATAGTTCTTCCAAAGCCGTCAGAAGACTTTCCTCCTGCTTGTTCGGCAATAAATGCCATTGGATTGCATTCGTATAACAAACGTAATTTACCTTTAGGCGCTTTAGAACTTGTTGGATAAATATAAATGCCGCCTTTTATCATATTTCTATGAAAATCAGATACTAAACTTCCTATATATCTTGAAGTATATGGTCGGTCGTTTTCTTCTAATTGGCAATATTTTATGTAATTTTTAACCCCTTGAGGAAAATGCACGTAATTTCCTTCGTTTATAGAATAAATACTTCCATTTTCTGGAAATTTCATATTCGGGTGTGACAAATAAAATGTTCCGATAGCTGGGTTTAAGGTAAATCCGTTAACGCCGTGTCCTGTGGTATATACTAACATAGTTGATGTACCATAAATAACATACCCAGCCGCTACTTGATTGATTCCTGGTTGTAAAAAATCTTCTAAAGTTACAGGCGTGCCAACTGGTGTAATTCTTCTGTAAACTGAAAAAATTGTTCCAACAGACACGTTCACATCAATATTTGAAGAGCCGTCAAGCGGATCCATTAATACTACATATTTGTTATTATGACTTTTATCTGAACCAGCTACGGTTATAAAATCGTCATTTTCTTCAGACGCAATTCCGCAAACAATTTCTCGGTTTATTAATGTTTGAATAAAAACTTCATTGGCATAAACATCGAGTTTTTGTTGGTCTTCACCTTGAATGTTTTGATCTCCTACAGCACCTACAATATCCACTAAACCTGCTTTGTTTACTTTGTAGTTAACTACTTTTGCTGCTAAACGGATGGAGTTGATAATTCGGGATAATTCGCCAGACGAATATTGAAATGCATTTTGATTTTCGATGATGTATTCACCTAAGGTTTTGTTGCTTTGTTCCATTACGAAATCGATTGAGTAGAATTGTTGTGCAAATATCGTTATTTTTGTGATAATGCGAAATTAATTTAGAAAGTTGTTTGTGTATATGTATTTTTGCAGAAGAATGTATTGAAAACGGATGTAAAATAGCCCTGATTGCAACGGCATCTCCCGATTTTTCATCGGGAATATAGTGGAAAGCAGGAAATAGCTTCAAGAAAAAATGATTATAAGAAAAGGAATACCAGAAGATATGCCAGAAGTTTTGGCTTTAATTAAAGAATTAGCTATTTTTGAAAAAGAACCGAACGCGGTCGTTGTTACTGTAGAAGATTTAATACGAGATGGCTTTTCTGAAAATACTTTATTTTATACTTTTGTAGCAGAAGTACAAAATAAAATTATTGGTGTAGCTTTGTATTATTATCGATTTTCAACTTGGAAGGGAAAAACCATTCATTTAGAAGATTTAATTGTCAAAGAAACCAACAGAGGAACTGGCGCTGGATTTGCATTATACGCCGAAGTTATAAAACAAGCCAAAAAAGATAACGTAAGACGAATAGAATGGAACGTGTTAGATTGGAACACACCCGCTATAGAATTTTACAAAAAAAGTGGCGCTTCGGTTTTAAATGATTGGCGCGTGGTACACATGGATGAAATAGGAATAAACACATTTATAAATAATATAGAAAAAACAACTAATTAAAATTCAATACCCATTTGGGATTTGAAATTTTACTATTGTAATTGATAAGTTATGAAAATATTTAAATTTGGGGGCGCTTCTGTAAAAGATGCTGCAGGGATAAAAAACGTATTAAATGTATTACAAACCGTTGGATACGAAGATGTAATGTTAGTGATTTCCGCTATGGGAAAGACTACAAATGCGCTTGAAGTAGTAATAAAAAATTACTTTGAAAAATCCAACGAATTATATGCTTCATTACAAGACATAAGAAAATATCACAATCAAATTTTATTAGATTTATTTGACGATGAGGAACATGAAGTATTTTTTGATGTAAATACGCATTTTGATGATTTAGAATATTTTGTTAGAAGCAATAAATCTCCAAATTATCCTTTTGTATATGATCAGATAATAAGTATTGGAGAAATGGTTTCCACCACTATTGTAAGTCATTATCTAAATGCTGCAGGAATTCAAAATCAGTGGTTAGATGTACGTAATTATATTAAAACCGACGCGAATTATCGAGATGCTAATGTAAATTGGGAATACACTCAAAAATTGATATCTAAAATAAACAGAAAAAAATCGTTATTTATTACCCAAGGATTTATTGGTGCAGATGAAAATAACTTTACCACCACTTTAGGTCGTGAAGGATCGGATTATACCGCTGCTATTTTTGCATACTGCTTAGGAGCTGAAAGTGTAACTATTTGGAAAGACGTTCCGGGGGTTTTAAATGCCGATCCAAGGTATTTTGAAAATGCTGTATTATTAAATCAAATTTCGTACAGAGAAGCGATAGAATTGGCTTTTTATGGCGCCAGCGTGATTCATCCAAAAACCTTACAACCTTTACAGAAAAAAGAAATTCCATTATATGTAAAATCATTTCTAAACCCTACATTACCTGGAACAAAAGTGGGTACTGGCGTAGATTTAGAACCTAAAACATCTTGTTTTATTGTAAAGAAAAATCAAATTTTAGTATCGCTTTCTTCTATTGATTTTTCATTTATTATGGAAGAAAATATTAGTGAAATTTTCGCTTTATTTCATAAACATAAAATTAAAGTGAGTTTAATTCAAAACACAGCTATTAGTTTTTCAGTTTGTATTGAAGATAACTTTGATAAATTTAAAGATTTGAAAACCATTTTATCAAAAAAATTCAAAGTTTCCTATAATGAGAATGTTTCTTTATATACCATTCGTCATTTTGATGCCATTTCTGCAGAAGTAATTGAAAAAGACAAAACCGTTTTAGTCAAACAAATAAGCCGCGAAACCTTGCAAATTGTAACGCAGTAAATATTCAAACTACCTAATTAACGTTAATTTAATTAGGTAGTTTCATTTACATTAATTTCTTAATTTTCTAATAGTATTTACTTAACAAACAAACTGTTACTTTGCCAAAACAATACTGAATCGTATTATGGCAAGAGATGTTGATGTTGTAGTTATTTCGGATACCCATCTAGGAACTTATGGCTGTCAAGCAAAAGAACTTTTTACTTATTTAAAATCTGTTTCTCCAAAAACATTAATCATCAATGGAGATTTTATAGACATCTGGCAATTTAGCAAAAGTTATTTTCCAAAATACCATTTAAAAGTGATTAAAAAAATTATTGATTTGGCCTCAAAAGGGACTGAAGTAGTTTATATTTTAGGAAATCACGATGAATTTTTACGTCGATTTGCCGATACTTCTTTTGGAAATATTGAATTGACGAACAAAAAAATAATGACCCTTGATGGGAAAAAAGCTTGGTTTTTTCACGGTGATGTTTTTGATGCTTCTGTACAACATTCAAAATGGATTGCCAAATTAGGTGGTATTGGTTACGATTTTTTAATTCGATTAAACCTTTTAACCAATTGGTTTTTAACAAAATTAGGCAAGGAAAAATATTCGTTTTCGAAAAAAATCAAAAACAACGTTAAAAATGCCATTAAATTTATTGGAGATTTTGAAAACGCTGCTACAGAATTAGCCATAGAAAATGAATTTGACTATGTAATTTGTGGCCATATTCATCAACCCCAAATACGAGAAGTAAAAAGCAAAAACGGGAATTGTGTGTATTTAAATAGTGGCGATTGGATTGAAAACTTAACCGCTTTAGAATATCACAACAAAAATTGGAGCATATACACTTACAACAAATACGATTTTAAAGAAGAATTAGATTCTGAACACCAAGATGTGGATTTGAAAAATATTGACGAATTAATTAAAGAAGTAGTTTCATTTAACTAAAAGAATATGAAAATATTATATGCCGTACAAAAAACCGGAAATGGTCATTTAGCAAGAGCTCAAGAAATTATTCCGATATTAGAAAAATATGGCGACGTTACTGTTTTAACAAGTGGAAGTCAATCGCAAATTCAATTGGGCATTCCTGTAGCTTTAGATTTTAAAGGCATTTCTTTATTTTATGGAAGCAACGGAAATGTTTCTTTTTTGAAAACGTTATTTAAAAACAATTACGCTCAATTTATATATAAAGTCTTAAAGTTAAACGTACATCAATACGATTTAATTATTAACGATTACGAACCTATTTCAGCTTGGGCTTGCAAATTTAAAGGCGGAAATATTGTAGCATTATCACATCAATCATCTTTGTTTTTTAATGAAACGCCAAAACCAAAAAAAATAAAATGGTTGAGTTGGAAAATTTTTAAAAATTACGCTCCAGTTGTTAAAAAATATGGATTTCACTTTGAAGAATACAACGAACAAATTTTTAAACCGGTTATAAGAAAAAAAATAAGCGACTTAAAAACCTCAAATGCCGGGCATTATGTGGTGTATTTGCCGTCTTTTTCAGATATAAAAATTATTAAAGAATTGAAAAAAACATCTGCCAATTGGATTGTATTTTCGAAAGAAGCAACTGCATCGTACACGGCAAATAATTGTACGATATTTCCAATTGATGAAAATGAATTTTTAAAATCAATAGCAAATAGTGCCGGCGTTTTATGTAATGCTGGATTTGAATTACCTGCCGAAACGTTATTCTTGAAAAAGAAATTATTTGTAATTCCTATAAAAAAACAAATTGAACAAGAATGTAATGCCTTCGCATTAAAAAAAATGGGTGTATTAACAGCTAAAAACTTGGATTTCAATTTAATAGAAATATGGGTTTTATCTAATAGAATTATTCCTGTAAATTATACAAGCAATATTGAAGACATAATTGAAGACGTTATTTTAGAAAACACACAATCTAATAACGAGTTAATATTTGTATAAATTGGACAAAGGGTGACAGAAAGTAGTTTTTTCTCATTTTATTTGGTTGGTAAATAGTCGCTCTTTTCCTTTTTATAAATAAAAAAATCCCATACCTAAAAAGATATGGGATTTTATATTTATATAAAATTTAACGCTTACTTTTTTCCAGAAGCTTCTAAATTTCTTTCAATTTTATGTTCTGGTCGTGTCCATTTTGGTTTCTCGCCTAAAGCTTCAAATTTAGAATCTTGTGCTTCTACTGTTTCAGGTTGCATTTTTTTAATGAAAGGTTTTTGCGGATTTAATCCAAGCATTTCAAACATTTTCATATCTTCATTTACATCAGGATTTGGTGTAGTAAGCAATTTATCACCTGCGAAAATAGAATTTGCACCAGCGAAGAAACACATCGCTTGTCCTTCTCTACTCATATTGGTTCTTCCTGCGGATAATCTCACTTGTGTTTCAGGCATTACAATTCTTGTTGTAGCAACCATACGAATCATTTCCCATATTTCAACCGGTTTTTCATCTTCTAGTGGTGTACCTTCAACGGCAACTAATGCATTAATTGGCACCGATTCTGGTTGCGGATTCAAGGTAGAAAGTGCTACTAACATACCGGCTCTGTCTTCAATACTTTCACCCATTCCTATAATTCCACCGCTACATACCGTAACATTGGTTTTCCTAACGTTTTCAATAGTTTCAAGTCTGTCCTCAAAACCACGAGTTGAAATTACTTCTTTATAATATTCTTCTGAGGAATCTAAATTGTGATTATATGCATACAAACCTGCTTCTGCCAAACGATGTGCTTGATTTTCAGTTATCATACCTAAGGTACAACACACTTCCATATCCAATTTATTAATCGTACGAACCATTTCTAAAACCTGATCAAATTCCGGACCATCTTTAACATTACGCCAAGCGGCACCCATACAAACACGTGAAGAACCGGAAGATTTTGCACGTAACGCTTGTGCTTTTACTTGTGAAACCGACATCAAATCATTTCCTTCAATATCGGTATGATATCTTGCCGCTTGCGGACAATACCCGCAATCTTCAGGACATCCACCTGTTTTAATTGATAATAATGTAGAAACTTGAACCGTATTAGGATCGTGATGTTCTCTGTGAATTGAAGCGGCATCAAACAACAAATCCATTAATGGTTTATTGTAAATAGCAATTATTTCTTCTTTCGTCCAGTTATGTTTGGTAACACTCATAAATTCATAAATTAATGCTTCAAAAGTAGTAATTTACATTTGAAGAAAAAATTTATGCACTAAGTTTTTATAAATTTTGATGAACAAGAAGTGGATTTTAAAAACAGTAAATTAAGTAAAATAATTTTTTAACGTGGGCGAATTTTCAAAATATTGAATGGTGTTTATTTTATCAATTTCCAATTGCGATTTAAGCGATTCGAAAGAATCGAATTTTTGTTCGTCTCTAAGTCGCTCAATAACATTTACTTGAATTTTTTGACCATAAATATCTTCTGAAAAATCTAATAAATGTACTTCAATTGACGGAATATTATCTCCTAAAGTTGGTTTTACGCCTATATTCATCATCCCAAAAATCGTTTTTTTATTTACAATTGCTGTAACAATGTAAACTCCGTTTTTAGGAATTAGTTTATAATTTTCTAAAATCTCAATATTTGCTGTTGGAAAACCAATTGTTCTTCCTAATTGATTGCCTTTTACAACGATTCCAGACAACATATACGAATATCCAAGATAAGCGTTCGCTAATGAAATATTGCCTTCTAAAAGCGAATTTCTAATTTTTGTTGAGCTTACGGAAACTTCATCGACTTGTTTTGCTGAAATTTCTTCTACTTCAAAACCAAACTCTTTACCAAAAGCGATTAAATCATTAAAATCTGCCGCTCTGTTTTTTCCAAACTTATGATCATATCCGATAATGATTTTCTGAATATTGAGTTGTTTAATTAATACCTGTTCCACAAATTCTCTCGGAAATAATTCAGAAAAGAACTTATCAAATGGATGAATTATAAAGTTTTGAATGCCTTTTTCTTCTAGCAAAATAGCTTTCTCAGACAATGTATTTAACATCTTTATTTCCGTATCATTAGAAACGATTAATCTCGGATGAGGAAAAAATGTAAGCAACACACTTTCTAGGTTTTCTTGCTTGGCTATGTTACAAATTTTATCCAAAATAACGTTGTGCCCCAAATGAACTCCGTCAAATGTTCCAAGGGTTACTATTGTTTTTTTAGTTGGAATAAACTCGTTAAGAGATTGATATATTTTCAAAGTCAATTATATATTTATGCAAAAATAAAAAGGATTGGCAAAAACCAATCCTTTTTATAGAAAAATATTAAAAAATTACTCTTTTATAAAACGTAATGTTTTAGAGAATTCTCCGATAGTTAAATTAATAAAATAAATTCCTGCTTGATAATTATTTGTATTAATTGTCAAATCGCTTTCTGTAGTTACTTTTTTTGTGGTAACTTTTTGACCAATTGCATTATATACATCAAAATTACCTGTTACTGCCAAACCTTGAGGAATAGAAATTGTAATTCTATCTTTTGCTGGATTTGGGTATAAAGAAACTGATTCAAAAATATCAAAAGTCTCAGATTCTAATGCAGCATTATTTGTAAAATAACTTACTCTTGATACAAGGGTATTTGCTGGGTTACCTGCAACAACGAAATCTTGCACATCTACAACTGTTGTTGAACCTGCGGTAACAGTATAAACGCCTTGACTTACACCATCATACAAACCATCACCATATGAATCGTTTACTGTCAAATAATAGCAACCATTTGCAGGTAACGTCCAAACTTCTGCATCTACTAAGGTTTGTGTGCCAGTTGTGATATCTGTATAAGGTCCTCCACTATACAATGTTGTCCCTGCTTGATTTTTTAAAGACCATGTAGTTTCACTACCGTAAGAATCACCAATAAGTGTAAAGGTAAATGTAGTTGCATTTGCATATGACAAAACAGAGCCAAAAGTTTTTGTAGCCACATTATTTGATGCTCTTTGATCTGCAACACCATTAGCAGTTGTTACTGTAACTGTAAGAAGTCCATTAGATGTAGAATTAGCTAAAGTTATTTGAGCATATTTATTTGGTGCTAAACTTCCTGTCCAATTTTGCGTATAATTAGTACTCCCGTTGAAATTATAGGATAAAGTAGCAGAGGTTAAATTTGAAGTCCCTCTATTATATAATAATATAGTTTTTGCTGGAGAAGTTGGATTTGTATTCGTACAAGTTGCAGAAGAAGAAGTACATAAATTTTCAATTTTTACTTCGGCATCATTTGCAAATAAAGGAATCGCAACATCTTTAACTGATGATTTTAGAGTTGATCTTCTAGGAGAACCATTTAAAACTGTAACGATTCTTGCTTTTTGACCCGTTGTAAAAACACTCATACATGTATCATCAGTATAATCCATATAATTTTCAATCATATCATTACCAGGATTTCCTGTGCAGGTATTAGTACCAGTAGGACAGCCAAAATTTGCAGCATTAGCTGCAGGTGTGTCTGCAACAAAATCTTTATCATTAGCAGTATTTGTAGCAGGACATGTTGAATTGTCTCCCCAAATATGTCTTAACCCTAAAAAATGTCCCACTTCATGTGTCATCGTTCTTCCTTTATCATAAGGCGGTGCAAAACTTCCCGAGGCTAAATCTGAACTACCAAAAGTAGTATAATTAGCTACAACTCCATCTGTATTGGGATTTTGAGCTGTTGTAGCCATTCCGCCTAAACTAGATTCTGGAAATTGTGCATAACCAAGTAAAGAGGTATCTGTAAAATTAATAGACCACATATTCATATATTGCATAGGATCCCAAATAGTAGTAGGCTTAACAGTAGAATTAATTGCGGCAGTAGACCATGATGCTTGACATAAATTCACTCTATTTATTCCGTTTGTTGGATTTCCATTTGGATCTACTTTTGCCAAAACAAATTCTACCTGAGTGTCAGCTCCAACTGCATTTGTATTATAACCAGGAGTTCCTGTCAATTTTCTGTAATCTTGATTCATGACAGTAATTTGAGATTGAACTTGTTCATCAGTTATATTCTCATTAATTCCATATGCGTCTCCATTATGAATTACATGAACTACTACAGGAATATAAATTATGCCTCCACTTTGAGATGCAACTTCTTGTAAAGATTTTTGTTCTTTAATTTTTTTATCCATCCATTTTTCAAAAAGGGCAATGGACTCTGTTTTTGGATTTTGCTCTCTTAAATACTGATCATATTCCGTAGATGCACATCTTATGTGCCCAGAAGGAGAAATAAATTCAGGATTAATTTTTTTACCGAAAACAGTTTTTTCTTTCTTATCAATTTGAGCAAAAGCAATCGTGCTGAAACAAATTAAAAACGAAAGGACTAAAGTAATTTTTTTCATTTTATTTAAGAATTTGGTTAGATGAGAAACAAATATAACAAAATAATAATTATTTTATAATATTAAGCAAATAAATGAGATTATTTATTTGCCATTATATGCATTCATTGTAGTATTTAATCCGGCTAAAACAAACGATTTTATTATTTCAGAAGAAATGCTTAATCTTTCTTTCAAAGCTTCTTTTTCTTCGGTAGACCATTCGCCTAAAACGTAATCTACTTGTTTGCCTTTTTTGAAAGCATCACTAATTCCAAATCGAAAGCGTGGGTATTCTGAGGAATTTAATAAAAGTTGTATGTTTTTTAGACCATTATGTCCTCCGTCAGAGCCTTTTGTTTTAATTCGAATACTTCCAAAGGATAAATTTAAATCATCTGTAATAATTAATAAATTATCTTTCTCAATTTTTTCTTTTTCCATCCAATATTTAACCGCTTTTCCGCTTAAATTCATAAACGTATTTGGTTTTAGTAAAATGGCGTTTCGACCTTTAATTTTAAACTCAGCTACATCGCCTAATTTTTGGGTTTGAAAAGAAATACTTTCTTGATTGGCAAAATAATCCAATACCTTAAATCCAATATTATGTCTAGTATTTACATATTCCGAACCTATATTGCCTAAACCAACTATTAAAAATTTTTTCATTTTTGGAGAATTAGCTGCCGTCTTTTCAATTGTTTGAATTTTAGTTTTTACACCTAAAATTTTATATAAAGATTGTATAAATGACATATTAACTTTTTACAAAAATAAAAAAAGGGCTGAATAAATCAGCCCTTTTTTTATTTTTCAATTTATATTTTTAGAATTTACCTCTATTGTCTTCAATTTTGGCTTTATCTTTTAATCCTTGAACAATTCTGTATGGAGCAGAACCTTTTGTTTGTTGGTTTAACTGATCAATTTGTGTTTTGAAATCTTTTACAATTGGTGCTTTAGTAAATGTTTTAGTTCTTACCATAAATAAACCTGAATTTCCTTCAATCACTTTAGATGTTTTACCTGAAGCTAATCCTATTGCAGCACCTACAACTTTTGGTTCGTATCCTAAATTAGGAATAACTGGAGATGCCATAGTTGCACCGACTGCAGGGGATATAGAAGAACCAGTTGCTTTAGAAATTGCTTCTAAAGTTGTACCAGTCATTTTCTTTTTAAGAATTACAGCTTTTTTCTCATTTTTAATTAATGGCTCAACTTGTTGTTTTGCTAATTCTAAAGGTAAAAGCCCTTCGTCATTTTTAGATTTTAATTTTACAATTGCAAATCCCTGATTCGCAATATCAAAACGTTTTACATCATTTATATTTGTATCTTCGTTAAATGCCCATATAACAATTTGTCTTTGTAAACCTAAATTGGCAACATTTTCATCATAAGCTTTCACGCTAGTAACTGGAGCAATCTTTAAACCTGCTGTTTTCGCTGCTTTATCAAGACCACTTGCTGTAGCATCAGATTCTAGTTTTAATGCTTTATTATAGTTAACGTCCTCTGTTTGTTCTGATGGTTGTATTTTTAAAGCTACAGTAGCTAATAAAACCGCATCATTCTTACCATCCACTTTCATCACGTGGAAACCAAAATCTGTTTCTACTACTCCTGTTTTCCCAACTGGATTACCAAATAAGAAATCGTCAAAAGGTTTAACCATTTGTTTTGGTGCTACATTATCATACACTCCACCGTTTTGTTTTGAACCTTGGTCATCAGAATTTAACATAGCTAACATTGCCATACTTGATGGGTTTGCATTAACTTGCGCCAATAGACCTTCTGCTTTAGCTTTAGCTTCTTCTTTAGTTAATTTAACTGTTGGAGCTGCTTGCATAGCGCCTTTATAGGCAACCAAAATATGACTAACTTTAGCCGTTGCGCCAGCTTTTCTTCCTGCTACTCTTGACAATTTTGAATATCCATTGTCTGTATAAGGTCCAAAAACTTGTCCTGGTGCTAATGCATATAATTGTTCTGCAAACTGCGGATTAATATCCTTTTTGGCTAAATACGTAGAGTCAAATTTAACTTCTGAATATTTGTTTACATAAGCGGCTACGTTTGTTGCTGTTCGAAATGAAGCAATCGTATCGTTTATACCGTTTTTTAATTCAATTTTACCATTCACAAACCCATCCATTTTAGATTTCATTACGGCTTCATCAGCTGCAGATGGCTTATTTTCAACTAATACATATT
This sequence comes from Flavobacterium sp., assembly GCF_044341185.1. GTDB lineage: Bacteria > Bacteroidota > Bacteroidia > Flavobacteriales > Flavobacteriaceae > Flavobacterium. The sequence goes on from NZ_JBIISE010000021.1 coordinate 41,354, forward strand.
CTAAAGATCTTGTATTATCTGACTTGAATTTTTTAGGATTTTTCTTCATATATGCCATAATTTCTTCGTCAGTTACCTTAACTTGGTCATCACTAACTGTAGAAAATGCTAAAGCAACATAATCAAAATCAACTTTATTATTGTCTCTTTCGTATTTTAATTTTCCTTCTGCCTTTGTAGTATACACACTTGATTTAATCAACGTATTATATATTTGCTCTTTAGCAAAATCTTCAATTTGAACTTCATATGCTTTCCAGCTATTCCATTGGGTTTGGTCTGGAGCACTTTGTAAAGAGTTGATGTATTCAGCAAATTTTTTATCGTCAAATTTACCTGCAGCGTTTAAAAACTGTGGTGATTGAGACAATTGTGGATCATTTTTAATAACGGCCATTAATTGCTCTTTTCCTAACAATAATCCAATTTTATCATATTGATCAGTTAATAATACTTTTCTAACTTCTTGTTCCCAAACTGAATTTAAAGCTTGCGTATTACTAGCTCCTTGTTGCGATTTTTGAGCGTTAGCCACCTTATTCATAAATTCTTGGTACTCAAATTTTGTTCCATTTACAGAACCGATAGAATCCACATTTGAACTTAGAAATCCTTTTTCTAAAGAAAGCTGTATTATGAAAATTAATAAAGCACTTGCGATAAAAAATAGTAGTAATCCTTTTCTTTGTCTAATTTTTGATAAAATTGCCATTTTTATATTGATTTTTTTTATTCAGAGGGCGAAAATACAATTATCTATTTAATAATAAAAAAGTATTATCGATTTTTTATAAGTTTTTTTTGTTGTTTT
>NZ_JBIISE010000043.1:0-11007 GCF_044341185.1 Flavobacterium sp.
GAAGTTTCTATCCACTTTTTTACTTCCGGCTGTAGCCCGAACCACTACAAACTTAATTTCAAATTGCTCCTCAATTGCTTCAAGATTTTCCCAATCAATAGTGCCTTGATATTGAGAAACATCTATACCGAAAATTTTACCTTCGTGATTGGCTACGATTTCATTTATTCGTTTATCTTCTAATTTTCTCTGATTTGCAGTTAGTTCGGTGTTTTTAATTTTAAATCCCAAATAATATAAAAACACCTCTTTTTTCTGATACACAAAAACAATCGTACACAATAACAAAAAAAGTCCAAGAATCCATTTGAAAGATTTCGGACTAATTAAAGTTTGTTTTTTTCTATTAGAAGTGTATCTTCTTCTGGTTGCCATTATACTTTCTTACCCAACATATTATTTACTACCGATAAAATCACATATAATAAAATGATAATCGGAGTCGCAATGAATTCTAACAAGACTATTAAAATCAAAGAAAGGATTAAAAATACGACTTGCATTTTATATTTTTCCCAACTGAAACTTTTTACTTTTAATGAAAATAAAGGAATTTCTGCATTTAATAAATACGAACTTAAAACTGTAACCCCTACTAAAACATAAGGATTACTTAAAAAATCAACCAACCATTCAAATTCCGAATGAAACTGAATCATTGGAATACTCATAATTAACAAAGCATTTGCTGGTGTTGGTAAACCAATAAACGAATCCGTTTGACGCGTATCTACATTAAATTTAGCCAATCTATAACAAGACGCTAAAGTGATTAAAAATCCTAAATACGGTACAACACCCATATAATACGTATCTTCTGTTAAATTATATTGCGATTGATTTTCCTGAATATCACCAAGCATTTTATACATTACCAATCCTGGCACAACGCCACTGGTAACCATATCTGCTAAAGAATCTAATTGTAAGCCAATTGGACTTTGAACTTTCCAAATTCTAGCAAAAAAACCATCCCAAAAATCGAAGAAAATACCTAAACAAACCAATGAAAAAGCTTCATTATAATTACCATTAAATGCATGAATTAAAGCCAGTAAACCTGCTAATAAATTCAACAAAGTGATGGCGTTTGGAATGTGTTTTTTGATACTCATGAAATACGTTTTTCTTTAATATGAATTTTCTATAGCAAATGTAAACAATAAATTGAAAGAATTTGAGTTTATTAAATAAGAAATTATGATATTTGTTGTAAGATTTAAATGATTTGAAAAAAATAATAGTAACCCTCGTGCTTTTGACTTCTACGTCATTTTTTGCACAAACTATACGTAAATATTCCAATGAATTTTTAAACATTGGTGTAGATGCTGCTGCTTTAGGTATGAGTAATGCAGTAACCGCACAAACATCCGATGTGAATTCAGGATATTGGAATCCAGCTGGGATTTTACAATTGGAAGACAAACAAATTGCTTTAATGCACGCGAATTATTTTGCAAATATTGCTCAATATGATTACGCAGGTTTTGCAATGCCAATTGACGACCGAAGTGCTTGGGGAATTTCTTTAATACGTTTTGGTGTGGATGACATTTTGAATACCACTCAATTGATTGATAGTCAGGGAAATATTGATTACAACAGAATTTCTCTTTTTTCTACTGCCGATTATGGTGTAACGTTTTCTTATGCCCGAAAATTACCCATACAAGGTTTTAATTATGGTGTAAATGCAAAAGTAATTCGAAGAATTATTGGCGATTTTGCCTCTTCTTGGGGTTTTGGGTTTGATGTAGGATTACAATTTCAAAATAAAAACGATTGGAAATTTGGTTTAATGTTACGAGACATCACCACAACATACAACACTTGGACCATCAACGAAGAAGAATATGAGAAAATAAAAAATGCGGTTCCAGGAGAAAATCAAGAATTACCTGAAACAAGTGAAATTACCCTACCAAAAGCACAATTTGGATTGTCAAAAAAATTCGAATTTCATTACGATTACACCTTAACTACCGCAGCCAATTTGAATATGGAATTTGCACAAACTAATGACATCATTTCTACCAGTATGGTAAGTATTAATCCTGCTGTTGGATTTGAATTTGGCTATATTGATTTGGCTTTTTTACGAGCTGGTGTAGGGAATTTTCAACAAATTACACAAATTGACAATACAAATAAAGTGAGTTTTCAACCTAACATTGGTTTAGGATTTAAATACAAAGGCATTCAAGTAGATTACGCCTTAACTGATTTAGGGAATCAAAGTGCAGCACTGTATTCTAATGTCTTTTCCGTAAAGGTAGATTTAGGAATTTTTAGAAGATAAATTTTTGAGAATATAGATATTAGACTTTTATTAGTCTTCAAAAAACAATTAATATGCTAAAAAAAATACTATTCTTATTACTTCCCATTATTAGTTTTTCGCAAAACGTAATTTTATCGGACAATGCGAAAGTTAGTATTTTAACTTGCGGAACAGCGCCTGTTTCTTACGCGATGTATGGACACACTGGAATTCGAATTACAGATAATGTAAATCAACTTGATGTGGTGTATAATTATGGTGCTTTTGATTTTACAACGCCGAATTTTATGATGAAATTCGTAAAAGGTGATTTACAATATTTTGTAACAAGCGAAAATTACTACGATTTTGAATACAATTACAAATTAGACGGCAGAAGTATTGTAGCACAAGAATTGAATTTAACTACTGCTCAAAAACAACAACTTTTGAATGAACTTAATAGCAGTCTAACTTCCAATGAACGCTTTTATACGTATAAATTTATTGATAAAAATTGCACAACAATGGTTGTAGATAAAATTAATAAAATTTTAGGTGAAGAAATTTTAAAGCAACCAAAATCAGAACAAAGTTATAGAGAAATTTTGTATCCATATATGTCAGATTTCTATATGAAATTAGGGATTCAAATTATTTTTGGAACTAAAGTTGACCTACCCGCTACGCGCCTATTTTTACCATTAGAATTTGAAAAAGTGTTAAATACCGCTACTCAAAACGGAAAAAAAATCGCAAAACCTTCTGAAATTTTAAATGAAGAAACCATTACAAAGCCGTTTTCATATATAAATTCTATTTATTCTTTATTAGCTGCGGTAATAATTTTGATTTTAATAAACAAAAAAGGAATACAAATTACCTATTTTATTTTCGCTGGGTTATTAGGGTTATTTTTCAGTTTAGTAGGATTCTATTCACTTCACGAAGAAATTTTATGGAATTACAATATTTTGTTATTTAATCCGCTATTGTTGATGTTTGCTTTTTTCTATTGGAAAAGTAATACTTCTAAAATCATTTTATTTGGACAAATATGCATTGCTTTTACGCTGATTTATTTAATTTACATTCTTAGTAAAGTGCAATTACTAATTGTATTACCAATTGTAGCATTGCATTTGTTTTGGATGATTAAAATTGTAATGAAATATAAAAAGATGAAAACTCAATAGATTTTCATAAATTATTAAATAAAAAAACGCCAAGCTTTCACTTGGCGTTTTTAGTTTATATAAAGTATAAATTAATTCGTTAATAATTTATGTGAAGGTGCAAACTTTGTTAAGTTGATTCCTTCTACTGCTTTTTGGTATTCTTCAATGGTTGGTGTTCTTCCTAAAATTGTAGATAACACTACAACTGGAGTTGAAGAAAGTAAAGATTCTCCTTTTTTACCTTCAGCATCTTCCACAACTCTTCCTTGGAATAAACGTGTAGAAGTAGCCATTACCGTGTCTCCTTTTGAAGCTTTTTCTTGGTTACCCATACAAAGATTACAACCTGGTCGCTCTAAGTATAACATATTTTCGTATTCTGTACGCGCTGCAGCTTTTGGAGCATTATCATCAAATTCAAAACCAGAATATCTTTGTAACACTTCCCAATCACCTTCTGCTTTTAATTCGTCAACAATATTATAGGTTGGTGGAGCAACTACTAAGGGTGCATTAAATTTAACTTCTCCTTTTTGTGCTTCCACATTTTTAAGCATTTGAGCTAAAATTTTCATATCACCTTTGTGAACCATACAAGAACCGATAAATCCTAAATCTACTTTTTTGGTCCCTCCATAAAAAGATAACGGACGAATTGTATCGTGTGTATAACGTTTCGAAACATCTTTATTGTTTACATCTGGATCTGCAATCATAGGCTCTGCGATTACATCTAAATCTACAATAACTTCTGCGCTATATTTTGCATTAGTATCAGGTCTTAAAGCTGGTTTATCACCTGATTTAATTTCTGCAATTCGTTTATTTGCTTTATTAATTAATCCTTGAAGGACTTGATTATGATTGTCCATTCCTTTATCAATCATAATTTGAATTCTTCCTTTTGCTATCTCTAATGATTGAATTAACGTATCATCTTCAGAAATACAAATAGATGCTTTGGCTTTCATTTCTGCAGTCCAATCTGTAAATGTAAAGGCCTGATCAGCAGTAAGCGTTCCTAAATGTACTTCAATAATTCTTCCTTGAAACACATTTTCACCACCAAATTGCTGTAACATTTGTGCTTGAGTAGCGTGAACCACATCACGGAAATCCATATATGATTTCATAGTACCTTTAAAAGTAACTTTTACAGATTCTGGAATTGGCATTGACGCTTCACCTGTTGCCAAAGCTAAAGCTACAGTACCTGAATCTGCACCAAAAGCAACACCTTTAGACATACGAGTATGCGAATCACCACCAATAATAATGGCCCATTCGTCAATAGTGATATCGTTAAGAACTTTATGAATAACATCTGTCATGGCGTGATATACACCTTTTGGATCACGAGCCGTAATTAATCCAAAATCGTTCATAAACTTCATTAATTTAGGAATATTTGCTTGTGCTTTTTTATCCCAAACTGAAGCGGTATGACAACCTGATTGATACGCTCCATCAACAATTGGTGAAATAACGGTCGCAGCCATAGATTCTAATTCTTGAGCTGTCATTAAACCCGTTGTATCTTGTGAACCTACAATATTTACTTCTACACGAACATCAGAACCTGCGTGTAATACTTTTTTAGAAATCGTTCCAACAGCATTTCTATTGAAGATTTTTTCAACAGCTGTAAGACCTTGTCCGTCAATTGAGATTTCTTTTGAAGGCGCATATACTAGAGGCGCTTCAATACCAAGTGTTTCAGCTGCAAAAGTTTGAATTTTCTTTCCAAAAACAATAGCATAAGAACCACCGGCTTTAATAAATTCTAATTTTTGAGGTGTAAAGGCTTTAGAAATATCAATTAATTCTTTATCGCCGTTGTATAATTTTTTTGTTTTTGTGTTTATGGTAAGAACTGTTCCTGTAGCTACAGAATACACTTCTTCTAAAATTGGATCTCCACTTTCATTACGAACAATTTCTCCGTTTTCGTCAGTCTTTTTTACCCAGTTTTTCAAGTCTAAACCAATACCGCCAGTTACATCTACAGTTGTAAGAAAAATTGGAGAAATTCCGTTTGTTCCTGCAACAATTGGCGCAAAATTCACAAAAGGAACGTAAGGACTGGCTTGTTTACCTGTCCAAAGTGCCACATTATTTACACCTGACATACGAGATGAACCCACACCCATTGTTCCTTTTTCGGCAATTAACATTACAGATTTGTCTGGATGTTGTGCTTGTAAGGCTTTAATTTCTTCTTGAGCTTTTGTTGTTATCATACACTTACCGTGTAATTCTCTATCAGAACGAGAATGAGCCTGATTACCTGGAGAAAGTAAATCTGTAGAAATATCACCTTCACCGGCAATATAAGTTACTACTTTAATTTCTTCAGCTATTTCTGGAAGTTTGGTAAAAAATTCTGCTTTTGCGTAGCTTTCCAAAATTTCTTTTGCAATAGTATTTCCGTTTTGGTAAGCACTTTTTATACGATCTGTATCGGCATCATAAAGATAAACTTGTGTTTTTAAAACTGCCGCAGCTTCATTCGCAATGTCAATATTAGTTCCTAAAGCTAAGTCTAATAACACTTTTATTGAAGGCCCACCTTTCATGTGAGATAATAATTCGAATGCGAATTTTGGAGTAATTTCATTTACTACAGATTCACCAAGAATAATTTCCTTTAAAAAATTAGCCTTTTCAACTGCAGCACTTGTAGTTCCTGGTAATGTATTATAGATAAAAAACGAAAGTGAATCTTGTCTGTTTTCATTAGTAACATCTTTTATTTGAGCAACAATCGCTTTAAGTAAATCAGCGTCATCAATTGGTTTTGGATGCAATCCTTGACCTTTTCGTTCTTCAATTTCTTTGATGTACTCTTTATAAATATTTGTTTCCATATCAAAATTATTATGATAATTTATTAATCTGTTTTAAAACTGATACAAATTTAACCAATTCTTTTTAGATTAAAAAATTTATAATAAAAAACGACAATACCGAAATTATTATTTGTAATTATTCAATTTAAATGAATTTAATTCAAAAATAAAACAAAAAAAGGGTAATTATTTAGGAATTCTTAATTTAAATAAATTAAACTACGAAATTCGAAAAAAACGATAGTGTATTTTGCCAAATTGACAAAACAGAGAAGTGTTAAAATAATTTTCTGATGATATCTTCTTCAGAGATTCCTTCAGCATCTGCCTTGTAGTTTTTTACAATTCTATGTCGTAAAATTCCAAAAGCTACTGTTTGAACATCTTCAATATCTGGAGAAAATTTACCGTTAATAGCGGCGTTAGTTTTTGCTGCTAAGATTAAATTTTGAGATGCTCGGGGACCTGCTCCCCAATCTAAATAATTTTTAACAAAATCTGGTGCTAATGGATTATTTGGTCGGGTTTTAGAAACTAAAGTTACCGCATATTCAATTACATTATCTGTTACAGGAATCTTTCTAATTAAATTCTGATAAGAAATAATTTCTTCAGCAGTAAACAATGGATTTATTGTTGTTTTCAAATCTGAAGTTGTAGCTTTTACTACTTGAACTTCTTCTTCAAAAGTTGGATAATCTAAATTTATGGCAAACATAAAACGGTCTAATTGTGCTTCAGGCAATGGATAGGTTCCTTCTTGCTCAATAGGGTTTTGAGTAGCTAGTACAAAAAAAGGTAAATCTAATTTAAAGCTTTGTCCTGCAACTGTAACCGATTTTTCTTGCATTGCTTCTAATAAAGCGGCTTGCGTTTTTGGTGGCGTTCTGTTAATTTCATCGGCCAAAATAATATTGGAAAAAATTGGCCCTTTTATAAATTTAAAATTACGCGTTTCATCTAAAATTTCACTCCCTAAAATATCGGAAGGCATCAAATCTGGAGTAAACTGTATACGCTTAAAATGCAAACCTAAAGCTTCTGAAATAGTATTTACCATTAATGTTTTCGCTAATCCAGGCACACCAACTAACAAAGCGTGTCCGCCAGAAAAAATACTTAATACAATCTGATTAACTACTTCGTCTTGACCTACAATAACTTTAGCAATTTCTTGTTTTAATTGCTTTTGCTTACTTACTAATTTTTCAATTGCTGCTACGTCTGACATCTTTTTAGGTAAAGGGTTTAGGGTAAAAGGTATAGATTAATAGTTATTTTTTTAACCAATTATTTTCAAAAGTACATTCTTTATAATCGTTACTTACTTTAATATAATTTTTTTCGATTTTTTCAGCCATCCATTTTCCAATTTCTTGGAATTGTTTATCAGAAAGTGCTAATTCTTTTATTTTAATATAATCTGTACCATAATCTGCTTTGTGCTCTACTGTTTTCTTATTAACTTTAAGTATTTTAAAAAACTTTGTTCCTTGTCTTTCTTGGTCTAAAAGCACTTTAGACATTTCACCTTGAACCAAGCCGTTTACTTGATTATATAAAGCAGGATCTAATTTTGAAATTTCAAAACGAGGCTCAGATGACCGTGGATTTAATATTAGTCCACCGTTGTTTTTTGTGTCTTTATCATCTGAAGAAGCTTTGGCAGCGTCTTCAAACGTAATTTCTCCTTTTTCAATTTTTTCACGTATTCCATCAATTTTATCTGATGCTTCTTTCATAGCTTTAGAGGTTACTTTTGGGCTCACTAAAATATGTCGTAATTCGATATCTTGACCAATAATTTTTTCTACAAAAATAATATGAAAACCAAATTCTGTTTCAAAAGGTTCTGATATTTCTCCTTCATTCATACGAAAAGCCACATCTTTAAATTCTTTTACAAACTGTGTTTTTTTATTCATTTTATAATATCCACCATTTGAACTTGAACCCGGATCTTCAGAATAAATTACAGCTTTACTGTAAAAACTTCCTCCATTATTAATAACATCATTTCTAATTTCTTTTAATTTATCAATAGCTTTTTGTTTATCTTCTTTAGAAATTACCGGTTTCACTACAATTTGAGACAATTCAATTTCTGCACCAATTGTTGGAATTTGATCAGCTGGAATTTTATTAAAAAACTGTTTTACTTCATCAGGTGTTACCGTAATTTCATCCACAATTTTACGCTGCATTTGAGACGTTAACTTGTTTAATTTAATGATTTCGAAAAAATAACTTCTAAAATCTTCCTCGTCTTTCTTCTTATAATATTCAAACAATTTTTCTTTAGAACCAATTTGTTCTACCATAGTATTCATTTGGCTATCCATAAAAGAATTTATTTCTTCATCAGTAACCACAATACTATCTTGAACCGCTTGATGTGCATATAATTTATCTTCTAATTGCTTACCTAACAATTCACATCGTGTAATTTTTTCAGTATCCACACCTTGCGTTTTTAATTCTAAAAGCATTAAATCTATATCAGAATCTAATACAATGTAATTTCCTACAACAGCTGCTACACCATCTACTTTTTGCTTTTTTTGTGCAAAAGTAATTGATGAAAATAATAAAAAAGCAAACGCTAAAAGATTGGTTTTATTTGTGAATTTCGAAATCATTGTTTGTATTGGCATCATTGGTTATTTCTGTTTTTATTATTTTAATTGCTGTTTTACATTTTCAAAAACTGCATTATTAATACTTATTTTAAATTCTTTTTTTAACTCATCAACCCAGGTCGACTCTAAATATTGTTGGTAATCGTTAATTACTTTACTTTTGCAGTCTTCTAAGGCTTTTGTTTCTGCAGGTTTGGTATTTTTTACATGAACAATAAAACTATAATTTGCATCTTTATACGTATTGTTTGCACCTACCGTTAAATTTGGAATTTTATCTAAAATATCATAATTTTTTTCAAATAAACCAGATTTCACCATAATAGCTACTTTATCATTTTTATTTAATTTCGATTTGATATACTCAATACTTTTTCCTTTTCTTAGCATTTTTTGAGCCGATTCAATAACGGTTGCATCCGTTGACGACAAAATATCTACATCAAATCGTTCTTTCCAATTGTATTTAGATTTATTTAAATTATAGAAGTTTTGAAGCCCAATAGTATCTGTTTTTGATTTATCCCAGATTTCTTTTTCCATTAAATCAAACAACAACAAACCATCTCTGTATTCGTCCATAACATTTTTGAAATCAGGAAATTCTTGCTCTAAATTATCAGTATAATAGGCAATTAATTGTTCGCCTTTCCACGATTCAAATAATTCGGATACTAATTTCGTAACCGGTTTAGTTGAAAGCTTATTTTTTTGTTGCGATTGAATATAGCTTGCAAAAGTCATTGTAGGCACTTTTTTTGTTTTGTCAATAACAAGCAAATCGTCTTTTATTGAAATATCTTCTTTTGGAAGTTCCCACGTTTGACTATAAATGGCTTCCGTAACCGTTTTTTCTATATTCTTATATTGCGTTTTGTTTACTTCTTGAGTATATTTAGATTTTAATTTATTTGCCAATGTATTAGTAATAATTATCGAACGTTCGTCTCTTTTAATTTTATTTTCTAATTCAGATTTTGAATCGGCAAATGATTTTACTGGATGCTTTTCTATTAATTTTACAATGTGCCACCCAAAACCTGATTCAAATGGTTGTGAAATATCTCCGCTTTTTTCCAATGAAAATGCTACACTTTCAAAAGCTTCAGAACTTAATTGTCCTGTGCCAAAACGTTGTAAAACACCACCTTTAACAGCAGTAGATTTATCTTCGGAAAATTGACTTGCTAACGCTTCAAAACTTTCACCTTGTAGTAATTTTTTCGAAATATCATCAATCGTTTGTTTGGCTTTTAACTTGGCTTCTTCTTTAGCATCAGACGGATTTAAAATCATAATATGTGCCACAGTAACTTCGCCTTTATTGTCTCTAACATCTGTCACCTTAATTAAATGATAGCCAAAACGTGTACGAACCGGGTTTGAAATTTGCCCAACTGCTGTTTTATATGCAGCCGACTCAAAAGGATACACCATTCTAAAAGCTGAAAAATAACCTAAATTACCTTTGTTATCTGCAACGGATGGATCTTGTGAATTAGCCACTGCGACAGATTCAAAACTTTCCCCTTTTTCTATTTGTTTTTTTAACGCTAGTGCTTTATTGTAAAACGCCAACGTATCTGCACCTTTAATACTTTCATCAAAAGAAAGCAAAATATGTGATGCTTTTACTTCTTTTACACTTCTATTATAAGCTTCTTCAATTAATTTATTGGTAACTTTTGAATCATTTAAATACGATTTAGAAAGCTGATTTCTATAAGAATTTAATTCACTTTGATACTTTGTATTATTTTGCAAGCCTAATTTATACGCTTTATTCACTTTTAATTTATAACCAATAAATAATTCTAAATATTGATTTAAATCTTTTTGCGAATCGTCTTTAACTAAATCTAAATTTTTAAGATAAATTCTTTTAAATTCATCAATTTTATATTCGTTTGAATCAATAGTAAAAAGCACGTCTTTTGTTGTGTTTTGAGCTATTGAATTAAAGCAAATTGTTAAAAATAAGACTAAAAAAAAGTTTTGAATTTTCATTTTTTTAAATTGGTTTTGTTTGCAACAAGCAAAAATAGGAAATGATTACAATTAAACAACTAATTGAAGCT
>NZ_JBIISE010000044.1:0-10559 GCF_044341185.1 Flavobacterium sp.
TAAAAAAGTTTTACAGGAAAATTCAACTGGAAAAACAAGGCAATAGCCCTGATAGTAGCGGCATCCTTTTTGTATAGTGGGCTTTATTTTTCAAAAGACCACTATGCAAAAAGATATAGCGGAGAGCGGGAAAGAGCTGCTAAAAAAACTTCAACGCTTTAATTGGTGATATTTTTGTAATTAGATAAGAAGGAATTAGCAAAATCAAGACACATATTAATATAGTGCCTAAATTTAAAAGTGCAATATGCAAGAAATTAATATCAACCGGAGCCGAAGACACGTAATAACTTTCTGGATTGAGTTTAATAATTTCGAACTTCTTTTGAATAAATAACAACACAATTGCAATTCCATTTCCCCAAAGCAATCCTCTGGAAATTAAATGAGCTGCATTATATAAAAATATTTTTCGGACAGACCAATTGTTAGCGCCGAGTGCTTTTAACATTCCAATTAGTTGGGTGCGTTCGAGAATTAAAACCAAAAGGGCTACTACCATATTTATAGTGGCAACGGCAATCATTATGATTAAAATAACTAGAATATTGAAATCGAAAAGCTTTAGCCATTCGAAAATACTGAAATATTTTTCAGAAATAGATACACTGTTAAATGTAGGCGGTATGGTTTTGTAAATTTTCTGTGCACGTTCGTCTAATTTTGAAAAATCGTCTATAAAAATTTCATAGGCGCCAAACTGATTGGACTCCCACTTATTTATACGTTGCAGATGTTGTATATTGCCTATTATATATGACGAATCGAATTCTTGAAAACCTGAATTATAGATTCCTGCAATCTTAAACTTTCTTACACTTGGCAATTTACCTTGTGTTTTCATAAAAAAAGTATGGAAAGAACTACCAACTTTTAGTTTTAATCGATTGGCTAAAAACTGGGAAATCAACACTTCATTAATATCATCAACTTTATAAGTTGGGATTTTTCCATCAACTAAAAATTCTTCTACATTTTTCCATTGATACGTTGCGTCTACACCTTTAAAAACAATACCTTCCACATCCGTTTCAGTCCGAATTAAAGCACCTTTTGTAATAATGGGCTGCACATGCGTAATGAAATCATTTTTTTTTAATTGAGAAACAGAAAGTAATTTAGAATCAATTGGTTCAGCGGTAACTTGAGACTGATTGTCATCGAAATTTGAGACTATAATATGCCCGTTAAACGCAGCTACTTTTTCCTGAATTTTTTGTTGCAATCCTATACCAGTAGCTACAGAAATAACCATCATAAATATACTTAAGGCAATAGCCAAAATAGCAATTTTTATAATTGGTGAAGAAACACTACTTTTATAACTTTTAGAAACTATAAGTCGTTTCGCAATAAAATATTCTAAATTCAAAATATATTTATATGAAATTTGAGTTCAAAAATACGTTTTTATTTATTTTAATACTATTATTTTCTTTTGGATGTTCATCTGTGAAAATGTCAAAAGTCGAAAGTCAAAAGTCAAAATCAATAGTAATAGAAACAGCAAATCAAAAAATCAAAAATTTAGCCCTGAAAACAGGTGCTGAAAACTATAATACCTATTTACCTTTATTGGAGAATAAAAAAATTGGAATTGTTACAAATCCTACTGGAATTGTTGAAAACAAAAAACACTTGGTTGATTTTCTTTTAGAAAATAAAGTTGATTTACAAAAAATCTATGCTCCTGAACACGGATTTAGGGGGACTGCAGATGCAGGTGAAGTTATAAAAGACGGAAAAGATATCAAAACCAATTTACCCATTATTTCGTTATATGGAAATAATAAAAAACCTAAACCCGAACAGTTAGAAAATATTGATATTATTATCTTTGACATTCAAGATGTGGGTGTAAGATTTTATACTTATATATCTACTTTGCACTATGTTATGGAAGCATGCGCAGAAAATAATATTGAACTTTTAGTTTTAGATAGGCCCAATCCGAATGGAACTATTATTGATGGACCCGCATTAGAAATGGACCATAAAAGCTTTGTAGGGATGCACTCTATTCCGGTTTTACACGGAATGACAATTGGTGAATATGCAAAAATGATTAATGGAGAAAAATGGTTAGCAAACGGTGTGACGTGTAATTTAACTGTAATTCCCTGTGCCAATTACAAAAGAGAGATGCCGTATAGTTTACCAATAAAACCCTCGCCAAATTTACCAAATGATCAATCCATAAATTTATATGCGAGTTTGTGCTTTTTTGAGGGTACGAATGTAAGCGTGGGAAGAGGGACGGAAAAACAATTTCAAATTTATGGTTCGCCATTTTTACTGAAAACTGACTTTTCATTTATTCCAATTCCTAATTTTGGAGCAAAAGAGCCTATGCACAAAGATATTTTATGTTATGGAGAAGATTTGTCTAAAATCAAAAAAGTGAATCGTTTAGAGTTGAAATGGCTAATAAAAGCGTATGCCAATACTTCTGACAAAACTGTCTTTTTTAATGATTTTTTTACCAAATTAGCAGGTACCAAAAAACTTCAAGAGCAAATAATTGAAGGCGTTTCTGAAAAAGAAATTAGAAAAAGTTGGGAAGCTGATTTGAATGCTTTTAAGGAAATGAGAAAACTCTATTTGATTTATAATTAATTTATAAAGGTAATTTTACTTTCATTTTCTCAACTATATTAAAAGCAGCAGGACAAATGGCAACGTTTAGTAAAGTTAAATCCGTAATTTGATTGAACTTTTTTCTATCGGTGTGCGGAAATTCTCTACACGCCTTTGGTCGTACATCGTAAATAAAACACTTATTATCTGAATCTAAAAACGTACACGGAACTGATTTCAATACATAATCATTGTCTTCATCTACACGTAAAAACTGATTGATAAATTGTTGTGGTTTTTGCTTTAAATGTTTCGAAATTCGTTCCACATCTGCATCTGTAAATAGTGGCCCAGTAGTTTTACAACAATTGGCACATTCTAAACAATCGGTTTTTTTAAATTCAGCATCGTGTAAATCTTGCATTACATAATCTAAATTTTTTGGTACCCGTTTTTTTAACTTATCGAAATATTTTTTAGTTTCAATATGTGTATCTTTGGCTAACTTTTGAATTTCGTTTAAAGATGGCTTCATTATTTATTTGTATGATGAGTTACAAAGTTACGATTTTGAATATAGATTTAAGAATAACGAATGTTGAATTTTGAAATATAACGATGAAAGACCTTTTTGGAAAAGCCATATTAGATTACCAAACGAATAATTTACCAGAAGATTTAATTACTGAAACTTCTATTTCCGAAGCTGATGAAATGTCTGTTTCGCATTTATTTAGAACTTATAATGAAATGCCAAAATTGGAACAAAAAGCGTTACAATTAGCAAAAGGCAGTGTTTTAGATGTAGGTTGTGGTGCTGGAAGTCATACTTTAGCATTACAAAATGAAAGAAAACTGGATGTTACTGCCATTGATATTTCTGAAAATGCTGTGAGAGCTTGTCAACTTCGTGGAATAAAAAATGTGAAAGTTACCAATATTTTAGATTTAGATGAAGAAAATAAATTCGATACGATTCTTATTTTGATGAATGGCACAGGGATTTTTGGAACCTTGAATGAAACGGCGAAGTACTTACAGAAATTAAAATCGTTATTAAATGTAGGCGGACAAATCTTAATAGATTCTTCAGATCTAATTTATATGTATGATCAAGATGAGGATGGCGCCTATTGTATTCCTGCAGATGGATATTATGGTGAATTAACTTATAAGGTTCAATATAAAGGAAAAATAGAAGACACTTTTCCTTGGTTGTATTTGGATTATAATACACTACAAAATGCAGCTATAGCAAATGGTTTAAAATGTGAACTTATTGAAGAAGGTGAGCATTTTGATTATTTGGCAAAACTTTCATTGTAATTTTCCTAATTAAGGAATATTCAAATATTTGTGAGTTTGTAATGAAACTCGCCATTTTGGATTGTTCATTACATACTCTACAATAAGCGGTGTCATTTCCTCTTTTTTGCTCCATTCGGGTTGTAAAAATAATATGGCCTTATTATTTGTTTTATCTGCTTGTTCTTCTGCAAAAATAAAATCGTGTTTGTTATGAATAATGACTTTTAATTCATTAGCTATGGCATAAGCTGAAGATACAGGTAATTTATTTTTTTTTGGTGATAAACAAAACCAATCCCAAGTTCCAGTTACCTCATAAGCTCCAGAAGTTTCAATATGTACATTTAATCCAGCATTTTTTAATTGTGTTGTTATTGGATTCATATTCCAAGTTAAAGGTTCTCCTCCAGTTATAACAATCGTTTCTGCATATTTTTTTGCATTGGTGATTATATTTTCTACTGCAGTTGGAGGATGTAAATCCGAATTCCAACTCTCTTTAACATCGCACCAATGACAACCTACATCACAACCGCCAACACGAATAAAATATGCTGCTGTTCCGGTATGAAATCCTTCGCCTTGAATGGTATAAAATTCTTCCATTAAAGGAAGCATTTCCCCTTTGTCTACTAATATTTGAGTTTCTTTGTTAAGCATGTTTTATTTATTGAGTGCAAAGGTAATTTATTTAAGGTAAAAGGTAAAGAGTAAAAGGTAAAAGTTTGTGAGATGAAAATTTGGCACAAAAAAACCGATAACTTTCGCTATCGGTTTATTTTAATTATTTTGTTTTTTATTTATTTAATGCTTGTAATGATTCTTTAACAAAAACGTCATTTGGATTAATTTCTGCTGCTTTTTTGAAATTTTCAATTGCTTTAGCTTTATCTGTAGTAGCGTAATTTGCACCAATATATGAATATGTTTCAAATAGATTTTCTCTTACTGCTGCTTTTGCTAATTCTGTTTCACCTTTTGCTGTTACTGTTTTTACATAACCCTCATAATCTAAAACGGCTTGTGCATTAGCTTCTGGAGTACCAATAACTCTATTTAATTGTCCTTTATAAAAGTAAACATCTTGAGTATTTGGAGAGATTCTGATTGCTTCTGCATAAGCGTTATTAGCTTTAGCAAATTCTGCTGTTAATGTTGCTTTTTGAGCAGCTGTTTTACTTTCCGCATAGAATAAAATTGAATTTCCTAATAAAAAATTATCTCGACTATAACTTTTTGAATTTGTATTTTTTACGGCTAATTCAAATAATTTCGCAGCTTCTAAATATGCTTTCCCAGAATATAATTTAATTCCAATTTCAGTAAATTCAGTATTTAAATTTGGATTTAATTCTGCTGCTTTTGTTAAATCTGAAATGGCCTCTGAAAATTTAGCTTGATTAGAAATAATACCTTTATCGTCCATTGAAGTAGCTAATTTTGCTTTTGCTAAATACAAATAATCTTTACCATTAATTTTTTTAGCATCAACTTTTGTCATATAATCAGTCAATGACTTAATTGCGCCTTCAGGATTTCCGTTTTCAGAATAAGCATACCCTAAATATTTGAATACTTTTGGATTTACCTTATCAGATTTTTGAATCGCTAAAGCTTCCGCTTCTAATTCTTTCCATTTTTTTGATAAGATTAAGAAATCTGCATATTTTATTTTAGCATCTGTAGAAACATCTGTTAAACTCATATACTTTTTATAATCTTCTAAAGCGGCAGCAATTTTTTCTTCAAAAAGCGATTTTTTAGCATACGCCCAAGCTAAATTTGTTTCTGCTTTTTCACGAAATGCTGGTCCATAACTTGGATTAATTGCTAATATATCATTAAATGCTTTTAACGCTTCTGGAAAAGCTTGCGCATTTCTTGTAATAATAGCCAATTGCAAAGGAGCTCTTAATGATGTTTTATCAAGTTCTCCAGCTGTTCTATATGCCACATAAGCATCGTTGATGTTTTTATTTGCAACTAAAGCATCACCTAAAGCAATTTGCGCTAATGCCGATTTTGGATCACTTGCTACAGCTAATTTTGCAGCTGCTAATGCTTTTAAAACGTCTGGTGTAGCCGCTTTTAAATAAGCTTGAGTAATAAAAATTTGTTCTTCGGTGTTTTTCTTTTTAGCAATTGCTAATGCAGCTGAAAAATTTGCTTCAGCATTGGAAACTTTACCATCCAACAACTCTAACTGTCCTAAACCAATTAAATTTAAATGTCCTGCATCTTTAGACGCTTTACCTTTATCAAAATAAACTTTTGCAGAATCTTGTTTTTCTAACGCTAGATAAACTTGTCCTAAATAAAAGTAATTTTTACCTTTATCTGGTGCTGTTTCAACCATTGACTTTAATGATTTTCTTGCTTCAGAAAATTTCTCTGCATCGATTGTCTTCTTAACTTGCTCTAAATCTTGAGCATTTACTGCAACAGCAGATAAAATAGTGGCAAAACTTGATAAAATAATTGTTCTCATTTCTTCTTTTTTATTTCTTTTTATTACTTTTTACAATTCTTATTTCTCTTGTTGGAATTTTAACTGGCGCTAATCCAGATTTTAGAATAATTCGCTGTCCAACTTCGCTTTTTACAAAAGAAGCAAAACCCATGCCTAAACCTGTTCTTCCTTGATAATTTAACAAATATATTTTTCTTGTAAATGGATATTCTTTTGTTTCAATATATGACTGAGTAGGTTTTACCGCTTTTTGAATGCTTTCGCCTACAGCTAAAACTTTAACTTCTTTTATTGTGCTTTCTAACTCAATTGATGGATTTAGTAACCAATTTACTCCCACAAAACCAATTGAATTATTATTCTCAGCTACAAATTTAATAACTTCTAAATTACTTTTTAATGCCGTTACATTTTTTGACAATGATTTAACATTCACTTTTTCCATTAAATAACTTAATGTGCTAGAATTTTCGTTATCAAAAACCAATTGAACATCTGTTTTTTGCCCTTTTAATATTTCAAAAACTTCAGATACTGAAATTGCAGTTTTTGAAGATTTTTGATTTACCACTAGCGCAATAGCATCTGTACAAAAGGGTGTGTTTTTCCCAATTACATCAATTGCTTTTAATTTATCTTCTTGTGATTTTGTCAATTCGTGTGAAAGAACGGCAATTTCAATTTTACGTTGTAATATTAAATTTACTATATCCGAATCTGCTTTAGGAATAAGTTTAATATTGGCTTTTGGATATTTACTTTCAAAAACCATTTCTTGATCTTCCACAATGGGCAATAAAGATTCGTCTACATAAATTTCAGCTTTTCCTTTTACATAAGATTCATCATCAGTGATATTTTCAGATTTTTTACAACCAAAAACAACTAAAATAATTAGTGCAAAAATAGCTGATATTTCTTTCATATTACTCCTCATCTTTTTTAATTAATCTGTAAAATCTGAAACTAGCGTATAAAACTAATAATCCTCCAAATATTCTTCTTCTTGTCATAGCTACTTCTAATGGAAAATCATCCCAAAAAGTAACCAAATAAGCTAAAACTAAATAAAAGCAAAATATTAAAAGCCCTAAAATAAACAGAAATCGCTGTTTGGGCGATTTCTGTTTTAAATTATTTAACCAATTCATATTACTCGTTTGCTGTAATCTGGATTGAAATAGGTAATGTATAGTATTGTTTTACACTTCTACCATTATATACACCTGGTGTCCATTTAGGAGACTTAGTTAAGATTCTTGTCGCTTCTTTTCCTAAACCTAATCCTGCAGGACTTTCTTTTACAATTTGGATGTCTCGAATAGATCCATCATCCCAAACTACGAATTTAGCTATAACAGTTCCTGTAGTTGTTTCATCTACTTCTGGTAAACGGAATGAGCTTGCAATTTGTTTTCTGAAAGCATTCATACCCCCTGGAGGTGATGCTTGAACTTGAACCGAAGTAAAAATTTGATTATAATCTGTATCATCTCCTTTTTGTTCTTCTTGCGCTAATTCTCCAGTTTTTTCAAGACTTGCATTTGCATCTCCTTTCGCAGTTTCTGAACCTGATTTTTTATCTGGATCAACTGGAGGGATTTCATTTTCAACAGTTTTCTTATTTACAACAACTGGAGGTACATTTTTTACAATATCTACCACAGATTTCACCTTCTTAATAGGTTCCACCTTTTTTTGTTCTAAAATTTTCTTTTCCTCCTTTTTAATTGGAGTTTTCACTTTCTTAAGTTCTACCTTAGTAATCGCAGTTTCTTCTTTATCTTTACTTTTCATTGAAAGATAAAGTGCGAAAACTGTAGCTATAAAAAATATTGAAGATATAATTAATGCTAAAACTGTTCTCTTTGAACTATTTGTTCTTAATTCGTATGCACCATAACTTTTATTACGTCCTTCGAATATATTGTCAAGTAAACTAGCTTCGCTAATATTTTGAATTTCACTCATTTTTCTATATTTAAAGTTATGTTATTTAATTTTATTGTCTTCAAGCATTTTTAAATCGCCTGGAGTTACATCAACAATTGAATAAGAAAACGGTTTTACTATTGCCATTTCATCTAAAATGTCAACTAAATTTTTATAGTTTGCCGATTTACTTGCTTTAATAAGCACCATCATTCCTTGAGTTTTAGGATTATCAACACGTTCCATCACATATTTGTTATGTGAAATAAGCGCTTTTCTGATACCTTTACCTCCATAGTTTTCTACTTTTGGTTTACCATTTAAACCATCCTCCATATAAGGCGCATCAGTCATACCAATATAATATACTAACTTATCGTTTTTTCCTAAAACTACCGTTAACGTTCTCCAAGCTGGAGTTTCTGGTGGGTTAGGATCATCCTGTTTTGTATTATCTGGTAAAGCTAAATCCATAGATTGTGGCTTAGACAATGTGGTTGTTAGGATAAAGAAAGTAATTAACAAGAAAGCTAAATCTACCATCGCTGTTAAATCAACACCTGGATTCGATTTTTTACTTCTTACTTTACCGCCTTTACCGCCACCGCCACCGGTATTTAATTCTGCCATGTTATTTTTTTATTATAATTAAAAATCTTCATCTCTTAGTGAAGTTACTAAATAAAAATCATTCATGTTTTGCTTTTGAAGGATATCAAAAACATTTTTAACAACAGGATATTTTTCTTTAGAACTACCTTTTATAGCTATCTCAATTTCCTTAATCTTTTCTTCGCCTTTAGCTTGTTGCTCCATAATTACGGCCGCATTAGCATAATACACCCAATAAGATAATTCATTTTCAGAAATGTCTCCTTTATAAGGAATACCCGATTGCGTACCTGGTTTGTTTCTTTCCGCATTTTTTAAAGCTAATAAAGACTTTAATTGCTCTAAAGGAACACCAAATGAATCTAATAAAGAAAACTCATTTATTTCTTGGGGTGTAAAAGCAATATCATACTTCAATGACATAGCTTCTAAAGCAGCAATTCTGGTCTCTCTATCAGACATTCCAATATATACTGCACTATCACCAACTGTAATGGTAAATAAGTTTCTTTCTGGCAATTTAGCTTTTATGGTTGACGCAGGCGTATCTACTGGCTTTGGCTCAGGTACTTTTGATGTTGCTGTCATAATAAAAAAGGACAATAACAAAAACGCAACGTCACACATGGCCGTCATGTCGATTCTTGTGCTTTTTTTAGATGTTTTTATATTTGCCATTTTACTTTATTTTAACTTAATAATTTATTTTATGAAATCTTAGTTGCTTCCTTTAGCTCTTTTGTAAGCTTGAGAAATTGCGAAACCAGCTTCGTCAATAAAATAAGTTAAAGTATCAATTTTTGAAGTAAAATAGTTGTAAGCGATAACCGCTAAAGTTGAAGTTGAAATACCAGTAGCCGTATTAATTAACGCCTCAGAAATACCATTTGCTAATTCAGCTTGGTCAGGAGTACCTTCAGCTAATCCAGCGAATGCTTTAATCATACCAGATACCGTTCCTAATAATCCCAATAATGTACCAATTGATACTAAAGTAGAAATGATAGTTAAGTGTTTTTCTAACATTGGCATTTCTAAAGAAGTTGCTTGTTCCACTTCTTTAGTAATATTTTCAGTAGCTGTATCAACATCTAAACCGTCTTTTTTAACTTGCTCCGATTTTAATAAACCTGCTTTTATAACATTGGCAACAGAACCTTCTTGTTCATCACAAGCAGCAATAGCGCCTTGAACATCTCCAGTTTTAATTTGAGATAACACTCCTTTAACGAAATTATCTAAATTTCCTTTTCCAGCTGCTTTTTTCAAAACGATAAATCTCTCTACAGAGAAAACGATAGTCATTAATAATAATCCCATTAACACAGGAACAATCATACCTCCTTTAAAAACCATACCTAAATAGTTTCCTGGTAAAGGTTGTCCATTTGGATCACCTTTAATGAAGTTTGCTGGTGCTCCCATTACAAATTTCCATAATAAAGCTCCAATAACTATACAAATAACAATAGTTAAAGATGCAAAAACACTACTTCCTTTGCTTCCTTTGTTCTCTACAGAAACGTTTAAATCCTGTCCCATTTTTTTAAAATTTTTAGTTTGAATTGATTAATTATTTGATTTCAATTTTATTTTGATAGTCGCAAATTTATGTGAATTAGATTTGAAAAAAAAACTAATTTCATAAAATTTACATTAA
>NZ_JBIISE010000023.1:0-37487 GCF_044341185.1 Flavobacterium sp.
TACGGCGTGTTCGCAAGCTCGGTTCGCCGCCTTCTTTTAATAAGAGGCTATCTGAAAAGATAGCCTCTTATTTTTGTTATATAAACGAGATTCATAACTTGTTTACAAGATTTATCTTATGAAAACCTAAGCGTTAGTGGGTGGAGTGGCATCCTTTAAAAAAAAAAATAACACCAAAAAAAATATAACGGAACACACGACCTGAAGGGGAACGCACAAAATAAAAGTTTTGTATATTTGAGGATGAATAAATTACTAATAATAAGTTCGGTTTGGGTAGAACCTACTTCTTCTGCAGCAGGAAGTAGAATGCTTCAATTAATTCGATACTTTTTATTTCAAAATTATAGTATTGAGTACGCTTCTACTGCTACAGATAGTGAATTCTGTTTTGATTTAGCTGGATTAGGAATTACGACTCAATTTATACAACTTAATGATAGTTCTTTTGATGATTACTTGCAGAAAATGAATCCAAATTTGGTTTTATTTGATCGATTTATGGTAGAAGAACAATTTGGTTGGCGTGTATCAAATGTATTGCCAAATGCAATTAAAATATTAGACACTGAAGATTTACATTGTTTGCGTAAAGCAAGACAAGAAGCAATTAAGAAAAACACTTCCTTTGAGACTTTAGATTTCAATTCTGATATCGCTAAACGTGAAATCGCCTCGATATTTAGATGTGATTTGTCGCTTATGGTTTCAGATTATGAAATGCATTTATTGGAAACTGTTTTTCAAGTTCCAAAAGCTATTTTGTTTTATTTGCCTATATGCATTGAAAAATTTAATGCAGAACAACCAGATTTTCAAACTAAAAAAGATTTTGTATTTATTGGGAATTTTTATCACGAACCAAACTGGGATTCCGTTTTAGTCTTGAAAAGTGACATTTGGCCTATGCTAAAAGAATTGCTGCCAGATGCAAAACTTAATATATACGGAGCGTATCCAACTCAAAAAGTTCTTCAATTACATAATCCTAAAGATGGATTTTTAATTCACGGTAGAGCTGAAAGTGCTGAAGAAGTTATTCGTTCTTCAAGAGTTTTATTAGCGCCTATTCGATTTGGAGCTGGAATAAAAGGAAAATTATTGGAATGTATGGAATACGGAACGCCATCTGTAACTACTTTAATTGGAGCAGAAGCTATGTATGATAATTTACCGTGGAACGGATTTGTCGAGAACGATTACTCTGATTTTATTTCAAAAGCGGTTTTGTTATATTCCAATCAAGAAGTTTGGGAACAGGCTGTGGAAAATGGATACAAAATCATTCAACAGAAGTTTCTGTTTTCATTTTATAAGTCTAAATTTTTGGATGTGTTAATTGAACTTCAAACTAATTTAGAAACACATAGATTGGCTAATTTTATTGGGCAAATGTTGCAATTTCATACGTTAAGGAGTACAGAGTTTATGAGTCGTTGGATTGAAGAAAAGAATAAGTAAATTACATAAAACTGGCCAATAATATTCCTAAAGCAATTACAACTAATTTGGCTAAATTGAATTTATGACCTTCGCTACTTTCAAAAATGATGGTTGAAGAAATATGAAATAAAATCCCAATTACAATTCCGGATAATTGCGATGAATAATTCGTAATAACACTCAAATTATCTGCTAAAAATGTCCCAATTGGTGTCATAAAGGCAAAAGTAATCATGAAAAATAAAATAGCTTTAGAATTCAATTGTGCGTTTTTGAAAAACGTGGTTAAAATTATAGCAATTGGAAAGTGATGAATGGCAATTCCGTAGGCCAAATGTGGATGTTTGTTAATGGGTAAGCCTTCTAAAAGTGCGTGTAAACACAAACTAAAAAACAACAACCAAGGAATATGTGACATTTTGTTATGTCCGTGAACATGTCCGTGTTCTGCACCTTTTGAAAAATATTCTAATATGATTTGAAATACAATTCCAATCATAATAAAAATTCCAATTTTAGAATGAAAATGACCTTCATGACCTGGTTCGGTTATTGTTTCTTCGCTATGATAAACCTCTGGAAGTAAATGCATAACGGTCAATGACAATAAAAACGCCCCACTAAATGCTAATAATAATTTTAAATTATTTTTGCTTTTTGGTGCGAAGAATATGGCGAAAATATATCCTAAAATTACAGATAGTAAAGGGAAAAGGTAAATAGTGTAGTTCATTATTTAAAAATCATAATTAAACGTTCTGATTGTGTTTTGTAAAACTTTTTTAATTTGTAATCTCCAAAAATCTCTAATAAGTAAATACCTGCTTCTTCCATCATTGATTCAAAATCAGCTAAAGTAAAAGCTGAAACTTTTTCTGTAAAGTTGTAAGTTTCACCTTTGTCTTCAAATCTAATTTCTTTAATGATCTTCTGATTTTCAACAAAACGTTTGATGTTAAAAGTAATGCCATCAATTTCTTTGGTTTCTTCGGCTACTAAATTCTCTATAATAAAATTGGTATTAAAAAAATCAATCACTCCAAAACCATATTCGTTAATACTATCTTTAATAGCTTTTAAGGTCTTGATATTATCTTCAAATGTGTCAAAATATCCAAAACTTGTAAATAAATTAAAAACTGCGTCATAAGTTTCATTCATCGGCTCACGCATATCATGCGTTTTAAATTGTAATGTTTCATTTGAAGATTCATTAGCAATTGCAATACTATTTTCTGATAAATCGACTCCTGTTACTTGGTATCCTAATTTGTTTAAGTAAATAGAATGTCTACCTTTTCCACAAGCTAAGTCTAATATAGTTCCGTTTTCGGGCATATTCAGATAGTGTGTAATATTGTCCATAAAAACTTGTGCTTCTTCTTCATTTCTATTTTTATACAAAATGTGATAATAGGGCGAATCAAACCAAGTGCTGAACCAATTTTCTGAATTTTTTGCTGTAGAATTTGACATTTATCTGTTTGGAAATTATGAATCAACAAATTTAACGTATTTTTGCAAATAATTACTAATTAAATTCTCTCTGAGGGAAAGAGGTCTATGGAAAATTTTAAAATGGTAGCCAAAACTTTTTTTGGTTTTGAAGAAATTCTAGAAAAAGAATTGTTCCAATTAGGAGCTCAAAATGTTGTAAAAGGAACTAGAAGTGTTAGTTTTCAGGGTGATAAAGGTTTTATGTACAAGGCTAACTTGGCTTTACGTACGGTTTTAAAAATTCTAAAACCCATTCATACTTTTAAGGCGTATAATGAACAAACGCTGTATGATGGCATTCAAAAAGTGGATTGGTCAGACTATCTAAAAGTGCAACAATCATTTGTTGTAGAAACAACTTTATATTCAGAACAATTTACTCATAGTCAGTTTGTGGCTCAAAAAGTAAAAGACGCAATTGTAGATCAATTTAAAACTAACACCGGCGAACGTCCAAGTATTGATAAAGATTTTCCAGATTTACGTATTCACATTCATATTGATAGAGATTTTTGTACGCTTTCATTAGATACTTCTGGTGTTTCATTACATCAGCGAGGTTATAAAACAGCTACTAATATTGCTCCCATTAATGAAGTTTTAGCGGCAGGAATGTTAATTTTATCAGGTTGGGATGGGAACGCCCATTTTTTAGACCCTATGTGTGGAAGTGGAACGATAGTTGCAGAAGCCGCGATGATTGCATGTAATATTCCAGCTAACATCAATAGAAAGGAATTTGCCTTTGAAAGATGGCCAGATTGGGATTCGGAATTATTTGATAAGGTTTTAGAATCGTTATTGAAAAAAACAAGAGAATTTCATTATTCGATTGTTGGATGCGATAAAGCGCCAAGTGCAGTTGAAAAAGCAAAAGACAATATTAAAAACGCCAATTTAGACGATTATGTAACTATCAAACAAGCCGATTTCTTTCAATCTGAGAAAGAAGTAGAAGGGCCGTTGCATATGGTTTTCAATCCACCATATGGTGAGCGTTTGAATATAGAAATGGAACGATTTTATAGAGAAATTGGTGACACCATGAAGCAAAATTATCCAGGAACAAATGCTTGGTTTATTACTGCAAATTTGGAAGCCTTAAAATTTGTAGGTTTACGTCCAAGTAGAAAAATAAAATTATTTAATGGAAAATTAGAAGCACGATTCGTGAAATACGAAATGTATGCAGGAAGCAAGCGAACTAAATTTCAGGTCAATGAATAATTAGTTTATAATAAAAAAAAATAATAATAGTATGTCAAAACAAACCAAATCTTTAGTTTTTAATATGTTAGGATTTTTAGTCCTTTTCATTGCATTCCGTTTTATTGTTGGAACTTATACAGGTTTTACAAGTTGGCAAATTCCATTAGCGGCTTTTGTAGTAGCTACTATTTTAGCACCAAAATTTCAGGTAGTAAAAACCAGTGAAGGTGAAAAGTTGTTTGTGAAATGGCTTTTTATTAAAGGGGTGAAAGAGATTAAATAGTTAAATTTTAAGTTTCAAAGTTTCAAAGTTTCAAAGTTTGGAATTTTTTAATTTTTTGGTTTTGGAGTTTTTGAATTTTCTTTACTTTTATAAAAAGGTATAAAATAACTTATTGTATAGTTAATTCCTGCTCCAAACTTGCTGTTTTCATAGGTTTTATTAAAACCAGGAATGTATAAATTTGCAAAGCCTTCCGGTTCATTATTAGACATTAAATAATTTAACCGCAAGGAAAACCCAACATATAAATTATTTAAAACTTCCGCTTTTAAACCACTTACCACTTCTAACCAACTTGCCGAAAGTCCGTTGAATTCTTGATCAGATGTATTTGTGTTTATTCCGTAATAATTTCCAGGTTGATATATAGTAAAGCTATTTAGTTTAAGATTAAAACTTCCTACACCAGCACGCATTCCAATAAAAATCATATTTTCCATATCTAACCAATTTTCATAGGCATTAAAATCAAAACCTACTTTAAAATAGGTTCCTTTTGTTGTGTAATTAATGTTGTCGTCTGCTGTAGTTTTTTCTTCGTTACCTATTTCTCCTGCGGCATAAAATTTCTTAGTTATTCTATAATCTCCTATTAATTCTAATCCTTTATAGTTGTCGTTATATAACGATTTTGTCAAACGATGTGCATCAATTCCCAATCGTAATCCATAGCGTTGAGGAATTTTTAAAGTATCTTTTTCTTGTGCAGTTCCATTTATAGAAAACAGCAGCATAAATAGTAGACTAAAAATATATTTTAATGTGTGTTTCATCTTCGTTTTCAATATTTGGTTGTGAAACAATAACGTTTTGTATCCAATTGTTTGAATCAGGTGTTACCGTAATTGGGTTAGTGGTATTTAGTGTGAACAACGTTTTATATCCACAAGCGCGAGAAACAAAAACTGTTTTTCTGGTATAATTAAAAGTAATTTCGTCTAAATTGTCGTCTGTTGTTGGGTCAATACTTCCATTTTGAATGAAATGTAAAATTGAAGTATCTTGAAACGTTTTTAATGGCACTTTTATTTTACTTACTGCAGTAAATCCAAAACCATTTGTAAATCCGGGAGCAATTACACCTAAATTAGTTACGTTTTTAAGTGTTGTTGGATTAGAAACATCATAAAATTCTATCACAACTTTTGGTGTAGTTGGCGTATTAGCATCGCAAATATCATCTTTTTCGCAACTCGAAAAGAAAACACTAAATACTACTACTAAAAACAGTTGTTTCATATCTTATCTTTTTTCTAAAAGTACTACATTTTCTACGTGATGCGTTTGCGGAAACATATCTACTGGTCGCACTCGTGTAACTTTGTACATTTCATCTAACAAAGCCAAATCACGAGCTTGTGTTGCTGAATTACAACTTACATATACTATTTTTTCGGCTCCAATTTTTAATAATTGTGCGACAACGTCTTTATGCATTCCATCTCGTGGTGGATCGGTAATTACTACATCTGGATGTCCGTGTTTGTTGATGAAATCATCGTTAAACACATTTTTCATATCACCAACAAAAAATTCGCAATTTGTAATGTTATTTCTGTTGGCATTTTCTTTTGCGTCGGCAATTGCTTCAGGGACAGCCTCAACGCCAATTACTTTTTTAGCTTTTTTCGACAAGAATTGGGCAATTGTTCCTGTTCCTGTATATAAATCATACACTAATTCTTCACCAGTTAATCCAGCGAAATCTCGTGTAATGGCATATAATTCATACGCTTGTTGCGAATTGGTTTGGTAAAACGATTTGGCATTAATACTAAAATGTAGTCCTTCCATTTCTTCTAAAATGTAATTTCTACCTTTAAAAGTGATAATATCTTGATCATAAATGGTATCGTTCATTTTCTGATTGACAACATATTGTAAGGATGTAGTTTCAGGAAAACGTTCGGCTAAAAACTGCATCATTAATTCAATTTCCGATTTATTATTTTCAAAAAACTGAATTAATATCATTAATTCGCCTGTTGAAGCAGTACGAATCATTAACGTTCTCAATAAACCTTCGTTGGTTCGTGGGTTATAAAATGACAACTTGTTTTCGTTCGCAAATCGACGAATTTCATTTCTAATATCGTTTGACGGATCTTCTTGTAAATGACATTTTGTGATGTCTAAAATTTTATCCCACATTCTTGGAATATGAAATCCTACCGCATTTTTGTTATCTAATTCTGCTCCAGAAGCCACTTCTTCAGGTGTCATCCAACGCGTAGATGAAAAACCGAATTCCATTTTATTTCTGTAGAAAAATTGTTTTTCCGAACCTAAAATAGGCTCAAGTTCGGGCATCTCAATTTTTCCTATACGTTTCAAATTATTAAATACTTCGTTATGTTTGTAATGCAATTGTTGGCTGTACTTCATATTTTGCCATTTGCACCCGCCACAAACACCAAAATGTTCACAAATTGGTTCTGTTCTGTGTTCCGAAAATTCATGAATTTTTATAGCTTTACCTTCATAAAATGCTTTTCTTTTTTTCATGGTTTGAATGTCGGCCACATCTCCAGGCACCACATTCGGAATAAAAATCACTTTACCATCTGGAGCTTTTGCTACGGATACACCTTTTGCACCTGCATCAAGGATTTGTACGTTTTCGAATACGATTCTTTCTGTTCTCTTTTTTCCCATGTCGCAAAAATAAGAATTGTTATGCGGATTAGATAAATTATTTTACTTTTATATCAAAATTTTAGAATAATGACAAAATATTTAGCGCTTTTACGAGGTATAAACGTATCAGGACATAATATGATTAAAATGGATGCCTTAAAAAAAATGCTAGATAGTATGGGGTTTCAGAATGTAGAAACGTACATTCAATCGGGTAATGTTTTTTTGGAATCGGAAGAAGAGAATGCCGCAAGTATAGGCTTTAAAATCAAACAAGAGATTTCAAAAGTATTTGGCTATGATGTTCCTGTTATTATGATTTCTAAATCGAATTTAGAATTGTGTTTTAAAAATAATCCGTTTTTGAAAGAAAAAGATTGCGACATTAAAAAATTATATGTGGCTTATATTTCTAAAGAGTTGACAGCTGAAGCAATAAACGACTTGAAAATAAGTAATATTAAACCAGATGAAGCAGCAATTGATTCTAATAGAATTTATATTAAATATGCAATTGGTGCTGGAAAAACCAATTTAGACCAGAAATACATAGAAAAAAAATTAAGCGTGGTGGCTACCATAAGAAATTGGAATACAGTTACAAAGTTATTAGAAATGTATAACGGTTAGAAATCCTATTTTAAAATTCCAAATTACAACTGTTTCTATTTGGAATTTGGAATTTATATTTTGTAATTTTACACATTAAGGATGATTTCTCTCCAATAAGTAGGAATTGCGATTTGACAATCAATAAAAATAAATCATGTCACTTTTAGAAAAAATGAATCCAGCAGAAATTATTGCTCTGGAAGACCAACACGGTGCTCACAATTACCATCCATTACCTGTAGTATTAAATAAAGGGGAAGGGGTTTTTGTTTGGGATGTAGAAGGAAAAAAATATTACGATTTTTTATCTGCTTATTCCGCAGTAAATCAAGGGCATTGTCATCCAAAAATTGTTGGAGCAATGATGGAACAAGCACAAACACTTACCTTAACTTCAAGAGCATTTTATAATGATAAGCTTGGTGTGTATGAAAAGTATGTAACCAATTATTTTCGTTTTGATAAGGTTTTGCCAATGAACACAGGTGCTGAAGCTGTGGAAACTGCTCTTAAAATTTGTAGAAAATGGGCGTATGAGAAAAAAGGCGTTGCAGAAAAACAAGCGCAAATTATTGTGTGCGAAAACAATTTCCACGGAAGAACTACTACAATAATTTCATTCTCAAATGATGAAAACGCACGAAAAAATTTCGGCCCTTTTACAGATGGATTTATAAGAATACCTTATGACGATATTGAAGCTTTAGAAAAAGCAATTTCATCTTCGCCAAATATTGCAGGTTTTTTAGTAGAACCAATTCAAGGTGAAGCGGGTGTTTATGTTCCATCTGAAGATTATATAGCTAAAGCAAAAGCATTGTGTGTGAAATACAATGTATTATTTATTGCAGATGAAGTACAGACGGGTATTGCAAGAACAGGATCATTATTAGCGGTTTGTGGAAACTGTACTTGCGAAAAGTCTTGCGAAAAACAAAACACCTATGTTCAGCCTGATATTTTGATATTAGGAAAAGCAATTTCTGGAGGAGCGTATCCAGTTTCAGCTGTTTTAGCAAATAATGAAATAATGAATGTGATTAAACCTGGACAACACGGTTCTACCTTTGGAGGAAACCCTGTGGCAGCTGTTGTTGCAATGGCAGCTTTAGATGTGGTTTCAGAAGAAAATTTAGCTCAAAACGCAAGAAAATTAGGTAGAATATTTAGAGAAGAGTTATACAAATATATTCAAACTTCAACTATTGCAACTTTGGTTCGTGGAAAAGGTTTGTTAAACGCTATTGTCATTAATGATACAGAAGAAAGTGATACAGCTTGGAATATTTGTATGAAATTAGCTGAAAACGGATTATTAGCGAAGCCAACCCACGGTAACATTATTCGTTTTGCGCCACCTTTAGTGATGACAGAAGAGCAATTATTAGATTGTGTAACCATTATTATCAATACTTTAAAAGAATTTGAAAATTAGTATATTATGGAAAACGAAAAACAAACAGAAAATTTTGAGAACCAGCTGACTAGTGCTGCAGTTGGGTTTTTACAAGAAAGTGCCAAATGGTCAAAATTTATGGCTATTATTGGTTTTATAGGAATTGGTTTAATGGTCTTGGTTAGTCTTTTTATGGCGATTGGCTTTAGTGCTATGGGAGCTTCTACTATGCCTGAATTGCCTTTTTCAATGTCGGTTTTCTCGATAATTTATGTGCTTTTTGCAGCTATTTATTTTTTCCCGGTGTATTATTTGTATCAATATGCTACTAAAACAAGTGCAGCATTACATTCAAAAAACAAACAATTATTAACAGCTGGTTTAGAAAATTTAAAATCGCACCATAAATTTTTAGGAATATTTACTTTAATTATTATTTCCTTGTATGGCTTTATATTTGTCTTTGCTATTTTAGGAGGAATTCTTTCTACTTTAAGTTAGGAGAAAATAGTAAACATAAAAAAAACCGACTTATAATTAAATAAGTCGGTTTTTGTATTTTATTAAAATCTTAGAAATGTAACGTCAAGTTGATTGAAGTAATTCCAACATTACCAAATCCAAAGTTTGAACTTTTACCACCTTCTGTAGTTACAGCAGCAGCAGTTCCATTTTTGAACGTGCTTTCAGACTTACCTTGAACATCAAAACCTACTCTGTAAGTATATTGTGCGCCAATAGCAAATTTAGGGAAGATAAAATACTCAGCTCCTAAAAACCCTTGAACACCTAATCCTAAACCTAATCCAGATTTATTTTCTTCACTGCTTACAAAAGTACCTGTTGATGTAGTTGTAGTAATTTCTTCAGAACGAGAACTTACATTAATTAAAGCATCAGCACCATAAAAACCTTGAAGACGAGTAGAGCCTTTTCTCCATTCTTTACCTAAACCTGCAGTTAAATCAAATCCTGATCTTTTTGTTTCAGTATTTGCTGTGTTTAATGCATTTGGTGCAGTAACATTACTTGAACCAAATCCTAAATTAGCAACCACTCTGTAAGCCATTTTGTCTGTAATGAATTTTTTCCCTACAAAAGCGTTATTCGTAACAAAATCTACAGAAGGAGCAGAATTGTTGGTATTTCCATTAAATGCATTACCTGCATATTCGAAAATTCCGTCAGCATTAAAACTAACAGCCCAATCTCCAGCAACTGGTAAATAAGCTTCTCCTTTTTTAGATTTTAAATCTTGTGCATTAACAAAAGTTAATGATAATACTGCCGCAGCAGTTAGTAATACTTTTTTCATAATTTGTTTATTTTTAAAAGTTATGAGGCAAATATAAAAACTTTTTTTTGAATAATAACAAAACTTTTTATGGTTATTAACATTTTTATTAACAATTATTATAATTTATATTGAAAATCAAATATTTACGAAAACGTTGTAAATATGGTTATTTTCAGAAAAATGGTTTTTACAGCTATGTAGTTATTAACATTTTTTGAAAAGTACATTTCTGATAAAAGTACATTTTGTTAACAAAAATAAGCGATTTTGTTATTTTTTTATAAAACAACGATTCACGTAGGTTAACATTCTATTAATAAGTGAATATAAAGCAAAAAAAAATCCTACATTTCTGTAGGATTTAATAAGTGGGCAATGAGGGGTTCGAACCCCCGACCCCCTCGGTGTAAACGAGGTGCTCTGAACCAGCTGAGCTAATTGCCCCAATAAAAAGCAATTCTTTCGTATTGCGAGTGCAAATATACATCTGTTTTTGGTATTTGCAAATAAAAATCTAAAAAATTAAATTATTTCTGATACCACGAAGTTACTCCCTCCAATAAAAATCAAATGTTTATCAGATGATTTTTCTAATGCTGCTTTGTAAGCTTTTGAAACAGAGTTATATGTGTCGCCTATAAGTTGATATGATTTTGCTTTTTCTTGAAGTGTACTTGAATTTAAACCACGTTCGTTTTTGGGTTTACAAAAATAATAACTGGCATTTTTTGGAAATAAAGGTAAAATCGATTCTAAATCTTTGTCGTTTACCACACCTAAAACAATATGCAATTGGTTGTATGTTTCTTTTTTTAATTGATTCATCACTATTTCAAGTCCATGCGCATTATGAGCTGTGTCGCAAATCACTTTTGGATTTTCTTGTAAAATTTGCCATCTACCTTGTAAATGAGTATTGAGTACTACATTTGCTATTCCGTTTTTTATATTTTCTTCTGATATCTTGAAATTGGATTTTAAATTTCGAAATACTTCAATAACTGTTTTTTTATTCTTTATTTGATAATTACCAAGAAGTCCACAAGGGTAATCTGGATGGTTTATATCTTGTGCAAAATAAATTTTTGATTTGTTTTTTGAGGCGACTTCTGTAAAAACTGGTTTTGTTTGTGATGTATATTCTCCAATTACAACTGGAATGTTCTGCTTTATTATTCCGGCTTTTTCAAAGGCGATTTTTTCTAAAGTATCACCTAAAAATTGTGTGTGATCTTTTCCGATATTTGTAATTACTGAAAGTAAAGGTGTAATGCTATTTGTAGCATCTAATCGGCCTCCCATTCCAACTTCAATTATCGCTATGTCTACTTTTTTATCTGAAAAATATTGGTAGGCTAATCCAACTGTCATTTCAAAAAAACTTAATTCGGTTTTCTCAAAAAACAACTTATGATTTAAAATAAATTTATGTACATAATTTTTAGATATTTTTTTTCCATTTATTGTAATTCGTTCTCTGAAATCCTTCAAATGTGGTGACGTGTATAAGCCAACTTTATAACCGGCTTCCATAAATACAGAGGCAATCATACTACTCGTTGAACCTTTTCCATTCGTACCTGCTATGTGTATAGATTTGAAGTCTAATTCGGGATTGTGTAAATATTTGGTCAGTACTAAGATATTTGTTAAGTCTTCTTTATAAGCTGATGCACCTATGTTTTGAAACATCGGTAGTTGGTTAAATAGCCAATTTATGGATTCTTTATAGGTCATTTTTAGTTAGTTGTAAAAAATTTCTTCTTCTGTAAAATAAAATCTTCTTTTTTTAGTTTTATACTTTATAGAAAAATGTATCTTTAGTGCAAATTTCAAAAAATTAATTAAGAATAGTATTACTTATGATCGGATTTTTTTTACAAACCTCTGTAGATACTGTTGCACAAGCTGTAACAAATGTGGCAGATACAAATACAACAACTGTTAACGAAGGAATATCGGTTTTTGAATTCATTTTAAAAGGTGGTTTTTTCTTAATCCCAATTATTATTTTGATGATTTATACCATCTATTTAATTGTAGAAAGGTATTTGTATATCACTAAAACTACAAAAAACGACGATTTTCTGCTTAAAGAAGTGCGTACACATTTAATCGGCGGCAATATAAATTTAGCTGTAGGTGCTGCAGAAAGAGTAAATAATGCTACAGCTAGAGTAGTAAAAGAAGGGATTTTAACCATTGGAAGACCTATTTCTGAAATTGAATCGAATATGGAACGTATGGCTCAAATTGAATTAGGCGAGATGGAACGTAAAATGGGACAATTAGGTTTAATTGCTGGTATGGCACCTACTTTAGGTTTCGTGGGAACGATTTCGGGGGTAATTAAAATTTTCTATAGTATTTCTATTACTGAAAACATTAGTATTGGAAATATTTCTGGTGGATTATACGAAAAAATGATTTCTTCTGGAGCTGGACTTATCGTAGGCTTAATTGCTTACGCAGGTTACCATTTATTGAATGGGAAAATTGACCATTTTATGTTAAATGTTCAAAAACAAGTATTAGAATTTGTAAACATAATTCAGCGACCAAATGGCAATTAAAAGAAACAGACGTTTTCATGCAGAAGTACATGCGTCATCAATGAGTGACATCATGTTCTTCTTGCTGTTGTTTTTTCTAATCATCTCAACATTGGCGAATCCGAATGTAATTAAAATGACGTTGCCAAAATCGAAAACAAACGAAAAAACAAATAAACAATTTATAAGTATTTCTGTAACGGAAGACAAAGCATTTTTTATTGATAAACAACCTGTTAGTTTTGAAGAATTGGAAAAAGAGTTGTTAGCTAAAATTGGTACAGATAAAGAACAAACCGTTGTGGTTCGAATTCCGTTTAATTTACAGGTTCAAGATTTAGTGGATGTCCTTCAAATAGGCGTGAAGAACAATTTGAAGTTTGTGATTGCTACTAATCCGAAATAATTTTTTATAACTAAGTAACTAACCACTAATAATTTTAGTGGTTTTTTTGTTTCCTATTTTAATTTGCGAAAATTTGTGTAATCTGTCTTTAAAAATTACTTTTGCAGTACAACACAACTATCATTATGTATAAATTACTTTTACGTCCTATATTATTCTGTTTCGATCCAGAAAAAGTACATTATTTTACCTTTTCATTGGTGAAATTTATTTCTAAAATTCCATTTGTAACTTCAATTATAAAAGCGATTTATGTAGTCGAAGACAAACGATTAGAAAGAG
The DNA here is from genome assembly GCF_044341185.1 of Flavobacterium sp. Lineage (GTDB taxonomy): Bacteria > Bacteroidota > Bacteroidia > Flavobacteriales > Flavobacteriaceae > Flavobacterium. The sequence goes on from NZ_JBIISE010000023.1 coordinate 13,615, forward strand.
AAGTTTTCGGATTGAAATTCAAAAACCCTGTCGGATTAGCTGCAGGATTTGATAAAGATGCGAAACTATTCAATGAATTATCAGATTTTGGATTTGGTTTTATTGAAATTGGAACGCTAACTCCAAAACCACAAGACGGAAATCCTAAGAAAAGATTATTTCGTTTAAAATCCGATTCAGCAATTATTAATCGAATGGGATTTAATAATGGTGGAGTAGAAGCAGCGATTTTAAGACTAAAGAAAAATAAAGGTGTTTTAATTGGTGGAAACATCGGTAAAAATAAAATTACCCCAAATGAAAATGCTACGGATGATTATGTAATTTGTTTCGAAGCGTTATATGATTATGTAGATTATTTTGTGGTAAATGTAAGTTCGCCAAACACACCAAATCTTCGCGAGCTACAAGAAAAAGAGCCTTTGACAAAATTATTACAGACGTTGCAAGATTTGAATGATCAAAAAGCTGTTACCCTGAGCTTGTCGAATGGGAAACCAATTCTTTTAAAAATCGCACCCGATTTGACTAACGAGCAATTAGTAGATATTATTGATATTGTAAACGAAACTAAAATCGCAGGTGTAATAGCAACCAACACCACTATTTCTCGTGACGGATTAACTTCTGAAAATAAAGAGGAAATGGGCGGATTATCTGGCAAACCATTAACGAAGCGTTCTACAGAAGTAATTAGATTTTTATCAGAAAAAAGCAATAAATCCTTCCCAATTATCGGAGTAGGAGGTATTCATTCTGCCGATGATGCTATCGAAAAATTAAATGCTGGAGCGAGTTTAGTGCAATTATATACTGGTTTCATTTACGAAGGACCGCAATTGATAACAGATATTAATAACAAAATATTGAAATTGCAATAATATTTTGCAACACAGATTAAAGAAATTTTAAAAATTTATATAATTCCTCCAATCTGCGTTGGAAATAATAAATTAGTTAAATCCATCAAATCCGCGTCATCCGCGTACCCAAAATATGAAATTAGTATTCGCATCTAACAATAAAAACAAAATAGCCGAAATTCAGCAACAAGTCGGTTCGCAATTTGAAATTGTTTCCTTAGAAGACGTTGGTTGTTTTGTGGACATTCCGGAAACGGCAGAAACGATAGAAGGCAATGCTATTTTGAAAGCCAATTATGTTACTGAAAATTTCGGTTTACCTTGTTTTGCTGACGATACAGGTTTGGAAATCGAAAGTCTAAATAACGAACCTGGCGTGTATTCAGCTCGTTATGCTGGTGAACAAAAGAATGCTGAAGACAATATGGATTTGGTCTTACAGAAATTAACATCTAAAACCAATAGAAAAGCTCAATTCAAAACCATTATCGCGTTGAATATTAATAACCAACAACATTTATTTGAAGGTATAGTAAAAGGTGAAATTACTTTGGAAAAGTCAGGAAATCAAGGCTTTGGATACGATCCAATTTTTCAACCTGAAGGTTTTTCCGCTACTTTTGCAGAAATGACTATGGAGCAAAAAACTGTAATTAGTCACAGAGGAATTGCAGTTCAAAAATTGATAAATTTCTTATCTAATTTATCTGAGCAACTGTAAATTCATTGTTAAAAAGCTATTACTTTATCGTAACTTTCTGAAAATCAATTAAAAACAAATTTGTTTTATCCGTTTTTTAATTCTACCTTTGCACCCAATTTAAAAATATATAATGAATAAATTTGAGCAATTAGGGTTAAACGAATCGTTGTTAAAAGCAATACGTGATTTAGGATTCGAGACCCCGTCGGAAGTACAGGAGAAGGCTATACCACTATTATTGGAAGATGACACAGATATCGTAGCTCTTGCCCAAACAGGAACAGGAAAAACCGCAGCTTTTGGTTTTCCGCTAATCCAAAAAATTGACCCATTCAACAAGCAAACACAGGTATTAATACTTTCTCCAACAAGAGAATTGTGTTTGCAAATTACAAACGAGATTAAATTATACTCAAAATACATCGACGGTTTATATACTGTTGCAGTATACGGTGGCGCGAGTATTCATGATCAAGCGCGTGATATTAAGCGAGGCGCACAAGTAATTGTGGCGACACCGGGTAGAATGCAAGATATGATTAACAGAGGCATGGTGAATATTAAAAACATCAGCATCTGTGTTCTTGATGAGGCAGACGAAATGTTAAACATGGGTTTCTATGAAGATATTACAAGTATCTTATCAGACACGCCAAAAGACAAAAACACTTGGTTATTCTCGGCAACAATGCCGCAAGAAGTAGCCAGAATCGCTAAAGAATTTATGAGAAACCCGCAAGAAATTACGGTAGGTCATAAAAACTCTAGTTCAGCAAACATTTCTCACGAATATTATTTAGTTAATGCACGTGATAGATACGAGGGATTAAAAAGATTGGCAGATGCGAATCCAGATATTTTCTCTGTAATTTTTTGTAGAACGAAAAGAGATACACAAGCGGTTGCAGAAAAATTAATTGAAGACGGGTATAATGCTGCTGCATTACACGGAGATTTATCGCAAGCACAACGTGATGGCGTAATGAAATCGTTCCGTGGAAGGCAAATTCAAATGCTTGTGGCTACTGACGTGGCGGCTCGTGGAATTGACGTAGACAACATTACTCACGTAATCAATTATCAATTACCAGACGAAATTGAAACGTATACGCACCGTTCAGGTCGTACAGGTCGTGCCGGAAAATCGGGTACTTCGTTTGTAATTATTACGAAAAGTGAAATCAGAAAAATTCACTCAATTGAGCGAATTATTAAAACGAAATTCGAAGAAAAAGCGATTCCTTCTGGAATGGAAATCTGCGAAATTCAGTTATTACACTTAGCGAACAAAATTAAAGATACAGAAACAGATCATTCAATTGATACGTATTTGCCTTCAATTATGGAGTTGTTACAAGACATTCCTAAAGAAGAGTTAATTAAAAAAGTAATTTCTGTAGAATTTAATCGTTTCTTAAATTATTACAAAAAATCTAAAGATTTAGCTTCTCAAACTGGTGCTTCTAGTAGAGCTGAAATTCCTTCTGATGGTACTGTAAGATATTTTATTAATATAGGTACAAGAGATGATTATGATTGGATGACTCTGAAAGATTATTTACGTGATACTTTACAAGTAGGTCAAGACGACGTATTTAAAGTAGACTGTAAAGAAGGTTTTTCTTTCTTTAACACAAATGCTGAATTGGCAGAAAAAGTAATGGAAGTTTTGAATGCGGTGAATATTAACGGCAGAAAAATTAACGTTGAAATTTCTAAAAACGAAGGTGGAAGAAGTTCAGGACGCAGAGACCATAACGGAAGAAGTGGTGGCGGAAGATCTGGCGGAAGCGGATTCTCAGGAAGACGTGAAGGTGGAAATTCTGGCGGTGGTTACAGAGGAAACCGTGATGGAGGAAACCGTGAAGGTGGAGGCTACAGAGGAAACTCAGGTGGTGGAAATCGCGAAGGTGGTTTCAACCGTGAAGGAGGAAGTGGTTTCAGACCAAGAACTTCATCAACAGGAGGAAGCGATAGAAGAAGTTCTGATTCTCGCGATAGCGGAAGAAGAGGTGAAGGTCGTGCTACAGAAGGTCGTTCAACTGAAAGAAGAAGTTCTGGATTTGAAGGAGCAAGAAGAACACCAAGAAGATCAAACGACTAATTTTTTAGTTTAAATATAATAATCCCGATTCGTGTATTCGATTCGGGATTTTTTATGACTTAAAATCAAACTTTTTATAATCTTATGTTAACACTATTCACTATTTAAAATTAAATCTTATTTTTGTAGAAATAAATTTTCAGATGAAAAAAATAGCTTTTCTTTTTTTAATTTTAAATGCCGTATTTGGGTTTTCTCAATCCGACTCATTGCAAATAAAAGTGAAAGGAAAAATTATGGATATAAAGACCAAAATGCCAATTGCAAGAGTAACGGTTTTAAATAAAAACACTTCTACAGTAGTTTTAGCTTCTGAAAATGGTGATTTTGAAATTTTTGCGAAAACTAATGATAAATTGTTGTTTTCTCATTTGGGATATAATTATGCTGAGGTTGGTGTGAATCAAAAATCATATTCTGGAATTCAAACTGTTTTTTTAAGTTATAAAGAAAATGAAATTGAAACAGTTTTGGTAACCAGTTATACCTTAACTGGATATTTACAAATTGACACAAAATTAATTCCAGTAAATGAGAATTACCGCTACAATATTGCAGGTTTAAATTTAGGTTATGAACCTGGAATGAAGGCCAAAAACGCAACTGAAAATTTATTAAAATCATTGTCAAATCCAGTAGATTTGGTGTATTCTTTATTTAATTCTAAAGAAAGAGATTTTAAGAAATTAATAAATTTAAAAAATGATACGCATTTTGCTTCTATTTTAAGTAATAATACAAACCGAGAAGTTTTGGTTATGTTATTGCAATTAGATAAAAATGAAATAGATAAAATATTAGAGAAATGTAATTATTCTAAAAATTTCATAAATACAGCAAGTGATTTGCAAGTATTAGATGCTTTGGCTACTTCTTATAATGATTATAAAGTTTTGAAAAGAAAATAGTTTAAGGGAAGAGTTGCAAAGTGTCAAAGTGCAAAGTTTCAAAGTGCAAAGTAAAAGTGAAAAGTGAAAAGTAAAAAGTGTCAAGTAGCTATTTACAACTGTCAACTCAAAACTGATTACTGAAAACTATTCCACAAACTGTTTCTCAATATAATCAACATCTTTTATTGTTTTTCTGGTCCAATCCAACCGTTTTTCTAACACTTCTTCTTCAGTAAGTTGCCAATTGATATCTGATTGTCGCATTCTGTTAGTAATATCTTGAATAACAAGTGCTGCTGAAACAGAAATATTTAAACTTTCAGTAAAACCAACCATTGGAATTTTTATAAAACCATCCGCTTCTTTCATTACTTCTTCAGAAAGCCCGTCAATTTCAGTTCCGAAAAATATCGCCGATTTTTTAGTTACATCAAAGGCGTCTAACATACAGGAATCATTATGTGGTGTGGTAGCAATGATTTGATACCCTTTTGCCCGTAAATTTGCGATACAACTTTTCATATCTTGATGTTGGTTGATGTCTACCCATTTTTCGGCACCCATTGCAATTTGTTTGTCAATCGCTTTACCGTAACGTTGTTCAACAATATGTAAATTTTGAATTCCAAAAACCTCACAACTTCTCATTACAGCACTGGTATTATGAAGTTGATATACATCTTCCATAGCAATAGTAAAATGATTGGTTCTGTTCTTTAGCACATCAATAAATCTGTTTTTTCTGTTTTCAGACATAAAGTTTTCTAAATACTCTAATAAAGCGAGTTTGTTTTTTTGCATTTCGTATTAATTTGTCGCAAAGTAACAAAATTTCTATAAAAGAAAATGGTTGAATTGTCAGCTTCAATTTTTGAATGTATATTATTTAAAAATTAATTTTTCAAAAAACACCTCACTAATTTCGGAAAACACCTCACTAATTACTAAATTTGCACCTTTAAAAAACAACACAACATTATGCAATTAACGGAATTAAATGCCGTATCGCCAATTGACGGACGCTACAGAAGTAAAACAAAATCGTTATCCGCTTATTTTTCGGAAGAAGCTTTAATTAAGTACAGAGTTTTAGTTGAGGTAGAATATTTCATATCTATGTGTGAATATGATGTGCCTCAATTACAAGGTGTAGACAAAAATTTATTTGGAAAATTGAGAGGAATTTATGAAAATTTCTCTACAGACGATGCGCTTTGGATAAAAGAAACAGAGAAAACAACCAACCACGATGTAAAAGCAGTTGAATATTTTATAAAAAAGAAATTTGACGAATTTGGCTTGGATAAATTTAAAGAATTTATTCACTTCGGATTAACATCTCAAGATATTAATAATACAGCTATTCCGCTTTCTACAAAAGAAGCATTTGAAAATGTGTATTTGCCAAGCTTAATTGCGATTGTTCAAAAATTAAAAGAACTTTCTATAGAATGGGTAGATATTCCATTATTAGCTCGTACACACGGACAACCGGCTTCGCCAACCCGTTTAGGAAAAGAAATATTAGTTTTTGTAGAGCGTATTGAAGAACAAATGCGTTTGTTGTTTAATGTGCCTTTTGCAGCTAAATTTGGTGGCGCAACGGGAAATTACAACGCCCATAAAGTAGCTTATCCAAATCACGATTGGAAAGCTTTTGGTTCTCAATTTGTGGAAGAAAATTTAGGATTACGTCATTCGTTTCCAACTACACAAATTGAACATTATGATCATTTTGCTGCCTTTTTTGATGCATTAAAGCGAATAAATACGATTCTTATCGACTTAGATAGAGATATTTGGACATACGTTTCAATGGATTATTTCAAGCAAAAAATCAAAGCGGGAGAGATCGGTTCTTCGGCAATGCCACATAAAGTGAATCCTATTGATTTTGAAAATTCAGAAGGAAATTTAGGAATTGCGAACGCTATTTTCGAACATTTATCAGCAAAATTACCACTTTCAAGATTACAACGTGATTTAACAGATAGTACCGTTTTACGTAATATTGGTGTGCCAATTGGGCATACACTTATTGCCTTTGAATCAACACTAAAAGGATTGAATAAATTATTGTTAAACGAAGTAAAATTCGCAGAAGATTTAGAGAAAAATTGGGTTGTAGTAGCAGAAGCCATTCAAACAATTTTAAGAAGAGAAGGCTATCCAAATCCATACGAAGCACTAAAAGATTTAACAAGAACCAATACAGTTATCAATAAAGAATCCATTCATGCATTTATTGAAACGTTGCAAGTTTCTAACGAGATTAAAACAGAATTAAAAGCGATTACACCAAGTAATTATTTGGGGATATAATTTGTTATTCCAAACTTGATTCAGAATCTTATTAACGGAAATCCTGCTAATTTATTTTAGTGGGATTTTTTTATAAAAACTCACCATGTTGTGTAATGTCTAAGCCTAATTCTTCCTTTTCAGAACTAACACGTAATGGAGTTATTTTATTTACTAAATAAAACAAAAAATACGACATTACAAATGAAAACACAGATACAATAATTAACACAATAACATGGTTAATAAATAATTTGGTTTCGCCAAAGAATAATCCTTGGTTTTCTATGGCTGGATTAATTGCTTTTGAAGCGAATACTGCGGTTAATAACATACCAACCATTCCGCCAACACCATGGCATCCAAAAACGTCTAAAGCATCGTCTATTTTTCCTTTTGGAAAATTAAGGACCACAATGTTACTTATTATACTGCTAACAATTCCAATAAAAATTGCATGAGGCATGCTTACATATCCTGCAGCAGGAGTGATGGCTACCAAGCCAACAACAGCGCCAATACAAGCACCCATGGCAGATATTTTATGTCCGAGAATTTTATCCCAAAAAACCCACGCCATAGAAGCTGAAGCCGCTGCTATAGTCGTGGTTGATAAAGCTTGTACTGCCAAACCGTTTGCTCCAAGAGCAGAACCAGCATTAAATCCAAACCATCCAAACCATAATAAACCTGTTCCTAACAATACATAAGTGATTCTTGCTGGACTTGTTTTTTGATTTTTTCTTTTACCCAAGAACATGGCGCCCGCTAGTGCAGCCCATCCCGCACTCATATGTACTACTATTCCTCCTGCAAAATCTAATATTCCCATTTTAAAGAAAATCCCATTAGGATGCCAAGTGCAATGTGCTAAAGGAGTATAAATGAAAATAATAAATAAAACCATAAACAATAAATACGCCCAAAAGCGGATTCTTTCTGCAAATGCACCTGTAATTAGTGCGGGTGTTATAATTGCGAATTTTGCTTGAAATAGAGCAAATAACAGTAATGGAATTGTAGGCGCTAATTCCCATGCACTATTTATACCAACATTGTTAAAAAAAATATTTTTAGAAGGATTTCCAATAATACCATAAATTGATTCTCCAAAAGACAAACCAAATCCAATAATTACCCAAAGTACACTAACGATTACCATAGCCATAAAGCTTTGAAGCATGGTGCTAATAACATTTTTCTTGCCGACCATACCGCCATAAAAAAATCCCAATCCTGGTGTCATTAATAAAACCAATGCAGAAGCTACAATCATCCAAGCGGTATCTCCAGTGTCAAATTTTTTGGTGTTTACTATTGCTTGTTTGGTTATATCATTATTTATAAAAAGCGTTGTAGCAGATAAGGCCAATAATATTGTGGCTAAAAAATATTTTCTTTTCATTTTCTTTTCATTAAAATAGTTTTTAAATTTAAGATTCATTCCTATAAAACACAACTTTAAAAATATTTTTATTGAATTATAAAAACGAAGTCGTAATTTCTGTGAAATTATAATTTTTGATTAAAAAAAATGATAATAATGAACTTGCAGATGAAAAAAATCCATTCCAATAAATCGGAATGGATTTTTTACTTTTAATACTTGTCAGGCTTTTAATACCTGTTAGGTTTATATTATATTCTATCTCGAATAATTCGGAGCTTCTTTAGTTATTGTAACATTATGTGGATGACTTTCGCTAATTCCACTTGATGTTAATCGAACAAATCGGCTGGTTGCTTGTAAAGTTTCAATGTTTCTAGCACCACAATAGCCCATTCCAGCACGAAGTCCGCCAATAAATTGTTGCATACTTTCGTTTAATTCGCCTTTGTAAGGTACACGACCTACAATTCCTTCTGGAACTAATTTTTTTACATCATCTTCTACATCTTGGAAATATCTATCTTTCGAACCTTCTTTCATAGCTTCTACAGAGCCCATTCCTCGGTACGATTTAAATTTTCTTCCTTCAAAAATAATAGTTTCTCCTGGAGATTCTTTCGTTCCTGCTAACATCGAACCTAACATGACACATGACGCACCAGCAGCCAACGCTTTTGGTATATCTCCAGTATATCGAACGCCTCCATCAGCAATTACTGGAATTCCAGTTCCTTCTAAAGCGGCAGCCACTTCTAAAACGGCAGAAAATTGAGGAAAACCAACACCAGCTACAATACGAGTCGTACAAATAGAACCAGGTCCAATTCCAACTTTTACAGCATCAGCGCCATTTTCTGCTAAATATAAAGCGGCTTCTGGTGTAGCAATGTTTCCAACCACTACATCTATTTCTGGAAATTTGTTTTTTACTTGTTTTAAGACATCTACCACACCTTTTGTATGTCCGTGTGCGGTATCAATAATTACAGCATCAACTCCTGCTTTTACTAAGGCTTCTGCTCGGTCAAGTACATCTGTAGTAACGCCTAAAGCGGCAGCTACGCGTAAACGACCAAATTTATCTTTATTTGCGTTTGGTTTTTGTGTAAGTTTAGTAATATCTCTAAATGTAATTAATCCAATCAATTTAAAATCGGCATCAACTACTGGTAGTTTTTCAATTTTACTTTCTTGAAGAATTTCTTCTGCAGCGGCTAAAGTAGTTCCTTTTCCTGCAGTAACTAAATTTTCAGAAGTCATTACTTCTGTTATTGGCCGACTATTTTCTTTTTCAAATCGTAAATCTCTATTGGTAACAATTCCCTTTAAAATTCCATTTTCATCTACTACCGGAATTCCGCCAATACCAAATTCTCTCATCGCATTTTTAGCATCACCAACATTCGCGGTTAAAGGTAATGTTACAGGATCTATAATCATTCCGCTTTCAGCACGTTTTACTTTTCTCACTTCTGCAGCTTGTTGTGCAATAGTCATGTTTTTGTGCAGTACACCAATACCACCTTCTTGCGCCATAGCAATTGCCATCGCACTTTCTGTAACTGTATCCATTGCAGCGGAAACAATTGGTGTGTTTAAGGTAATGTTTTTACTAAATTTTGATTGAATAGAAACTTCTCTTGGAAGAATTTCTGAGTAATTTGGAATTAATAGAACATCGTCATACGTTAGTCCTTCTCCTATAATTTTTGTAGTGTGTGCTTTCATGCTGCAATTGAAGTTAAATTGCGTGCAAATATATAAAAAAAAGCGTATAGTAAATAGTAAAAAGTGAATAGTTTTTAGCCCAGATAGCAATAAAAAACATTTTATTGAAAAATTCTATTTTTTGTGGTGCTAAAAAAGCGACCTAAGAAGCTCTTTTTATTGCTTGCAAAAAAAGAATTATTGATAAAATCTTGAAATGTATAGCTGGACAAAAGCTCCTAATTAATGAAACGCGCTAAACAATTTAGTCGCTTCGTTATAGGCACTTTCAAAGCTCATTGGGCTGGTGTTGGTGTTTTCTTTTTTGGTGGTAAAATAGGACAATATCTTTTCGGTAGGCATATTCCCAGTTAAGTCGTCTTTAGCCATAGGGCAGCCTCCGAAACCTTGAATAGCGCCATCGTATCTTCTGCAGCCAGCTTGATATGCGGCATCAATTTTTTCAAACCATTTGTCTGGTGTAGTATGTAAATGCGCACCAAATTCAATATTTGGATATTTTGGTATTAAATTACGAAATAAATAATCAATAATTTCAGGTGTAGAAGACCCAATTGTATCTGATAGAGATAAAATTTTTACGCCCATCTTAGCTAATTTTTCTGTCCAGTCACCCACAATATCCACATTATAAGGATCGCCGTATGGATTTCCAAATCCCATAGAAATATACGTCACAACTTCTTTGTTAGATTTGTCGGCTATTTCTAATATTTCTTGCAATGTTATCAAACTTTCAGCAATGGTTTTATGTGTGTTTCGCATTTGAAAATTTTCAGAAATAGAAAACGGAAAACCAAGATATTGTATTGTTTTATGTTTTGCTGCTGCTTCAGCTCCTTGCGTATTGGCAATAATGGCTAATAATTTACTTTGTGTTTGCGATAAATCTAATTGGTCTAAAACTTCAGCCGTGTCTTGCATTTGTGGAATGGCTTTTGGCGACACAAAACTTCCGAAATCTAAAGTATCAAATCCAACTCGTAATAGAGATTGAATGTATTGTACTTTTTTTTCAGTAGGAATAAACGTCTTAATGCCTTGCATGGCATCTCTTGGACATTCGATAACTTTTATTGCTTTCATAAGAATGTCAAAGATAAGTAAAACTTTATTTTCTACAAATATGTTTTTTATTGCAATCAAGTTAAACGTTAGAAGTGTTAAAAAAAATTATTAAAAACGTTTTTTTATTTATACTTTTGCACCACAAATTAAGTAAGAAATTATGGTTAAAGATTTATTTGAAAGAATACAACAAAATAAAGGACCATTAGGAAAATGGGCTTCACAAGCAGAGGGTTATTTTGTTTTTCCTAAATTGGAAGGCGAATTAGGTCCAAGAATGCAATTTCAAGGTAAAACTATATTAAACTGGAGTTTAAATGACTATTTAGGCTTAGCTAATCATCCAGAAGTTCGTAAAGCAGATACAGAAGCAGCAGCGCAATATGGTGCAGCGTATCCAATGGGTGCTCGTATGATGAGTGGACATACCAAATATCACGAACAATTAGAACAAGAATTGGCTGCTTTTGTAATGAAAGAATCGGCTTATTTGTTGAATTTTGGTTATCAAGGAATTTTATCTACAATTGATGCTTTGGTTACAAGAAATGATGTTATTGTTTATGATGTAGATGCTCATGCGTGTATTATTGATGGTGTTCGATTACATAGTGGAAAACGCTTTACATACAAGCATAATGACATTGAAAGTATGGAAAAAAACTTGCAACGTGCTACAAAATTAGCTACCGAAACGGGTGGTGGTATTTTGTTTATTACGGAAGGTGTTTTTGGAATGCGAGGACAACAAGGTAAGTTAAAAGAAATTGTTGAAATGAAGAAAAAATACAATTTCCGTTTATTGGTTGATGATGCGCACGGTTTTGGTACACTTGGAAAAACAGGTGCTGGAGCAGGTGAGGAGCAAGGCTGTCAAGACGGAATTGATGTGTATTTTTCAACTTTTGCAAAATCAATGGCAAACATTGGTGCCTTCGTAGCGGCCGATAAAGATGTTATTGATTATTTAAAATACAATTTACGTTCTCAAATGTTTGCTAAAGCATTACCGATGATTCAAACAATTGGTTCGTTGAAACGTTTAGAATTATTGCGTAATTCTTCAGAAATTAAAGATAAATTATGGGTAAATGTTAATGCGTTACAAAACGGATTAAAGGAAAAAGGATTCAATATTGGTGATACAAATACGTGTATTACACCCGTTTACTTAGAAGGTTCTATTCCAGAAGCCATGATTATGGTAAACGATTTAAGAGAAAACTACGGAATTTTCTTGTCTATAGTAGTGTATCCAGTGATTCCAAAAGGTATGATTTTGTTAAGAATGATTCCAACTACTACGCATACATTAGAAGATATTAATGAAACGTTAACTGCTTTTGAGGCGATACGTGAAAAATTAGAAAACGGTACCTATAAACAAATTGCAGAATCAACAATCACTGACAAATAGAAAATAATAATTCTAAAAAATAAAAAGCGTTGATTGTTTCAACGCTTTTTTTATTCTACTTATTTTGAGGAACTTAAATAGGTGAAAAAAGACAAATTTATCACAATGTTGATTAAATATTAAAAAAAATGAATTTTAGACGAAAATAAAATTGTTTTATCCTTTATGAAATGATATATTTGTCCGTTTTTAAAGAAAATAACTTAAATTAACTATAATGCAGAACAAAGGACTAATTAAATTCTTCGCAATCATTTTTACGATTGCTTGTATCTATCAACTTTCTTTTACGTTTGTTGCTAACGGAATTGTAAAAGATGCGAAAGAATTTGCGAAAGGAGATTCTCAAAAAGAATTAAACTATTTAAAATCATTAAAGAAAAAAGAAGTATTTAACTTAGGTTTTGCTAGCTTTACTTATGAGGAAATAGAAAAACAACAAATCAACAAAGGATTAGATTTAGAAGGTGGTATTAACGTTACTCTAGAAGTTTCTGTTAAAGACGTTTTAAAAACGTTATCAAATAACTCTAAAAATCCTACATTCAATAGAGCTTTAGAAAGAGCTACAAAAGAAAGAAGAGGAAATCAAGATTATTTAGATGCCTTTTTTGACGCTTTTGCTGCAGAATCTAACGGAACAATAAAAATGGCTTCTGCTGAAGCATTCTACAATAGAAATTTTGAAGAAATTCAGTTAAATATGACTGATGATCAAGTGAAAGTAATATTGAAAAAGAAAGTTTCTGAATCAATTGAAAGTGCTTATAAAGTATTAACAAAACGTATCGATAAATTCGGAGTAGCACAACCAAACATTCAAAAAATTGGTGAAACAGGAAGAATTTTAGTTGAATTACCAGGTGCTAAAGATTTAGATAGAGTTGAAAAATTATTATCTCAAACCGCACAATTAGAATTTTGGGAAACGTTAAAACCAGAAGAATTAGGTAATTTCTTTACTGCGGCAAATGATGCTTTAAAAGCAACAGAGAAAAAACCAACTGCAGCTGTTGCTGTTGTAGATACGACTAAAGCGGTAGATGCAAAATCTAAAGTAAATGAATTATTAGGTGATAAAAAAGATGCTGCCAAAAAAGCGGCTAAAGATTTAGGGCCTTTATTTGAAAATGCAATTCCTAGTCCGTCTGGATTAATTGGATATAATGTAAAAGATACAGCTAAAATTAACTCATATTTAAAAAGAGCTGAAATTAGAGCTTTACTTCCTGCAACGGCTTCAAACGCAAAATTTGCTTGGGGAAAAACAAATTCTAAAACAGGTGATGTAACAGAATTATATATTTTAAAGGGAACTGCAGATGGAGTTGCTCCATTATTAGGTGGTGCTATTACAGATGCTAGTGCAGATTTTGACCAATTTGGGAAACCAGCAGTTAGCATGCAAATGAATCCAGTTGGTTCAAGAAAATGGGAACAATTAACAGGAGATATTGCTAAAAACGGAAATCAAGTTTGTATTGTATTAGATAATGTAGTGTATTCTGCAGCTACCGCAAAAGCAGCTATTTCTGGTGGACAAACACAAATTTCAGGTTCTTTCACCTTAGAAGAAACTGCCGATTTAGAAAACGTATTACGTGCAGGTAAATTGCCAGCTAAAGCAGATATCGTTCAAAAAGCAGTTGTTGGACCATCTTTAGGTCAAGAGGCTATTGATAATGGTATTTTATCATCTATCATTGGTTTATTATTAGTTTCTTTCTGGATGGTTTTCTATTACGGAAGAGCAGGTTGGTATGCTAATGTTGCATTGCTATTAAACTTAGTATTACTATTTGGTGCTATGGCTAATTTTGGTTTTGTCTTAACCTTACCAGGTATTGCAGGTATCGTGTTAACAATGGGTACAGCGGTAGATGCAAATATTATTATTTATGAAAGAGCAAAAGAAGAATTAAGAGCTGGTTTGTCATTAGAAAATGCAGTTACTACTGCTTTTGGATGGAAAGGCGCTATGCGTTCTATTATTGATGCCAACGTAACACATATTTTAACAGGTACAATATTATATATTTTTGGAGAAGGTATGATTAGAGGTTTTGCTATTACTTTGTTAATAGGTATTTTAACTTCGTTATTTACTTCAATCTTTATTGCTCGTTTCTTTATTGATGCAGATATTGCTAAAGGAAGAAGTTTACAATTCTCTACAAATATTACTAAAAATTGGTTTACAGGTTTCAATTTCGATTTCTTAAAAATCAAGAAATTTACTTATGCATTCTCGTTAATTGTTTGTATTATCAGTTTTGTTTCTTTCTTTACGAATGGATTCGACCAGGGTATTGACTTTGTAGGGGGAAGAACATTCCAAGTACAATTTGATCAAAAAGTATCTTCGGAAGATGTTACAAATGCACTTTCTACAACTGAGTTTTTTGACAAAGCTGAAGCGAAAACATTTGGTAATGACAATCAATTAAAAATTACTACAAAATACAAAATCGACAAGCAAGGTGTTGAGGTTGATAAAGAAGTAAATGAAAAATTGTATGCAGGTTTGAAAAAATTCTTTGCTAAAGAAATTTCTTACGATCAGTTTACAAATACACAAGAAGGAAAACAATTTGGGGTATTACAAGCAATGAAAGTTGGACCTTCTATTGCTGATGACATTAAAACAAACGCATATTGGGCAGTATTAGGTGCAATGTTATTAGTTTGTTTATACTTAGTGATTTCGTTCAGAAAATATCAATATTCATTAGGAGCTATAGCTGCGGTGGCGCATGACGTTATTTTTGTATTAGGTATTTACTCTTTATTGTACAAATACATGCCATTCCACATGGAAATTGACCAGCACTTTATTGCGGCAATTCTTACGGTTATTGGTTATTCTATGAACGATACCGTAATTGTATTTGATAGAGTTCGTGAATTCTTAGGTGGAAAATCGCACCATGGTAATTTTAATAAAATTGTAAATGATTCTGTAAATACTACATTATCTCGTACCTTAAACACATCTTTAACGATGATTATGGTATTAGCAATTATGTTTGTATTTGGTGGTGATTCAATCCGTGGATTTATCTTTGCTATGTTAATTGGTATTATTGTAGGAACCTATTCTTCATTATTTATTGCAACACCAGTATTAGTAGATACAATGTCAGCATCTGATAAAAAACAAATTGAAGCAGAACACAGCGTATAATTTTGTGTTATTATATATAAAAACGTCCCGATGAAATCGGGACGTTTTTTTGTTATTAGTTATAAGAAGAAATTATAAATGTTGCTGCTTTAAATAATCCACTGCATATCTTCCTTCATTAAACAATAAATCTAAAATGGATAAATTATTTATGAATCCGTGTTTGTTATCAAAAACTTGAGTATACGGTTCTATTTGAGTGCAATCTTTTTTTCCATTAACTAAATAACGAAAATCAGTTTTATCAGTAACTTCATGAAAATATTCCGTTGTTTTCTCAAAAGGAATGGAAATTCCCAAAGCATCATTAATCCTTTCAAATATTTCAAAGTTTAGATCTAACATAAACTCGTGTTTTTTTTCGAATATGGGTTGTAAATCTTCTATGAAATATTCGTAAAACGGCGAATTCTTATAAGCAGCTTCTAAAGATTTAAAATGGTTTTTTTGCCAATTGTATTGATTGTCTATTTTAATATCTTTAAACGCACATTTTGTGCCGTCATGCTTTACCGATATGTTTAGCATTTGCAATCCATTTGGACTATAAATGTACATTCGGTTTCTGTTGGTTTGTTTTTGAAAGGTATCTTCTACTTCAAATGTAACCGATTCAGCATGAATCATCGCAATATAATGACTAATAGATGGAAAGTATGTGGGGTAAATTAAAATTTCATTGTTCATAATTTCATAATTCTATTGTAATGAAAAAAGAGTTGCAAACTAAATTACAACTCTTAAATTATTTAAAGTAAATCTGTTTCTTTTTTCTTTTTCTTACCTCGATACCAATCCCAAGCAAAATAACCCGCTAAAAGGAATAAGAAGTATTTGAAATACGATTCTGGTTGACCTTCTCCGCTAACTGTTGTGAAGAAACGTTCGGTTCTAAATTTATTTAGTAAACCTTTTGCATTCCAATCTATACTCATCCAAATAAAAATAGGCTTACCAACAATATGATCTGCAGGCGTGTAACCGAAATAACGTGCATCTAACGAATTATGTCTGTTGTCTCCCATCATCCAGTAATAATCTTGTTTAAAGGTGTAGGTAGTAGCTATTTTACCGTTTATTTTAATTTCATTACCTTTTACTTCAAGTTTGTTTCCTTCATACTCAGTGATGATTAACTTATATAATGGTAATGTTTCTTTGTTTAAAGCAACTGTTTTACCAGCTTTTGGAATATAAATAGGGCCAAAATTATCACCATTCCAATTGTTTGTAACGGATGGCTTTCCGTCTTTAAAATCTGGGAATACGCCATCTTCTGCTTTTTTGTTTATCATTCTTTTTACAGAAGTGATACCGCTAATTGATTTTAATTTTTCTGCGTTTTCAAAAGTTAATGCTTGAACATAAAGTGTGTCGTTAGTTATCATTCCTGCTGGATCGGTAACTTTCATTTCTCTTAAAATTGTTTCAAAATCAATTGGTGTTTTGCCGTCGGTACTAATTTTGTAAGAATATTGAGGTTTTGCTCTTTCAGGTAATATCAATTCTTTACCATTTACAAAAACAATTCCGTCTTTAATTTGCAAACTGTCGCCGGCAATACCCACACAACGTTTTACATAATTTGTTTTCTTATCACGAGGTTTTTCAATTCTTTCTGTAGCTGGCAAATACATATTTGAAAGTGTATCTCTTGGCCAATTGAAAACAACTATGTCGTTATTCTTTATTTTTTCCAAGGCTGGAAATCTAAAATATGGTAATTGTGGTTTGCTTAAATATGATAATTTTTTTACAAGTGGAATTGAGTCGTGAACCATTGGTGCAGCAACTGGAGTCATTGGTGTTCTTGCGCCATAATGAAACTTACTTACGAATAAAAAATCACCAATTAATAACGATTTTTCTAAAGATGAAGAGGGAATCACAAATGGTTGAATAAAATAGGTATGTACAAAAGTCGCTACTATTAATGCAAAAGTGATTGAACCTAATGTGTCTAATGCCTTTGTTGCGGGTTTGGTATCGCGTTCCGATTCGTATGAAACGTCTTGTGTATAATTTACATAACCCACATAGAATCCGAATGTAAGAACACCCAACCACATATCTGCAGTGGATTTTTTACCGAAAGTACGTAAGGTTTCAATCCAAATTACAGGCAAAATTAACAAGTTAATTACAGGTAAAAACAGCAAAAGCACCCACCATTTTGGACGGTTTATTATTTGCATTAATACAATTCCGTTATAAACAGGAACGTAGGCTTCCCAAGCTTTTCTGCCTGCTTTTGTGTACAATTTCCAAGTACAAATTGCGTGTATTGTACTAATTATTAATACTGTAATAATCCAAAATGTCATTTCCATAATTTTGTTTTTTGTAAATCGTAATTCGTAATTCGTAAATTATACTTATATCCCCAAAACGTCTTTCATAGTGAAAACACCTTTTTTACCCATTAACCATTCTGCAGCTATGACTGAACCTAAAGCAAAGCCTTCTCTACTATGTGCGGTATGCTTTATTTCAATTTGATCCACTTTGCTATCGTAAAAAACAGCATGTGTTCCAGGAATGTTTTCTATTCTTTTTGCGTCAATATGAATTTCATTTTTACATGGATTTTCTAATGTCCAATTAACATAATCTGTGTTTTCTATGATTCCATTTGCCAAACTTATTGCTGTTCCGCTTGGGGCATCTAATTTTTGTGTGTGATGAATTTCTTCCATTGAGACATTGTAGTCTTTAAGATTTTTCATCATTTTCGCTAAATAATTATTTAGTTCGAAAAAAATATTTACCCCTAAACTAAAGTTTGAAGCATAAATAAAACTTCCGTTTTTTGCTTGGCATAAATGTACCATTTCATCATAATTTTCTAACCAACCTGTTGTTCCAGAAATCACAGGGATATTTTGGTTTAAACATTCTGAAATATGATTAACAGCTGAAGTTGGAACGCTAAAATCAATAGCCATATCGGCTTGTGTTATTCCTTCAAAAGAATCAGAACTTCCTTTTCTTAAAACAATTTCATGACCACGTTGTAAAGCAATTTTTTCAATTACTTTTCCCATTTTACCATAACCTAATAATGCTATTTTCATTTTGATTAGTTGTTGTTTTAATTAAAATGTTACGAAATAAAATGTTAAAATTGATACGTTAATGTAAATCCTACATTTTGATTAAATGTATAAGGATTGGTATGTAAATCGGGTTTTAATGATAAATCATCATTCACGTTAAATTGCAATAAATGAGCGTCTACATTTGCTTCTACAATATTTAGAATATATAAACCAGCTGTAATAAGTACAGATAAGTCTCTGTTTTTCTGATAGAATTTTTGTCCTCTAATTACACTTTCGGTACTTAACTTTCCATAAGTAGGGTCAGAAGTATCAATTGCGCCTCCATTAGCTAATCGTTTTTTGTATTCGTCACGGTATTGATGGTGCTTTTTATTATTATCCATAATAAAATAAACCCCAGCACCTAAAGCACCGTAAACTAGTGGAATTTTCCAGTATTTTTTATTGTATGCTTGACCTAATCCTGGTAAAATAGCAGAATAAAAAGCTGCTTTTGCTGGCGATAATGGATTGATGTCCGACTTTACGATGTCTTTAGTTTCAATTTTCAATTCTTTTTTTTGAGCCACAGAAAAAGCAGTGTTCAAAAAAAATAAAATAAATATGTAAAGAAACGGCTTCACTAGTTGTTGATTAATTTCATAATTCGGTTAAAATCTTCTTCAGAATGAAAAGGAATGGCTATTTTTCCTTTCCCATTTGCAGCAACACTGATATCCACTTTCGCGCCAAAGAAGTTAGCAAAAGTTTTCTTTTGTTCAGTTGCAATTTCAAATGATTTTGTAGCAGCCGTTTTACTTGTTTTAGGTTTTAATCCTTCTTGATATTTTTTTACTAACGCTTCAGTATCTCTAACCGATAAATTTTGAGTAACAACGGTGTGGTAAATATCGCTTTGTGCTTCTTGGTTTTCAATATTAATTAATGCTCTACCATGTCCCATCGATATAAATCCATCTCGCATTCCTGTTTGAATTATCGGATCTAATTTTAGTAAACGTAAATAGTTTGTAATGGTTGAACGTTTTTTTCCTACACGCTCGCTCATTTCTTCCTGAGTTAAATTTACTTCTTCAATTAATCTTTGGTACGAAATAGCCACTTCAATTGGGTCCAAATCATGACGTTGAATATTTTCAACCAAAGCCATAACAAGTGATTCGTTATCGTTTGCCAATCTAATGTATGCAGGAATTGTAGAAAGACCTAATAATTTTGAAGCACGTAATCTTCGTTCACCAGAAATTAGTTGGTATTTGTTAAATTCTAATTTTCTAACAGTAATAGGTTGAATGACGCCAACTTCTTTAATAGATTTAGCTAATTCTTGAAGTGTATCTTCATTGAAATTAGTTCTAGGTTGAAACGGATTTATTTCAATAAAATTAATATCAAGTTCGATGATACTTCCTACAACTTTATCTGCATTTTTATCTTCTACAGACTTGATGTCGTTTGAAGGATCGCTTAAAAGTGCTGAAAGGCCTCTTCCTAACACAGGTTTTTTTACTGCTTTTGTCATTAGTTACTACTGTTTTTCTTGATAATTTCTTCTGCTAAATTTAAGTAATTTGCAGCTCCTTTGCTTGTTGCATCATAATTTATAATGCTTTCTCCAAAACTTGGTGCTTCACTTAATTTTATATTTCTTTGAATAATAGTCGAAAACACCATGTTATTAAAATGCTTTTGAACTTCTTCAACTACCTGATTTGATAATCGTAAACGGGTATCGTACATCGTTAATAATAGTCCTTCGATATCTAAACTTGGATTGTGAATTTTTTGTACGCTTTTTATTGTATTTAATAATTTTCCTAGACCTTCTAATGCAAAATATTCACATTGGATTGGAATAACAACACTATCAGCAGCGGTTAATGCATTTAATGTTAATAATCCTAAGGATGGTGCGCAATCAATAATTATATAATCGTATTCTTCCTTAATTTCTAGTAGCGCTTGCTTAAGCATATATTCTCTGCTGTCTTTGTCTACCAATTCAATTTCTATAGCAACTAAATCAATGTGTGCGGGTATAATCCAAACGTTTGGAGCACTTGTAGGAATTACACCTTCTTTTGCGGTATTGCTGTGTTCAATTATTTGATAAGTACCTATTTCAACACTTTCCACGTCAATTCCTAAACCAGAGCTCGCATTTGCTTGCGGATCAGCATCAATTAATAATACTTTTTTTTCTAAAACACCTAATGCAGCGGCTAGATTAATCGAAGTTGTTGTTTTTCCTACTCCACCCTTTTGATTGGCAATTGCAATGATTTTACCCATTTTTTCTTTTAAAATTTTAGAAGCGTAAAAATACAATTTTTTATGGTATAACCAACCCAATTTTATTAACAATACGTTAAAGTCTTTATTTCAGGATATCTTTGCTGTAAAAATTATTTTTTTTGTAAATTTGACAATTAAATATTTAGGAGTGGTAGAAGAAAAAGTTATTTTAGTTGATTCAAATGACAATCCAATTGGATTGATGAATAAGCTTGAAGCACATGAAAAAGCAGTTTTGCACAGAGCATTTTCTGTTTTTATTTTAAATGATAAAAATGAGTTGATGTTGCAACAACGTGCACATCATAAATACCATTCTCCTTTATTGTGGACCAATACTTGTTGTAGTCATCAACGAGAAAATGAAACAAATATTCAAGCTGGAACAAGACGACTTCGAGAAGAAATGGGTTTTGAAACAGAATTGAAAGAAATGTTTCATTTTATCTATAAAGCTCCATTTGATAATGGGTTAACAGAGCACGAATTAGATCATGTGATGCTTGGTTATTATAACGACATGCCTAATATTAATAAAGATGAAGTAGAACGTTGGAAATGGATGAAGATTGAAGATGTTAAAAATGACATGATTACAAATCCTAATCTTTATACGGTTTGGTTTAAAATAATATTTGAGGAATTTTATCATCATTTTGATGACAATATATAAAGAAATGAGAGTAACAGTAAGTAGAAAAGCACATTTTAATGCAGCTCATAGATTGTATCGAAAAGATTGGTCTATGGAACAAAATAATAACATTTTCGGTAAATGCAACAATCCAAATTATCATGGGCACAACTACGAATTAATTGTAAGTGTTGCAGGTGAAATTGATCAGGAAACAGGTTTTGTAATTGATGTGAAAATTTTATCAGATTTAATAAAAGAGCATATTGAAAATGCGTTTGACCATAAAAATTTAAATTTAGATGTTCCCGATTTTGAAAATCTAAATCCAACAGCCGAAAATATTTCAGTTGTAATTTGGCAAAAATTAAGATCACACATTAATTCAAATCTAGATTTAGAAGTGGTTTTATACGAAACGCCACGTAATTTTGTAACTTATAGAGGCGAATAAATGTTATTTTATCCATTACTTTTTGAGCCCATTTTTAAAGAACGAATTTGGGGAGGTACCAAACTAAAAGAAGTGTTAAATAAATCTTTTAATGGTCAACAAATTGGCGAAAGCTGGGAATTATCAACCGTAGAAAATGATATTAGCGTAGTTGCTAATGGGGATTTCAAAGGGTTGAATTTAAATCAATTAATTGAAAAATATCCAACAGAAGTTTTAGGTATAAAGTCCATTCAACATTTCGGAATTAATTTTCCTTTACTTTTTAAGTTTATAGATGCAAAAGAAGATTTGTCTATTCAAGTTCATCCTAATGATGCATTAGCAAAAGAACGTCATAATTCTTTTGGTAAAACAGAAATGTGGTACGTTATGCAAGCCGATGAAAAAGCAAGATTGGTTGTTGGATTTAAAGACAAAACAAATAGAAAAGAGTATCAAAAACATTTAGAAAATAAAACATTAGTTGCTGTTTTAAATGAAACTCCTGTAAAAGAAGGCGATGCTTTTTTTCTGGAAACAGGTACCGTTCACGCTATTGGTGGAGGTGTTTTACTCGCAGAAATTCAACAAACAAGCGACATTACCTATCGATTATATGATTGGGATAGGGTAGATGCAAATGGAGTTGGTAGAGAATTACATACAGATTTTGCTCTTGATGCAATAAACTTTAAACCTACAAATACCAAATTAAACTACGATGCTGATAAAAACAAGTCAGTTAATTTAGTAGAATGTCCTTTTTTTAAGACCAATATTTTACAAATTTCAGAAAAATACAATTGGAAAAAAACGAAAGAATCGTTTACGGTTTTTATGTGTACAGAAGGTAGTTTTACTATAAGTATGCTACATTTTAAATCTGAATTTAGAAAAGGCGATACGGTATTAATTCCAGCTATAATAGATAGTTTTGAAATTATTGGCGAAGCGTCTCTTTTGGAAATTACAATTTAATTAGCAGCGTATTGATATATTGTTTACTTTTGCATCATAATTTTTAAAAATAAGAAAATGGCAAGCGTTAAAAACTTGAAAAAAGAAATTAACTACGTTTTAGGAGATATCTTAAACATAGTATATATTTGGGAAATGACTTCTACAGGAAAACCAACTGAATCTTCAGAGGCTTTAGTAGGAGATATTTACGATACATTTGATGCATTAATGGTAAAAGTAAACCAAAAAAATGTTGAAAATAAAAAAGCACATTACAAATTAGTAAAAGCTGAATTCGAAGTTGCTGCAAATCAATTTGTTGCAAAAGTGAACGAATTAAACTAAAAAAAATCGCAAAAAAAATAATCATTTTTTTTGCAAATTAAATTTTCAAGACTATATTTGCACTGCAAAATGAGTCGCCGGTGTAGCTCAGCTGGCTAGAGCAGCTGATTTGTAATCAGCAGGTCGTGGGTTCGAGTCCCTCCACTGGCTCAAAAAAAGGTAATCGAAAGATTGCCTTTTTTTATTTGTATTTATTGAAATTTAATATCTCAAAATAGATTAAAAAAAAATGCTTTCGTAAGAAAGCATTTTTTTTTAAATATCGTCAAAATCTATATCTGTATAACTTTTTGAAGAAGTTGAAGTTGGCTCTTCAGAATTTGAATAGTCAATAGCATCAGATTCTTTTTTAAAATCTTTTTGATGTCTTTCTGAAATAACTTCTTCTCCTTTATGGTTAATTACATATTCTGTCATTTCACTTAAAATTTCATTGAAAGAAGCGAAATCTTCTTTGTATAAATAAATTTTATGTTTTTTAAAATGATACGAA
>NZ_JBIISE010000024.1:0-37300 GCF_044341185.1 Flavobacterium sp.
TTGCTACTCCAATTCCTGTTGCGCCTGTTGTAGTATGCGTAATTGCCGCGACTAAAGCTGTATTGATACAAAGTGTTGGGGTAGCTGTTGGTGCTGTTACCGTATTTGCTGGGGTTACTGTAATAGTACCTGTAGCATTAAATGTACCACAACCTCCAGTCAATGGAATGGTATAATTAAACGTTCCTGATGCTGTTGGTGTACCACTAATAGTAATAGTATTTGCTGCCCAAGTAGCCGTAACACCCGCTGGAAGTCCTGATGCTACTCCAATACCAGTAACTCCAGTTGTAGTGTGAGTAATTGCTGCTGGTAAAGCCGTATTGATACAAAGTGTTGGGGTTGTAGAAGGTGCTGAAACCGTGTTGTTAGAGTTAACAGTTATGGTTGCTGTTGATGTCAATGGCGTATTAACAACTGGTGATCCAGCAGCAACATTAGTCAATGTATAAATTGTTGTTGCAGTCAAAGGCGCTGGTGTATTCCAAGTAAATGAACCAGATGCATTTAATGTAACATTATATGTATTCGCACCTTGAGTAAACGTTACAACAGCATTTGGTGGACCAGTAAAAGTTAATTGTCCAGTATTATTTGTGCAAATAGTATTACCAACAGCTGTGGCATTATTTGTGCATCTAACATCTAATAAAAAAGATATATCATCTGAATCTACACATTCTGAAGAAGTATTATTTCTTGCTCTTACATAAATAGTAGTATCAACATTGGTTTGAAAAGCAGAAGGATTTGTTATTTGACCAGTAACCGGAAATGTATAAATTAAAGAGGCGCCTAAATCTGTAAAAAATGAAACCGTAAAGTCTGCAGGATTTAATGGTGCTAACATAGCAGGAATTAAAGCCGTTAAATTAAATGTAGGATTACAATCTCCAAGGGGTCCTAGTTGAGTTGGCGGTGCAGTTAAGACAGGCGTAGAACCAAAATTAATAATAACCGAATCTTCAGTAGGAGTACCACAGTCAGGATGTGTTACTTTAACTTTCCATGTACCTGATTGGGTAACCGTAATTGATTTTGTAGTTAAAGTTGGTTGTAATACACCATTAAAAAACCATTGATATGCTAAAGTGTTTTGATTGGCAGGTGGATTTTGAAAATTACAATGTAAGGTTTGAGAATTAATAACAGAATTACAAAAAGAAATTGTGTTTGTGGCAGGTGGACTAGGATAAATAGAAGTTGCAGTTGGACCCAAATCAACACCACAAACAACATCACAGTTTGTAGAACCTGCGCCTGGCTGTGTACCATTAGTTTGGGACATAATAAATTGCCCTGCTTGATTTGAAAAATTAGTAATTAATAGAATGTAGTTTGAACCTGGGTTAGCATTTGGAATAGTAATAGTCTCAACAGCAGCAGCTGAATAACTACAAGCCACAATATTATTAGGTATTGTTAAACTAGGTAAATCATATAACAAATTACAAGCTGTACCAGATTGCATTTGAGCGTCTGTAAATGGTCCCCAACAAATATAATCAATATCCAAATTATTAAATAAAGGTGGATTATTTCCTTGTTGTAAATTAAAAATTAAATTCCCCGAAAAGCCAGTCTGAAAAGTATACCAATTAGCATTTGGTGCAGAACCTAAACATCCTGGAGAACCTAAATTAGGACCAACCAAACTAGGCTGTGGAGAAATATTTCCCGAACAAATTGGATTAGCTGAAGCACAAGTTGCTTGCGAATAAATAAAATTAATGCTTAAAAAAGTAAAAAATACAATAAGAAATTTTTTCATTTTATGTGTGTAAATATTTTGTGTATAAAGTGTACTGAATAGCAAAAATAAAAAAAAAATTAACTTTTCGTTAATAAAAATACATTTTAACAATATAATTTGTTTTTTATCGGATTAAAATGCCTTTTATCGTATTAACAATTGTTTAATCAAAAAATTCTATGTTTTTTTTTCAAAAATTACTTTAAAAAATTATAAAACTAATTTATTTATAAATGCATATATTTGCAGTTAGATAGAAATAATTGGTAAGATGATTAACAACGAAGAACATAACGAGGAAATTGGCAACAACCATATTGCAACAAATACTCAAAACCCTATAAGAACTGATGCTTTTGAAATTTCTGACGAAGAAAAAATTACAAGAATCAAAAAAGATGTAGAGAGTATTCTTTTAACGTTAGGAATGGACTTAACTGACGATAGTTTAAAAGGTACACCAAACCGAGTTGCTAAAATGTTTGTAAAAGAAATATTTGGCGGCTTGCATCCAGATAAAAAACCTAGTGCCTCCACATTTGAAAACAAATACAAATATGGTGAAATGCTTGTTGAAAAAAACATTGTAGTATATTCTACTTGTGAACATCATTTATTACCAATTTACGGTAGAGCGCATATTGCTTATATCTCAAACGGATCTGTTGTAGGTTTATCAAAAATGAATCGAATTGTAGAATATTTTGCAAAACGACCTCAAGTTCAGGAACGGTTAACGATTCAAATTGTAAATGAATTACAAAGTGTTTTAAATACGGAAGATGTGGCTTGCGTAATTGATGCCAAACATATGTGTGTGAACTCAAGAGGTATTAAAGATATTGAAAGCAGCACCGTAACTTCTGAGTTTGGGGGAAAATTTAAAGACGAAAAAGTAAAAAGTGAATTCTTAGACTATATTAAATTAGATACACGATTTTAACTAGCCCTGATTGTAGTGAAAATCCTTTTTTAAATGTTGACTGAGGTTCTCGAAGGGAAGATTAAAAAAGAATTGTAACGGAAAGCAGGAATAGCTTCAAAAAAAAATAAAAAACATAAATTAAACGAAATGCCACTTTACGAAACCAATCCACTTCTAGTGTATAATTCATTATCGGGAAAAAAAGAAAATTTTAAATCGATTCACGAAGGTCAAATTGGTATGTATGTTTGTGGCCCTACGGTATACAGCAATGTGCATTTAGGAAATGTGAGAACGTTTATGAGTTTTGACATGATATATCGTTATTTATTGCATTTAGGCTATAAAGTACGCTATGTTCGAAATATTACGGATGCGGGCCATTTAACAGATGATGGCGATGTTGAAAATGATAGATTTGTAAAACAATCACGTTTAGAAAAATTAGAACCTATGGAAATTGTACAGAAATATACTGTCGATTTTCATAAGGTTTTAGAAACTTTTAATTTCCTACCTCCTACTATCGAACCAACTGCTACAGGTCATATTTTAGAACAAATTGAATTAACTCAAAAATTAATTGAAACTGGCTTTGCATATGAAAGCAATGGCTCTGTTTATTTTGATGTATTAGAATACAACAAACGTGGTTTAAATTACGGTGAATTAAGCAATAGAAATATTGAAGAATTATTTGCTAATACAAGAGATTTAGACGGACAATCGGAAAAGAAAAACCCACAAGATTTTGCCCTATGGAAAAATGCATCGCCAGCACATATTATGCGTTGGAACTCACCTTGGGGAGCTGGTTTTCCTGGTTGGCACTTAGAGTGTACGGCTATGAGTACCAAATATTTAGGCGAAACTTTTGACATTCATGGTGGTGGCTTAGATTTAAAATTTCCACATCACGAATGTGAAGTAGCACAAGGAACGGCATGTAATGGAGTACAACCAGTAAATTATTGGATACACACTAATATGCTAACAATGAATGGTTTACGAATGAGTAAAAGTACTGGAAATTACATTTTACCAATGGAATTAATTGAAGGTAAAAACGATTTCTTTGAAAAAGAATTCAATCCAAGTGTGGTACGCTTTTGTTTTATGCAAGCTCATTATCGAGGTGTGTTAGATATTTCAAACGATGCAATGTTAGCCAGTGAAAAAGGCTATAATCGTTTGATGGAAGCAATAGATATTGTATCAAAAATTGAAACAAATAACACCTCTTCAGTTGATATAGCATCTTGGAAAAATGCTTGTTATGATGCGATGAATGACGATTTTAATACGACAATTTTAATCGCACAATTATTTGAAGCAGTTAGAATAATAAATGTGTTACATGACAAGAAGGAAACAATAACTGAAACTGATTTAGCTGAATTAAAAGCAACTTTAGATATTTTTGTTTTTGATGTGTTAGGATTAACAAACAAAAAAGCATCAGGAAATAATGATAAATTAGGAAGTGTTATTGAAATGCTAATTGAAATGAGAATGGAAGCAAGAGCCAATAAAAATTGGGCTTTATCTGATGAAATTAGAGATAAATTAGCCGTTTTAGACATTCAGTTAAAAGACGGAAAAGACGGAACGAGTTTTACGTTGTAATTTTGGATTTACGAATTGGGATTTACGATTTACGAAATATAAATTATGAAGAAACTATTAATTTTTCCATTTATATTAATTATTCGATTTTATCAAATTGTAATTTCTCCTTTAACACCAGCAACTTGTAGGTTTGCGCCTACTTGCTCAAGTTACAGTAAAGAAGCATTAGAAAAACATGGTATATTAAAAGGAAGTTGGCTCGCATTAAAAAGAATTACTAGTTGCCACCCATTGGGAAAAAGCGGTTACGATCCAGTTCCATAATATAATGACAATCGTTTAAGTCAATAAAATTTGATAAGTAAACCCTTTTAAACTTATAAACTCATAAACAAAAAATAATATGATTTGGAATCCAACAGAAGGTATAGATTTAGGTTTTTTCATGATTCGTTTTTATAGCTTAACGTGGGTAACTGCTTTTGCTTTGGGCTGGTATATTACTAAATTTATCTTCCAAAGAGAAAATGAATCTGTAGAAAAATTAGATAATTTATTTGTTTACACAATTGTAGCAACAATGCTTGGTGCACGCTTGGGGCATGTAATTTTTTATCAACCAGAATTATTTTCACAAGATCCTTTGAGTATTTTATTACCTATAAGTACAAAACCAGAATTACATTTTACAGGTTTTAGTGGATTAGCCAGTCATGGTGCGGCAATTGCAATAATAATTACGATGTATTACATCAAAACTAAAGTACTACAACGTCCGCTATTATGGATTTTAGATAGAATTGTAATTCCCGTAGCTTCAGGAGCTATTTTTATTCGTTTGGGAAACTTTATGAATTCTGAAATTTTTGGAAAAGTAACTACAAATGATAGTTTTATGGCTATGAAATTTGTAAAAGGTGAAGATAATTTGCCACCGCAAGTAGCCTCGCAATTAACTAACATTCCAGACGGAACTCAAGCCTATAATGCAATTGCAAATGATGTTCAGTTTAAAGGTATTTTAGATAAAATTCCATACAGATATCCAGCACAATTATTCGAAGCTATATTATATGTGCCCGTATTTTTTATCTTGTTTTATATGTATTGGAAAACAGATGCCAGAAACAAACCAGGTTTATTATTTGGAACATTTTTAGTATTACTTTGGTCAGTTCGTTTCTTTGTGGAATTTGTAAAAGACAGTCAAGGTGGCTTTGAGGAAAATCCTATGTTTAACGCATTATCAACTGGACAATGGTTAAGTATTCCTTTTATTGTTTTGGGATTCTATTTCATTTATGCTTCACAAAAGAAAACTATAATTTAATACAATTATACAGAAATAAAAAAAGGCAAGCTCTAAATTAGATGTTTGCCTTTTTGTTTGTGATTTATCCTCTAAATTTCCATTCAAATTCGTCATTATCGTTTATAATGGCACCAATTTCAACCTCAACTACTTCGTCATAATCGACGTGAAAAAACAACCAATTATCTTCATTAAAATAAATATCAATACCTTCATCTGAATCTTTTTCAAACTTGGTTATCTTGTTGAGTGCCAAATCGCCATTTACTAAATCCCAAGCTTTATTAATAATGGTAGTTCCGAATAATTTAATTTCTGGATGTGTAGTAGTAATATATCCTAATTTCATGTCTTCTTCTGCATAAAACGTCAACTTCATACGTTCTTTGTTATAGACATAAATCGTATTGTTTTCGTCGTCTGTAAACGTCTTATTTGGTTTTCCGTATAACGCTTCTACATACTTTGGAGTCATACCAAACTCTAATCTATCAATTCCGTTTTTTAATTTAATTTCCATGGATTTTAGTTTTATGCAAACAAAGTTAGGACTTTTAATAATGGATTGAACAAAATCTAACAAAATATTATTTTGTAAATAAAAAAACCACGAAAATCAAATAAAATTCGTGGTTTAGTATGTATATAAAATCTAATTATATTTTAGTACGTTTTCTTTCCGTTTCCGTCAAATAAATTTTTCTTAAACGAATCGATTTTGGTGTACACTCCACATATTCATCTTTTTGAATGTATTCTAAAGCTTCTTCTAATGAGAAAATAACTGGAGGAATAATTCTTGCTTTTTCATCATTTCCAGATGAACGAACGTTAGATTGTTTTTTCTCTTTCGTTACGTTTACACACATATCATCACCACGAGAGTTTTCCCCAATTACTTGACCTTCGTAAATTTCAGCATTTGGTTCCACGAAAAACTTACCTCTATCTTGTAATTTATCAATTGAATAAGGTATTGCTTTTCCTTTTTCCATAGAAATTAAAGAACCTTTGTTACGTCCAGAAATTTCTCCTTTATACGGTTCATATCCTATAAAACGGTGAGCCATAATAGCTTCACCAGCAGTAGCAGTAAGTAATTGGTTACGTAATCCAATAATTCCACGAGATGGAATATTGAATTTTATAATCATACGTTCCCCTTTAGTTTCCATGCTTAACATTTCACCTTTACGTAAAGTTACAAACTCTACCGCTCTACCTGATAAACTTTCTGGTAAATCGATAGTTAACTCTTCAATTGGCTCACATTTAACACCATCAACTTCTTTAATGATAACTTGTGGTTGTCCAATTTGTAATTCGTAACCTTCTCTTCTCATAGTTTCAATAAGAACAGATAAGTGCAATACACCACGTCCAAAAACCATAAATTTATCTGCTGAGTCAGTTTCACCCATTCTCATGGCTAAATTTTTCTCTAACTCTTTTTCTAGTCTTTCTCTAATATGACGAGACGTTACAAATTTACCTTCTTTACCAAAGAATGGTGAATCATTAATTGTAAATAACATGCTCATTGTTGGTTCGTCAATGGCAATAGAAGTTAACGCTTCCGGATTTTCAAAATCGGCAATAGTGTCACCAATTTCAAATCCTTCAACACCAATAATCGCACAAATATCTCCAGCAATTACACTTTCTACTTTCTTACGACCTAACCCTTCGAAAGTATGTAATTCTTTAATTTTTGATTTTGTAATAGTACCATCACGTTTTACCAACGAAATGTTCATTCCTTCTTTTAATTCACCTCTTTCTAATCTACCAATCGCGATACGACCTGTAAATGCTGAGAAATCTAAAGATGTAATTAACATTTGTGGTGTTCCTTGTCCAACATTTGGAGCAGGTACATGCTCAATAACCATATCTAATAATGCTTCAACATTATCTGTTACATTTTCCCAATGATCAGACATCCAGTTATTTTTAGCTGAACCATAAACTGTTGGGAAATCTAATTGTGCTTCTGTAGCGCCTAATTCGAACATTAAGTCGAATACTTTTTCGTGAACTTCTTCTGGCGTACAGTTTTCTTTATCTACTTTATTAATAACTACGCAAGGTTTTAAACCTAAATCAATAGCTTTTTGTAATACGAAACGCGTTTGTGGCATTGGTCCTTCAAAAGCATCTACTAACAAACATACACCATCGGCCATGTTTAATACACGTTCTACTTCTCCACCAAAATCGGCGTGACCTGGGGTATCAATAATATTAATTTTAGTTCCTTTATAAGAAACCGAAACGTTTTTAGAAGTAATAGTAATTCCTCTTTCACGCTCTAAGTCGTTATTATCTAAGATTAAATCTCCTGTGTTTTCGTTATCACGGAACAATTGACAGTGATACATAATTTTATCAACCAATGTAGTTTTACCGTGGTCAACGTGGGCAATAATTGCAATGTTTCTAATAGATGACATATATTCTTTTTTTGAAAGTGCAAAGGTACGTTTATTATCTTGATATTCAAACAACAATATGTTTAGTTTACATTTTAATAAATTTAGAAGCAGAACTATTCATTTTCAACACACTAACAGTCGCGTGTTCCGCTATATCTTTTGTTTAATTGTCTTGGTTACAATTAAACAAAAGGATGCCGCTGCAACTATGGCTAGAGGAGAAAAGTAGCATTTTATAAAATATAAAAAGACCTGACAGGTTTTTGAAACCTGTCAGGTCTGAATAAAAACATTATTCTTTTAATTTCTTAATTAAATAAAATCTATATAAAACTAAAGGTAAAAAAATCGATAAATATTGACTACCAACCACATACCAACTCTTTGAATTTCCACGCATTATTGCAAACAACCAATACAGAAGAGTAATTATAAGTAAAACAAATGTAGTAACATTATATACGATTCTTGATTTGATTAGATAATTTAAAACTAAACAAAACAGAAAAAACAAATGAATTATTAAAATTTCAGTATTTTGATAGATAAAAAACGGGGAATATTCTTCTTTAACTTCATCCCAATTCATTTCTAAAGGCATAAATAAAAAAACTATATTTAACACTATAAGAAATATCGAGATTACTTTAATTTGATTTGATTTACTCATTAGTTTTTACTTTTTTATATGTAAACGTAGAAATAATTTCAATGTAAAACAAAAAAAGTCCTGATTTACATCAGGACTTTTAAATTATTTTAATTTGCTAATTATAATTTAGCAACTAATTTTGTTAACTTAGATTTTAAGTTTGACGCTTTGTTAGCATGAATAATATTTTTCTTAGCTAACTTGTCAATCATTGAAATAACTATAGGTAATTTCGCTGCAGCTTCTGCTTTTACAGTTGCTAAACGAATTGCTTTAATAGCATTACGTGTAGTTTTGTGTTGGTATTTGTTCAATACTCTTCTTTTCTCGTTGCTTCTAATTCTTTTTAAAGCTGACTTATGATTTGCCATTTTTTTTATATTTTAAATGTAAATAACTATTTTATACATTAGTAGAAAAATAAGAAAAGCCTCCCACAATTGATTTTAAATCAATCACTTCAGTTTTAACTAACAAAACAAGTAGAGGAGACACCAAAACCCATTTTATAAAACCATTTCAAAACTAATTTGTAGTCCGTAGGGGAATCGAACCCCTCTTACCAGGATGAAAACCTGGCGTCCTAACCGATAGACGAACGGACCAGTAACTGATTTAATGTTTCAGTAAAAACAGTGTAGTCCGTAGGGGAATCGAACCCCTCTTACCAGGATGAAAACCTGGCGTCCTAACCGATAGACGAACGGACCATTACATTTCCGTAATGCGAGTGCAAAAATACAACTATTTTTTATTTGTGCAATACCTAATGTGAAAATTTTCAGTTTTTTTGAAAACCTTAGTATAATGCTTTATTTATAAGACATTTATTGCTTTTTAATAATAAATTATATATCTCAAATTCCAAATCGAAAATAGTAAATCGCTTAATACGCTTTAGCAAATAAAACTCTTCCTTTTGATGGTGCACCAGAGAAAATACAAACTCCAGCTTCTTCTACTCTATCTAAAGGAATACATCTAATCGTTGCTTTAGTTTCCTCTTTTATTTTCTCTTCGGTTGCAGCGGTTCCATCCCAATGTGCAGAAACAAAACCTGTTTTATGTTCTAATACATCTTTAAATTCAGCATAGGAATTGACTTCTGTGGTATGCTCTGTGCGATAATCTACAGCTTTATTAAATAAATCTTTCTGAATTTGCTCTAATAAATCTTGAATATAGGTTACAATCCCTTCTGCTGGTTTCACTTCTTTGGTTAAAGTATCTCTTCTCGCTACTTCAAAAGTACCATTTTCCAAATCTTTCGGACCGATTGCTAAACGAACTGGTACGCCTTTTAATTCCCATTCTGCAAATTTAAACCCTGGTTTCTGAGTCGTTCTGTTATCAAATTTTACTGAAATATTTAGTTTTTTGAATTGTGCTACCAAACCATTTGCTACTTCTGAAATACGTTCAAATTCTTCATCTGTTTTAAAAATCGGTACAATAACAACCTGGATTGGCGCTACATTTGGAGGCAATACCAATCCATTATCATCAGAATGTGTCATTACTAAAGCTCCCATTAAACGAGTAGAAACACCCCACGAAGTTCCCCAAACATATTCTTGTTTTCCTTCTTGACTGGTAAATTTCACATCAAATGCTTTGGCAAAATTTTGACCTAAAAAGTGCGAAGTTCCAGCTTGTAATGCCTTTCCGTCTTGCATTAAAGCTTCGATACAATACGTTTCATCTGCTCCAGCAAAACGTTCAGTTTCTGTTTTTAATCCTTTTACAACTGGAATAGCCATAAAATTTTCAGCAAAATCAGCATATACGTGCATCATTTTTTCTGATTCTTCTAATGCTTCTTCTTTTGTAGCGTGAGCGGTATGTCCTTCTTGCCATAAAAATTCGGCAGTTCTTAAAAACAAACGCGTTCTCATTTCCCAACGCACTACATTTGCCCATTGGTTAATTAATAAAGGTAAATCTCTATAAGATTGCACCCATCCTTTGTAGGTACTCCAGATGATAGCTTCAGATGTAGGTCGAACAATTAGTTCTTCTTCTAACTTAGCATTGGGATCCACCATTAATTTACCTGGTTTATCTGGATCGTTTTTTAATCTATAATGAGTAACAATTGCACATTCTTTTGCAAAACCTTCAGCATTTTTTTCTTCTGCTTCAAACATACTTTTTGGCACAAATAATGGAAAATAAGCATTACTATGACCAGTTTCTTTAAACATTTTATCTAATTCTGCTTGCATTTTTTCCCAAATTGCATAGCCATATGGTTTAATTACCATACAACCTCTTACTCCTGAATTCTCAGCTAAATCAGCCTTTACGACCAATTCGTTATACCATGCAGAATAATCTTCGCTTCTAGTTGTTAAATTTTTACTCATTTTTATAATATTGGCACAAAATTTGTTTAATTTGTATTAGTTTAGTGGTACAAAACTACTTAATTTTGTAAAGACCAACAATAAAAATTAATATATATGAAAACAAATCGCATTTTTCAGTTAAAAACACTTAGATTTTTAAGTCTAATTGTAGGTGCTATCACAGTAGTAAGTTGTGGTTCGTACCAAAATTCATCTTATTATGATGATGATGGCGTGTATGGTCCTGATAACTCAGAAAAAGCAAAACGAGTGGTACAAAATGAAACAAGTTCTGGCTCGGACAACAATATTTATGCACAACAATTTAAAAATATGAAAGAAGAGTTTGGACCTACAGAAGTATTAACAGATGTAGACAACTATAAATCAGAACCCGATACTGTATATGTTAAAGAAAATGGAACCAGATATGGTGGGTGGGGTGAAAACCCTACCAACAATAATATTGTGATTATTAATGATAATTGGGGTTGGAACAACTGGGGTTGGAACGGATGGGGAATGAACGGATGGGGTTGGAATGGCTGGTATGGCAATAACTGGGGAATGAACGGTTGGGGATGGAATGGCTGGTATGGTAACAACTGGGGAATAAACGGTTGGGGTTGGAATGGCTGGTATGGTAACGGTTGGTATGGTAACGGTTGGGGCTGGTATGGCAATAATTGGGGAATGAACGGTTGGGGCTGGAATGGTTGGTATGGTGGCGGCAGAAATGTGGTAATCAATAACGGACCTCGTGGTGGCTATATAAATAATAATGGTAATTCTGGAAGACTAACTTCTGGAAGAGTTGGAAATAGTATTGGAAGCCCTAGAACTCAAATTGGTCAAACTAGAGGAAATTCAATCGGTACACCTAGAACTCAAACTTCAGAACCGAGAACTTTTACTCCAAGAGGAAACACAAATACAGGAACGCCTAGAGCACCTATTTCTGATCCAAGAACCTATAATCCAAGAGGAAACACCAATACTGGAACTCCGAGAACACAAACCTCAGAACCAAGAACGTATACTCCTAGAAACGACTCACCTAGAACCATCTCAACACCAAGAAGTTCTGACTTTGGTGGCGGAAGAAGTTCAGGAGGATTTGGCGGAGGTGGCTCTACTGGTGGTGGTGGAAGATCTGGCGGCGGCGGTCGTGGTGGAAGATAATAAACAAATTGAAAAAATACCTGCTTGCAACTTTCAGGCAGGTTAAAAATATAATTTTATACATATGAAAAAGATACTATTTTCTTTATTAATTGGAAGTGCTTTTACAGTTAGCGCACAAGAAACCACTATGTCTGATGCGTTGCGTTATGGCATACAAAATTTAAATGGAACTGCCAGATACCGAGCAATGGGTGGCGCATTTGGTGCTGTTGGTGGTGATTTATCTGCATTGAATAATAACCCGGCTGGATCTTCAATTTTCAATTACAATCAAGCTACTATATCACTTTCTAGCTTTAATAAGAGCAATACGGCTAATTATTTTGGAACAAATACTAAATCAAACGATAATTCATTAGACATTAATCAATTGGGTGCAGTGTTTGTTTTTAATGATAATCAAGCAAAAAGTGGTTGGAAAAAATTTGCTTTAGGGTTGAATTATGAAAACGCTAATAATTTTGATGATTTTATTGTAAGTGAAGGTACAAATCCGTTCAACTCAATGGACAGTTATTTCTTACGTTTTGCAAATGCAAGAACAGGGAATATTGGAGGAAATTATTATGAAGATTTAGATTTTATTGACCAACAAGCCCTTTTAGGTTACGATTCGTATCTGATTGATTATGATTCCACAACTGATAATTATTATACCAATGTACCAGGTGGAGGAAAATATTTTCATAAAAACACCATACAAGCCAAAGGTTATAACGGAAAATTTACTATGAACTTTTCTGGTGCTTATGAAGACAGATTATATGTAGGTATGAATATGAATTTTCATTTTACAGATTATTTAAGATCTTCCTCTTTATATGAAAGTAATTTAAACGCATTTTATACTACTGGTTTTAGTATTGACACGGCACGTTTCAACAACGAATTATATACATACGGTTCTGGATTTTCTATGAATTTTGGAGCCATTTATAAGGCAAATCAAAATATTCGTTTAGGATTGTCTTACGAGACGCCTACATGGTATCGCTTAAATGATGAATTAACACAAAGCATATCTACAAATTATTACAATGCTTCAAATTCAACTATGAATCAGGCATTCGTAAATCCAAATGCTGTCAATGTATATCCAACTTATAAAATTCAAACACCGAGTATATTAACAAGCAGTGCTACTGTTTTGTTTGGTAAAAAAGGATTGTTAAGTGTAGATTATATTTCAAAAAACTTTGCAAAAACACAATTTAAACCTAATAGCGAAATCATTTTTAGTACTTTAAACACGCAAATCAAAAACGAACTTCAAGATAGTTACGAACTACGAATTGGAGGTGAGTACAAAATAAAACAATGGAGTGTTAGAGGCGGTTACCGTTTCGAACAAAGTCCTTACAAAGTAAAAACCGCTTTTGGTGATGTAACAAGTTATTCTAGTGGTTTAGGTTATAATTTCGGAAATTCTAAATTAGATATTTCGTATACTAACGAAAATCGTGAAAGAACAGAAGCCTTATTAACTTCTGGCTTAAATGATACAGCAAGAATTAAAAATAAAAACAATAATGTTACTTTAACATATGTGGTGAATTTCTAAATCACACACAAATATTTCACAAATGTCGCTTTACTTCAAGTTTAGCGACATTTTTTTATTAATTTTGCACCCTGAAACAAAACAAATACTATGAGAACCAAGTCTTTAAAGAAAAATAAAATCAACGTCATTACCTTAGGTTGTTCTAAAAACGTATATGATAGTGAAGTTTTAATGGGACAACTACGTGCCAACGGAAAAGAAGTAACTCACGAAGCTACCAAAGACGAAGGAAACATCATAGTAATAAATACGTGTGGTTTTATTGATAATGCGAAAGAAGAATCGGTAAATACAATTTTAGAATATGCCGAAAAGAAAGAACAAGGTTTAGTAGATAAGGTTTTTGTTACAGGTTGTTTATCTGAACGATACAGACCCGATTTAGAAAAAGAAATTCCAAATATAGACCAGTTTTTTGGCACTACTGAATTGCCTTTATTATTAAAAGCATTAGGTGCCGATTATAAACACGAATTAATTGGAGAACGCTTAACCACAACGCCTAAAAATTACGCTTATTTAAAAATTGCCGAAGGTTGCGACCGACCTTGTAGTTTTTGTGCCATTCCATTAATGAGAGGAAAACACAAGTCTACTCCTATTGAACATTTGGTGATTGAAGCGGAGAAATTAGCAAAAAATGGCGTAAAAGAATTAATATTAATCGCACAAGATTTAACCTATTACGGTTTAGATTTATACAAAAAAAGAAACTTAGCCGAACTTTTAGAAGCCTTAGTTAAAGTGGAAGGAATTGAATGGATTCGATTACATTATGCCTTCCCTACTGGTTTTCCAATGGACGTTTTAGAATTAATGAAACGCGAACCAAAAATTTGCAACTATTTAGACATTCCATTACAACATATTTCAGATAGCATTTTAAAATCAATGCGTCGTGGAACGTCTCAAGAAAAAACTACGAATTTAATAAAAGAATTTAGAGCGTTAGTTCCTGAAATGACTATTAGAACAACTTTAATTGTAGGGTATCCTGGTGAAACTGAAGAAGATTTCAATATTCTTAAAAATTGGGTTGAGGAAATGCGTTTCGAACGCTTAGGTTGCTTTACCTATTCTCACGAGGAAAACACACACGCCTATTTATTAGAAGACGATGTTCCTGAAGAAGTAAAACAAGACCGTGCGGCACAAATTATGGATATCCAAGCACAGATTTCTTGGGAATTAAATCAAGAAAAAATTGGACAAACATTTAAATGTGTCATCGACAGAAAAGAAGGTGAGCATTTTGTTGGAAGAACGGAATTTGACAGTCCAGATGTAGATAATGAAGTATTAATAGATGCCTCTAAATTCTATTTAAAAACAGGCGATTTCGTAAACTTAAAAATCATTGATGCTACAGAATTTGATTTGTATGCGGAGCCTGTATAACATTTAAATGTCTTTATACTGAAGGGATTTTTTTTATCTTTGATTTTTATTTTAGAAAATGATACCAAAAATAGTAAACATAGCTCCTAAAAAACTGATTGGCTTTTCCATTGAAATGTCTTTATTAGATAACAAAACACAAACCATCTGGCAATTATTTATGCCTCGATTAAAAGAAATTAAAAACGCAGTGAGTGCAGATTTATTTTCATTACAAAACTATCCTGAAAATTATTTTACCAACTTTACTCCAGAAACACTTTTTACAAAATGGGCAGCAATAGAAGTTAACGATTTTGAAAATACTCCAGAAGGTTTTGAAAAATTAGTAATTCCTGAAGGTAAATATGCTGTTTTTCTTCATAAAGGAAATACAGAAATGTTTACTCAAACAGCACAATATATTTATGCTGAATGGTTACCAAATTCGAGGTTTCAATTAGACAACAAACCCCATTTTGAAGTATTAGGCGACAACTATCTTGGTCATGAAAACCCTGAAAGCGAAGAAGAAGTTTGGGTGCCAATTAAGTAATAAATTCCTAATCGTTAGTACTCAGTTATATGCCATTTGCGAATTCCAGAGTCAATCAAACGTACAGTCAAAAAATTAAAATAAAAATGTTAGAAGTTTATTATAGAATCTGGGTTAGTCTATTTATACACGCTC
This sequence comes from Flavobacterium sp., assembly GCF_044341185.1. Classification (GTDB taxonomy): domain Bacteria; phylum Bacteroidota; class Bacteroidia; order Flavobacteriales; family Flavobacteriaceae; genus Flavobacterium. Next base: position 15,812 of record NZ_JBIISE010000024.1, read on the forward strand.
GACAAGCACAAAACGGAGATAAAAATTATGCCTTATTTCTATCGGTCTGTGGTATCAGTATAACAAATTTTGTAAATATTTCATTAATTATAATTATATTGAGTTTGTCAGGGATTAAAATAGGTTTACTTGAAATATTGCCTGAAAATAGAATGTTGAGAAATATTGCAATTTTAGCAATCTTTATATTACCTAATTATTTCTTGTTTGTCCATAATCAAAATTATAAAGCTTTACTTGAGAAATACGAAAGCAGAAATAATAAAAATTTAGGAATAAAATACTTTTTATATAGCTCGCTTCTATTCTTACTACTAATAATTTCAACTATGATATTTCCAACTTTTTTTAATTTGACTGTTTCAAAGTAAAAACGGCATATAACAGCAATTTGGTAAGATTGGGGTTTGAGGCTAAATTTAATGATAGTTTTGTATTTGGAAAATTTGTGGTTAACCGAAAAATCCCTCATCTTTATTCCCCAACCTCGCCAAGCGGCGACACTTTAAAAATCCTAATTCAATTGTTCGCTGAAAATAGCAATTAATGTATGTGCGTCAACGATATGATTTGGTGATTCTTCAATAAGTTTCAAAACGCGCTTCATCGCATACGGATTTAGTCCCATATGAATGCCAATTTCATTAATTTTTATAATTTCACGTTCGTGTAAAACATTATCACAACGCATTAGTAAAGCCAAACGATAAAACTGACAAATTCGGTTCATTTCGTCTTTTATTACTTTAACTTCACCTTTATTTTCATATAATTTCAATAAAGTTTCTTTATCAATTTGCAATTCATAGGCTACAATTTCAATAAAATCATATTCTTTATCGTGCAATTCGCCGTCAATTAAAGCAAACGAAATCATTTCTTGCAACAAACTAATTTTTTCTTGAGTAGTTTCCATCAAAATTATTACTTTTATACTATTCTTCAAATATAAAAAAATGCAGCAATTTTTAAGACTATTTCTATTCTTTTTTTTGTTTTCAATTTCGAAAATAGAGGCACAAAAGCGATTTTCAACCTTTGAAATAGACGCGCCACAACTACAAACCAAAAAGAAAATTTGGGTGTATTTACCTCTAAATTACGAAAAATCCAATAAAAAATATCCAGTAATTTATATGCACGATGCCCAAAATTTATTTGATGCAACAGCTTCTTATGCCGGAGAATGGAACATTGATGAAACTTTAGATAGCATAAAAGCGAAAGTCATTGTGATTGGTATTGAACACGGAAATGAAAAACGCATAGACGAACTTACTCCGTATAAAAACGAAAAATATGGCGGCGGAAATGCCAATGCGTACTTAGAATTTATTGTAAAAACAGTAAAACCTCTTATTGATACAACCTACAGAACAAAAACAAACGCAAAAAATACTGCCATTTGGGGAAGTTCCCTTGGCGGATTGGTTTCTTTTTACGCGGCTTTGCAATATCCAGAGGTTTTTGGAAAAGTAGGTTGCTTCTCGCCTGCTTTTTGGATTAACAAAAAAGAAATTTTTCAAAAAATGGAGGACACACCAAAATTTACTACCAAAATTTATTTGCTTTGTGGCGACAAAGAAGATAGCGGTGCAATGGTTTCGGATATGAAAGAAATGGAAACGCTCATAAATTCAAAACGCTGTGAATGCAAAAAGCTAAATAAATCAGTAATCGTAAAAGAAGGCGAACATAACGAAAAATTATGGCGAAATGCGTTTGCAAAAGCGTACCTTTGGCTTTTCTGAAAAAATTGATTTACGATTTACGAATAACAAACAACAAATAATACAATGAATAACAACGATATCTTCAAAAAACTACGTGTAGCTTTACAATTACGTGATGACCAAATAGTTGAAATTTTAAACTTAGTCGATTTTAAAATGTCGAAAGGCGAATTAGGTGATATTTTCCGTGCGGAAGACCACGCTAATTTTATGGAATGTGGCGACCAAGTACTACGAAATTTCTTAAACGGATTAATTATTCATTTACGCGGAACAAAGGAAAACCCAAAAAACCCACGTGACGTAATAAAAACACATAAAAATTACGAAACACAAACAGAACGTAACGAAAAAACCATTTACGAACCGAAAAAGCCTTATAATAAAATGGACAGTAAAACACAATTTAAACCAAGAACTGTCGACAAAAAAGAATTTAAACCAAAAACAGGTGAAAATTCAGATAAAAAGCCTGCATTTGGGAAAAATAAATTTGGCAACGATAAAAAACCAGCCAAACAAAATCCGGTTGAAAAATTTAAATTTAAAGACGGAAAAAAATAAAAGCAAATCCTCAATAGTATTGAGGATTTTTTATTTATTGTTTTTATAAGAATCTTTAATTACAACTTCCTAAAGTAATCTAATAAAACAATATCATTTATTTTTTCTGGGGTAAAAATCTCTAAAATTGATGGTGTGTTTTGATTCGAAATAAAAGAATCCCAAACAGAATGTAATTCGTTTTCGTTTTGGACTGAAGTATACTCAAAATCGTACATTTTTGCTAAATGTTCTGCTGTTAGTTGATGAGACGTTTCAAAAAAAGTATTGAACGTTTCCGTTTCTTGATGCCCTGGTAAAATTCTAAAAATCCCTCCTCCACTATTATTAATTAAAATAATTTTGAAATTCTTTGGAATATAATTGTTCCATAACGCATTACTGTCGTACAGAAAACTTATATCGCCAGTAATTAAGATTGTAGGCTTTTTATTTGCTACTGCCGCACCAATTGCCGTTGATGTACTACCATCAATTCCACTTGTACCACGATTACAAAATACCTCAATTGTTTTATTACAAGGTACCAATTGCAGATATCGAATTGGCGAACTATTGCTAACTTGCAACTGAATATTCTCAGGTAAATTTCGACTTAAAAATTCGAAAACTTTAAAATCTGAAAATGAAATTTCAGACATATACTGCTGGTGCTTTACTAATCTATCTTGCCAAATGGATTGAAAATCGTTTTGGTACTTTGATTCTACCACATTATTTTCAGCCAATAATTGACTTAAAAAACTTGTATTATTTGTTTTAAAATGTTGCGACAAACAACCAAATGTATCATAAGCTCTAATTTCATCAATATGCCAATGTTGCTTTGGCTGATAATTTCGCAACAACGATTTTATTCGTTTAGAAACTACCATACCTCCAAAAGTAAGCAAAATATCGGGTTGAAAATTAAGCTTTTCTTCTTCAGTAAACGTGGAAATCAAAGTATCAATTCTATCAATAAATGAAGAATGATGTAAATTAGATGTTTTTTCCAAAAGCACTAACACACTTTTGTCTTCCGCTAAGGAATCAATATATTTTTGTTCGATAGCATTTGGTAACAACTCGCCTACTAAAATTAATTTCTTTTTAGTCAACTGCCATTCTGAAATGAATTTGGTAGCTAAAGTAAACTCAGCTTCTTCAATAGCAGAAGTAGTGACTTTTGGAATATAAGTTGGTTCCAAAAGTGTTTCATATAAAGGTTCTTCAAACGGAACATTTATGTGAGCTGGACCTTTTTGTGAAATAGCTGTTTCGATAGCTGAAACAATAAGACTATCATTATGCTCAGAAGCATTTTCAGTTAAATTCGCTGAAAAAACAATATGATTGGCAAACACATTTTCTTGACGAATGGTTTGTCCGTCACCAATATCAATTTTACTTTTTGGTCTGTCAGCCGAAACAATTAGCAAAGGAATTTGACTGTAATATGCTTCCGCAACAGCGGGGTAATAATTTAATACTGCTGAACCCGATGTACAAACCACCGCAACAGGTTTTTGTAATTGTTGTGCCAAACCTAAGGCAAAAAAAGCCGCACAACGTTCATCAGCAATGCTATAACAGGTAAAACCTTCCTGATTGGTAAATCCCATAGTTAAAGGGGCGTTTCTCGAACCAGGAGAAATTACAATATGCTGAATTTCTTTTTGACGAAAAATCTCAATTACCGCTTGCGCTAATGGTATTTTTGGATATAAGTTGACTTTCAATTTAGTTTTTTATTGAAACACTTTGAAACTTAGAATACTTTTAAAGTATAAAACTAGGTTTTAAGATGTTTAAAAATGATAGTACAAATTTACTAATAAATACACATTTTTTTATACTTTTATATCATAAATAAATACTAAAATGAACCCATCAATTCAAATGTATCAATCGGAAGATTGTCCAGCTATACTTGAAATTATTAACGACCAAATTTTAACTGGTACCGCATTATACGATTATAAACCGAGAACATTAGAACAACAACTGTCCATTTTTGACGATAAATTACAAAAAGGATTCCCAATTATTGTAGCAAAAATAGGCGATGAAATTGTTGGATTTGGCTATTACAGCGAATTTCGATTTAGAGATGCTTATAAATATACAGTGGAACATTCTGTATATGCCAATAAAAACTATATTGGAAAAGGAATTGGTAATTTATTACTAACTGAGTTAATCGAATTAGCAAAAAAGCAAGATCTACATACGATGATAGGCGTGATTGATTCGGAAAATGAAAGTAGTATTGCTTTTCACGAAAAATTTGGCTTTGAAAAAGCAGGATTTATTAAAGAATCTGGTTATAAATTTGATCGCTGGTTGCATTCTGTTTTTATGCAGAAGATACTTTAGTAAAATTCCAATAAAAAAATTCCAAACTCCAATAAAGTTATAAATTGGAATTTGGAATTTAAATATTGAAAGTTATTTATTTATTTTCCTTCAATCCAATTGATAATTGAAGTATCATTTGGTAAAACTCTTGGTGACATAACCGCTGCTAAATGTCCGTTTTCATCAATTAAATATTTTTGAAAATTCCATTCCATTTCGCTGTCTTTTAACCCGTTTTTACTTTTTTGAGTTAAAAACTGATACAAAACGTGCATATCGCTACCTTTTACAGATATTTTTTCCATCATAGGAAAAGTTACGCCGTAATTTTTCTTACAAAATGCTCCAATTTCAGCATTTGTACCTGGTTCTTGTGCGCCAAAATTATTTGCAGGAAAACCTACAATAACAAAATTACTGTTTTTATACTTTTCGTAAACGGCTTGCAATTGCTCGTATTGTGGTGTTAATCCACATTCTGAAGCGGTATTTACAATTAAGATTTTCTTGCCTTTTAGAGAAGCAAAATCAAATTCGTTTCCTGATAAATCTTTTACTTTAAAAGCATAAATTGAACCTTGTTCCATTGTGTTTGTTTTTGGTGTTTCTACTGAAACATTTTCGTTTGTGTTTTCAACGAAATGTTCCCAGTTTTCTGTTTTTTTTTCTTCTGATTTAGTATTACAAGCCAATAAAATCAATACTGCGCCAGTAAACGTGTGAAATAGTTTCATAAACAATTTATTTAATATCAAATATATGAAATGTTACAGAAAACAAAAGTTAATGTTGGGTTAAATAAAAAACCTAACAGGCAAAAAAGCTGTTAGGTCTTGTAAAATATGTAAATTCTTTATTTTATTTTTTCTTATACAATTTCTTATATTGAATAAACGCTATAACAGAAATTACTAAAACAATTGCTAAGGCATATAAATAATACACCACACTTTGAGATTCTCCAGATGCATACGAATGCTTGCCGCTTAAGTGAAAATTCACTCCAAAATACGTCATTAAAATACTCGCAAAAGCTAAAACCGACATAAAGTTATAAGCAAATAAACCTCGTAAAGCAGGAACAAAACGGGCGTGAATTACAAATGCATACACCATAATACTAATTAAAGCCCACGTTTCTTTTGGATCCCAACCCCAATAACGTCCCCAACTTTCGTTTGCCCATTGTCCGCCCAAAAAGTTTCCAATGGTTAACATCACTAAACCAACCGTTAAAGCCAATTCATTTATATAGGTGATTTCTTTTATGCTAAGTTCCATTTTGGCTTTATTGTTTTTGTTGGTAAAAATCATTAAAAACAAGGCTACCAATCCCAAAATCATTCCTAAAGTAAAGGGTCCGTAACTCGCTACAATAACCGCAACGTGTATCATTAACCAATACGAGTTTAAAACTGGTTGTAAATTGGCAATTGCTGGATCCATATAATTTAAATGTGCCACCCATAAGATAATTGCAGCAACAAAAGTTGTAGCAGCAAGTGTTAATTCCGATTTTCTTCCGAAAGCTACACCAAAAAACATAGTAGCCCAACCTACATAAATCATACTTTCATAGGCATCAGACCAAGGGGCGTGTCCTGAAATATACCAACGTAAAATTAATCCCCCAAGATGGATAAGAAATAGTAATATAATGGTTCCGTGGAAAAACTTCACCACATAATTTACCCACTTTTTCCTATTAAAAATTTGAACAATTACAAAAATGAACATTACTATTCCTGCTAAAGCATAATAAGAATATAATTTCTTAAAAATATCGTATTTGTTATATTGAATTTCCGCTTCTAATTTATCTTCTGAAAGCATTACTTTTCCACCAAATTTCTTTTGATAATCGGATAAGCCCTTTAATAAACTTTCTGCATTTTTATAGTCTTTAGATTGTGAGGCTTTTGCCGCTTCACTAAAATAAAACGGAATAATATTTTTTACGACATCTAAATTGGTTTTCGTTGGATGTTGTAATTCTAAATACGAAGCCCATTTATTATTGGCATCTTTTGGAAGGGGAAAAAATCGTAAAATTTGTCCACTAATTGCTGAATACAATAAATTTACTTTTTTATCGGCATCTAAAAAGTCTTTTTGAAATTGGTTTGGAACTGCTTCTTTATACGCTTCATCCGTTTGTTTTTGCAATTTATAATTTCCAAAATCATCGAAAAAACTAATTAATGGCGCATATTTTGCTTTCTCATCTACACCAATAATTTTACGAATACTATCGTTTCCTCTCGTTAAATGCACAATCGGGATTTGATACCAAAACTCAGGAAATTGATTCATTGAAATTAAAACCTGATCTGAAGTAAATCCTTCAAACATATCATTTTTAGAAACTTTTCTTAATAATTCAGACGAAAATGTGTTTACTGGTTTCATTCGGCCGTTTGCATCTTGAATAACAAGTCGCCCAAATTTTTCTGCATGTTCCGCAGAAACCATGTACTTTTTTATCTCTTTTAATGATTCAGCAGCGGTTGGCATTTTTGGCTTTTCTAGGGAAGTTTCATGTTGATGGGGTTCAGCAGCATGATTATGACCGTCATGATTGGTATGCTTTTCTTGAGCAAATCCAAACATTCCAAAAAAGAAGAAAATAGCTACTAAAGTGGCTTTTTTAGCACGAATTTTATCCAACTTCAGTTTCAAATCATTAAATCGTGTGTTTTTATCAAACAAAATCGCCATCATAGCAAAGTATAATAAAAAATATCCAATGTAAGTAATCCAAGTTCCCCAAAAATCGTGGTTTACAGAAAGTACCGTTCCTTTTTCGTCTTCGTCAAAGCTAGCCTGAAAAAAGCGAAATTCTCTGTAATCTAAAATATGATTCATAAAGACACTATCCGTAAATATTTTTGATTTTTCTTTGTCTTGAATTTCGATTTTACTTTTAAATGCCGAATAACTTTTTTCGGTTCCAGGATATTTTTCGGCTACGAAATCATTCAATTTAATTGAAAAAGGTAACGTATGCACTTTACTTCCATACATTAATGTGAAATCTAATTTTCCGATTTTAAAACTTTTAGGTTCGCCTTGCTTCCCTTTTGAACCCATTAGAGTAACGGTTTCTTCTTTATTTTGAGACGTGACTTTAACCACTATGGCATCGTCCGTTTTTTTGTCTTTATAATCGTTATTTGATGCTAAAACAACTTCTCCTTTTTGAGCCAATTCAGGAAAAACAAACTGACTTCCACCTGCATTATATAGTGAACGGAACATCAACTCGCTTGTCTTATCTTTTGTAATTGTACCTTGCATTTTGTCGGCCATTCGCATAAAGTTTCCGTCAAAAGGCGTTTGAATGGTATAATTTTCAGCAGCTTTTGTAATATTAATAGCACCCTGCGTAAACTTATTGAAAGCAAAAAGCACATTACTAATATTTTTTACTTCGCCTTCTTTAAGAAAATGCTCTTTTCTACTTCCGCCAATAGCTTCAACCAATTTTATATATAACTCACCTTTTGCATTTGGCTTAAATGTTTCAGAAGCATTCATAATAAACTGTTGCAATTCAATTTTGTATGGAATATCTGAAAATTTATCAGAAAGTTGAAACGAATTATTTGTTGCTTGAGAAAGTAATAACTGGTTTTCCAATGTTTTACGTTTCATTTCACCTTTATAATCACCATCTACGAAAGTAGTTAAATATGGCATATCTGAATAAACCGTATTAGAAACAGCTCCTTCACGAATTGGCATTAATCCTTCATAACTAATATATCGGGTAACAAAAGCACCCAAAATAATAAAAATCCAAGACAAGTGTAGCAATAAAGTGGCCCATTTTTCTTTTTTGTACAATTGATACCGTTTTATATTTCCGAAAAAATTAATTACAAAAAACACCATAATGGCCTCAAACCACCAAGCATTATAGATCCAAATTCTGGCAGTTTCTGTGTTATAGGCGTCTTCAATAAATGTTCCTGCTGCCATTGCTGCTGCAAAACCAATAAACAAAAGTGCCATTAGGCGTGTAGAATATAGTGCGGAAAGTAATTTTTGTAACATAAAATATAGTCTTTTTATAAGTGGTGCAAATGTACAGAATAAGAAATAAACTGGTGCTATTTTAACAAAATTTAATACCTGTTTGGAGTAATCTAATACAACATTTTCAATTCTTTTATATCAAACAACTGCAATGTATCATCTTCTAATTCTATTTCCAACAAACCATTTGGCATCACTTGTTTGATACTTCCCATAAATTTTACTTTATCTGCGTTTTCAAATGCCATAGGTGTGTTTTTTTTAAATAAATTTTCGTGATACAAATTCCAAAAATAGGAAGCCCCTTCCTTTTTATACAAATTAAGGTTATTTTGAAATTGGTTTAAAAAAAGCAATAAAATCTCATCTTTATTAAATTCTTGTCTCATACAATTTTTTAAAGACGTGGCTTGTGGTAAATTAATGAAATTTTCTTGATTCACATTTATGCCAATCCCAACAATAGAAAGTATTTCAGAAGTACTTTTAAATTGATTTTCAATTAAAATACCGCAAATTTTCTTTTTATCTGCCAAAATGTCGTTTGCCCATTTAATAGCTACATTTGGAATTTTTAGCTTAACAAACGTCTGAAAAAGACTAACTGCTACTATAACATTTAAATTAAATACTTCCTTTATATCTAACAACATATCTTTAACCAAAACACTGAATGTTAGATTCTTACCATCTTCCACTTCCCAATTTGCACCACGTTGTCCTCGCCCATTTGTTTGGTTTTTAACCACTACAACAGTGAAATTAGTAACCGTTTGTTTGGCTGACAATTCTTTTAAATAATTATTTGTAGAATCAATGGCATTGAGTTTGATGATATGCATAGAAGAAATTTTGTTATTACTTAATTTAAGTTACAAAAATAAAGACAAAAAATGATACCTTTGCATAAAACGAACAAATAATAGATGACGAAAAATATTAGCACAGATGATTTACTAGCAAGTATCATCAAAGGAATTGAAGATGTAAAAGGATTAGATATTGATATTCTTGATTTAAGAGGGATTGAAAATAGTGTTTGTGATTATTTTGTAATTTGCAATGGAAATTCAAATACGCAAGTAAATGCAATTGTAGGTTCGGTACAAAAAGGCGTGTCTAAAGAACTAAAAGACAAACCTTGGCATATTGAAGGAACAGATGTTGGAGAATGGGTATTAATGGATTATGTAAGCATAGTAGTACACGTATTTCAAAAACACATTAGAGAATATTATAATATTGAAAGTCTATGGGGAGACGCAAAAATTACTTCTATAGAAAATAAATTTTAAGCCCATTATGTCAGAAAACGAAAACAAAAACAAACCTATTATTAAGGTAGTAAAGCTTGGCCCTTGGTTTTTTCCAATTTTAGCCATTTCTGTAATTTTATTAATTAACTTTTTTAATGGTGGTTTCGATATGAATTATCCGAAATCAACCTCTATTTCGTCTTTTTATGATTTGCTAAGTAAAAATCAAATTGAAAAAGTAGATATTTTAACAAGCACTTCAGGTAATACTGCTGAAGTGACATTAAAAAAAGCGGCATATGTTGCTTCTAAAGATGAAGAATTAAAAAAATTAACTAAAGAGAAAGGCCCGCATTATTTAGTAAAAGATGTGGGAAGTTTGGACCTTTTTCAAAATGAATTAAAAGAAGCTAAAAAGAACAAATTAATATCTGCTTATGACCTAAAACCAACAAGCAATTGGAGTGAGTGGATTGGATTGTTATTACCTACCTTAATTTTTATCGGATTTTTCTATTTCATTTCTAAAAGAATGGCTGGAGGCCCTGGTGGTGGTGGACAAATATTTAGCATTGGAAAATCTAAAGCTAAGTTATTTGATGAAAAAAATGATGTAAAAGTTACATTTGAAAATGTAGCCGGTTTGGAGGGAGCTAAAGAAGAAATTCAAGAAATTGTAGAATTCCTTAAAACGCCCGAAAAATTCACAAGTATTGGTGGTAAAATTCCAAAAGGTGCCTTATTAGTTGGACCTCCAGGGACAGGAAAAACCTTATTAGCCAAAGCTGTTGCTGGAGAAGCTAACGTACCTTTTTTCTCTTTATCAGGATCTGATTTTGTAGAAATGTTTGTAGGAGTTGGTGCTTCAAGAGTTAGAGATTTGTTTAAACAAGCTAAAGAAAAAGCGCCTGCTATTATTTTTATTGACGAAATTGACGCTGTAGGAAGAGCACGTGGTAAAAACAATATGTCCGGCGGTAACGACGAAAGAGAAAATACGCTAAATCAATTACTAACTGAAATGGACGGATTCGGAACCAATTCAAATGTAATTGTATTAGCCGCAACAAATAGAGCAGACGTTTTAGACAAAGCATTAATGCGTGCTGGACGTTTTGATAGACAAATTTACGTAGACTTGCCAGATATTAGAGAACGTAAGGAAATATTTGAAGTACATTTAAAACCAATTACAAAAGCAGAAACATTAGATACTGAATTTTTAGCTAAACAAACTCCTGGATTTTCTGGAGCTGATATTGCTAATGTTTGTAATGAAGCCGCTTTGGTTGCAGCAAGAAAAAACAAAAAAGCAGTTGATAAGCAAGACTTTTTAGATGCTGTTGACAGAATTGTAGGCGGCTTAGAAAAGAAAAATAAAATTATTACTAAAGAAGAAAAACACGCCATAGCCATTCATGAAGCAGGTCACGCTACAGTAAGTTGGATGTTACAGCACGCAGCACCTTTAGTAAAAGTAACTATCGTACCTCGTGGGCAAAGTTTGGGTGCAGCATGGTATTTACCAGAAGAAAGACAAATCGTTCGAACCGAACAAATGTTAGACGAAATGTGTGCCACAATGGGCGGAAGAGCAGCTGAAAAAGTAGTCTTCGATAAAATTTCAACAGGTGCACTTTCAGATTTAGAGAAAGTGACCAAACAAGCTCGTGCCATGGTAACCGTTTATGGTCTTAATGATAAAATTGGAAATATTACGTATTACGATTCATCAGGACAATCGGACTACAATTTTTCGAAACCTTATTCAGATGATACCGCAAAAGTAATTGATGCAGAAATTTCAGGATTAATTGAAGAACAATATCAAAGAGCCATTTCTATTTTAACAGAAAACAGGACTAAATTAGAGGAATTGGCAGCCGTTTTAATCGATAAAGAAGTTATTTTTAAAGACGATTTAGAAACCATTTTCGGGAAAAGACCTTTCGATATTGAAGAAGAAAAACCAGAAACAATGTCAGAAATAATTGCGGAAACCGATTCTAAAATTGAATCTGAATAAGTTATTAACAATTTATTGTATAAAAAATCTTAATTTGAAAGTGATTTTAAGTTAAGATTTTTTTATATTTGGTGTTTAAGAATTGTTACAGATACAAAATGAATATTTTCAAAAAGATATTTGGCAATCAAGACGCAACTGAAAATCAGGAAAATAACGTCGAAAAAAGCCAATATGCACCAGATATAAATACTCCTGTAGATGAATTATTTACCATTAATTTTAAAAATAATGGCGGAAAATTTATTTATTGTTCTAATACGGAAGAAGCTCATGAGAACTTTGAAAATATTTTAGAAGAAAACGATTGGTTTGAAAATGAAGTTCAATGTTTTGATTCGAGACTTTTTAATTTTCTTGACGAGAACCGATTAGAATATAAAAACGCAACAAATCCAACTTTCTTTTTTACTGCTTGCGAAAATTTAATTGCTGATGAAGGATCTATTTTATTTTCATCAAAACAATTAAAACAATTCAAAATAGACGAATTACCTACAAATATTATTGTTTATGCTTCTACTAGCCAACTTTTAATGACAAAAGGTGATGGTTTAAGAAACATCAAAACAAAATACGACAAAGAATATCCTACAAACATTACTGCCATTAAGTATTTTGAAAAAACAAAAGAAGAAGATTTTCTTCATTATGGAAGTTGCCACAAAAACTTATACTTAATTCTACTAGAAGATTTATAAAATGACCGAAAATGTAACAAGAGCTATTAGTGGTGCTGTTTATATTGCATTACTTGTTTTCTGTACGTTATTTTCACCAATAACATTTCATATGCTATTCACTGTTTTTATGTGTTTAAGTATTTATGAATTTTCTAAAATGACACACTACAAGTTATATTATTTATTTGCTATTGGTGGTATTTTAATTTCTATACTTTTCTTTTTGAGTCAGTTGCCACCAGTAAATTTAATTTATATGTCTTTAGGTTGTGTAGGATTTAATATTTTGCTTTTACTTAATTTATTTAAAAACATTTCGTTCCATAAATACCACAAAAAACACAGTCATTTTTTCCTTTATATTACATTACCTTTTATATTATTACTTTCCTTACCTAACTTTATAAGTCCAGCAAAATATGAAATTGTTTTAGCTATTTTTATCATGATATGGTGTAATGATACTTTTGCTTATTTAGTTGGAAAGTCAATTGGAAAACATAAATTACTTGAACGAGTTTCTCCTAAAAAAACAATTGAAGGTTTTATAGGTGGAATCATATTTACCATAATAGCATCTGTAATAATTAGTCAATTTTATACCTTTTTTAATGTAACTTTGTGGATTATTAGTGCATTAATTATTTCAATATTTGGTACACTTGGCGATTTAGTAGAATCTAAATTTAAAAGAGAAGCCGGCGTAAAAGATAGTGGTAATATTATGCCCGGACACGGAGGTATTTTAGACCGCTTAGATAGTGTTATTTTTGTTATTCCATTTTTATATATATTATATTTAATTTATTTCTATTATGCTTAAGTTTCATCCAGAAGGTGCAAAAATTATACTAATTTCTACATTAATTACCGTTATAGGTATTTTTAGTGTTGATTATTTATTTCATGAAAGCAATATTATAGTTTGTAAAATCTTACAAGTAGTTCTTTTAGGGTTTTTAGTACTCATTCTTCAGTTTTTTAGAAACCCAACTCGAATTGCAATTATTAGTGACAATCATGTGTTAGCTCCAGTTGATGGAAAAGTTGTTGTAATTGAAGAAGTATTCGAATCTGAATATTTCAAAGACAAAAGATTAATGGTTTCAATTTTTATGTCGCCAATTAATGTGCATGTAACTCGATATGCTTTAAATGGAATTGTAAAATATAGTAAATACCATCCTGGAAAATTTTTAGTAGCATGGCATCCAAAAGCTAGTGAAGAAAACGAACGTACCACAATTGTAATTGAAAATAATGTATACGGAGATGTGATGTACCGTCAAATTGCTGGTGCATTAGCGAAAAGAATTGTGAATTATGCAGAAGTAGGTATGACCGTAATTCAAGGACAAGATGCCGGTTTTATTAAATTCGGATCTAGAGTAGATTTATATTTTCCGATTGGAACGCCAATAAATGTAAAATTAGGTGACAAAGCTATTGGAAACAAAACTATAATTTCGAAAAAATAAATGAGTGAATTATCTTTAGATGAAAGATTCAAGGAAGCGATTCAAAATGCCAATGAAAAAATTCCTAAAGCTTCTGTACCACAAGATGTACAGCTAGTGCTTTATGCGTATTACAAACAAGCACTTTCCGAAAACATAAGTTACAGTCATCATGGTTATGAATCGGATGAAGTAATTACTGCTTTTAAACAAAACGCTTGGATGCAGGTTAGACATTTAACTGCTAACGAAGCCAAAGAAAAATACATTGAAATAATAAATCAAATGCTAAAAGATAGACAGTAATGTGTATCTTTTTTTATTTTTGTAAAATATAAAAATTCTTAAAAATGAAAAATAAAATCGTCGTATTACTACTAATTTCTATTTTAAGTACTAGTTGTAAAAAGGAAAAAGAACTAATTGAAGTAACCATCCCTGAACCAGAAAAAATTGAAAAAACTACTTTAGGAAATCCGTCTGATGTGCAAGCTGAAGATGAAGAAGGAGCATTTCAAATGAATGGATTACCATACTCGTATAACAGTTTAGAGCCTTTTATAGATGCTACAACAATGGAATTACATTATTCTAAACATCATTTAGCATATTGTAATAAACTTAATGCCGCTATAAAAGAAACTGATTTGTCATCAAAATCTATTGAAGAAATTCTAAAGAAATTAGATACAAGTAAATCAGAAATCAGAAACAATGCTGGCGGATATTATAATCATAATTTGTTTTTTGAAATATTAAGCGTTAATAATGGCGATGCAACTGACGAAGTTTTAGAAGCCATAAACAAAGATTTTGGATCTTTTGAATCATTTAAAAATGAGTTTTCGGAAAGTGCTACTAAATTATTTGGTTCAGGTTGGGTTTGGCTAATAAAAGACAATTCAGGAAAATTAGTAATAACAACTACTGCTAACCAAGACAATCCTTTGATGCCAAATGCAGAAAAAAAAGGAACTCCTATTTTAGCTTTAGACGTATGGGAACACGCTTATTATGTAAAGTATCAAAATAAACGAAAAGATTACATTAGTGCTTTCTTTAATGTGATTAATTGGAAAAAAGTAAATGAAAAATTCAAAGAATCTTCAACCACAACAGAATAAAAAAAAACGCTTCAATAAATGAAGCGTTTCTTTTTTAATGTAAGTAGATCAATTCATTATCTCAATTGAAAACTACTTTTTGAAACCAGTTCTCCTTTTTTATCAAAAACATTAACAAAATAAGTACCTGCTGAAATATTTTTTACTGATAAATCTTCTTGAACTTGGACAGTTTTGTTTTCGTATTTAATAGTTTTCTGAAAACTATATGGCAAATAAGTAGCGCCAAAAGTTTCAGTTTTCTTTTCTCCTAAAACATTATTTTTACTATCTATCACTTGAATGTAATATGTTCTTTCTCCTACTTTTGCTACCTGATTTTCAGCAATCGTAAATCCGATTTTTAAAACATTAGCTTTACTAGCTTTATCAGTATTAATTTGTTTGCCAGAACCTTTTTGCTTCACTGCTAAAGTAGTTAAATTTAAAACCGATAATCGTTGCGCTTTTTCAACGGTTTTAGATAAATTTTCATTTTTAGCCACTAACGTATCATTTGCCGTTTTTGCATTTGTTAATACTACATTTGTACTATCTAAATTTTTTGTCAATTTGCTGTTGTTCGCTTTCAATACATTATTTTCGGCAATTAAATTGTCCATTTCACGTTTTAGTTTTACGTATTGTGTTTTAAATTTAGACAATTCAGCTATACTTCCGTCAGATTTTTTTATTTTCTCTAACAATTCCATAATCTTAGCCTGCTCCTCTTCCAATTCTCCTTTCAAAGCAGTATTATCCGCAATGGCAATATCATATTCTGCAATTTTTGATTCCAATTCTTCTTGAAATTTTTCTTTCTCCGTTAAGGTTTTTGATAAACTAGAATCTACCGCATCTTTATCTTGTTGTAACTTATAAACATAAGCCAAACTTCCCATTAACAATAATGCTAAGATGACCACAACTACCTTTAATCCTGAATTTCTAGAATTTGACTGATTTAACTCCATTTTGATTTTATTTAGATTTCATGCAAAAATAAAATTTTATTTATTTCTTTTACTATATAACGTAATGTATCTTTAAAATATTATATTTGAAAACACTTTTAAAACACAAAATGGATAAATTAAACGTATTCAGTTCTAAAGATATAGCTAAAATTACGCAACATAGAAGTGGCGAAATAAAGTTTGGAGAAAAAATTATAACCGTTCCGATTGAAGAAAATTGGATTGAATTTATTACTAATTCCGAAGCAAAATTTGTATTAATTGGCTTACCCGAAGATATTGGAATAAAAGCTAATTTGGGAAGAACGGGTGCGGCTACTGCTTATGAAAGTACCTTAAAAAGTTTAGTGAATTTTCAACATAATAAATTTTGTAAAGGCAATGAATTAGTTGTTTTAGGTGAAATAAATTTTTCTAAAGAAATGGAAATAGCCAAAACTTTAGACACTCAAAACAAAGAAGATCGAAAAAAACTATTCCAATTGGTAGAAAATATTGACAAAGATGTTTCTTTTGTGATTAGTGCGATAGTAAAAGCTAATAAAATTCCAATTATAATTGGAGGCGGACACAACAATGCTTATGGAAACATAAAAGGATTAGCATTAGGAAAAGGAATGCCTGTAAATGCAATAAATTTTGATGCTCATACCGATTTTAGAATTATGGAAGGTCGTCATAGCGGAAATGGATTTACTTATGCGTTTGAAGAAGGCTTCTTAAAAAAATATTTTATATTCGGTTTACACGAAAATTTTGTATCAAAAAGTGTATTTGATACTTTAAAATCAATTGAAGATCGTGTAAAGTATGTAACCTATGAAGAAATAGCAGTTAGAAAAAACAAAAGTTTTACATCAGAACTTACCAATGCAATTAAATTTATTTCAAATACACCATTTGGTTTAGAACTCGATTTAGATGCCCTACCCAATATTCACAGTAGCGCCATGACATTAAGTGGTTTTAGTGTAGAAAAAGCTAGACATTTTATACATATGGCTGGAAAAGAGGAATTTGCGAGTTATTTACATATTTGTGAAGGAGCGCCTGACTTAGATTTATCGAGCAATAATCATTTAACAGGTAAATTAATTGCTACCCTAATTTTAGACTTCATAAAGAGTAAGAAAACAGAAGAAAACTAAAAACTAATTACAGATTAAAAAAACTTTATTTTTTTTTGAAAAAAAGTATTGAATTTCGAGTTTGAAGTTTTAAATTTGTAAAATCAAGAAAAGAATTGTGTCATAATGAGTGAATTGTCGAAAATTATTGATTCCTTAGAAGTAAAATTCTTTAAATTATCTAAAAAAATAGAGAATTTAGAGCAATTAAACGAAAGTTTATCTAATGAATTGAAAGAAATAAAACAAACCGCTCAAAATGAAAATAAGAAAATCATCTCATTAAAACATGAGTTGGAAAGCTTAAAAATAACAAATTCTCTTCTGGGCAGTGAAGAATACAAGAAAGAAACAAAACTGAAAATAAATTCGTTGATTAGAGAAATCGACTATTGTATAGCACAACTTTCTGAGTAATTATGACAGAAAAGTTAAAAATAAAAATTTCAATTGCAGACCGAGTATATCCACTAACAGTGGAAACTACACAGGAGGAAGGTCTACGAACAGCATCAAAAAAAATTGATGCTACAATTAAAAAATTTGAAGCCAACTATGCAGTAAGAGATAAACAAGATGTATTGGCTATGTGTGCCTTACAATTTGCTTCTCAAATAGAACAAACCCAAATTGATACTTCTACAGATACCGTAGAAGCATTTGAGAGATTAAAAAAGCTCGACGAAAAAATTGAAGGTTTACTTTCAAAATAAGAAAAAACGTTCATACAAAAACACTAAAGTACTGCCCACATTAGTAAATATTTGATAAACTCAACACTAACTATTAAATGAGTGAATTTGCGATACTAAAGCATGTTCCGATATGTCGGAAATCCTTGAACATCGTTATAGCTCAAATCCTGTCTGAATCGAGTTTATTCAAACACCTAATGTGGGCTTTTTTATTAAACTAAACAAAACTATGGAACCATTAAGTATAATAATTGGAATCGTTGTCGGATTGGCTATAGGATTTGCAATTGCTAAATTTTTAGAAAAAAGCAATGTCTCAAATCTTATTAAAAACGCTAAAAAAGAAGCCAGTTCAATTTTAAGAGATGCAAAAGCTGAAGCTGAAACTGAAAAAAGAAACAAACTTTTACAAGCTAAAGAACGATTTTTAGAATTAAAAACGGAACACGAAAACGAAATTTTGTCAAAAGACAAAAAAATGGCAGAAGCTGAAAAAAGAACTAGAGATAAAGAATCTCAAGTTTCTAGTGAATTAGCAAAAGCTAAGAAAATAAATGACGAAGCAGAAGCTAAAATTGTAGAATACACAAACAAAATAGAAAACTTAGAGAAAAAATCACAAGAAGTTGACAAGTTACATAAAAGTCAAATTGAACAATTGGAGGTTATTTCTGGTTTATCGGCTGACGATGCAAGAAACCAATTGGTTGAAAGTTTAAAAGCAGAAGCCAAAACAAATGCAATGGCGCACATTCAAGAAACTATTGAAGAAGCCAAAATGCAAGCGCAACAAGAAGCTAAAAAAATCATTATTAGTACGATTCAAAGAGTAGGAACTGAAGAAGCTGTTGAAAATTGTGTATCTGTTTTCAATATTGAATCTGATGATGTAAAAGGTAGAATTATTGGTAGAGAAGGAAGAAACATTAGGGCAATTGAAGCTGCAACCGGCGTTGAAATTATTGTAGACGATACACCTGAAGCGATTATCTTATCTTGTTTTGATCCTGTAAGAAGAGAAATTGCTCGTTTAGCACTTCATAAATTAGTTACTGATGGGCGTATTCACCCAGCACGTATTGAAGAAGTGGTTGAGAAAACGAAAAAACAAATTGAAGAGGAAATTATTGAAGTAGGTAAACGCACCGTTATCGATTTAGGAATTCACGGATTACATCCAGAATTGATTAAAATTGTTGGTAGGATGAAATACCGTTCTTCATACGGACAAAACTTATTACAACACTCAAGAGAAGTTTCTAAATTATGTGGTTTAATGGCAGCAGAATTAGGACTAAACGTGAAATTAGCGAAAAGAGCTGGTTTATTACACGATATTGGAAAAGTACCAGATACAGAAAGCGAATTACCTCACGCTATTTTAGGAATGCAATGGGCAGAGAAATATGGTGAAAAAGAAGAAGTATGTAATGCTATTGGAGCCCACCACGATGAAATTGAAATGAAATATTTAATTTCTCCTATAATTCAAGTGTGTGATGCTATTTCTGGTGCAAGACCAGGCGCGCGTCGTCAAGTATTAGATTCTTATATTCAGCGATTAAAAGACTTAGAAGAAGTAGCTTATAGCTTCCCAGGTGTTAAAAATGCTTATGCAATACAAGCAGGTAGAGAATTACGTGTTTTAGTTGAAAGTGAAAAAGTTTCTGACGATTTAGCTGCTTCGTTATCATTTGAAATTTCACACAAAATTCAAACAGAAATGACGTATCCAGGTCAAGTAAAAGTAACTGTAATTAGAGAAACTAGAGCAGTAAATATTGCAAAGTAATTTCTAAATTAGTATAATTTAAAAAGCCCAATTTCAATGAAATAGGGCTTTTTTTTAAACATATTTTTTGTAATTTATTTTAAAACAGATAAAAGAAGTTATTCTGATTAAAATAAAAATTTTAAAACTTATTCTTTCCTGTTGGTTTTTTTTGTCTTACCATTAATTACTTTAATGGCAACGTACATAAACAAAATAAAAGAAAGTAGTCGTAATGACATAAAAATACTTTCGCTTTGCATAAACCCTAAAAACTTTAAATCAAAAGGAAACGCTAAAACAGCAGAAATTAAAGCAATGAATAACAACTTTGAGTTGGTCATATTTTTAAAAAAATTCATCATACATTAAAAATTAATTAAAGAAAGAATCAACAAACTCTGTCTTGTGAAATACTTGCAAATCTTCAATACCTTCACCTACTCCAATATATTTAACTGGAATTTGAAATTGATCTGAAATACCTATTACTACGCCACCTTTTGCAGTACCGTCTAATTTAGTTACTGCTAAACAAGAAACTTCCGTAGCAGCAGTAAATTGCTTGGCTTGTTCAAAGGCGTTTTGTCCTGTAGAGCCATCAAGTACCAACATTACATCATTTGGTGTATTTGGAACTACTTTTTGCATTACATTTTTTACTTTGGTCAATTCGTTCATTAAACCTAATTTGTTATGCAAACGACCGGCCGTATCAATAATTACAACATCGGCATTTTGTGCGACAGCAGATTGTAAGGTATCAAAAGCAACAGAAGCTGGATCAGAACCCATTTGCTGTCTTATCATTGGCACATCTACTCTATCTGCCCAAATTTGTAATTGATCAATTGCTGCGGCTCTAAACGTGTCGGCTGCACCTAATACTACCTTAAATCCTGCTTTTTTAAATTGATAAGCTAATTTCCCAATAGTAGTGGTTTTTCCAACACCATTAACACCTACCACCATAATTACATATGGTTTTGTATCTTTTGGAATAGTGAATTCAGATTCATTACCAGAATTGGTTTCAGATAATAACGAACCAATTTCTTCTCTTAATATAATATTTAACTCATCTGTACCTAAATATTTATCTTGAGAAACTCGTTTTTCAATGCGCTGAATAATTTTTAAAGTAGTATTTACACCCACATCGGAAGAAATAAGTACTTCTTCTAAATTATCTAAAACCTCATCATCTACTTTTGACTTACCAGCAACGGCTTTTGTTAGTTTAGAAAAGAAAGAAGTTTTTGTTTTCTCTAATCCTTTGTCTAATTGCTGCTTTTCCTGTTCTGTAATTACAGGTTCACTTTTATTAGATGAAAATATTTTTTTAAAAAAGCTCATTGAATTTGGTGTATAATGATATGATTTTCATTATTATTGGAACAAAAATAAAATAAAAAAAGCTACTTTCAAATGAAAATAGCTTTTTTAATATCTAAAATTTTAGATTATTTCTTTTTTAAGAACTCATCTACTTCTTCAGGAGTCATTACTGATTCCACAAATGTATAAGCACCAGTTTTAGGAGACTTAACCATTTTGATTGCTTTAGTCAATCTTTTAGAAGATGTTTGTAAAGTTGCTACGGTTTTCTTTGCCATGACTTAGTATGTTTTATTTGAAACTTAAATTAAGCTTCTAATTATTTAATTTCTTTGTGAACAGTTACTCTTTTCAAGATAGGATTGAATTTTTTGATTTCCA
>NZ_JBIISE010000066.1:0-2817 GCF_044341185.1 Flavobacterium sp.
ATCCTGGAACAGTTGGCAAATCAGCTGTTCCTCCTAAATCACCAGCCAATTTAATTTTTCCTTTTGTAACCGCATCGGCATCGGCAATAGTAGCTGTAGCTACTTGAGCATCTACGTAGGTTTTTACCGCATTTTGAGATGGGTATAAGACATCACTTGTACCCAAAGTTGTATTAGTCGATTTATTCGCTATGTTTTCTTTTGTGTCTAAAGCTGTTTGAGTTGCGATTGAAATGGGTTTATTATTATCTGAAGTATTATCAACATTATTAATTTGTAAATTAATTTTAGCATCTGCCAAATTTGTGGCACCTGTACCTCCATTTTGAATTTCGACTACACCCGAAACACTATTTGCTGTAACTGCTGCATAAGCAAAAGGAACTGCCGAAAGTGGATTATCACTTAATACAATGAATTGCTGACATGTGCCATTAACATCTAATTGCACTTTTAATTTTTTGGTATTTGTATTCCAAACAATTGCATTGAAAGAACTTGCATATCCTCCTGTTTGATTTCCAGTACCAATGATCAGATTAACCATACCGAATTCATCAGTAGTTGTTTGAATAACTTCTTGATATTCAATTTGCGTAAGATTATC
Source organism: Flavobacterium sp. (assembly GCF_044341185.1). GTDB lineage: Bacteria > Bacteroidota > Bacteroidia > Flavobacteriales > Flavobacteriaceae > Flavobacterium. The sequence continues at coordinate 608 of NZ_JBIISE010000066.1, forward strand.
AATTAATGAAAATTGTAAACAAATCGATTTATTTGACATCGGAGATTTTTGAATATCAACACCCGGAATATTTTGTCCATTAGGATGGTATATTACTGCTTGATAGGTGATTCCACTTGTTTGTGCATAGAAAAACGAAGTGCAAAATAAGGCAATTAAGTAAACTATTTTTCTCATAAATGTTTGTCTTTATTCAATTCGAAATAACCTCCAAAAAGGATTTGGAACGTATTAAATGATACTTTATCTGATGTAGGATTTAATGAAATACTTTTTGCTACATTACAACCTAAACTTAAATAACCCGTTTTAGAAATGTAATATTTAGCATCTAATCCTAAAACAGGTTGCAAGATTAATCCTGAAAAATCTTTATTGTTTGTTAGATTAAATGTTGAATTATTTAATTGTTGTTTTCCATAAATTATGGTTGACATATTTAAACCTGCTTTCGCGCTAATGAAAAAGTAAAAAGAATCAAAAAACTGATAATTAACCGCATTTTGCAAACCAATATAAGAGGTTTTATAATCTAAATTATTTGATTTAGACTCACTTGTTCCGTTATAATCGTTAAGTGTTATGCTTGCTAAATAAGAAAAATCTTTAAATTTTAATGGCAAGGCATAACCTAACTCATAACTACTACCCGTTCCGTTAATTTTAATTTTATCTGCAAATGGCGTATTATTTTTATAAGAAAATGAAGAATAATTTTTTCCCATTTTAAAGAAAACACCTTGAGAATAAAGACTTCCCGAGAGTAATAAAAGAATTAAAAAAACATATTTTTTCATAAGAATATTAAATTGTAGACAACTAAATTTTCTTAAAAAATTAGTCATCAAAATTAAGGGCGCAAGATAAAAAAAAATGTCGAACTAATTCTACAAAAACAATAAAATATTAGTATAAATTTATGCATAATGTTCACAATTCATTATTGCATTTATTGAAGCGAGAAAGAAAATTTTAAGCAAAAAAAATCCCAAAACATATAATTTCAATGTTTTGGGAATAATTTGTGACCTCGTCTGAATGTTATTCTTTAAAGGTTTTTTATGATTTTATTGGCTTTGTAGCGGTTTTATTGGTGCTTTGAAAAAGTTGTTTTTCAAAAAAGTGGACACAAAATGCCAAAATAGGACCTAAATGGACACAAAAATGGTCACACGAATTGGATAAAAAACAACTCATTTATAACTTTAAAAAAAGTAACAATTAAATTTTTTAAAGTATGAAAACGAAATTTTATCTTCGTAAAGGTAGTGAAAAAAGTACTATCCAATTTGAGTTTAGACACGGAAAAAATGCAAGATTTAGAGCATCAACCAATTTTGTAATTAATTCCGATAAAGATTGGGATAGTAACAAACAAAAAATGAAGTTACCCTCTTCAACATTCAATGCAAAACTTATTAATAGTAAGTTATCGGAATTTGAAAATCAATTAAATGATTTACTGTACAAAGAAAATGAAAAGGACTTAGAAATTGATACTATAAAAAGTATGTTTGCAAAAGTATTTGACATTTTTGAAAAACCAAAATCAAAATTTCAAAGTAATCCTTTTAACGAAAATCAAAAAGATTTAGATACCAACAAAGATTTCATAAAATATTACGAATGGTTTTTAGAATTTTACTCAAAAAACAATTCACCATTTTCAAAAAAAATACTTACTAAAGGAACTTTAAATACTCTAAAAAGTTCTTTAAATGTTGTTAAAAAGTTCTTGATTTATAAGAAAATAAAAAACTTAAATTTTGACGATATTAATAGGGGTTTTTACAATGAATTTATTGACTATTTAACCAATGAAAAAAAATATACCAAAAACTATATCGGGACAGTAATTCAAAAACTAAAAACAGTTATGGGATATGCATATGATGAAGATAAACATACTAATCTAGAATTTAAGAAAAATTATTTCTCAAAGGTAACTGAGGTTATAAATCACCCCTATTTAAATCAAGATGAATTATTGAGAATTGAAAATTTAGTTTTAAATGATGAAGAACTAAATATTACTAGAGATATCTTCCTAATAGGATGTAATACAGGATTGCGTATTGGCGATTTATTAAACTTCTTGAAAAAACCTGAAATAATTACACAAGATGAAACTCAATTTATTCGTATTAAACAATCTAAAACTTCAAATTTTGTTGTTATACCAATCAATTCTGTTATTAAAAGAATTTTAG
>NZ_JBIISE010000067.1:0-2775 GCF_044341185.1 Flavobacterium sp.
GAAAATATAAAATCAGAAGTAAAAAACATCATTAACAGTAATGAAAATAGAGATGAAAAGCTAATTCGTATTTGTCAATTATTACAAGATTCCATTTCATATTACAATTGGGTTGGTTTTTATTTTGCAAATCACGAAACCAAAACATTACATCTTGGCCCTTATGTTGGGGCTGAAACCGATCATACAGTTATTCCGTTTGGAAAAGGTATTTGCGGACAAGTAGCAGAAAGCAATGCTAACTTTGTGGTTCCCGACGTTTCTGCTCAGGATAATTATATTGCTTGTAGCTTTACTGTAAAATCTGAAATTGTGGTGCCTTTATTTGTAAACGGTATAAATATTGGACAAATAGATATTGACAGTCATATAATCGATCCATTTACAGAAGCAGATGAACGTTTTTTAGAATTTGTAAATGAACAAGTAGCTTTACTTTTTTAAATTATTATTAATAAAATATGAAATCCGTTACTTTAATTTAAGTAACGGATTTTTTTATTCTATTTCTGTATTGAAAATCAAATTATTCTACTTAATTTTGTTTATTCTTTTTTAATTATAATTAAACAAAAAATGCCAATTGCTCAAAAAACAGAATTAGACGACATTGCCATAGATAGAATTATCGAGATGGCGTGGGAAGACAGAACGCCATTTGATGCCATAAAATTTCAATTTGGATTAGCTGAAGCTGATGTAAAAGCATTAATGAAAAAAGAATTAAAATTCTCAAGTTACAAACTTTGGCGTCAACGTGTTGAAAATTGCAAGACCAAACATGCCGCAAAACGTGTAGAAGGTATTGACCGATTTAAGTGCAAATTACAAAGAGCAATTTCAAACAATAAAATTTCAAAAAGATAAAAGTAAAAAATGGAAAACAAAAAGCCTGATAATATAGTTTATACGGATGAAAAAGGATACAATGCAAGTTTTTTACCCTACGCAACAAGTGTTGGCGCACCGATTATTAAAGTTGATGATGTAGCCGCATGGAAAGGCCGAGGCGTTAGAAATGTAAATAAAGAATTTGAAAATAAATTCAATGAATTAAAACTGCAATATCAAAATTTAATAGAAGAATTTGAATGGAATGAAATGATTTACAATTCAAAATTTTCATTTGAACCTGTTATTGGAGAAATTTATCATTTATATGTAGGTAATGAAGGTAGTCACTTTCTATCGTTAATTCCACCAAACGAATGGAATAAAGAACATATTGGAACCTTTCAACTAAATAGTGATAAAAAATGGGTGAAAATTTAGTAAAACATATTACCCATGACGAAATTATGAACATGGAAAAACAAGAACGTGTTCATTTTGCAAACAGCATAGGTGGTTTTAAAAGTTTAGGATTGATTGGAACACAAAACAGTAAAAATCAAACCAACTTAGCCATCGTAGATTCTATTTTACATATTGGAAGTAATCCGCCTTTATTTGGAATGGTGTTTCGTCCGGGAGTTGTAGCACGTCATACTCTTGAAAACATTTTAGAAACTGGTTTTTACACTATTAATCACATCAATGAAAAAATTCACAAACAAGCCCATCAAACCTCAGCAAGGTACGATAGAGATTGCTCAGAATTTGATGAAACTGGATTAACACCTGAATTTAAAAATAACTTTTTTGCGCCTTTTGTAAAAGAAAGTAACGTAAAATTAGCACTTGAATTTAAAGAAAAAGTCACGCTTTCTATCAATAATACCGTTCTAATAATTGGTGAAGTGATAGACGTTTATTTTCCAGAAAACTGTTTGCAAAAAGATGGTTTCCTTGATATTGAAAAAGCAGAATCTATAACTTGTTCTGGACTGGATAGTTATCACAAAACTACGCAAATTTCAAGATTGAGTTATGCTAAATCTGACAAAATAATTACTTCACTAATTTAATTTTGACAAAAAAAGCAACCAATATTGTATGGTTTAAACGTGACCTTCGTTTGGTTGACAACGAAGCACTTTTTTGTGCTCACCAATCTGATTTGCCTTTAGTGCTACTTTATATTTTCGAACCATCTGTAATGAAGTATGACGATTCAGATGTTCGACATTGGCGATTTATATACGAATCCATTCAGGATTTGAATAAAAAACTTCAACCATTTAACGCAAAAATTTATTTTTTTCATAATGAAGTTAAGAACGTATTTTCAGAATTAATTCAAAATTTTGAAGTTAAAACCATTTTTTCGCATCAAGAAATTGGAAATAAAGTGACGTATGACCGCGACTTGGAAATGAAAGCATTTTTTGATTCAAATGATATAGTTTGGAAAGAATTTCAAATGCACGGTGTCATTCGCAAATTAAAATCAAGACAAAATTGGGACAAACGCTGGGAACAAGTAATGCGTGATACCCCAAAAATTATAAATGAATCCGATTTAAAAACAATACAATTAGATTCCGATTTTTACAACCAAATAAAAGGATCAGATTTATCAACTGAAATCACTACTCCTAACAAAAATTTCCAACGAGGTGGCGAATATTGGGCGTGGCGATATCTGGATAGTTTTGTAAAAGAGCGCTATGTCAATTATAGCAAACACATTTCAAAACCGGCTTTGAGTAGAAAAGGCTGCAGTCGCTTGTCGCCATATCTAACGTATGGGAATATTAGTATGCGAATGATTTATCAATATACGAATCAGCATTATGAAGCGTCCAAAAACAAACGCGCCATTCTAAATTTTGTTTCACGTTTGCATTGGCATTGTCATTTCATGCAAAAATTTGAAGACGAATTCGAAATGGA
>NZ_JBIISE010000045.1:0-9954 GCF_044341185.1 Flavobacterium sp.
CAGCAATTATAAAAGCTACTATTTGATTGTCTGAAAGGGTAGAAGTAAAAATCCCGATTGAAGTGTATGCGCCAATTAAGAATAATAATCCAAAATAGGATCCAATGGTACTACCATAATCGAAACTATTTTGAGCTGCTGTATAGCTTGAAACTATAAACACATAAAAAAGAGTAGGTACTATGGCAATTAAAATTAAAATAAATGCTCCAAGAAATTTACCATTAACAATTTCCCAAAGGCCTAATGGTTTGGTAAATAAAATTTCTAAAGTTCCTTGTTTTTTTTCATCCGAGAAACTTTTCATAGTTACTGCTGGTATTAAGAAAATAAGTATCCAAGGCGCTAATTTAAAAAAGGGACCCATATCAGCATATCCAGAATTTAAAATATTAAAATCACCATCAAAAACCCATAAAAATAATCCATTTAGCAAAAGAAAAATAGCAATAACTAAATAGCCAATTGGCGAACCAAAAAAAGATTTTATTTCACGTAGCAATACTGCTTTCATATAGTATACTTGTTTTATATTGACAAAAGTAATTTATAAACTTGAAACTTTATAATAAAGTATCTAATTTATCCACACTCCACGCTTCTGGTTTGTCTGCGAAAAGCGTTTTGGTATAACTCCAAACTTCATTAAATAAAGCTGATTTTCTGTATTTTTCTAATGCTGATTCGTCTTTCCAATAGCTGTAAGTAAAAAAAATACGTGTATCTTGTTTGTCTTGATATAATTCTAAAAATTCATTTCCATCAAAGCTTCTTATTTGATGTTTAACTTCATTAAAATTATTTAAAAAATCTGCAATTTTATCTTCTTGAAAGGTAAGTTTTACAATTCGTACCAACATATCTATTATTTAAATTCCAATAATTAAATCCCAAATTCTAAATTCCAAATCCCAATAACCTTTACCTTTTACCCAACACCTAGGATTCAAATTCCACAATTACAGCATCCTGCATTTTCAAACCTAATAACGTGTGTGCAGAGCCTGAACGATTAGGATTACTTCTGTACACCGCAATTTCTAAAAACCCATTTTGATTAAACAGTGCTATTTCGTTTCCTGCCATCGCATTTAAATCGGCTGAATTGTTATTTTTAAAATCGGAATAATCATTCTTTACTCTTTTAATCGTATAAACAGAAAAACGTACACTATATTGTCTTCCTCTTGCAACTTCTTCTATATACGTTTTCGAAATATTAGTAACACAATTTCCAAAATCGTCAATATATACAACATGTCCGCGAATCGATTTTAAATTTTGATCCAAAATAGGAACCAACATATTCATTTTCTTTATTTCAGTCAGTGGTGTGCCAATTACGGTCATTTCACCACCTTTTGCCAAATGAGTTGCCACCGTTGCAAAAACATCTAAGTCGTTGGAACCTTCTAATAGTCTATCATGAATAGATATTTGCACTATTTTTTCTGGATTTTTTTTATTTGTTAAACCACCAAAAATGCCATTATCTGCTCCAATAAAATAATGTCCATCATAAAGCATAGCTATATGAACAGTGTCTGCATTTCTTGAAGCGTCTACTGCTACTATGTGAACTGTTCCTTTTGGAAAATGAGAATAAGAAGTAGCTAACAAATAACTAGCTTCCAAAACATTAAATTTGTCTACTAAATGAGAAATATCAATAATTGTTGTCTCAGGAAATAAAGAATATATCTTACCCTTAAAAATTCCGGCAAAGTGGTCTTTTAAACCAAAATCTGTAGTAAGCGTAATTATTGACATTATATTGTTTATAACTTATTATAAATGGAATACTTGTTTTTATTATATTTGAATGATACAAAATTACTCTTTTTTTTACAGAATTAAAACAATTTAAAATTAAAGCCTTTGAACGAAAGAATTATTGAATTGGAAAACATTGCACCTAAAGATTTTTGGGGCGCACACGACAGTCATTTAGAGACAATTAAAAAGTATTATCCAAAATTAAAAATTGTTGCCAGAGGTACTATTTTAAAGGCTTTTGGAGAGGCCGAAGTTTTAGACGAATTTGAAAAACGCTTTCGACGTTTGATGACTCATTTTACTCGTTTCAACACTATTGATGACAATGTAATTATGCGTGTTATTGAAGGTGATGCACATCAAACGGGAGAAATGCCAAAAGGCGATCAGATTTTAGTGCACGGATTAGGAGGGAAGTTAATTAAAGCGATGACACCCAATCAGCAAAAATTAGTTGATTTTGTTGCTAAAAACGATATGGTTTTTGCCGTAGGTCCTGCTGGAACAGGAAAAACTTATACCGGAGTAGCTCTTGCTGTAAAAGCACTTAAAGAGAAACAAGTTAAACGTATTATTTTAACACGTCCGGCTGTGGAGGCAGGAGAAAATTTAGGTTTTTTACCTGGTGATATGAAGGAAAAATTAGATCCTTATATGCAACCTTTGTATGATGCTTTACGCGATATGTTGCCGCCACAAACCCTTGAAGATTATATATTAAAAGGAATTATTCAAATTGCACCATTGGCATTTATGCGTGGAAGAACTTTGGATAATGCCTTTGTGATTTTAGATGAAGCGCAAAACACCACGCATTCTCAAATGAAAATGTTTTTAACGCGAATGGGAAAAAATGCAAAATTTATTATCACCGGAGATCCAGGACAAGTAGATTTACCAAGAAGAACCATTTCTGGATTAAAAGAAGCCATTTTGGTATTAAAAGATGTAGACGGCATTGGAATTTTATATCTTGATGATAAAGATATTGTTCGCCATCGATTGGTGAAAGCAGTAATTAATGCTTATAAAAGTATAGAAAATTCGGATTAAAATGAAAAGAGGCGTTAAAATAAACGCCTCTTTTTTTGTTAAAAAATGATTTTAAAACTACTTTTGCAAAACAAAACAACAACACAGTATATGAACACAATAACTACTACAAATTTTAATTTTACAGGACAAAAATCTGTTTACAGAGGAAAAGTAAGAGAAGTTTACAATATCAATGACGATTTATTGGTTATGATTGCTACGGATAGACTTTCTGCTTTTGATGTGGTTTTACCAGAAGGTATTCCATACAAAGGACAAATATTAAATCAAATTGCTACAAAATTTATGCAATTAACAGAAGATATTGTGCCAAATTGGCTAATTGCTACTCCAGATCCTAACGTAGCTATTGGACATTTATGTGAACCATTCAAAGTTGAAATGGTAATTCGTGGTTATTTATCAGGTCATGCAGCAAGAGAATATGCATCAGGAAAAAGATTGCTTTGTGGTGTCGAAATGCCTGAAGGTTTAAAAGAAAACGATAAATTTCCTACACCAATTATCACACCAACAACTAAAGCGGATAACGGTTCACACGATGAAGATATTTCTCGTAAAGCCATTTTGTCAAATGGAATTGTTACTGAAGAAGATTATTTGGTATTAGAAAAATATACAAGAGCTTTATATCAAAGAGGAACTGAAATTGCCGCTTCAAGAGGTTTAATTTTAGTAGATACAAAATACGAATTTGGAAAAACAAAAGATGGAAAAATTGTTTTAATTGACGAAATTCACACACCAGATTCTTCTCGTTATTTTTATGCTGAAGGATATCAAGAAAGACAAAACAATAACGAAGAACAAAAACAATTGTCAAAAGAATTTGTACGTCGTTGGTTAATTGAAAATGGTTTTCAAGGTAAAGAAGGTCAACAAATTCCAGAAATGACAACAGAATATATTGCAACCGTTTCAGATAGATATATTGAATTATTCGAAAATATATTAGGAGAAAAATTCGTGAAAAGCGATATTTCAAATATTGAGGAACGTATTTTTAATAATGTTCAAGCGTATTTAGCGAAGTAAAAATTAATATATGTCAATCTGAATTTATTTCAGATTTTAAATAATTTAAACCTGACAGGATTTAGAATACTGTCAGGTTTTATTATTTTTATTCCTTAATCAAATGTTTTACAACCGTTTCTGCAGCATGTAATCCAAAAAGTGCTGGCATCCAACTGTTTGTGCCGTAAAAGGACTTTTTGTAGTTAGAACCATCTGTAGTTTTAATACTTGTAGCATCTGGATGCTCAATGGAATAAACCGCTTTTACGCCTTTGTTTATGCCTTCTTTTCTTAATCTTTTTCTAATGTTTTTAGCTAAAGGGCAAACTTCAGTTTTACTAATATCTCTAACGACAACTTTATTTACATCAAATTTTCCGCCAGCTCCCATGTTGCTGATTACTTTAATCTTTTTGCGTTTAGCAGCAACTAAAAGATTGATTTTTGGCGTTAAACTATCAATGCAATCTAACACATAATCAAATTCAGTAGTTACAATTTCTGAAGCACGTTCTGGTGATAAAAATTCTTCAATGCGTATTAAGTTTAATTCTGGATTAATATCCATTAATCTATCGCCTACAATTTTAACTTTTGGTTCGCCAATAGTACTGTGTAATGCTGGTAATTGTCTGTTAATATTAGTAATATCTACGGTATCGCCATCTACAATTGTCAGTTGACCCACACCCGCACGAACTAAAAATTCCGCTGCAAATGAACCTACGCCACCTAATCCAACAACTAATACGTTTGAATTTTTTAATTTATTTAATCCTTCTTCTTTAAATAATAAAGCTGCTCTTTCTTGCCACTTTGCCATAATTTATTGCATTTTATTAAAAACAGATTGGTAATTATTCCAAACTATTTCTTTCATTTTTTCTACTGAAATATTTTTACATTTTGCTGCAAAAGTATAAACTTCTTCCAAACTTTCCGAAATTGTATCTGTTTCTAAAAAAAATCTTTCATTTGGAACATATTTAAAAACAGATTCCATTTCTGGATTACGAAGCAAGTATTTTCCAAAAGACAAATAAAAATCCTGATTTAAAAGTTGTTTCGCTAAAGGAATGTTTTTTGAAAATCCGTGTATGATGAAAGGTGATTGAAGCCCACTATTTTTTTTACAAGATATTACTTCATCAAATGCCGCAACACAATGTAAAATTACAGGTTTTTCCACTTCACTTAAAAGAGATAATTGCGATTCGAAAACGTCAATTTGTACTTCTATTTTCTTTTCGATTCGTTTGTCTAATCCACATTCTCCTAAAGCAACACATTCCTTAAATTGAAGTTTTTTCTTAATAGTGTTTACATCTTCACTTACTCGTTCATCAGTAATATACCAAGGATGAATTCCGATAGAGTAGTGTGGAATTTCATCTGAAAATTCATTCGGATATTGATTTACAATTTCTAAAATGGAATCAGAATTGGTGTATAAATGAGTATGTAAATTTACAAATTTCATCGAATTTCTTTTTGCAAAAATACTACATTTTAGTAACTATTTTTGATTAATTTTGTAGCAGATACTTTATTATGATTCAAATAGCATTTCGCCAATACATTTCTAACTTTCAAGGCTTTTCTCGTGAAGTATGGATTCTTACCCTCGTTACATTTATTAATAGAGCAGGAACAATGGTTTTGCCATTTTTATCTAAATATTTGCACGAAGATTTGCATTTTTCGTATTCTCAAGTAGGAACCATTATGGTATTTTTCGGATTAGGTTCTTTATTAGGTTCTTGGTTAGGTGGAAAATTATCAGATTCTATTGGTTTTTATAAAATAATGATATTCAGTTTGTTAGTTAGCGGATTGATGTTTTTCGGGTTGCAATTTGTTACTTCATTTTATGGTTTATGTATAAGTATGTTCTTAATTATGTCTGTTTCAGATATGTTTCGTCCCGCTATGTTTGTATCACTGGGTGCCTATGCTAAACCAGAAAACAGAACAAGAGCCTTGACATTGGTTCGATTAGCTATTAATTTAGGATTTGCGGCTGGACCTGCTCTAGGAGGATTAATTATTATGAATATTGGTTATAAAGGGTTGTTCTGGGTAGACGGATTAACCTGTATTATTGCCATTTTGATTTTCTGGATTAAAGTAAAAGAAAAAAAGAAATCTACATATTTAGATAAAGTACAACCTGGAGATGTTTTAGTAGAGTCGGTTTTTAAAGACAAAATTTATTGGTTGTTTTTAACTACATCTTTAATTGTAGGGATTATGTTTTTCCAGTTGTTTACTACCATTCCAATTTATCATAGAGAACAATTTGGCTTAACCGAATTACAAACAGGTTTATTATTAACCTTAAATGGTGTTTTAGTATTCTTTCTAGAAATGCCAATTGTAAATTATATTGAGAAACATAAAAAAGACAAATTAAAAGTTATTATTTTAGGATGTTTTTTAATGTGTATTAGTTTGTTTTTAATGCTCGTAAATACTTGGGCAGGTATTTTACTAATTATGATGTTATTTATGACGTTTGCAGAAATGTTTAATTTTCCCTTTTCAAACGCATTTGCACTTAGTCGAGCGCCGAAGCATCATCAAGGTCGCTATATGGCCATTTTTGCAATGAGTTATAGTTTAGCACATATATTAAGTGCTAAAATTGGGATGTTAATTATTGATAATTATGGGTATCAAGCCAATTGGTTGTTTATGGGAATACTCGGAGTAATAGGTACTTTAATTGGAATTTATGTGTTGCATTTAGTAGAAAAAGAAAAAATGTTAAAACACGTTAATTAACAAAATTTTAAAATTTAATTTTTATAAAAATTATATTTTTGACCAACAAAATTAAAAAAAAAACTTAAATTATGAATGTTAAAATGGTATTTCAAAGAATCGTATTGGCTACTGCAATCACTATTTTGCCAATCACAACTTTTGCTCAAAACAATCGTTTCAATCAATTATCACAACAAAAAAACAATAGCTTCGAATTGCGAATTGACAACGCTATGACCGATACGCAATTGAATCAAGATGAAACAGATGCAAAAAAGTTTGATTTTGAAGTCTCTTTTTCTGGTGTAAAACGTAATGATAAAAAGCAAATTACGGCTATTAAAATTACTTATAAAGACCAAGATGGAAATTCAGGAAATTATAATGTAAGTGGGGAAACGCCGATTAAACTAATCTCAATTAAAAAACAATTTGATGGCACTGGAAAAGGCCTAATTAATATACAATCTGGTGCTTCACAAAATGATATGTTTGTGAATGGTTTTGATATGAAAGGTTTTAACGGAATGTTTAATAACGATATGTTTATGAATTTAGACAATAACGTTTTTAGAGGTTTAGTAGATGGAAACACCATTGATTTAGATAAATTTAAAGAATTGCAAGGTGGATTTAAAACGGATTCTTTGGGTGGTAATTTTAAATCATTTATTTTTAAAGATGGTGAAATTATGGGTGACAATCCGGATATGCAATTAGAAGAAGAAAAAATTGACGAAAACGGAACAGTAACAAAAAAGTATTCTGACGGAAAGGGTAGTACAATGATTTTCTCTGAACGAAATTTTTCTTCAAATGGTGATAAAATCGATGATTTGGAAAAATTAAAAAAAGAAAATAAAATTCAAATTCAAAAAAACTTTCAATTTAATGATGATTCTACAAAATCAGATTTAGAAAAACTAAAACAAGAATTGGAAAAAACCAAAACGGATTTAGAAAAGCTAAAAACAGACTTGCAAAAGGATAAAGTAAAAAGTAACTAATTCACTTAGATGCAAAGTTGCAAAGTAAAAAAAACCAGAATTTTCAATTGAAAATTCTGGTTTTTTTTAAAACGTAAATCCCAAATCCCAAATCGTAATTCGTAAATTATCTGAATTCCTTCTTAATTCTTGCGATATCTCGTTTAGTATCATTTTCTTTCATCGTTTCACGCTTGTCGTAATTTTTCTTACCACGGCACAATGCGATTTCTACTTTTGCAAAACCTTTTTCATTTGTGTATAATTTCAAAGGCACAATTGTTAAACCTTTGTTGTCCGAATCTTTTTCGAGTTTTTTAAGTTCTTTTTTATTTAATAATAGTTTGCGCTCGCTTTTTGCTTTGTGGTTGTAATGTGTTCCAAAAGCATATTCTTCAATAGTAGCGTTTATTAAAAACAATTCGGTTTGTTCGTTAAATTCGCAAAAACTTTCAGCAATAGATGCTTTTCCTAATCGTATTGATTTTATTTCTGTTCCTGTAAGTACAATGCCAGCGTCGTATTTGTCTATAATTTCATAGTCAAATCGGGCACGTTTGTTTAATATATTTATGATTTTTTGCATAGCTGACAAAATTAAGATTTATTTTGTAAGAAAACAGTATATTTTTTTAAGATTTTGTAGTACTGGGGGAGTTAAATTAAAATTAGGATTTTGAAAATCTAATGAATTGGCATATTTTTTTAGTAGTTTTGCACAAAATTAAAAATAATGTTTAAAATTTTAGCCAAAATTAATAAAGCGATTTTGCCAAGTTATTCCAAGCAACGTATTGATTTAGCGAAAGCTACAAAATTACAAAAGGTAATTATTGCTTGGCGATATTATGTTACGATTCACGCTTTAGAAAAAAAACAAAAATAATTTTTTAAATTATCGAATATAGTTTTATATTTGCACCCACAAAAACGGCCTCGTGGCGCAACTGAATAGCGCACTTGATTACGGCTCAAGAGGTTTCTGGTTTGAATCCAGACGAGGTCACTACTTACATCCCAAAACATTTGATTTTCAATGTTTTGGGATTTTTTATTATCTTTGCGTGGCCATTTTGTGGCTACATTTATAACTTACTGCAATGTAACAAAAGAATTTAATAAAATAAATAATCCTAAAAATAATTTTATTAATCTCTAAAAAGGAATATAAAAAGATATGATTGACCTTCCAGAAGAAACTTTAAAAGTATATCAAGATGGTAAAAAGAACTTCGAAGAACAATTAGTTTCAATTCGTCAAGAATGTGAAATAATTAAGAAAGATTTTCTTACAAAAGATTTTATTATTTATAATTCAGAGGCAGAAATTAATGCTTGTTATAGTTTCTTCTTGCAATTTGTTCCTTATTTAAATCATCTTATCTATTTTTCAAAAGATGAAGAAGTAATTTCTAAATTAAAATCATGCGGTTTTACTTATGCTACTTTAAAGTGGATGATTGACATAAATGAAATTGAATCTGAAATTAGAAGATTAGAAAAAATAGACGGCTTACTTATTTTTCCACATGCATACCTTTATTCTTGTATATTTTATGTTAGTTCAAAATTTCATTTAAATGCATTAGAATATTTTATAGGTAATGTTAGTTATAACGGTATAGTTACTAATAAAATTCATGTTGATTTTACTAAAAGAATTAGAAGAAGGAATTACATTCATAATAACAAATCGAAACTTTCCAAAAATGAGTATGAGAATATAATGAATGAAAAAATAGATTTGTTAGAGAAAAAATCAAGCGAAAATGGAGAAGATAATACAAAATCAATAAAGTCTCTTTTAAAATTGTTGCATGGTGATTGTGGAAGTATTTACGAATTATTCCAATTTTCAACAAAAGGTATTAGTAAAAGTAGCTTCTACTTCGAACTTTTTCCTTTACTAAAGATGCTAGTTAAGGATAAAAAACTTAAAAGCGAGATAGAATTTTTTGATAACACCGCTGAACAAGTTTACAATAACGACTTCCGATTATACAGAATTTCAAAGGTAAAAGATATACTTAACCTAAAGTGATTTTAATATATAAATAATACTAAAAATTTTTTAAAATGTTTAGTATCCTATCTAATAAGTTAATGTTTTTTTTTTCGTAAAAACTCCGCTCATTTTTTAATTCCTACATTTTGTTCCTTTACGACGTTGAAAAATTAAAAAAAAACACACGTTATGGAAATACTAAATACACCTCCAGTTTATTGGAATAAAAATCAAGCTTCTAAGCATCTTTGCTGTTCTGTTAAAACAATTGACAGGTTAATTAAAAACGGTAGAATAAAATCGTTTAAAATGGGTAGAAAAGTACTTATTTATGCAAATACCTGTATT
>NZ_JBIISE010000026.1:0-35112 GCF_044341185.1 Flavobacterium sp.
TGGAATTTACATTTCATTGACTACTTTTATAATTAAATTCATACTGTTTATAAACAGTTTAATATTTTTTCAATTAAAAATAATTTATACAACAAAAGTACTTGTTTTTTTTAAATTTCAAACGCTTCATTTATAAAAAGTAATATGTTTATAAGTATTTACTATTATATAATATAAGTTATTAATTATTAAATTGTAGATTATCTTTTGAAATCTTCTGTTTTTAATACCATGTACTCAATAATATCTGCAGTGTTTGTATTATAATACATTCTACATAGGTGTTGAGAATATTAGTTAAGTAAAAAAAATTCAGTACAATTTATATTTTTATTGAATCATAATACTCAATAGTTTTTTGCACAGCGATTTCTGTTTCAAAAGGCATTTTATTCATCTCTAGAACTTCTTTTAATTTGTTCCCGTTAATGATTCTTGATTGAGAAATTTCTAAAAGCTTTTTAGAATTATATTCCCATTTGAATATGTCGCCTATTTTTGCAACAAGATTTAATAAGCCTTTTGGCACTTTAATGATTTTGGCTTTTTTTTCGAAAACATCAGCAATCCAATTGACCAATTGTGTAGTTTCTATTGGCTCGTTATCTGAAACATTATAAATTCCTGAAGGAACTGATGTTTTTTCAGAAATTTGTGCGATAATTTCCGTCAAATTATCAATATAACAAAAAGATTTTTTTGTGTCAAAGACACCAAAAAACCAAGGAAACTTTTTACAGAAACTAAATGTATCATGAAGAATACTTTTGGTTTCTCTTCCATAAACGGGTGCTACTCTTAATATAATGGCTCTTTTTCCTTCTGGTAAATCTTGCTTTAAAATGAACTGTTCCGCATCAAATTTTGATAGAAGATAAGGATTAGTTGGATTTAATTTGGCATCTTCTGTTACTTCTAAAATTTGCTTATCAATTAATTCAGTGGTGCTTAAAAAGATAAAAGTTTTTGCGTTAGAGTTTAAGAAAAATCTAAATAATTTTGCCGTTAGTTCTGTATTAACTCTAAAATATTCTTCATCAAACGCACTATCCAGAGGATTTAAATTTATAGCCGCCAAATGAATAATCGTTTCAGTTTCTAAAGGCATCATTTTGTGCCAATTTTGAAAGCGAAGTGAAATTGATTTGTTTTTTTTAGATTTTGAATTAAAATATTTTGTAAGGTTTTGTCCGATATATCCAGTAGTTCCTGTTAATACAATTAGGCTCATAATTAATTTTTCATTAAAAGTGCTAAAATACAAATATTATTTTCAAAAATTTAATTTTAATAAAATATTGTTTATTCAATTATTGTTTAACTAATTCTTAATCCGAATTTTACAGTTGTGAATAATAGAAATGATTTGGTTATTTATTCTATAAAAAGAAAAATAAACAGTTTTAATTTTATAAATAACTTAAATAAATATGATACCAACGAATTTTAATAATATTAATGTTTTTATGTAAAATAATAATCATAAAAATTATGATAATTTTATTCGTTGATGTTACTTCTCGGTTAAATTATTCGTAAATAGTTATATCTTTATAACTAATTAAAAAATACTTATTATTTTTATAAAAAATATCTGACATGTCTATTCAAAAATCATCTATAATTGCCGGAACTATGAATTGGGGAAAATGGGGAAGAAATTTTAACCAAACTGACATTCAGCAACTCATTACTACTTGCGTTAAAGAAGGGGTTTCAACATTTGACCACGCTGATATTTATGGCGGCTATACCACAGAAGCCGATTTTGGAAATGCATGGGGTCAAATGGATATTGACAGAAAAGAAGTGCAATTTATTACAAAATGTGGTATAAAATATGTTTGTGAGGAACGAGAGTACGGAATTAAACATTACGATTATACAAAAGAACACATTGTTTGGAGCGTTGAAAATTCATTAAAAAATTTACAAACCGATTATATTGATGTGTTGCTTTTACACAGGCCGAGTCCGCTTATGGAAACTGAAGTTGTTGCTGAAGCTGTTTCTGAACTTAAAAAATCTGGAAAAATACTCGCTTTTGGCTTGTCAAACTTTACACCTTCACAAACCGATTTAATCAAAAAATATAGTTCCGTATCCTATAATCAAATTCAATTTTCTGCTACGCATTTACAACCAATGTTAAACGGAGAATTGGATTATATGGCACTACATAACATTCAACCTATGGCTTGGAATCCTTTAGGATCTGTTTATAAAGAAGTTATTCCGCAAACCATTCGATTAAGAAATTTACTTCAAAAATTAACTAAAAAATATAGCGTTTCTGATGACTTACTCCTTTTGGCTTGGGTTTTAAAACATCCAGCAAAGATTCAGCCTGTTATTGGCACTACACAAATTGATCGCATTAAAAGCTTGAAATATCTTAAAAGTTTTGAATTAGAATTAGAAGATTGGTTTGCGATTTGGACAGAAAGTATTGGAACTAAAATTCCATAAATTATGATTAATAAACGGCTTTTGGTTAAAAATTTATTGGCACATAATAACGAAAATAGTTTTTATGATAAAAAACGCCAATTAAATTTGCATACCAAAGAAGGAAAAGGAAAGTTTTTAAAACATATATGCGCCTTATCCAATTCCAACCCGTTTAATAATTCCTATATTGTAGTTGGTGTTGAAGATGATAATAATGAAATAGTTGGCGATGACTTTTTTGATGATAGCCGAATTCAAAATCTTGTAAATGCTTATTTAGAAAATCCACCTAAAATTACTTATGACAATATCTCTTTCCCAAATTTACCAAAAGAAAGAGTCGTTGGTTTGGTTACTATTAAACCAAAAAATAAAATTTCCTATTTTAAAAAAAATATTTATACGATATTAATTAATAGTACTTTTATAAGAATAGGAAGTAACACCGTTCCTACTGAAGAAAAAATTGCGGTTTCAAAATCAAATGTAGCCACAGTTATTAGTATTGAAAATAATTCAAGAAATAGTATAGCGCTCACCCTTGAAAGTGTATTGGATTTTATAACAGTTCGACACAAAGATTTAGATAATCAATATCAAGTGTTTAAAGAGAATTTTGTGGTGTGTTGGGCTGGAAAAAAACATATAGTTCGAAATGAAACGTATTATTCGAGAGTCGCTATTGAACTGATGAACGAACAAATTAAGCTATTTTATTCCAACCAAGATGAAGTAATTATTCAATACGATGATGATCGATTTACAATTACAGAATATGTAAAACTAGGTTTAAATGATGCCACTAGTTATTATCCGTTAGAGCGTTTAACCTTTCATTTTTATGATAACGGCTATTATAAAATGGAAACTGAACTGCTTTTTGAACCGCCACAATACAATAAAAAATTACTTTTTCATATTTATAATGCCGTTAGAAACACTCTTGATAAATTAGAGAAAAATATAGAGGTTTTAGAAGAAGACGTTTTAAGAATTGCGCCTACATTAATGATTTGCTATTTAAACGGATTTACAGATGCTAAACAAAAGCTTATAGAAGCAAAAAGCGTATTAAAAGCGTATCCAAATTCAATGGCTTTTCTAAGTTTTAAAGATAGTCTGAGAATTTTAAGAAAGATGAAATACAATTAATCTTTCTCAGATAAAAATTCGATATCTTCCACTAATTGTGTGAGGTTTTTTTCGCCTTTTACGTTTTTATCTATATTCAATCCGTTGTAAAACCCTCTAATTCTACCTTTTTGATCCACTAAAACAAAGTTTTCGGTATGTACCATATCGTAAAGTTCTTCAAGTTTACCTGTTTTTACAACCAAGTAAGATTGCCGTGCTATTTTATAAATTTCTTGCTGATTTCCGGTGACTAAATTCCATTTTACATCAATTACCCCTTTTTCTTTGGCGTATTTTTTTAATACCTCAACTGTATCTTCATCGGGAAAAACAGAATGAGAAAGCAGTTTCACTTTCGGATTGTCTTTTATTTTGTCTTGTAACCAAACCATATTATCTGTCATTTTTGGACAAATGGTTTGACAAGTCGTAAAAAAGAAATCAGCTACATAAATTTTGCCCTCATAGTCTTTATTTGTAATCTTTTTTCCGTTTTGATTGGTAAAAGCAAATGGTGCTATTTTATGGTTGTAACCTACATGCTGTACTAAAGAATCTACCAGCTCTGGGTTTACGTCTCTAGGGGTAATTATAGGTAAGGTTTTTTTGTTTAATAATGTGTAAATGGATATAAAAATTACAATAAGTAACCCCACAAAAAAGATATATAGTTTTTTATATTTTAGCATTTTTAAGGCTTTTTTTACAAAAATAAGACTATTTTATCTTATTAGGAATGTAATTAACAGTTTGTATCGTAAAATAATATAAGTTTTTTTAATAGATTTGTAATTCACATAACAATAAAAATCAACCATTTAAAAAATTATAAAAATGAAAAACAAAACCATACAAGCTAGTGTAGCAGTTGCCTTAGTTGTATTTTTTCAAAGTTGCTCTGTAACAATCGGAAAAGATGGACAACCAGGAAAAGACGGTCTTTCAGGTGAAGCTGTAGTTACAAAATCTGAAAAATTCGGAATTCGAACGGAGTTTATGGATACTTCTGTAAAACCAAATGACGACTTTTTTAGATATGTAAACGGAACTTGGTTAGATAAAACCGAGATTCCTGCCGACAGAACCCGTTGGGGAAGTTTTGACGAGTTAAGAAAAAACACAGACGATGATGTAATGGTTATTTTAAAAGAAGCCGTTGCTAATAAAAATTTGGATCCAAAATCAGACCAAGCAAAAGCCGTAAATTTATACAAATCGATTTTAGATACGGTTTCTAGAAACAAATTAGGTGTTGCGCCAATCAAACCTTATTTAGAAAAAATAAACGCGGTAAAAAATAGTACCGATTTAATGAATCTATTAGTTGAAACCAAAGCTGATGCAAGTTTAGGTTTTTTTGGTTCATTTGTAGGTGCCGATGCTAAAAACAGCAACAAAAATGTTGTATATGTAGGAACAGGAAGTCTGGGTTTACCTGATAAAGATTATTATATGTCTGACAAACCTGACACGAAAGAAAAAAGAGAAAAATATGTGTTACACATTGCTAAAATGTTTGGCTATTTAGGTATGGATCCAAAAACCGCTTCTGAAAAAGCAGCAAGAGTTTTGGCTTTCGAAATCTCTTTATCGGAACCAACTTTAGACCGAGTAGAAAGACGTGACCGTCGCAAAACATACAATCCGATGTCTGTTGCCGATTTACAAAAAATAGCGCCATCAAATAATTGGGCTGCTTATTTTGAAAAATCTGGATTTAGTAAATTGGATTCTATTGTGGTTTCTCAACCAAAATACCTTACTAAATTAGACGAAATTCTTAAAGAAAATAAAGTAGATGATTGGAAAGCCTATATGACTTGGACACTTTTACGTTCGAATGCCGATGAATTAACCACCGAAATTGAAAAAACAGATTGGGATTTTTACAGCAAAACCTTGTCTGGTGCTGTAAAACAAAGACCTGCTACGGAAAGAGCTTTAGCAACTGTAAACGGTGTTTTAGGTGAGGCTTTAGGAAAATTATACATTGAGAAAAAATTTCCAGCTGCAGCGAAAACAAAAGCAGAAGCAATGATTGCTAATGTATTTAAAGCATACGAAAATCGTATCAATAATTTACCTTGGATGACACCTGCAACACGAGCAAACGCGATTCAAAAATTAAAAAAATTCCGTGTAAAAATAGGATATCCAGATACTTGGAAAGATTATAGTGCTTTACAAATAAAAAGTCCCGAACAAGGCGGAACACTTCACGAAAATTCTTTGGCCATCAGCCGTTGGAGCAACAAAGAAAACGTTTCAAAACTTGGAAAACCAGTCAATAAAGAAGAATGGGGAATGTCGCCACAAACGGTAAACGCTTATTATAGCCCAACCAATAACGAAATTGTGTTCCCAGCTGCTATCTTACAGCCGCCTTTTTATGATTACAGAGCAGATGAAGCTGTAAATTATGGTGGAATTGGCGGTGTAATTGGTCATGAAATTTCTCACGGATTTGACGATTCGGGTTCAAGATATAACGCAGAAGGAAACTTAATTAATTGGTGGAGTGATGAAGATTTAAAACAATTCACTACGTTAGGAACGGCATTAGCCGATCAGTATTCTGCTTTGCAGCCGTTACCAGGAATTTATGTAGATGGTAAATTTACATTAGGTGAAAATATTGGCGATTTAGGTGGTGTAAACGCCGCATATGACGGATTACAAATTTATCTTAAAGAAAATGGAAACCCAGGTTTAATTGATGGTTTTACACCTGAACAACGTTTTTTCCTTTCTTGGTCTACGATTTGGAGAAGTAAAATGCGTGATGAAGCCATTAAAAATCAAGTAAAAACAGATACGCATTCACCAGGACAATATAGAGCCTATGTGCCGCTTCAAAACATTGAATCTTTCTATAAAGCATTTAATATTAATGCCGGAGATAAAATGTATATCGCTCCAGAAAAAAGAGTAAAAATTTGGTAACAAGCAACTATTGCCTTTCAATCTGAACGTGTTTCAGATGCTAAAACGAATTGAAAACCTGAAATGCTGAATTTAGTTCAGCATTTCAGGTTTTCTCTTTTTATACCGTTTCCTTTTTTATACATTTGCCTTATGCAATTTTCTTATCCAAATAACGAAAAACTAAAAAGCCATAAAACAATTGATCTTTTGTTTTCTGAAGGAAAATCTATATCTAAATATCCGTTACGATTGGTTTATGTTAAGAATACTGACCAAACAAATACTGAAAAAATTTTAATGGGCGTTTCCGTTTCTAAAAAATATTTTAAACGAGCGGTTGACCGAAATTACTTTAAAAGAGTACTTAGAGAATGTTATCGGTTAAATCAAAACCTATTGAAAGACAACCTCCAAACACCTTATGCTTTTATGTTTTTTTATCAAACCAAAGAAAAATTATCGTATCAAGAAATAGAAGAAAAAACCATACAATTATTTCAAAAATTTAGTGAAACGATTAAGTAAATTCTGAAATTTTTATCGGTTTCAACTATTTTAATTAAATTAGTAAAATATTATACCTCAACTCATGAATTTTTTTAACAAAAGAAAAGTAATAATTCCCACGCTTGTAGCTGGATTTTTATTTGTAGCCGTAAGTTTTCAAAACGATTTTTTTGCCTTAGCCAAACAAATTGAAATTTTTACGAATCTATATAAAATTGTCAACCAAAATTATGTAGATGAAACCAATCCAGGAAACTTAATGGATGTGGCAATAAAAAGCATGCTAAGTGAATTGGATCCTTATACCGTTTACTTTGATGAGCAAGATGTACTAAAATTTAAAATAAATAACACAGGAGAATATACCGGAATTGGTGCCATTATTACACGAAAAGATGATAAAATAATCATAAAAGAAGTATACGAAAATATGCCTGCCGATAAAGGCGGTTTTAAAGCAGGTGATGTCATTACCCAAATTGGAGATGTCGTACTAAAAGATTTTAAAGACGACGCTTCTCAGCTACTAAAAGGGGCAAAAAACACTAAAATTGATATTGTATATTTCCGTCAAGGTGTTGAGAAAAAAGGACAAATTATTTTAGATGAAGTAGAAATAAAAGCCGTTCCGTATTATAAATTATTAAGCGACAAAACAGGTTATATTGTGCTTCAAAAATTTAACGAAAAAGCTTCTGCAGAAACCAAAGCCGCCTTACTAACATTAAAAGAACAAGGCGCTACAAAAATTATTTTAGATTTACGAGACAATCCTGGCGGGTTACTTCACGAAGCGGTTAATATTTGTAATTTATTTGTGCCAAAAGAAGAAATTATTACCACAACAAAATCGCAAAACAAAACACATAATCATATTTATAAAACGAAAAACGAACCCGTAGATACTGAAATTCCATTAGTAATTATTGTAAATGACAGAAGTGCTTCGGCATCTGAAATTGTTTCGGGTGCGTTGCAAGATTTAGACCGAGCAGTTATTGTAGGAAATAGAAGTTTTGGAAAAGGATTGGTGCAACGTCCATTTAATTTAACCTATGGTACGCAAGTAAAAGTAACCATTTCAAAATATTATACGCCTTCTGGTCGTTGTATACAAGCTACTGATTACAGTAAAAAAGACGCCAATGGAAAAGCCATAAAAACAGCTGAAAAAGAATATAACGCGTTTAAAACTAAAGGCGGAAGAATTGTTTACGATGGCGGAGGAGTTTTGCCAGATGTAGAAATTGCTGATATGAAAAAAAGCGCCACCAGTTTAAGTATTGCGAACTCAGATGCTGTTTTTGAATTTGCAAACGTGTTGTATTACAGAAATCCAAACGCAAAAAGCGCAAGCAATATATCAGAAGCTGAATACAACGAGTTTAAAGCGTTTTTAAAGAAAGAAAGGGTTGAAATCAACAATAACAGCGAGAAGTCTTTAAAAAACCTTTTAGAAGCCGCTAAAAAAGATAAAATAGATGCCGACATTCAAGTAGAAATAAAACAATTGGAAGCCGCAATTGAAAAAACAAAAGACAAAGAATTAGATAAAAACAAAGAAGAAATTAAACGTCTACTTTTACAAGAATTACTATTACGTTATGGCTATAGAAACGCGTTTTACGATTATGTTTCCACTAAATATTCTGATGTACTAAAAGCGCAACAAATATTAAATAATCCAACAGAATACAAACAAATATTAAAAAAATAAAATGAAGAAAATAGTTGTATTTCTATTTTTAATTGCTTCTTTTCTTGGGTTTTCTCAAGAAGAAACCGTGCATTCTATTTATTTTGATACCGATGTGCGTGAAATAAAACCTTTACAAGCTGAAGCAGTTGTCTATTTTTTAAGTTTGATTGATACCACACGGCTTCAAAGTGTATCTATTTATGGCTATTGCGACGATGTAGGTAAAATAAATTACAACTACAAATTGTCTCAAGATCGCGCCAATAGTGTCAAAAACATGTTGGTAAAAAAAGGTGTGAAATATAAAATTATTGTAAAAATTGAAGGAAAAGGAAAGGTACTTATAGATGAAGATTTAGAAGAAGACATTCCTGAAGCCAGAGCTAAAAACCGTCGTGTAGATGTGGTTTTAAACTTTAAACCTTTAGTGGTGGAAGAACTAAATATTCCTGGTTTATATAAAACCATCAGAAAAAATGCATTAGTAGGCGATCGGGTGTATTTAGATAAATTACTTTTTGATAGTGGCAGCAGCAGACTTAAACAAAGCGCTATTAAACAACTCGAAACGATAGTTGTTTTACTAAAAAGATATCCCAACATTCAAATTGAAATTCAAGGTCACGTTTGCTGTACGCCCCCACCTCATAAAGACGCTGTTGACTTGGAGACACGAAAAAGAGAATTATCAAAAAATAGAGCAGAAAGAGTTTATAAATTTTTACACAGCAGAGGCATTGGTAAAGTCCGGATGACTTTTAAAGGATACGGAAACACACAACCCATAGGTAAAGATGAGCAATTTGACAGAAGAGTGGAATTGGTTATTACGAAGATTTAGAAGAAATTTTAACTACATTTTCCTCATTTCAATATGCGGAATATCGTCTTCCAAATAACTTTCACCAACTACTAAAAAACCATGACTTTCGTAAAATTTCTGCAAATATAATTGGGCGGAAATTGTAATTTTTGTTTCCTGAAAAAGGGTTTTAATCGCATCTATAGAAACGCGCATCAACTCGTGACCAAATTTTTTATCTCGTTGCGATTCTTTAACAATTACACGACCAATCGAACTGTATTCAAAATAATCTTTTGGTTTAAAAAGGCGAGAACAAGCAACCAAAACTCCGCCAGAATACCCTAAAACATGAATCGCTTTTTGGTCTTTTCCATCAATGTCTTGATACACGCAATTTTGCTCCACTACAAATACTTCTGAGCGCAATTGCAACAAAGCATATAACTCATCCGTAGAAAGTTCGTGAAACGGCTTTATTTTAAATTGAATCATTTTATTAATTTGAAAGACAAAACTAATCCTTTTTTGTTTATTGAAACAAAAATACCTTTGTAAAGCTTTTAATAATTAAACTTTTACAAAGGCATTGATGTAATAAAAAATGTTTTTATCCTTGAATTTTTAATTTCATTCCAGGTTGAATATTATCTGTTTTCAGATCGTTTTTCTTTTTTAAATCGTCAGTCGTTAAATTCGGAAATTTTTTAGTGATTGAAAAAATAGAATCTCCTTTTTGTACAATATAATAATCTTCTTTGATTTCAATTTTACTTTTCGCAGAAGAATATTTATTTTCTGTTGGTTTTTCAGTATTTACAGCAACTGCATTTTCAACTTCTGGTTCAATTATTTCGGTTTTCGGCTTCGGTTTTTTGACGACCTCGTTGACCGTGACTTTTTTGGTAGTTTGTATCACTAAACTTTGTCCGGCATTAATGGTACTCCCTTTAATATTGTTCCATTTCCTTAAATTAACAATACTTACGTTATTTTTGTCGGCAATTTGACTAAGGGTTTCCCCTTTTTTCACTTTATGGAAGTTTTTACTTACTACTTCTTTGGTGCGTTTCTTAAGCACTTCTTCCATCTCAACAGGCTCGTTATTCGCAACTACAAGACTTGTGGCTACTGCTAAAGAATCTTGTTTGGCAATGCTGTCGCGTTTTTTAGCTTGAAGTGCTAACTGAAGGTTTCTTACTTTTTCTTGTTCTAAATATGCTAAATAGCCATATATTTTTTCTTCGTTCGAAACAAAAATCCCAATTTTATTTTTCGGTAAACGCAAATAAAAATATTCATCGTCAATTGAAGGAATGTATTTTGATTTGTAAATTGGATTTAAGTATTCTAATTGTTCCTCTGAAATATCCAATAAATCCGCTAATTGCTTAAATGTCATGGCTTGTTTTACCATAACGGTATCGGTTTCAAAATACGTCATTTCTGCTTTTTTAGGCACCAAACCGTGTTCTTTTTTATACTCGTAAATGTACATAGTAGCTAAAAAAGCAGGTAAATAATTAGCCGTTTCTCTTGGTAAATATTTTCTAATTTCCCAATAATCTGTTTTTCCACCAGAACGTCTAATGGCTTTAGAAACATTTCCAGGTCCGCAATTGTACGAAGCTAAAACCAAACTCCAATCGCCAAAAATGGCATACATATTCATCATATAATGACAAGCTGCTTCTGTTGATTTTATTGGGTCATGACGCTCATCTACATACGTAGAAATGTTTAATTTGTATTGTTTACCAGTTGCTGGCATGAATTGCCATAAACCACCGGCGCCAACTTTAGATTTTGCTTTAGGCTGTAAAGCCGATTCTACAATTGCTAAATATTTAATTTCTAAAGGCAAATTGTATTTTGATAATTTTTCTTCAAATAATGGAAAATAATATTCTGCAAGCGCCATTTGTCTTTCAAAACTTTTAGTTCTGTTTTTTAAGAAAGATTTAATTACGTTTTCTAAAGCAGGATTGTACTCAATAACAAACGGCGATTGCACGTCTAATTTTCGTAATCGCTTTTTTAATACTTCCGTGTCTAAGTTATACGCCACTTTCTCGTCGATATTCATGTTTTCAATATCAAAAAACATTTCATTTGACAAGGTAGCGTCAGACAATTCTTTCAGCCATCTTTCGTCGATACAATTACTTGTTGCGTGGTGTGTAAAGGTCGCTTTAAGCGAATCCAAATACGATATTTTGGGTGTAAAAAGTGTGGGTGTTACCTGCTGACTTTCTTGAGCAAACAAAGCATTTGTCAGAAAAAGACCAAGGGTTAGTAAAACTATTTTTTTCATTCTTTTTATATGTTTTTTCTCCATCAATTCCGGAGTATTTTATCTAAATCATTAATATACAATTACTTGTATAAACGCAAATATATTTTATTTATTGCTAACTACCCAACTTTTAACGTTTAAATTTTACGTTTTAACGTTTTTTTTAGGGATTTCGTCGGTGATTTGGTTAAAGAATTAGATCTAAATTAATTTTAGAAGATGTCTGATTTCCATTTTCCAGAACAGGTCATTCCCCAATCCTTGGCTTCTTTATTCATATCCCAATACCAATAATTTAATCCTTTTTCAAAACCTCGACCAATCATTACTTGTGTAATCAAAATATTTAATCCAGAAAACACAATTAGTACAACTATCATTACTTTATAAGCAACAATAATAATTTTAGATTCTGAAATATTTTTAATTAATCTCGAAATTAAGTGATGAAAAAGAAACAAAATAAAACTCCAAATCAAGACATTTAATACTAATCCTGAAATGCTAAAAAAATATTCCATTGAACTTCCTAATGATTCTTTTTTGAAAACAAATGGACTTCCATAATATGTTGGAAATGCTTCAGTTCCATCACAATTATACTCGATTCCTAAAATCATTGATAATGTAATACCAAGCGCTATAAAAGGAACGATTGCATATTTCATAAACTACTTCAAAATAGCAGCAATTCCTGGTAATGTTTTTCCTTCTAACATTTCCAACATCGCACCGCCACCCGTAGAAACGTAGCTCATTTTATCTTCTAAACCAAATTGTTTTACTGCTGCTACACTATCACCACCTCCCACTAAAGAGAAACATCCGTTTTTAGTAGATTCGGCAATAAAATCGCCAAGGGAAATGGTTCCGTTGGCAAACGTTGGCAATTCAAACACACCAATTGGTCCGTTCCAAAGTATGGTTTTTGAGTTTAAAACAACTTCTTTAAATTGCTCTAATGTTTTCGGACCCGCGTCTAAACCTTGCCATCCAGCAGGAATTTCAGCCACATTTACTACTTGTGTGTTGGCGTCATTTGAAAACGCATCAGCGGCTAAAACATCTACAGGTAAATGAATTTTCACACCTTTTGCCGTAGCTTGTTTCATAATGTCTAAAGCCAATTCCATTTTGTCGTCTTCACAAATAGAATCGCCGATATTTCCACCCATCGCTTTAATGAAGGTAAACGTCATTCCACCACCAATAATCATATGATCCACTTTGTCTAAAATGTTTTCAATAATGGTGATTTTAGAAGACACTTTACTTCCTCCAAGTATTGCTGTAACTGGTTTTTCAGAGTTTTTTAATACTTTATTGATGCTTTCAATTTCTTTTGCTAATAAAGCGCCGAAACATTTATCATTTGGAAATTCGTTAGCAATAATTGAAGTTGAAGCGTGGGCTCTATGTGCTGTTCCGAAGGCATCGTTTACATACACATCGCCTAAACTAGCTAATTCTTTAGAAAAACCAACATCTCCAGCTTCTTCATCGGCATAAAAACGTAAATTTTCCAATACTAAAATTTCGCCATTTTGAAGATTTGCAGCGGCTTCTTTAGCAATTTCACCTCTACAATCTGAAGCAAATTTTACTTTTTTTCCTAAAACTTCTTCAATTTTATAAACAATATGACTCAAAGAATATTTATCTTCTTTTCCTTTTGGTCTTCCTAAGTGCGACATTAAAATAACCGCTCCGCCATCGTTTAAAATCTTATCAATAGTTGGTTTTGCAGCTTCAATTCGGTTGGCGTCGGTAACTTTAAAATTTTCATCTAAAGGCACATTAAAATCTACACGGATTAAGGCTTTTTTATTTTTAAAATTGATGTCGAAAATAGTTTTCATAGGATTGTGTTTTGTTGTTTTTAGTTTGATGTTGTGTCTTTATGATATTTGCAAATATAAAATTTTGATTTTAAACCAAGATAAAAATCACTTATATTTGCTACATGCTATTTAATGACATACTTGGTCAAGACCATATTAAAAACTTTTTAATTACTACCGCTAACGCAGGAAGGGTGCCGCATGCTCAATTGTTTGTTGGTCCTGAGGGTTCGGGAACGTTGCCAATGGCTATTGCCTACGCACAGTACATTTTGTGTAACAATACTGGTGGGGAAAACAACACGGGAAACGGTGCTTGCAATTTAAAATTTGAACATTTTTCTCATCCTGATATGCATTTTGTGTATCCAATTACAGCTACAGACGATGTAAAAGGTGATAATGTAGTTAGTGCCAATTTTTTAGATCAGTGGCGCAGTTTTGTTAAAGAAAACCCATACGGAAGTTTATTTGACTGGTATAAAAAATTAGAAATTCCTAAAAAACAAGGAATTATTAGTGTTAAAGAATCGGCGGCAATTAATAAAAACTTATCATTAAAAGCATATGAAGGAGGCTATAAGGTATTGATTATTTGGATGGCCGATAAAATGAGAACAGACGCAGCAAATAAATTACTGAAATTATTGGAAGAACCACCAGAAA
This sequence comes from Flavobacterium sp., assembly GCF_044341185.1. Taxonomy (GTDB): domain Bacteria; phylum Bacteroidota; class Bacteroidia; order Flavobacteriales; family Flavobacteriaceae; genus Flavobacterium. Next base: position 14,322 of record NZ_JBIISE010000026.1, read on the forward strand.
AAACGGTTTTTATTTTAATTTCTGAAAGTATTGACGATTTACTACAAACGATTATTTCTCGTTGTCAAGTTGTTGATTTTTTAGCTATACCAGAACAAATTATTACTGAAAAGTTAATTTCTAGTCATCAAGTTGAGGCAAATTTGGCAAAAAAAATAGCCCATCAGTGTGATGGTAATTACAATAAAGCCTTACATTTTTTGCATCAAGATGGTGATGATTCTGTATTTGAAGAATGGTTTATCAACTGGGTTCGTGCGGCATTTAAAGCAAAGGGAAATGCAAGCGTAATTGCCGATTTAATTTCTTGGAGCAGCACTATTTCAAAAGAAGGCAGAGAAACACAAAAAAACTTTTTACAATTTTGTATTCAATTTTTCCGTCAAGCCTTGTTGTTAAATTATCAAGCTACTGATTTGGTGTATTTAGAACCAAATTTTGAGAATTTTAAACTCGAAAAATTTGCACCTTTTGTTCACGGAAATAATATTGCGGATATTTTTAAAGAATTGGAAGATGCCATTTATCATATTGAAAGAAACGGAAATAGCAATATTATTTTAACCGATTTATCGATTAAATTAACACGCTTGTTGCATAAAAAAGAAATAAATTAAACGCATAAACAAACCAAAAAATAAATACTATGAATGAATTTGCACTACTATTATTAGCTTTTTTAGCCATTACTTTTTTACAATCAGGATACGATAAAATTACCGATTGGAACGGAAATGTAAGTTGGTTAAAAGGTCATTTTTCTCAAACATTTTTAAAAAACCAAGTGCCAGCGGCTTTGTTAACGGTTTTAGCTTTAGAAATTGTAGCTGGTGTTTTGTCTATCATGGGAATTGCTGAAATCATCACGAGCGGCAGAACAATTATGGGTGATTATGCTTGTATGGTTTCGTGTATAACGCTTTTGTTGTTGCTTTTTGGACAAAGAGTTGCAAAAGATTATGACGGCGCCAGAACGATTGTAATTTATTTAATTCCGGCTTTGTTGGGCGTGTATTGGTTGTAACAAAATTTACGTGAGACCATTTCAGGGTGACAAACGTTGTGTTGTGTTATATTTACCGTATTAATTACACCCAGTTTGTCTTGCTGAAAGCATCTCTTTTATTGAATTGAAAAAAGTTGTGTTGTTTTTCCACACTTTTTTCGCAAAGTTTGTCTTGCTGAAAGCATGTCAAGTCAAATCGTATCGTTTAAAAAATCCAAATTTGTATTGAAATTTTTAATGAGTTCAAGTTTACGATCTCGTTTCATTAATTTAATTTCTTTTTCTCTTTCTATTGCTTGTTGAACACAACCATAATGTTCATAATATAGCAGGTAAGACACATTGTATTTTGCAGTAAAACTATTTGGATTTAATTTTGATTTGTGTTCGTGCAATCTTCTTTTTAGATTATTGGTCATTCCTGTATAAAGCACTGTTTTTGCTTTATTTGTAAGAATATAAACGTAAAAATTATAAATTCCTTCTGTAAATTCGATCATTGATTTTGGCGGTTTAAAATTATTAATATTGTGCGAGACCCTTTCAGGGTGACAAACTGTGTGGTGAAACTATATGCTTATTTCTTCAAGCTCACTTTAAACAAACGTAATTCTTCCCAAGAGAATTGATTGCCGTGTTTTTCTTTTAAAAGACCTAAGCCTTCATTATTATAGTCCTTAAACGCTTCTTCTAAAGCTGCGATTTTTTCATCGGACATAATATCTGAAATAGTTAATGCTTCCATTTCAATAAGTTTCGTAAAATGTAAATAAATCGAACTTACGGTAAGTTTTCTTTTGGCAGCAATCTCTTCCACGGATAGATTTTGTTTCCAAAGTTCTAAAGTAATTTCAATGGTTGTCTTTTTTGGTTCGGTTGATTTGTCTTTTTTGGCTTTAGTTTTCTTACTAAAAGTTTCCGAATGATCTTTAGCTACAAAACCATCAATTTCCTTGAATTTTTCTGATAACGAAGCTATTTTATTAATTTTATAAAACTTCATTTCATCAGACGACATGGTGTTTTTATTAAAATCAATTCCATTTACTAAATTTTTAATCAACAGCATCGATTTTTTCAATTGTAAAACCGTTTTTACTTGAATTTCTTCAAGTTCCAAAAGTTCATCGTGAAACGTTTTAGATTTTTTTAAGTTGCTTACTTCAGCAATTTTTAATAGTAAATCGGTTACCTGATAATCTAATGTTTTAAAATAATACTGATAAGCCGCTTCGCATCGTTCCGCTAAAAAGGGAATATCGATAACTTCTTGAAAACAAATTTTCTGAATTTGATTACTGAATTTTTGAGATGTTTCTGATAAAGCCGCCACAATACTTTCGTTTTGTTGTGCCCATATTCGGTATTTTGATTTTGATGAATTGGCTACTTCGTCATTATAAGAAAATAAATGATTGCGCCATTCTTGTGCCAATTGTCTGAAATCGAAACTTTTACATAATTCTAATCGTAAAAAAAGCTTCGTTTCTAATACTAATGATTTTTCTAGTACAATTTCGTCTGCTTTATTATTGGCGTAATTTAATACTTCGATATCTGAAGAAATGCCGTTTAATTGTATCGGAGAAAGTAAAATTAAGCCTTTTAACGATCGAAGTCGGGATAAAGCCACATATGCTTGTCCAGGCGCAAAAACACGTGAAACATCTAAAGCAGCGTTGTCGAAAGTTAATCCTTGACTTTTATGAACCGTAATTGCCCAAGCTAATTTTAATGGATAATGACTAAATGTTCCTATAACTGTTTCCTCAATTTCTTTTGTGTCAGGATTTACGGTATATTTTATGTTTTCCCACGTGTAAAGATCTACTTCAACCGTTTTGTTTTCTTCTTCAAAATATACCAAAATTTCTTTTTCAGCTAATGAAGTGATTTTACCTATTTTTCCGTTAAAATAATTTTTTTCAAAAGAGGTGTCGTTTTTAATAAACATTACTTGAGCACCCACTTTTAAATCCAATTTTGGTTCAATGGGATACATTTTTTCGGGAAAATCTTCCACAATTTCGGGAAAGTAAGAAACTGTTTTGGCTTTTAATTCTGTTAAAGCTTCTTTATTAATTTCGTCTGCTTTTGCATTGTGCGTAGTAACAATAATACAACCGTTATGGTTTTTGATATTAAAATTTGGATGTACATATTGATTTAAAACAGCAATATTTTCCGTTGTAATTTTATTATTTCTTAAGTTATTTAAAATAGAAATGAATACTTCATCATCTTGACGATAAATTTTATCCAATTCAATATATAACGGTAGATTTTGTTGTATTACTTGCGAATGAAAAAAGAACATACCTTGATAATAGTTCTTTAATTCGTACCATTCTTCTTGCTTAATTACGGGCGGTAATTGCAATAAATCGCCTATAAAAAGCACTTGAACGCCACCAAAAGGCGCATCGATTCGTCGCACTTTTTGTAACATAAAATCGATTGCATCTAACACATCCGGACGAAGCATAGATACTTCATCAATAATTAACAATTCTAAATTAACTAGCACTTGTTTTTTAGTGCCGTTCATACGGAAATGTTTGCTAATCGTACTTTTCGTTTCAAATTTATATTGATACGAATTGGAATCTATAACCTTATAATCAGGAATAAAGGCCGCGAACGGCAATTGAAACATAGAATGAATGGTAACACCACCAGCATTAAGTGCGGCAATTCCGGTAGGGGCAACTACTACCGTGTTTTTGTGTGATGTGGCAATAATTTCTTTAAGAAGTGTGGTTTTACCTGTACCTGCTTTACCTGTTAAAAAAACAGATTTGTTGGTTTGGTTGATAAATTGTAACGTGTACCGAGCGGCTTTTGATAGATGATTCATTTGGCGTATAATTTAGGTTAAGAGTAATGGCAAAGAATTGAATTGTTTGTTGATAAACAAATTTAATAGAAAATAGATTCTGAAACAAATTCAAAATACTAAAAAATAAAAAGCCTTGATTTCTCAAGGCTAAATTGTTATTTTTTTTCTTTCGTTGCTTTGTATTGATCGTTTAGCTCTTTTAGTAGCTTATCTGTTAAGTTATACGAATCTTTTGCATAAATTACAGAAGGAGCGTCTTCTGAAGTAGTAAAAATATAATCGAATTTTTCTTTTTTACCGAAATCTTTGATATATTTTTTTACTTGTTTAATTAAAGTGTCTTGTAATTTTCCGCCTTCTGTTTGAATTTGTGCTAAAACTTGATCTCTTTCTTGTAAAATTTGTTGTTCTCTTTGTTGTAATTCGCCATATTTTTGTTGTGCCCAAGCTTGTCCGTTTGCTTGTGCATTACTTTGAAAAGCGTCTTTTTCCGCTTGTAATTGTCTTCCTTTCGCTTCTAATGGTCGTCCTAATTCTTCAGATTTAACTTTAAATTTTTCGTTTTCATCTTTAAATTTTTCGTATTTTTCTAATAAAACAGAAGTATCAATATAACCTGTTTTAAAATCTGCTTTTGAAGTTGTTGTTTCTTGACAAGAAATTAATGCTACACTTAATGCAACAATGCTTACTAATTTTTTCATTTTTTTATAATATGATTATTAATAGGAATCGGTTTTAGAAACCGATTTTGTAATTTTGGTAAAAATAATAGGTTTCTTTTAATTTTTAATTCTTTTTTCAAAATAAATTAAAAAACAAGTACTATAAGAAAACTTTATGTGTTTTTAAATATACAATAAGAAATTACTATTAAAACCGACTCGTTTAAACCTTTGTTTTATTAATTATCTTTTTTCTTAAATGTATTTAGATGTTTTTACAAGAAAAACGCTTTAAATCGTATTTATTTGTTTTTTATGATGTAAATGTGAGAAGAAAACTCCTTTTTGAACAATCCTGACACATTTGAACGTAATCCAACTAAAAATCCTTTTACGAAACTCATTTTTCCATTTTTATATTTTTCAGATAATAAAGAAACGTAAAAACTATCGAACCACATTGGTTTTACTTTTTTCAATTCCATATCCACATCCGAAAACAATCTTTTTATACTGGTTTTTGAAAAATGCCATAAATGACGTGGTACATCATACGCTGCCCAAAAACGATTGTAATATTTAGCATCGTACGATTTATAATTTGGCACCGCTATAATAATGGTTCCGTTTGGCTTAACAATACGTTTTAAATTGGTGATATATTCTGTTAAATTTGGTACGTGTTCTAAAACGTGCCACATAGATACCACATCAAATGTGTTTTCTGGTAAAGCAAAAATATCTTCTGTAAACAAAACGCCTTTTTTAGCAGCCAATTGTTTTGCGTCAGAATTTGGTTCAAAACCTAAAATCGACCAACCTTGATTTTTAGCTTCCACTAAAAAATCGCCCGTTCCACATCCAATGTCTAACAACTTACCTTTACTGTTCTGTTCTTTATTAAGTAATGAAACTTTCCCTTTAATTGCATTTCGTTTTACTAAATGGTATATTTTTTCAAACAGCGTTCTTTTACCATCTGTGTGTGAAATATAATCTTCACTTTCGTAATACTTTGGTAAAACCTCTAACGAAGGAGTAGGGTGTGTTTTTAATATATCGTATTCTTTGTTATATAACAAGGAAAAGGTTTCTTTTGAAACCGAATGATCTTTGACAATTATAAATTGGTTTTCTTCTAAAAAATTCATTTTCTCTCTTTATTTATAGGCTTTAACAAGGTTGTTTCACGTGGAACTTTTATATAGTGCTCAGTGTTCAGTTGTACGTGATCAGTACTATTGACAACGAATAACGGAGTGCTAATTAACGACCCATATGAATTAGTAGTACCGAAATATCACTTGGCGAAACACCACTAATACGTGATGCTTGTGCTATAGTTGTTGGTCTAATTTTTGTTAGTTTTTGACGCGCTTCAATAGAAATCGCTTTTATTTTATCAAAATCATAGTTGTCTGGAATGCGAACATCTTCAAGACGATTCACTTTATCTGCGTGATTTTTCTCTTTTTCGATATAGCCAGAGTATTTCACTTGAATTTCGGCTTGTTCAATTACTTCCTGATCTAAATTATTTTCTGAAATATAATCTGTTACAGCTTTAAACTTTAATATATCATCTAAATCAATTTGTGGACGCGAAAAAACTTTAAACATTTTATCGCCTTGCGTCATCAAACTAGATCCTTTTTCTTCTAAAATAGGGTTGGCCACTTCTGCTTTAATACTTGTTTCTTTAAAGAAAGTAACAAATTTATCAGAAGCATCTAATTTATATTCCATTCTTTTTAAGCGATCTTCTTTTGCTAAACCAATTCCATATCCTTTAGGAGTTAAACGTAAATCGGCATTATCTTGTCGTAATAATGTTCTGTATTCTGCGCGAGAAGTAAACATTCTATATGGTTCTTCTGTGCCTTTTGTGATTAAATCGTCAATTAAAACACCAATATAGGCTTCATCACGTTTTAATATTAAAGGTTCTTTTTCTTGTACTTGTAATGCTGCGTTAATTCCAGCCATTAAACCTTGAGAAGCGGCTTCTTCATAACCAGTTGTACCATTAATCTGTCCGGCAAAATATAACCCATGAATTAATTTTGTTTCTAAAGTGTGCTTCAATTGCGTAGGAGGGAAGTAATCGTACTCAATTGCATATCCAGGGCGGAAAAACTTCACGTTTTCAAATCCTTCTACAGAGCGTAAGGCTTTAAATTGTACATCTTCAGGAAGCGAGGTAGAAAAACCGTTTACATATACTTCGCAGGTTTTCCATCCTTCAGGTTCGATGAATAATTGATGACGTTCTTTATCAGCAAAACGGTTGATTTTGTCTTCAATAGAAGGGCAATATCTTGGTCCGATAGATTTAATTCGTCCATTAAACATTGGGCTTCTATCAAAACCTTCACGTAATAAATCGTGAACTTTTTCTGAAGTATACGTCATAAAACAAGAACGTTGTTCTGTAAGTGGTTTTGTAACGTCGGAATACGAAAATTTAGAAGGGTTTACATCTCCAGGTTGTTCAATCATTTTAGAATAATCTAAAGAACGACCATCTACTCGAGGCGGCGTACCTGTTTTCATTCTTCCTGATTCAAAACCTAATTTTAATAAATCTTCAGTAATGCCAAAAGAAGCGCTTTCGCCTGCACGTCCTCCTCCAAATTGTTTGTCTCCGATATGAATTAAACCATTTAAAAAAGTACCGTTTGTAAGTACTACCGTTTTAGCTTTAATCTCTAATCCTAAAGATGTTTTAATACCTACAATATGATTTCCTTCTGTTGTAATCCCAGAAACCATTTCTTGATAAAAATCTAAATTCGGAGTACCTTCTAACATCATTCTCCATTCTTCAGCAAAACGCATTCTATCGGATTGACAACGAGGCGACCACATTGCTGGTCCTTTTGAAAGATTCAGCATTTTAAACTGAATGGCTGTTACATCCGAAACAATCCCTGAATAACCACCTAAAGCATCAATTTCACGAACAATTTGACCCTTTGCAATGCCTCCCATAGCTGGATTACACGACATTTGAGCAATGTTTTGCAAATTCATAGTAACCAATAAAGTACTACAACCCATGTTGGCGGCAGCAGCGGCTGCCTCGCAACCTGCGTGACCGGCACCTACAACAATTACATCATATTTTTCTTGAAACATATCTTTTGTTCCACGTGAAACACGTGGTTAATTTTAAAAGTCTTTTTGTTCCACGTGGAACAAAAAAACCTGATTATTATATTAAGGTTCCACGTGGAACAAATTAATTTTCTCTTCTTCTTTAGCGCGCATTAAAGCAGCGTCAATATCTGTTTTGTCTTTGTATCCACAATAATGCAAAACACCATGAGCTAAAACACGTTTTAATTCTTCCTCGAAAGAGACTTTAAAATCAATGGCGTTGTCTTTAACTCTTTCGATAGAAATAAAAATATCGCCACTAATTATAACGCCTTCTGTGTAATCAAAACTAATAATATCTGTAAGTGTGTCGTGATTTAAATACTGCATATTAATAGCGTGTAAGTATTCATCGTCACAAAAAACATAAGAAATTTCTCCTACAGTTTTGCTTTCAGAAATTATAATGGTTTCTATCCAAGAAGCAAAATGCGCTTCTTGGTCTAAAATAAAATCAGATTCGTAATTAAAACTAATCATTTTTTTTAAAATATTGTTGCACTTTGGTGTTGAAATTGGGTTGCAAAGGTAAGCTTTGTCTGTTTAATATTTCTACACTTTTTAAATAATTTAAAAGGGCAGGAGGAAGGGGTTTGTTGCTTCCTAGAAAATCTGTTTTGTTGGTATTTGATTCTCTTTTCGTGTCTTGTCCTTGTTGTTTAAGTGCTGATTCTAATTTTAATAACTCGTGATTAATTTGAAGCGCGCGATTAATATTGTCTTGCGTTAGACCTTTATTGATTAATTGCTTTTCTAACTCTTTCATTTGTTTTAGGGCATTTTGACCATTGCCGCCCATTCCATTTTTGTTAAGTTCGTTTTGCAACGACTCGCGCAACTCTTGTTGTTCTTTAATTATTTCTAATAGTTTGCCAGCATCGCCTTCGCCATCTTTTCCCTCATTACCTTGAGAACCGCCTTTGCCTTCTTGACTGCCTTTTTTACCTTCACCTGGTTTTTTTCCCTCACCCGGTTTTGGTTTGCCGTCTTTCATTTTGTCGCCCAACCCTTTTTGTTTAGAAATAATATCGGACAATTGGTCGCCTTTTCCTTTGCCTGGTTTAGGTTTTCCACTACCTCCAGAAGAAGACATACTCATACTCATTTCGCTTTGGACATTACTAAGAAAATCGGCCAACTTGTTAGCGGAAGATAATGTGAATTGTTGGTGTGAAATTCCTTTTGCACGAGTAGTGGCAACTAAATTTTCAATAGACCTATCTAAATTATAATGAATTTCTTCTACTTCTTTTAAAACCAAATCAGAAAGCTTGGGTTGGCGCAAAGACAAAGCAAACAAACTGTCGTCAACATGCTTGAATTGCGTTTTTAAATCTTGTTGGTTTTTTAGTAACACGCTTAAATTAGATTTTGAATTAGAAACTAACTTAAATTGCTTCATTAATTTTTCTTGATCAAATGAAAAAGACAATAAATTATCTAAAATTTGACGCATTACTTTAGCGTCTTCAGCATTGTCTTCCATTTCGCCAGCCGACATAGATTCAGACATTTTTTGGCTCATTTCTTTCATTTTTTGAGCCGCCGATTTTTGATTCTTTTTGGCTTGTTTTTGGTCTTTCTTTTCTAAATTATCTTCTGCTTTTTGCTGTTCTTGGTCAACGTTTTTTTGATCGCCTTTATCGTTTGGAATATCCATAGGCGACTTCAATTCATTGTTTTCTTTTTCTAAATCGTCAAGTTCTTTTTTTAAATCATCAAACTCTTTTGAAAGCTTTTCTTGTTCCTCTTTCGTAGGGCTTTCTTTATCTGAAAGTTTATCTTGTTTGTTTGCTAATTTATCTAATTTATCAGCCAGTTGTTCTGCTTTTTGTTCAACATAATATCTTTTGGTTAACTCAACCAATTGTTCTAAAGATTTTTGTTGTGTTTTAGCTTGTTGTTTTAATTTGTCGGCTTTATCAAACAATTCTTCTTTTTCTAATTTTTTAGCCAACTCTTCAAGTTCCTTTAAAAGTTTTTCGTTTTTCGCAGCTTGTTTCTCATTTTTTTCTAAACGATTTAGAAGCTCTTGTTTCATTTCGTCTTTTTGCTCAGGCTTAAATTGTTCAAGGTTTTCTTTCATTTTTTCAGAAAATTCTTTCATCATTTCGTCTTGTTGTTTTTGACGATTAATAAAGTCTTGAATTTTCTTTTGGTCTTTATAATCTAAGTTGTCTTTTTGTTTGTCGAGCTTTTTAAGTTTGTCTAATGCTTCAAATTGTTTGTCTTGATTTTCTAATGCTTTTTGTAAACTATTGATATTTGATTGCTGTTCTTTTAGTGATTTTTGCTCTTTTTGCTCTTTTGTTAATTCAGAATGAGAAAAAACGGATGATTTTGATGATTTTAAACCATTAACTACATCATTATCAAACACTTCGAAATAATATTCATAATTAATTCCCGGCTGTAAATCAATTCCATCAGGAAAAGCATATACAAATTGGTCAACCACTTTGTTTTTTAAAACCAAGCCCTTCTTGAAAAGTATATTTGGTTTGTTTTTGTCATAAAACACGACTTGTAATTTAGACATACCATAATCATCAGACACTTGTCCGATAATTACTTTTTGTTTTAATTTTAAACTATCTGGAGTTTCGGTTACTGAAATAGTTGGAAACTGATCTTTTAATATAGTCAGTTTATATTGAAGGTTTTCGTAGTTTTTTAAACGAGAATTAGAAATTGAAATTTGATAATCTGTTGTGTTTACAATTCGTTTTGTGTGAAAAAATTGATTGTTTTTTTTGCTAAATAAATCAGAATTTGATTTTTTTTTAAAAACCACTTCAGTAGTAGCAAATGTGTTTATTTTCCAAGTAACCCATGTTCCTTCAGGAATAACCGCATTTCCTGTACCTTGAATAATTTCTGGTTTTTTACCTAAATAATTTGGAAAATTTAATTGCATGGTAAAAGAAGAAATAGTAGGCACGTTCACCACGTTTAAAACATAATCTGAAGAAGTAATATCATTCGATTTCAAATGAAATATAATGTCTTTTTGAACATTATCAAATTGATAAGTAAAATTTCCAGGTGATGTGTTTTCTAAAAAATATTCTTCATTATTAATTAAAATTGAAGCGTTTTCAGGAATAACCGAACCCACAGTTCTTACAACTAATTTAAAAGATTTATTTTGTTCCACGTGTAAATTGTTCGAAATAATTTCAAACTTAAACGCAGCGGGTTTTTCAAAATTAGTATCGTATTGAACCACTCTTGCAAAACTTTTAGAAATTACATCCGAATTTCCAGAAATGTAGAAAAATAAAAGAAACAACAACGGAATCAGCGCAAAAGGCAAATATTTTTTGTTCCCGTTAAAATTTATAGCATTTGAAAACGGAATAGGTTGTAAGTTTTTTGCTTTTTGTTCAATAGAGGCCAGCACCAACTCTGAAGGCTCAGTGGTATTTGATAATTGTAAAAAATTAAGAAGTTTATCTTGAACTTCATCAAAATGAGTTCCTATAATTTTGGATGCTTCTGCGTAGTTTAACCCTTTTTGAATTTTAAATAATTTTGATACGGGTATCACGATAAATTTAAACAACAACAGCCCTTCTACCAACAAAAATAGCCAAAACAATATGGTTCTTCCTACTGAATCAAACCAAAGAAAATATTCGATTAGAAAGGTAAAAATAAAATATAATAAACCAATGGTTGTAAAAAGAAGCATTCCTTTTATTAACTCATTCGTGTAAAACTTTTTGATAAAGCCTTCCAGTTTATCGTAAATTATGGCTTTCTTTTCCAAAATTGTTACTCATTTGTTTATGACCGATAAAATTACAAAAAAAATCAACGATAAAATAAATTCCAAATTTTTAAATTCCAAATTCGAATTTTTGCAGTATTTGGAGTATTTGGAGTTTGGAATTTAACTTTTGGAATTTTAAAATAGTATCTTTGTCAAAAAATTATAGTGATGAACAGACCCGTTAGAGTTCGATTTGCTCCAAGTCCAACAGGACCTTTACATATTGGTGGGGTAAGAACCGCGCTTTTTAATTATTTATTTGCCAAAAAACACGGCGGAACATTTTATATTAGAATAGAAGATACCGACCAAACTCGTTTTGTAGCGGAAGCGGAAGATTATATTTTTGAAGCTTTAGAATGGTTAGGAATTTCTCCTGATGAAACCATTGGAAAAAATGAAAAATTTGGACCGTACCGTCAATCGGATAGAAAACAAATTTACAAGCAATATGCGGATGAATTAATTCAATCTGGATGGGCATATTATGCTTTTGATACTGCTGAAAAACTAGACGAACTTCGTAAGAACGCAGAAAGTGAAGGAAAAACATTTATATACAACCATACTGTAAGAGAAAAATTAGATACTTCTTTGAATTTTTCAGAGGATATAGTAAAAACCCGAATTGCAAATGGAGAACATTTCGTAATTCGTTTTAAAACACCAGTAAACGAAACCTTACATTTACAAGATATTATTCGTGGTGAGGTACATTTTGACACCAATTTACTTGACGATAAAGTCTTATTTAAATCGGACGGAATGCCAACGTATCATTTGGCAAATATTGTAGATGATCATTTAATGGAAACGTCACACGTTATTAGAGGGGAAGAATGGTTGCCGTCTATGCCTTTACACGTGATGCTTTACAGGGCGTTTGGTTGGGAAGCACCAGAATTTGCACATTTACCTTTAATTTTAAAACCTATTGGAAACGGAAAATTAAGCAAACGTGATGGAGATAAATTAGGGTTTCCTGTATTTCCTTTAGAATGGAGAGATGCTTCCAGCAAGACAATTTCGAAAGGCTACAAAGAAGCTGGGTTTTTCCCTGAAGCCGTAATTAACTTTTTAGCCTTATTGGGTTGGAATGACGGAACGGAACAAGAAATATTCAGTTTAGCAGAACTTATTGAAAAATTCGATTTAAAACGAATTCATAAATCAGGCGCAAAATTTGATCCAGAAAAAAATAAATGGTTCAATCATCAATACTTACAAAAACAAACGGACGAAAATTTAGCGAAAGCGTTTAAAATAATCCTAGAAGAAAAAGGAATTTCAACTTCTTTAGATATTACAAAAGTAGTTGCCTCTATTAAAGAACGTGCTAATTTTATAACAGAGTTTTGGGGTTTAGCCGATTATTTCTTTGTTGCGCCAACATATTACGATGAAAAAGCAGCTAAAAACTGGGCAGCAGAAACGCTAGAATTAATGAAACTAGTTGTTGAACAACTACAAAATATAGCAGATTTTAGTTCTTTAAACATAGAAACCTTGTTAAAAGACTGGATGACAACAAATGAAATTGGAATGGGTAAAGTTATGCAACCATTAAGATTGAGTTTAGTAGGTGCTTTAAAAGGCCCTCATTTGTTTGATATTATTGAACTAATTGGAAAAGAAGAAACAATAAGTAGAATTGAAAAAGCAATTGCAACTTTATAAAAATTAAAATTAAGATATAAGTGATAATTTATACTTCTTGTAACTTTTACGCAAAAGCAACGTATAATTAGTATAACTTTAAATTATCACTTATGTCTCCAATTATCATTTTCATCTTAGTTTTAGGATTATTTATCTTACTAAGTTCCTTTTTTACTGTAAAGCAACAAACCGCTGTTGTAATAGAGCGATTTGGAAAATTTACAAGCATTAGAAGTTCTGGTTTACAATTAAAAATTCCTGTAATTGATAGAATTGCCGGAAGAGTAAATCTTAGAATTCAACAATTAGACGTTATAATTGAAACGAAAACAAAAGACAACGTTTTTATTAAAATGAAAGTTTCGGTTCAGTTTAACGTAATTCAAAGTAAAGTGTACGAAGCGTTTTACAAGCTTGAATATCCACACGATCAAATTACAGCTTATGTATTTGATGTCGTTCGTGCCGAAGTTCCAAAGTTAATTTTAGATGATGTGTTTTTGAGAAAAGACGACATTGCTATTGCGGTAAAACGTGAATTGAATGAATCTATGACTACTTACGGATACGATATTATCAATACGTTAGTAACCGATATTGATCCAGATATTCAAGTAAAAAATGCGATGAATAGAATTAATGCTGCCGATAGAGAAAAAACGGCTGCAGAATTTGAATCAGAAGCACAACGTATCAGAATTGTAGCTAAAGCTAAAGCAGAAGCAGAAAGTAAAAAACTACAAGGACAAGGTATTGCAGACCAACGAAGAGAAATTGCAAGAGGTTTAGTAGAAAGTGTAGAAGTATTAAATAATGTTGGGATTAATTCGCAAGAAGCTTCAGCATTAATTGTGGTTACTCAACATTATGATACCTTACAAGCTATTGGCGCCGATACAAATAGTAATTTAATTTTATTACCGAATTCTCCACAAGCCGGAAGCGATATGTTAAATAATATGGTAGCAAGTTTTACAGCGAGTAACCAAATTGGTGAAACGATGAAAAATCAGCCGAAACGAGCAAAGAAAAAAACTGATCATACATCCGCAGATTATAATCCAAGTGACACAAGTGAAGCTTAAAAAATAGTAGAATCTGAAAAGTTCAGATTAACAAAACAAAACCATCAATTTTACAATTGATGGTTTTTTTGTGTCTAATTTTTAAAAACAGAATCCTGACAGGTTTTTTTGGGGCTAAAATTAAAATAAAGCTATTTTAGACATTTTTAGTAATTGGAATGTAAAAACAGTTTGCCAAAAAAAGTTTTTGATTTAAAATATATTTATGAAAGCCTTTTTTTAAAGATTAAACTTATACTAATTGTTGTTTTTATAGTTTTTTCTAATACTATGAAATAAGCACAAAAAAGGAATAAAAAAAAACCTACAAGGAAAAATATCTTATAGGTTTTAAGTCTTAATTCTTAGTACAAGAATCTAACTACTTTTTTTATTGTTCTGAAACTTTTGCCCAAGTATCTCTTAATCCAACGGTTTTATTGAAAACTAATTTTTCAGCTGAAGCATCTTTATCTACGCAAAAATACCCTAAGCGTTGAAATTGAAAATGATCTAATTCTTTTGCGGTTTGTAAACTTGGTTCAACATACCCTGTAATCACTTTTAAAGACTCTGGATTAATATATTCTTTAAAATCAACCTCTTTGTTGCCGTCAGGATTTTCGTGAGTAAAAAGACGGTCATATAACCTTACTTCAGCTTCAACCGCGTGTGGAATAGAAACCCAATGAATTACGCCTTTTACTTTTCTATTACTCGCTTCTGTACCACTTCCTGATTTAGAATCTACGTCGTAAGTACAATGGATTTCTGTAATATTTCCTTCTGCATCTTTTACAACAGATTCTCCTTTAATGATGTATGCGTTTTTTAAACGTACTTCTGTTCCTAAGGTTAAACGGAAAAATTTCTTGTGTGCTTCTTCTTGAAAATCTTCTCTTTCAATATATAATTCTTTAGAAAAAGGTACTTCTCTAAAAGTCATTACTTCTTCTTCTGGATTGTTTTCGGCTGTTAACCATTCTTCTTTTCCTTCTGGATAATTTGTAATAACTAGTTTTATTGGGTTTAAGACTGCCATTACACGAGGGGCAATTTTATTTAAATCTTCACGAATACAGAAATCTAAAAGCGATACATCAATTAAATTCGTACGTTTAGCAATTCCGATTGTATTGGCAAAATTCCGAATAGCTGTTGCGGTTATTCCACGTCTTCTCATACCAGAAATCGTACTCATTCTAGGGTCGTCCCAAGCGGTAACGTGTTTTTCTTCTACTAATTGTAATAACTTACGTTTAGAAACTACAGTGTGTGATAAATTTCTACGAGCAAATTCTCTTTGTTTTGGTCGTACTTTGGTTTCATCATAAATTTGATTTAAAAACCAATCATATAATTCTCTATGTGGTAAAAATTCTAACGTACAAAAAGAATGTGAAATTTGTTCTAAATAATCACTTTCTCCATGTGCCCAATCGTACATTGGATAGATACACCAATCATTGCCAGTACGATGATGATGAGCATGCATAATACGATAAATAATAGGGTCACGCATTAACATGTTATTGGCTTTCATACTTATTTTAGCACGTAAAACGTGAGTTCCTTTCTCGAATTCTCCGTTTTTCATACGTATAAATAAATCTAAATTTTCTTCTATAGAACGTGTTCTAAAAGGCGAATCTGTTCCTGGTGAAGTAGGTGTTCCTTTTTGAATAGCCATATCTTCAGAAGACTGACTATCTACATAGGCTTTATCTTTTTTAATTAATTCTACTGCCCAATCATATAATTGTTGGAAATAATCCGATGCATAACATTCTTTATCCCATTTAAAACCAAGCCATTCTACATCTTTTTTAATCGCGTCCACAAACTCTTGTTCTTCTTTTGAAGGATTCGTATCATCAAAACGCAAATTAACAGGTGCTTTATAATCGATACCTAAACCAAAATTAAGGCAAATAGCACTGGCGTGACCAATATGTAAATATCCGTTAGGTTCTGGAGGAAAACGAAAACGTAATTTATCCGAAGATAAACCGTTTTTTAAATCGTCTTCTATTATTTGTTCTATAAAATTTAAAGATTTTTCTTCTGCAGACATTGTTTTTTTTTACTTTTGACAAAGATAAAAAAAGTTTATGGTTAATAGTTTATTGTTGACGCAACTTTTCTAAAACAATAAACAATTAAATAAAAACAATAAACAAATTAATTATGGGAATCATAAAATTAACTAATATTAGAACCTTTTCATATCACGGATGTTTAGAAGAAGAAGCAAAAATTGGAAGTAATTATAGAATAGATTTAACTGTAAAAACCAATTTAAAACAATCTGCACAAACAGATGAACTAAATGACACAGTAGACTATGTAGATTTAAATAGAATTGTGGTGGAAGAAATGGCAATACGCGCCAAACTATTAGAACACGTGGCGCAAAGAATTATAGATCGGGTTTTAAAAGAATTGCTTTCGGTTTTAAAAATTGAAGTTCAAGTAACTAAATTAAATCCTCCTATTGGAGGTGATGTTGAAGGAGTTACAATAATTATGAGTAAAAAAAGATAGTTTTTAAAAACTATCTTTTGAAATATTTGGAATTTGTGATTTGAATATTGAAATTTTTATATCTATATTTGCAATCCAATTACGGCGTCGTGGCCGAGCGGCTAGGCACCGGTCTGCAAAACCGTCTACTCCGGTTCGAATCCGGACGATGCCTCTGAAAGAGTTACTTGAAAAAGTAGCTCTTTTTTTTGTGATTTTTTAGAAAAAATTAAATAAAGTTATAGTTCGAATCCGGCGAAAATTCAAAAAGAGTTACTTGAAAAAGTAGCTTTTTTTTATAAAATTACTTCACAACTTGCTCTATCCCTAGTTTTTTATTTACGATTTGTTTGCTTTTTGGGAAAAGCCCTTGTAGGATAAAAAACACACCAAAAATTAATATTACTATACTAATAATTCTTTTAATTTTATAAATGTTATTTGGAGTTAATTTATGTTTTAATTGCTTGGCTAATAGTATTTTATAAATATCAATTAGTAAATAAAACACTAAAATTGAAGTAAAAAAAACAAAAATACGCACTGGATTCATTTCTAATTTTGGACCGTGAGTTATAATAATCATCATCCAAAAACCTAAGACACCAATATTAATAATATTTAAAAAAACACCTTTAAAAAACAATCCTAAATAATTATTTTTTTGGATATCTTCTTCGTCATCATCATCCATTTTTTCATTAAATTTTTTCTTTAATTGGATATAAGAAATCAATCCGTAAACAGACATTATAATTCCGCCAATAATATATAATACCGGGTTATCTTTTAGTTGCGATAAAATTTGATTGGTAGCAAAATAAGCAATTAATATAAAAATGATATCACTAAATACAATTCCTAAATCTAAAGTAAAAGCAGCTTTAAATCCTTTTGTAATACTGGTTTCTAATAACATAAAAAAACCAGGACCAATAGAAATAGCTAACAAAAATGCCCAAGGAATGGCTAATAATATATCGTGAATCATTAATAAGTTTAAAAAAGTTTATAAGTTTATAAGTTTAAAAGGTTTATTAAACTAATGCACTTAAATGTAAAATTACTAATTTTAAAAGTTATAAAAAAACTTGTGCGTAAATTTTAATTTGCTTGAATAATTTTACCGCCAGCAACCGATTTTTGATTTATTTGTTTTGGATTGCCGTAAATAGTAATTGTTCCGCCTGCTCGGGTTTTAGCATCCACTAAATCTAAAGCCTTTACATTAGCAATTCCACCAGCATTTACGGTTACTGTAGTTTGTTGGGTAATACAATCTTGCCCGTCATATTTAGCTCCTGAATTTGCTAAAATATCCTGATTTTTTACCGTTCCTTTTACAGTAACAATGCTTCCTGCGCCACAACGAACTTTTAATTTATCTGAAATAAGATTATTTAAAACAATTTCTGCACCTTCTTTGGTAATAATATCAAAACCAATCGCTTTTATTTCTGTTTCACAAGAAATTCTACTGCCTTCATTAGCTTCTAAAGCATTTAATTTTTTATAATAAACAGTTGCTGAAATAGCATCACCACTTAGTATTTTTGTTAATGGCATTCTAATTTTTAATTCACCATTATTGTTTATTAATTCTACTTCTTCAGAATTAGTACCTTTTAAAATTACTTTATTTTCAGTACTTGAAAGTAATAGTACATCTATTTTATCAAAAGCGGTTACTTTATTGAAATCACCAACCAATTTTTCAGTTTGGGCAAAAGCTAATGAGCTTAAAAATAATATGGAATAAATGATTTTTTTCATAATCTTTTGGTTATGAGATACTGAAACAAGTTCAGTATGACAAGTTTGTGTTGAAAATTTTAATTTACACTTTACTAATTACTCTTAACTAATCACTAAAAAAACTACTTGTTTTCTCTTACAAAATGAAAATCCAATTGTTTTTTTACTAAATCGGCATTTTTTACTTTAACGTACACTTCGTCTCCTAATTGTATAATATTTTTAGAAACTTCACCTACTAAAGCATATTGTTTGTCATCAAATGTGTAATAATCATCTTTAATTTCTCTAATACGCACCATTCCTTCACATTTATTTTCGATAATTTCTACATAAATTCCCCATTCGGTAACGCCAGAAACTACACCTAAAAACTCTTGATCTTTATGGTCTTGCATGTATTTTACTTGCATGTATTTTACAGAATCTCTTTCCGCTTTTGCAGCTAAATTTTCTCTATCAGACGAATGTATACATTTTTCTTCAAAAACTTCTTCACTTGCACTTTTTCCTCCATCTAAATAAAATTGTAGCAAACGGTGTGCCATCACATCAGGATAACGACGAATTGGCGAAGTAAAATGCGAATAATAATCGAAGGCTAAGCCGTAATGACCAATATTATTTGTAGAATAAGCGGCTTTACTCATACAACGAATTGTAAGTGTATCGACCATATTTTGTTCTTTTTTTCCTTGAACTTCTTCTAATAATTTATTTAAAGAAGTAGAAATATCTTGTTTTGATTTTAAATTTAAATTATATCCGAATTTTGAAATTACGTTTTGTAAACCAAATAATTTATCTTCATTTGGTTCATCGTGAATTCTATATATAAACGTTTTCTTTTGCTTTCCTATAAATTCAGCCACTTTTCTATTGGCTAATAACATAAATTCTTCAATTAAATGATTCGCATCTTTACTTTGTTTGAAATACACGCCAACAGGTTCCGCGTGTTCGTTTAAATTGAATTTTACTTCTACTTTATCAAAAGAAATTGCACCAGCATTCATTCTTTTTCTACGAAGAATTTTTGCTAATTCGTCCATTTTTAATGTGGCTTCTACAATTGGTTTTGGTGCGTGGTATTCTTTTCCAGTCAATGAAATATGAGCTGGAATTATATCTGATTTACTTTCTATAATTTCTTGTGCTTCTTCATACGCAAATCGTTGATCTGAATAAATAACCGTTCTTCCAAACCAAGAATCCACCACTTCCGCTTTATTATTTAATTGAAAAATAGCTGAAAATGTATATTTTTCTTCATTTGGTCGTAAAGAACAAGCAAAATTTGATAAAACTTCGGGTAACATTGGAACCACTCTGTCTACTAAATACACAGAAGTAGCTCTATTATAAGCTTCTTCATCTAAAATAGTACCTTCTTGTAAATAATGAGATACATCAGCAATATGAACCCCAATTTCATAATTTCCATTAGGTAAAACTTGGAATGATAAGGCATCATCAAAATCTTTAGCATCTTTTGGATCAATTGTAAACGTTAAAATATTTCGCATATCTCTACGTTTTGCAATTTCTTCTTTTGTAATTGAAGTATCTATTTGATTCGCATAAGCTTCCACTTCAATTGGAAAATCGTATGGTAAACCATATTCTGCTAAGATGGCGTGAATTTCAGTATTATGTTCTCCAGGTTTTCCTAAGACTTTTATTACTTTTCCAAAAGGGGAATCGGCTTTTTTTGGCCAATCTACCATTGAAACTAAAACTACATCACCGTGTTCTGCAGTTGCTATTTCATTTTTTGGAATAAAAATATCTGTGTACATTTTAGCATTTGTAGTAGTTACAAAACCAAAATTTTTCTGAATATCAATTACACCAACAAATTCTGTTTTTGCTCTTTCTAAAATTTCTAAAACTTCTGCTTCTGGTTTTCTACTACTTCTTCTATTGTAAATATAACATTTAACTTTATCACCATCTAAAGCGTGGTTTAAATTAATAAACGGAATATATACATCATCTTCTAATTCAGAACAAACAAAATATCCCGATTTTCGAGATGTCATATCTACAGTTCCTTCGTAATATTCTGCTTTTGATATTATTTTGTATTTACCGCGTTCGGTTTCTTCTATTTTACCTGCTTTCTTTAAAATACCTAATTCTTTAATAATTTCGTTTCTACTTTGAGTATCATTCACTTCAATTATCGCAGCTATTTGTTTGTAATTAAAGTCTTTAGTAGGTGATGCGGATAGTATTTTATATACGTGAGCCGAAAAATCTTTGGCTTTTTTTGTCATTTTTCTGAAATTCTTTTTCATATATCTTTCTTAATATGCATTAAAAGTACAAAGAAGAAATCAGAAA
>NZ_JBIISE010000069.1:0-2682 GCF_044341185.1 Flavobacterium sp.
ATTACAATGCGAAAAAAACCAGAATTAAAAATATGTCCGTTTTCAAATGTAATATTTACACCAAAACGAAATAATCAAGTTTTTGCAACAGCAAAAGATAGAATAGCATATCATAATGAAAAGAATAATGTTATTAGAAATAAAATAAGTGAAGTAAATAAGCAATTACTAAAGTATTACAAAATTCTCGATTCATTATTAGAAGATTATCAGTATGTATATGCACACAAACAATTTTTGAAAGCTATTGGTTTCTCTTTTAAATTATTTACATATTACTCAGAATACAAAGGCAATGTTATTTATGGTATTTATGACATTAAATTGATGAAAAATCATGATGAAGAATACTTTTACATTAAACGAATTTAAATGGATAAGCTAATTTGCTATTTAAAAAATATTATTTATAATATTTAATTTCCCCCCTTATTTAAGCGTTTAATTTGTTTTTTAATTAAAAACCGCTTCTGTACTTCTGTAGAAATCATTCTACATAAATAAATTTTCCCTTTTATATTATTAGCTTTAAATTTGAGATTAATCAATTAAACCGATTGTTAATCTAGAAAATTCAATGTTTTTCGTAGAAATATGAAAATAATGTGAATTTTCGATTGGTAATATCAGTTTTCGTATAGTAGTTATAAAACAAAGTATTTATTTTTATAACACATTGCGTAAAAATGCTCAATGTTTTTAAAATTCAACCGGCTAATTTTACAAAAAATAAATAATTATTGAGCATATCTCCATAATTTATGAGTAGTAAGTTGAATAGACAAGAAAAACTGAGTAAATAAATTACCAGCAAATTGCTAAAAAGCGAATTAATATATTCTAAAAATCACATAAATGGATAATTTGAAATTCAATCTCAAAATTTTTCTTATCGATAAAAATTTCTTTTTATTTAATGGAAAAACAAATAAAGAAATAATTGAACATATAAAAGACAATCATAAGAAAGGGTTGCGTGCAGAACAAACAGATTTTAATATTGTAAAACCAACTTTGAATCACTTTGTAGAAAAGGATTTTGAACACTATACATATTATTATAATCAACCAAAAACTCAAAATTATTGGAAATTGTTTCTTCCCGATGAGTTAGTAAAAGATCAAAACTTTGAAATAGTTGAATTCTCATTTGTACTTTTTCTAATTTATAAAACTAACATTTTTTGTATTGTTGGTGGAAGCGGATTTAGTGTTATCCAAGCTTTCATTGACAGCAACTTTGGTATTGATTTTTATCAACATTTTGCTAAACCACAGGAAGATATTATTTTGAAAGTTAATACAAGAGGTGTTGCAAGTAACATATCGCAAAAAGATAACACTTACACGTACGATCAAAGAATAAGTGAATCACTAGAATATTCTGAAATACCAAAAAAAATTAAAGTAATCGTACGTGATGAACTTAAGAAAGGAATTTTCAAGAAATTTGATTTAGATAGCGTAAAAGCAATAATGGAAATAGGTTCCTTTTTTTCTCTTAAAACTAAAATAAATTTCGAAGAACTTAAAGAATTAATAAAAGATATACATAAAATAAGGTCTGACAAAACTAATTACACTCAACTTACGTTATTTTCAAAAATAGATGATGCAATTTTATTAACAGAATTAAATAATGGATTAAAAGAGAAAATTATAGACGACATCATTTTACATAACACACCTAACGAATTGCATAAAATTAAAGAAGGTATAATAGAAGTTATAAATCCAAAAAAACTTGAAAAGTTTTATGAATGTGATGAATTTAAAGTTAGGTTTAAAAAATCCTGGAGTAAGAATGATAGAATTGTAAAAGAAAAAGAAAATTTATATTTTGAATGTACTGAACATATCTTCAAAAGTGTTGAAAACTTTAATAATAGAAAAGAAATTTCATCCAAATTATTTAATCTAGATGTTGTTGGAATTATTGGAGGCAAAGAATCAACATTTGGAAATTTTTACTCACATATTGTTTCAGAAAGAACTTATTTAAATAAAAAATATTTTAGAGTTGATAGCAACTGGTATTACCTAGATAATAAATTTTTAGAAAGAATTAGTAAAGATGCAATAAATACATATAATCAAAATGAACTTACAGAAAATCTTCTAAATAAATGGACAAAAGGATGGGATGAAGATACTTACAATTCAAGTCATACTAAAAGTAATTATTACATTTTAGACAAATTGATAAAAGATAATATTGAATTATGTGATATTTTAATTCACCATAATAACACATTATATTTTGTTCACGTAAAAAATGGTTTTACAACCCAAATGAGAAATCTTTACATTCAAGTTGTTTTATCTGCGAAAAGACTTAATAACGATTTATTCAATAATACTGGAAGTAGTTACTTCATCAAAACAATTGAAAAATATAATAAAAAAAATAAAACAAAAATAGACGCAAAAGATTTACATCAGAAAATTTTAAATAATGAATTAAAAATTGAATTTGTAATGGCTTACAATAATTACTCTTATGTTGGAAAAAAGCCTGCGGAGAAAGTTGAATTAAGTGAATCAAATATTGCGAAATATTCTTTAGTCCAAACAGTTCGTGAAATGAGAAGTTTTAGAAGATTTGGAATTAAAGTGATAGACATATCGAAAATATAAATTGCGCTTAACAGCGGTTAATAAGTTGTAAATTTTAGCTATATT
>NZ_JBIISE010000046.1:0-9719 GCF_044341185.1 Flavobacterium sp.
TGATAAAATAGGTGTTTTTTGACTAAGGTCTAAAAATGAAAAAACCTCTAAAACGCTTGGTTTTAAAGGTGTTTTTACTTTTTATGTTTCTTTTGAAACATCGCTTTCGCGGAGAAAGAGGGATTCGAACCCCCGGACCTGTTACAGTCAACAGTTTTCAAGACTGCCGCATTCGACCGCTCTGCCATTTCTCCAATAAGACGTGCACTACTTTCGTATTGCGAGTGCAAATATAAAAGGTTTTTTCTATTAAAAAAACAATTGTATTACTTTTTTTAGAAGTTTTTATTAAATACCTGATAGTCAATATTTACTATCTGGTTTTTTATTTAATAATTCAAATACTCGGTTATTTCTAAGCCGTAACCAATCATTCCCACACGTTTGTTTTGCCAAGAATTGGTTAATAATTTAATCTTAGTAATGTCCAAATCATGTAAAATTTGCGCACCAATACCAAAGTCTTTGGTATCTACAGCAATTCTTGGTGTCGTAAAATCTCCTGCCGCTTGCAAACGTTTCAACTCGGCCAAACGATCCAACAATTCCACTGATTGCATTTCCTGATTGATAAACAAAATCGCACATTTATCATACGATTCAAATTTCTTAAAGATATCTTCTAACTTCTTATTTAACGTATCGGTTAAACTACCCAATATATCATTCGTGACTTGCGTAGAGTTAATACGGGTTAAAATGGCCTCACCCATACTCCAACTTCCCTTTGTTAAGGCAATATGCACCTGTTTGTTCGTAACTTGCAAATACGCACGCAAACGGTACGTTCCAAAACGGGTTTGTATTTCAAAGTCTTCTTTTTTCTTAATCAAACTGTCGTGTTGCATTCGGTATGCCACTAAGTCTTCAATAGAAACCAATTTCAAATCGAATTTCTTAGCCACTTCTACCAATTCTGGTAAACGTGCCATCGTACCATCATCATTCATAATCTCGCAAATGACACCTGCAGAAGAATACCCTGCCAAACGAGCAAAATCAATAGCCGCTTCCGTATGCCCAGTTCTTCGTAACACCCCACCTTGTCTGGCAATTAAAGGAAAAATATGTCCTGGTCGTCCCAATTCGTACGGTTTGGTATCCGGATGCACTAAAGCTTCAATAGTTTTAGCACGATCCGCTGCAGAAATACCTGTAGTCACCCCATTTCCTTTTAAATCTACAGAAACCGTAAAGGCCGTTTCCATATTATCAGTATTGTTGGTTACCATGGTATGCAATTCCAATTCCTTACATCTCGATTCGGTTAATGGCACACAAATAAGCCCTTTTCCGTGCGTAGCCATAAAGTTGATCATTTCTGGCGTTACTTTATCAGCAGCCGCTAAAAAATCGCCTTCATTCTCTCTGTCTTCATCATCTACCACAATAATCATTTTACCCTGACGGATATCTTCAATAGCTTCTTCTATGGTATTCAGTTGTATCTTATGACTCATTAGTTGTTGTGTTTTCGCTAGGTAGCGAATTAGTATTTCGTTTCGTAAGCATTTTTTTAATAGGCAACACCAACCAATCTAAATCGATGGTTAATCCCATATCTTTGGTGGCTCTGTAGGTAAACATTATAGCAAAAGGCGTGAGTAATAAAGCACCCGCTGCCGTTCCTATAAAAGGAGAAATAGCGTCTTGTCCGGCTAATTTCTTACCAAACGTATTGGCAAAATTATAAATAATAAAAATTACTACTGCAAATATAATAGGCAAGCCAAGCCCCCCTTTTCTAATAATGGCACCCAAAGGCGCACCAATAAAAAACATCAACAAACACGAATAGGCAATTAAAATTTTATCGTAATACCCAATCCAGTGGTCGTTAATATTGTTTTGTTTAAACTCCAAATCGGTTTTATATCCGTCCAAAGTAAAAATAGTATTGTTAATATTGTTTTTGGCAACATCTATCACCAACGTTTTTTTATCTGTTGGAAACAAATCAATTAAATCGCCAGTTAATTTAGTTTTTTTAGGCACTATTACAGAAGAAGACACGGGCGCATTATATACCATAGCAAGACTTTCGGCACTTTTATCTAAGTTGTCACTATACGCCGTAACATCTTTGTTAAATGTCGTTTGTAACGAATCAATCGTGTATTTCAATTCGCTCATATTAAGCATGTTGTACGCGTTTACAATCTCAGCGCCTTCTTCTGATGCGCCGTTTAGTTTTGCTAAATCAATGGTAACGGTATATTTCTTAAAACTACTTTTAGCAAAAGGCAGCTTGTCGCGTTCTTCAAACTTTTTAGGTTGAATGTCTTCGTAATAATTTCCATCTAATAAATCCAACTGCAATAAATTGGTAGATTCATCACTTTTCAATACCCCTTTTTTGGCTTTAATAACAGTAGTAACCGTACCAAACTCCCCTTTCTTCATATGCATCGTAACACCCTCTAAAAACGAGCCGTTTTCCCCTGATTTCTTTTCAACATGAATGGAGGTTGTGGTACCAATTTTACTAAATTGTCCTTCACCAATAGCCATAGCCGGTTTGGTTTGAATAATAGACTTTCTTAAGTTTATAAATCGGTATTGGGCTTCAGGAATAATATTATTGGCAAATAAAAAGGCAATACCACTAAACAACACGGTACAAACAATTAAATACTTCATGGCACGTCCTAAAGATATTCCGCCCGACTTCATTGCCGCAAATTCATAGTTTTCTGCAAAACTACCAAAGGTCATAATAGAAGCCAATAAAATAGACAATGGCAACACCAAAGGCACCATGATTGGCGAGTAATAAAAGATAAATTTAAAGATAGTCAAAGCATCTAAATCCTTACCTGCCAATTCGGCAATAAACAACCAAATACTTTGCAATACGAAAATAAAAAAAAGGATTACAAATACCGTAGCAAATGTAATCAGGAATGATTTTAATAAATATTTATCAATTATTTTCATGGAGTGGTTATACGTAAAAGCTACAGATTAGTCCGCTTTATTAATATAATAATTTGGATATTTCGCTTTTACAAAGGTAAACTGATTTTTTGCTAACGTTTGGTTAAATTTAAACGAAGAAACTGTTAAAGTGGTTCTAGTACCATTTTTACCAATTTCAATTAAGTTATAGATATGATTGGTTTTGGTATCAATACCAATTAAGATTTCTTTACGTTTATCCGTCACACTAGAAGGCGTAAGCTTTACATACTGAATGGTTTTCCCAGCCATAGGTTGTTTGATATCCATAGCGAATTTAAATCCTTTTTTAAAGAAGGTAAAAATCTTGTTTGGTGACATCGCATTAGCATCATTCTCATCATGGTTAGATACCGTAATTTCTTCATCTTCAGGAACAATCGTGTATATTTTCTTTCCATCAAATAATTTAGTAACACCCATAAAAGTTAAATGATACTTGTTACCTTGAAGCATCACCTTTCCTGTACTTTCTTGATTGATTTTTTCTGCAGAGTTATTTATAGCATACTTAAAGTCAATCACCATATTTTTATAGGATTTTGCTTTGGCAACTACTTTATCTAATAATGCTTTACCCGCATTTTTCTCTTTCGGTGGGTTGTTTTCTCCAGTTGTAAAGGCCACTAAAAATAGGGCGATAACTGATAGTGTAACTAATTTTTTCATTATATGGTTTTCAATCTATTGTTCGTTCTTAAAAAATATTTCTAACGAATTCATATCCGTTATTAAAACTTGTCTGGCTTTGCTACCTTCAAAAGGTCCTACAATACCAGCCGCTTCTAATTGGTCAATAATTCGTCCTGCTCGGTTATATCCAAGCTTTAGTTTTCTTTGAATTAAAGAAGCCGAACCTTGTTGTGCCGAAACAACAACCTCAGCCGCATCTCTAAATAATGAATCACGTTCCGATATATCCATATCAAGTTTTATGCCACTATCTTCACCCACATAATCTGGCAGTAAATAGGCATCGGCATACGCTTTTTGCGAACCAATAAAATCACAAATACGTTCTACTTCTGGAGTATCTACAAAGGCACATTGCACACGAATTAAATCATTTCCGTTAGAAAACAACAAATCCCCTCTACCAATCAACTGATCCGCACCCCCTGAATCTAAAATGGTTCTTGAGTCAATTTTAGACGTTACTCGGAAGGCAATTCTTGCTGGGAAATTGGCTTTAATCATACCTGTAATTACATTCACAGACGGACGCTGCGTAGCAATAATCAAATGAATTCCAATAGCACGAGCCAATTGCGCCAAACGCGCGATAGGCAGTTCTACTTCTTTACCCGCCGTCATAATTAAATCGGCAAACTCATCTACCACTAAAACGATATACGGTAAAAAACGGTGCCCATTTTCTGGGTTTAATTTTCGTTGTTTAAATTTCTCATTATACTCTTTTATGTTACGCACCATAGCATCTTTAAGCAAAGAATAACGATTGTCCATTTCCAAACACAACGAGTTTAAGGTATTAATTACTTTCGCATTATCGGTTATAATCGCCTCATCCGTATCAGGAAGTTTGGCCAAATAATGACGTTCAATTTTATTAAAAAGGGTCAACTCTACTTTCTTCGGATCTACCAATACAAACTTCACTTCCGCTGGATGTTTTTTGTAAAGTAACGATGTCAATACCGCATTTAATCCTACCGATTTACCTTGTCCAGTTGCTCCTGCCATCAATAAGTGCGGCATTTTAGCTAAATCTACAACTAACGTTTCATTAGAAATGGTTTTTCCTAAAGCAATAGGCAATTCCATTTCTGCTTGTTGGAATTTCGGCGAAGCAATGGCACTTCTCATAGAAACCATCGACGGATTGGCATTTGGTACCTCAATACCAATAGTCCCTTTACCCGGAATGGGCGCAATGATACGAATACCTAATGCCGATAACGACAAGGCAATATCATCTTCCAAACTCTTAATTTTAGAAATACGAATACCCGCTTCAGGTACAATTTCGTATAACGTAACCGTAGGTCCTACAGTAGCTTTAATCTGAGCGATTTCTATTTTGTAGTTCTTTAAGGTATCTACAATCTTATTTTTATTTTCCTCTAATTCGGCTTGATTGATAGTAATTCCCACTCCCGAATAATCTTTCAACAATTCAATAGAAGGCATTTGAAAGTTAGACAACTCTAAAGTTGGATCAAATTCACCGAAATCTTGCACCAAACGTTGGGCAATACTTTCTTCTACTATATCTTCCTCTTCTGGTTTTTCGATAATAAAAGACGAATCTTCCGTTTCAATAATTTCAGGTTGTTTCGGTGTTTCTTGTGGTGGTGTGTCTAATTTAATTTCAGACGCATTTTGTATGGTAGGCTTTAAAGCCGTTTTATCTATTTCAAAAGCCGAAGGCGCATCACGGTCAATCACTTGCATGTTTGTCCATTCGTCATCTGTATCTTCAATTATAGGATTTTTTTTTAATGGCGGTGCTACTATAGCGGCTTCCTCTTCACTATCTGAAAGCACTGGTGATATAGTGTCAGAAGTAGCTTCCTCGTCAATCTCATTTTCATCAACTACAGCTACAGGCGAAGCTTTCGCATCTAAATAGTCTTTTAGTTTGTCTGGAGACACTTTCACCTTAAAGATTAAAAATACAATTACGCTGAAAACTAAAATCATAATCGTACCAATATTCCCAGCATAATCTTGAATTAAATCATGCAATTCGAAACCAATTACTCCAGATAAATGTGGAACATACTCCCAAATAAGTCCAAAAAATAAGGAAATGGTGACCATCGCATACAAATCCCAAAAGGTAGATTTTCTTATTTTACCTAGTGGCAAATCAATTAGTAAATACGCACCAATTAAAAAGAAAATTTTTACAAATAAGAAAGAAGCAATACCAAAACCTTGATACAAAAAGAAATCAGCCAACCAAGCCCCTATTTTACCCAACCAATTTTCAACGACTACGTTTCTATTGGCCAGCTCATTTATTTGACTTTGGTCGTTACTACCTGAAATATAATACGATATAAAAGATAATAATAAAAACAATGCAATTATAACGAAGAAAAAACCAGCAACGAACTTTTGTCCTCGTGTGGTTTTAAATATAGAAGTTCGCAGTTTCTTATCTGAAGCGCTTGTTGTTTCTTTTTTAGCCATTAATTTCTATAAATTAAATAGTTTCGGTACATAAATTAAAGCACCTACTGTTAACGCGCTACTTGCCGCAAATAAAACGGCACCAGCAGCAATATCTTTAATAAAACCTATTCGGTCATGAAATTCAGGGTGAATAAAATCTGCTATTTTCTCCACTGCCGTATTTATACCTTCAATTCCTAATACCAATCCGAAAGCTAGTATTTGCAACATCCACTCTTCACGACTAATATGGAAATAAAATCCAGCAAATATCATTAAAAGCATAATAGAAAATTGCACCATTATACTATGTTCCGTTGTGATTAATTTAAAGGCGCCTTTTACGGCAAATCCAATACTTTTAACTCTACCTGAAAAAAATCTTTTATCTTGAATCATCTTATTTTTATGCGTTTAAAGCCGCTTCGTAATTTGGTTCGTTAGCAATTTCACTAACCAATTCAGAATAAGCTACTTTTCCAGTTTCATCAATTACAACAATCGCTCTGGCATGTAATCCTTTTAAAACAGAATCAATTAAAGTTACCCCGTAATCCGTTCCGAAACTTCCATCTCTAAAATCTGATAAGTTCACTACATTTTCTAATCCTTCCGAACCACAAAAACGTTTTTGAGCAAAAGGCAAATCTTTAGAAATACACAATACTTTAGTATTCGTTAAATCGTTAGCCATTTTATTAAACGTTCGTACTGAAGTAGCACAAGTAGGCGTATCAATACTTGGAAAAATATTTAAGATAACACGTTGACCTTTAAAATCTTGTAAAGAAATTTCAGACAAATCGTTTCCTACTAATTGAAATTGGGGTGCAGCTGAACCAATAGCTGGTAAAGCAGCATTTGTGTTTACAGGATTTCCTCCTAAAGTAACTGTTGACATGGTTTTAAATTTTAAGGTTCAAAAATACAAAAAATATTTTTGCTTAATATCAAATAAGTAAAGTTTATTTACGATTTGGGATTTACGATTTACGATTTACGATTTACGATTTGGGACTTTCGACTTTACGACTCACTTAAACCAACTTCCACAATACATCTTCCGGTACTGGAGCGATAATTTCTAATGGATCTTTAGTAACCGGATGCGTTAACACTAATTTTCTGGCGTGTAAATGAATACCACCGTTAGGATTACTTCTATCAAATCCGTATTTTAAGTCGCCTTTAATTGGGCAACCCACAGCAGTAAGTTGCGCTCTAATTTGATGATGACGTCCGGTATGTAAATCAATTTCTAAAGCGTAATAATTATCTAATTTCTTAATAATTTTATACGATAGTTTGGCTTCTTTTGCATCAGGCACTTCTTTTAAATGGGCTTTAGAAGTGTTATTTTTAGTATTTCTTCGTAAAAAATGCACCAAAGTATCTTCCGTTTTTGGCGGCGCATTTTTAACAATAGCCCAATAGGTTTTCTGTGTTTCTCTGTTTTTAAACGTTTCATTTAAACGGGTTAATGCTTTTGATGTTTTAGCAAACACCACAATTCCTGTTGTAGGTCGATCCAAACGATGTACCACACCTAAAAACACCTCACCCGGTTTGTCATACGCCACTTTTAAATACGATTTCACAATATCCGATAATGGCTCATCACCGGTTTTATCTCCTTGTACGATATCGCCAACGCGCTTATTTACTACTATTATATGATTGTCTTCGTGAAGAATTTGAAGATTTTTTGAATCGGAAACTATTTTCATTGTTTTTTTTAGATTTTTAGAAGGTTAGACATCTTAGATTTTTAGACTTTCTAAAATTCTTAATTTTTATTTATTGTCATTTCGACGAAGGAGAAATCACATTATGCTTAGATTATGCGATTTCTCCTTCGTCGAAATGACAACTTTAATTAGTACTAGTACTGTTCGTTAGCATTAGGAAAATCTTCTGATTTTACATCAGCTACATATTGCCCGATTGCTTTCGTCATATCTTCAAATAAATTCATATATCTGCGTAAGAATCTTGGACTAAATTCGTGTGTCATACCAATCATATCGTGTAAAACCAACACCTGACCGTCTACGCCACTACCCGCTCCAATTCCAATTACCGGAATAGAAATACTTTCGGCAACTTTTTGTGCTAATTTCGCCGGTATTTTTTCTAAAACTAGAGCAAAACAACCAATACGTTCTAACATTTTGGCATCTTCTAGTAATTGATCCGCTTCTTCCTCTTCTTTGGCACGAACCGTGTACGTTCCGAATTTATATATCGATTGTGGTGTTAAACCCAAATGTCCCATTACAGGAATTCCGGCATTTAATATTTTCTTTATTGACGATTCAATTTCTTTACCACCTTCTAATTTTACAGCGTGTCCGCCGCTTTCCTTCATAATACGAATAGAAGAACGCAACGCTTCTTTAGGATCCGATTGATAACTTCCGAAAGGTAAATCAACCACAACTAACGCTCTATCCACCGCTTTCACCACACTGCTTGCGTGATAAATCATTTGATCTAAAGTTATGGGTAACGTGGTTTCGTTTCCTGCCATTACATTACTGGCCGAATCGCCTACTAAAATCACATCAATACCTGCTGTGTCTACAATTTTTGCCATTGTGAAATCGTATGCCGTTAGCATAGAAATTTTTTCACCATTGGCTTTCATATCAATTAACGACTTCGTAGTAATTTTTTTATAATCTTTTTTTGCTACAGACATATGCTTTTGTGTTCAGTTATCAGTTTTTAGTGTTCAGTAAATACCGAATGAAATATTTTGTAAAATTAATATAAAGATATGGATTGTAACAATTTTTCTACATTTAATACCAATAAATAAATGTAACCATTATGAGACAAGTATTTATTTTATTATTTTTTGGATTAAGTATTGGTGTTTTTGCACAAGAGGAAAAGGCAATCAAACAATCCATTTCAGTATTTTTTGAAGGTTTACAAAGTAGTGATACTTTAAAAATTCAATCTGTTTGCCATAAAGAGATGAAATTGCAATCAATCACGGAAAAAAACACGGTTGGAGGGTTGTCATATCAAAGTAATTCAGATTTTTATAAATCCGTAGCCGCCATTCCAAAAAACCTAAAAATTGAAGAACGCCTTTTAAGTTATAACATTCAAATAGATGGCACTATGGCAAACGTTTGGACACCATACGAATTTTATATCAATGAAAAGTTAAGTCATATTGGCGTAAATTCCTTTACTTTTCTTTTAGAAAATAATATTTGGAAAATAGTTCATATTATTGACACCCGAAGAAAAAAGATTTAAAATGAAAAACACAGTTGCCTTATTTTTTTTAATAATAGTTTCTATTTCGTTTGCTCAAGAAAATCCAAAAAAAACATTAAAAATAGTTCTTTCAGGTTTTATTGACACGTATTATTCCTATGATTTTGATGCGTCTGAAAACAAAGACAAACAAAATTTTTTATACAATTATAACAAACAAAATAACTTTAATATAAATATTGCATTAGTAAGAGCGTCAATTAGTTATGAAAATATTTACGCAAAAGTTTCGGTGCAATCAGGAACGTATGTGGAAGCCAATTATGCTGCTGAAAAAACCAAATACTTAAACGAAGCGTATTTGGGTGTGTATTTAAATAATAAAA
>NZ_JBIISE010000027.1:0-34524 GCF_044341185.1 Flavobacterium sp.
TGCTACTCCAATACCAGTAGCTCCAGTTGTAGTATGTGTGATTGCTGTTAAAGCCGAATTAATACAAAGTGTTGGGGTTGTAGAAGGTGCTGAAACCGTATTGTCTGGATTTACAGTAATCGTTCCTGTTGCAATTCCTCCACAACCACCCGTTAAAGGAATACTATAATTAAACATTCCAGTACTTGTTGGGGTTCCACTAATGGTAATCGTATTTGCTGCCCATGAAGCGATAACGCCTGTTGGTAGTCCTGTTGCTACTCCGATACCTGTTGCGCCTGTTGTAGTATGAGATATTGGTGTTAAAGAATTACTTAAACATATTGTTGGTGTAGAAGTTGCCGCAGTAACTGTGTTAGCTGTAGTTACAGTAATAGTACCTGTTGCATTTACAGTACCACATCCGCCTGTTAAGGGAATACTATAGTTAAAAGTTCCTGAAGCCGTTGGTGTACCACTAATAGTAATTGTATCTGATACCCAAGTAGCTGTAACGCCTACTGGAAGTCCAGTTGGTGTTCCAATACCTGTTGCGCCTGTAGTAGTGTGAGTTATAGGAGTTAATGTAACATTTGTACATAATGCTGGTATAGAAGAAGCCGCCGTAACAGTATTATCCACATTAATTTCAATAGTACCTGTTGCATTTACCGTACCACATCCGCCTGTTAAAGGAATCGTGTAAGCAAATGTTCCTGATGCTGTTGGTGTGCCACTAATAGTAATCGTGTTTGCTAACCATGAAGCCGTAACACCTGCTGGAAATCCAGTTGGTGTTCCAATACCTGTAGCGCCTCCAGTAGTATGGGTAATAGCTGTTAATGGTGTATTTAAACAAAATATAGGATTAGTGATTCCTGCGGTAACTGTATTAAATGAAATAACTGTAATTGTTCCTGTAGCATTTACAGAACCACAATTTCCAGTTAATGGAATAGAATAATTAAAAGTACCAATTTCAGTAGGAATCCCACTAATTGTAATGGTATTCGATGCCCAAGTGGCTGTAACTCCTGATGGTAAACCATAATTAGAAGTAGAAATTGCAATTCCGGTAGCACCTGTTGTAATATGAGTAATTGGTGTTAAAGTAGTTGTTGAACATAATGTTGGAGTAGATGAAGCAACCGTAACCGTATTTGCTGGAGTGACAGTAATGGTTCCTGTAGCATTTACAATACCACATCCTCCAGTTAATGGAATGGTATAATTAAATGTTCCTGAGGCTGATGGTGTGCCTGTAATGGTAATAGTATTCGATGTCCATGAAGCAGTAACGCCAGCTGGAAGTCCTGTTGCTACTCCAATACCAGTAGCTCCAGTTGTAGTATGAGTTATTGCTGTTAAAGGCGCATTCTGACATAATGTTGGAGTTGATGACGGCGTTGTTACAGTATTATTATCAATGTAAGTTACATTAAATGTTGCAAATTCTGGACAAGCCGCGAATATATTTGTTACTCTAGCCACTATTGGAATAGTGACCCCTAAAGCTATTGCTATTGGAGCAGTAATTGGATTGTTTTCAGCTAGTGCATCAGCCATAGTATAATAATATTGCACATCATGAATATTTGGATCTAAACCAGCTAAAATAATGCTATTTTGGGTGGTTAAATTTGCAGGTGAGCTACAAACAACCAAATTTGGGGGAGTTTGATTAATTGGAAAACCTGTAAAATATTCGACAACGATACAATCTGTTTGCGAACAAGCACCTCCGCCTGTAACGCTTGCGCTTACGCAATATGTACCTGGTGAACTAACAGTAATAGAAGGCGCATCAATATTCAAATTTACTCCGTTTTTAGTCCAAACAAAATCAAAATTAGCAGCATTTAAACCTGTACTAATTACTCTAGTTTGACCCGGGCAAACAGCTTGACCATTTGAAACCAACATATCTTGCGTATAAGCACCTCCTAATCCTATAGGATAAGTTAAATTAGCTACACCAACATTAAAACTTCCACCTTCGATAAAAACAGCAGAATCAAATGCCGTGTCATTATAATCTCCAATTACCAATTTAATAGTATAATTATGATTAGGAATAACCGTTGCAGAGGCTGTCATTGGAACTGTATATCCTCTCATATTCATCACAGTAGTAGCCGCAGGTATACTTGAAGAAAATACTGAAAAATAAGTAGGATTTACAGAGGCACAAGCAGCATTATATGCACTATTTCGAATATTTGTAACAGAAACAGGAGTTGTTGTTCCAGGAATTACTGCTAAATTTTGAGGTGGAGTTGTAACCCCGGTTGTAACATCAGTTAAAATAAATGCAAAAACATCACTAAAACCACATTGGTAGGTTCCATATTCATTTGATGCAAATATAAAATTGAAACTAAAATTATCTGTAAAAGGTGTAAAATTAAATTTTACAAAAGAAGCATCGTTAATGCTACCTGTGTTACCATTTGCTTGACTTATAGCTAAAAGTTGAGCATCTCCGGTAGCACCTGGACAAGCACTGGAAAGATTTGTATCAGTAAAACTTCCTGAAGAATTAGTAGCAACACCACATCTAATAATTACACCATCTTGAAAAGGGAAACTTGCTGGTGAACCTCCATATGAGAAATAACCAATTCCACAGTTACCTTGAGTGGTAAAATTACTAACTTGAGCACAAGGAGAATCAATTAATACATTCTGAACTAACTGAGAAATAGAATAAGTAGTAGTATTTACATTTATTGATTGTGAAAATAATATCCCACTAAAAAATTGTAAAAAAATAGATATTGTAATTTTTTTCATTTTGTATGTAATGTAATTGTGTTAACAAAATTATAATCTTCAAATATATAACTTTACTTTAATGAATGTTTATATCTTTGTAAAAAAATTGAAAAAAAATGAGTAAAATATCGATAAAAAGCACAAATAATCAATCAATTGTAAAATTTGAATTAGAAGATTTCATAACAAGAAATCAAAATTTTGAATTTAAAAACATTGATGAAACTGCGAATTCACCTTTAGCAAAGCAATTATTTTTTCTTCCGTTTGTAAAATCAGTTTACATTTCAGGAAATTTTATTGCGATTGAAAAATTTTCAATAGTGGAATGGGAAGATGTTCAAGAAGAAGTGGCACAACAAATCGAGGATTTTATAGCAAAAGGCGGCCAAATTATTATTGAAGATATAGCTGCGAAAAAAAATCCAATTACGATTTATGCTGAATCTACACCAAACCCTGCGGTTACTAAATTTGTAGCAAATAAAAAACTTACAAATACTGCAGTTGAATGTAAAAACATAGATGAAACAAAAGCATCTCCTTTAGCTAAAGATTTATTTAGTTTCCCCTTTGTAAAAGAAGTTTTTATTGATGAAAATTACATTTCAATTACAAAATACGACATTGCTGAATGGAATGATATCACGCTGGAATTAAGAACTTTTTTAAAACAATATTTAGAACAAACCGATTTAGTTGTTGACGAAAGTTTAATTGAAAAAACGGATAATTTCAAAATTAAACAAGAAGATTTTTTTGATAATTTAGATGTTACCTCACAACAAATCATAAATATTTTGGAAGAATATGTAAAACCTGCTGTTCAAAGTGACGGAGGAAATATAACCTTTAACTCGTTTGACGAAAGCACAAATGTTGTAAAAGTTACACTTCAAGGTGCTTGTAGCGGTTGTCCATCGTCTACATTTACATTAAAAAATGGAATTGAAAATATGTTACGCGATATGTTAAAAAATAATTCAATTATAGTTGAAGCTATGAATGGCTAATTTTTTCAGAAAATAAAAAAAGGGCTGCTTATATAATGTAAACAGCCCTTTTTAATGTTAAAAATTTATTTTTTAGTAATCAAAACAAAATCTTTTAAATAAAAAGGTTCAAAATAAGCCACATCTTCAAATTGGTTATTTTTAAATTTTTGGAAAGAAATTAAACTCATTTCAGCAGCAGATGGGAATTGAATTTCAGGATAATATTTAAATTTTTTATCCGTTAAAATTTCTTTAAATTTAATTGCGCCATCGCCAATTAAATGTATTATTTCTGTTTCCTCTTTAAACGAATTTTCATCAATAATTTCTGTTTTAGTTTCTCTAATTTTAGCATAATTGCTATCAAAGAATGCACAATAAACTTCTAATCTTCTGGCATCAATCATAGGTAAAATTATTCCTGACGATATTTGGATTTTTCTTGCCAAAATTTCTAAAGTATCAACAGCTATTAACGGAATTGATAACGCATAACACAATCCTTTTGCAGCAGAAACACCAATTCGCAAACCCGTGTACGAGCCTGGTCCTTGACTAACAGCTACAGCTTTTACATCTTTAAATGTTACATTGGTTTCTAAAAGAAGTTCCTCAATAAAAACATGCAATTTTTCAGCGTGAGAAAAATTTTGTTCTGCTATTTCTCTTATTGCAAGCGTTTTACCGTCTTTTGATAAAGCAACTGAGCAATTTTTTGTAGCGGTTTCTATATTCAGAATTAAAGCCATTTTTATTTTATATTTAATACACAAAGAAACAAAAAAAGACACAATTTCTTGTGCCTTTTCTAAAATCAAAACTGTTTTAACTAACTTTTTTGTTCTTTTGCTTTCTTATCTTGGTCAGATTTGGTTTCTAATCTTACTTTATCATTTGGCAATAAGTCTTTTGAAACTAAAGTGTACGGTCCGATAATTATTTCGTCACCTTTTTTCAAACCTGATAAAATTTCAATATTTGTATCGTCTTGAATTCCAGTTTTTACGACTCTAATTTTGGCTTTATCGCCAACTTTTACAAAAACACATTCGAATTTAATATCTTTTTTAGGTGCTTTTCCTTTTTTCTCTGCTTCTTCTTTTTCAATTTCGGCTACAATGTCTTTTTTGGTTGATGTAGTATCATCTTTAATTACGATAGCACTAATTGGAACTGCTAAAACATTTGTACTTCTTTTTGTTTCGATATCAACAGTAGCCGTCATTCCAGGTCTAAAAGGAGAATAACTAACTGGTTTCCCTTCTAACAAATCTTGGTACGATTCTTTTACTAATCGAACTTTTACCTTAAAATTCGTTACTTGATCTGCTGTTAATCCTGTTGTAGCTGAGTTAGAAATACTTGTAACTACACCATCAAATTTTCTTTTTAAATAAGCATCCACTTCAATTTTTGCCGAATCGCCAATACTTACTTTTACAATATCATTTTCATTTACATCAACTTCAACTTCCATATTATTTAAGTTGGCAATACGCATCATTTCTGTACCTGCCATTTGTTGTTGTCCTAAAACACGTTCACCCAATTCAATATCTAATTTAGAAATGGTTCCGTCAGCTGGAGCAAAAATAGTAGTTCTTTTCAAGTTGTCAGTTGCTTCTGTTACATTTGCCGATGCTGATTTCATTTGATAATATGCCGATTGCTTACTGGCAACTGCCACTTCATAAGCAGAAACAATTCTGTCCCATTCAGCACGAGAAATTACGCCTTTATCAAACAATTTTTTATTTCTATCGTAATTGGCTTTCGCTTCTTTAACTTGAGCATCTGCTTGACTTACACCAGCTTTTGAAGTTGATAAAGAGGCAACCGTTCGGTCTACTCCAGAAGTATAAATGTCCGGATTGATTTTTACCAACAATTGTCCTTTTTTAACTTCCTGCCCTTCTTTTACGTTTAAAGCAATAATTTCACCTGAAACTTCTGGCATAATTTTAATTTCAACTTCTGGTTGAATTTTACCTGTAGCCGAAACGGTTTCAATAATTGTCATCGTTTCTGCTTTGGAAACTTCTACAATTTTACTGTCGTCGTTATTTCCAATTTTTCCTGATTTTTTAAGAATAATTAATAGTACAATTACAGCAACTACACTTCCTAAAATGATAAATAATTTTTTTCTAGACATGGTTTTATTGTTTTTCTATAAGTGGAATTCCGAAATAAAATTCTAAAATTTTAATTCTAAAAATATAATCATATTTGGTTCTTAATACTTCTGATTGTGCGTTTACGAAAGCCGTTTGAGATTGGTTGTAGTCAAAAATATTCATCATACCAATTTCGTATCTGTCTTTTGCGTATTGCATGGCTAATTCTCGTGCTTTTACAATTTGTAATGCCGCTTCATAACTTTCTTTTGCGGCTTTTGTATCCGTATAGGCAGTAAAAACATTACGCTCAATATCTAATTCTTGTTGATCTTTTGCCAATTGACTTTTCTCCAAAGCAATTTTTGTTCGAGCTACATTATTTCTAACTGCAAAACCATTAAAAATTGGAATATTTAGCGATAAACCAAAATTTTGACCTTTATTGGTGCTAAACTGATCAAACAAAGGTTTTGGACTAGTTACAATTGGTACGCCATTAATTATTTCAAATCCGTTAGAATTTGATGCTCTGGTATTAAAACCATAAAACGCGGTTAAACTAGGTAAATAAGCTCCTTTTGCGATAGAAATATCTTTCTGTGCAAGTGCTAAATTTGTTTCAGCAATTTTAAGTTCTGTTCTAGTTTCTTTAGCTTTAGCGATTACCGATTCTGGAGTTTCATTCAAAATAGTTGATAGTACCGATGGCATGTCATCTTCCGAAATATCAAAATTTTGAAAATCTTTTATTTGTAATAATTGTGCTAAACTTAATTTAGACAATAATAAGGCATTTTCTGCTACAATTACACGTTGATTTCCGGATGCCATAGTAGCTTGAATATCTAATAAATCTCCTTTTGGAACATTTCCTGCATCCACTAATTCAACTGTTCTGTTATATTGTTTTGTATTAAGTAACTTTTGTTCGGTTTGAACTTTTAAATTTTCTTTATTAAATAAAATCTGTAAGTAGGCATTGGCTACGTTTAACGCAATGTCTTCTTGCATTTTGGTTAGCTGATATTGAGAAGCAATGATAGCTAAATTGGCTTTTCTTAATTGATTTACGTTTTGCAATCCTTTGAAAATATCCACATTTGCATTTAAATTGGCAGAAGTAAATTGCGTCGTTTGATTTTCTAATAAACCCGTAGTAATGTTTTGATTTAAACCAATATTCCAAGAATGTGATGTAGATGCTGCTAGGTTTGGTAAAAAATTTCCAATGGCATCTTTTTTAGCAATAGCTGTAGTTTGCGTATCTAATTCCGATTGTTTAATGGAAATGTTATTTTTTATGGCATAATAAATACATTCTTTTAATGTCCATTTTTTTTCTTGGGCAAAAGAAGTAACACTCACAAAAAATAGTATCAAAACGATTTGTACTGACTTCATTATAATAATTATTTTACTATTTGACCATTGTTTATTAAAAATGTTACACTTTACAATTAAAAATTTTACTTTTATGCCAGAAATAATTTAAAACAGAAGACAATATTTTTTATATTTTTTGTTTTTCTTAAAATCGTTTTACAGAATCGTTAATTATGAATATAAAAATTAAAATTTTGCTTTATAGCATTATAAGCTTAGGGATCTTTAGTTGTGGTTCTTCAAAAAAAATAGAAGCATTAAAACCAGAACCCAGCAACAATGCACCAATTGTGTACAGCAATAAAACATCGCTAATTGCTATGCCGATGGAAGTGAGTTTAAAGGAAGTGGAATATCATTTAAATAAAAATGTAAAAGGGTTAATTTATGCTGATACCATTTTAAATGACGATAAAACAGAAATGAAAATTTGGAAAACTTCTGATATTAAATTGGTAGAAAAAAACGGTGAAATTGTTTCGGTAATTCCTTTAAAAATTTGGGCAAAAATAAAATACGGCACCGAATTTATGGGTTTAAACGATACAAGAGAACTAAATTTAAACGGAACAATAACCCTAAGTAGCAAAGCCAATTTTGCCAATTGGAAACTAAACACAACTTCAAAAATTGACAATTTTGAATGGAACGAAAGCCCAAGTATTTTAGTAGCTGGTAAAAATGTACCCATTACGTATATTATCAATCCAACTTTATCAATATTTAAAGGAAAAATAGCCAAGATGATTGATGAGGCAATAAATAAAAGTTGCGATTTTAAAACCCAAGTATTTCAGGTTTTAGAAACGCTTTCTACACCTTTTATGGCAAACGAAACGTATGAAACTTGGTTCAAATTGGTTCCTAATGAAATATATAGTACAAATGCAGTTTTAAGTAATTCTAAAATTACGATGAATTTAGGTTTAAAATGTCAGATGCAAACTTTAATAGGACAAAAACCAAAAAGCGGATTTGACAAAACTAAAATTGTTTCTAAAGCGGTTGCTAAAATTCCATCAGATTTTAATGCTTCAGTAGCGGCAGTCTCTACTTATGAAAGCGCAAGTAGGATTATGACTAAAAATTTTGCTGGACAAGAATTTGGTTCTGGGAAAAGAAAAATCACCGTTCAAAAAGTAACTTTGTGGTACAAAGATGGAAAAATGATTATTGCTTTAGAAATGCTTGGATCAGTAAATGGAACGATTTATTTGGCTGGAATTCCAAAATATAATGCAGAAACTAAAGAAATTTATTTTGAAGAAATGGATTACGTTTTAAATACAAAAGGCATCTTAACTCGAACTGCAAACTGGTTGTTACAAGGTGTGATTTTGAATAAAATTAAAGAAAGTTGTAAGTATTCTATTCAACCTAATTTAGAGGAAGGAAAGAAAAGTATGCTTCCTTATTTAACAAATTACTCACCAATGAAAGGTGTTTTTGTAAACGGAAAATTAAACGATTTTGTGTTTGAAAAAATGGAACTTACCGAAAGCGGCATTGTTGCTTTTATTACTTCAACAGGCTCAATGAAAATTACAATTGATGGTATGGAATAATTAATAGGAAAAAGGGATTAGGTATATAGTAAAATTACTCTATAACTTCTTTCTTTTTTTGTTTTAATCGCCATACTGCAAAAAAAACACCCGCTACTAAAATATAGGGTATTGCCATTAAATAAACAATTCCGTCATTAACACCTTCGGCAACAGATTTATTTGCTTCGTTTTGAAGTGAAGCTCTACACATAGCGCATTGACTTTGAGAAAATAGAGTATAGAATAAAGAACATAGAACATAAATACTACGCTCAACTTCTAAATTCATTATTCTATATTCTATTTTCTTAATTTTACTTAACATAATAAGGCGAAATCATTACATAAACTACCACACCTGTAATGGCTACATATAACCAAATAGGGAAAGTAATTCTGGCTAATTTTTTGTGCTTATCAAATCGATACGCTAAAGCTCGAACATACGTTATTAATACTAAAGGAATAATAATTACTGAAAGTGAAATATGTGTAATTAAAATAAATAAGTAATTAATTCTTTCAAAACCAATTGCTACTCTTTCTGATTCTTCTAAGATAGAATTATGGTTTGTATCACCAAACACAGCGGAAATAGAAGTCATATGATACGCCACATACATTAATAAAAAGGCTAAGGAACAAGCAATTGCCGTTTTCATTATATATTCATGTAGTTTTCTTTTACCGTTTTTTATAGCTAAAACTGCAGCAACTAACAAAACCGCCGTAATTCCGTTAATAGTAGCGTAGATAGGTGGTAAAAAGTTCAAAGGCGCTACATCATAGCCCAATTTTCTTAAATTCACACCAAATAAAGCAGCGACAGCTATTGGAATAATAATAGATACAGCTGTTATTAATTTATTGTATTTTGTTTCGATATTGTTTTCCATGATTGTTATTTTTTTATTCTTTTAATAATAATTTTATGTCTTGTTTTAGAGCATCAATTCCTGATTGTTCTAGGCCGTCGTAAAATAAAATTGGATTGCCGAATTTATCTTTTCTACTACGAATGTTTCCTTCTTTGTCAATAAGCGCAAATTGACCTGAATGACCAAAACCACCTTGTGCTTTTGCGTCTTTTCCAGCCTGAATGTAAAAACCTTTGTTGGCTAAATTCATAATATACTCCGAATTACCGCTTAAAAAATGCCAATTTGGATGTTTCACTCCTAACATTTTGGCGTGTTCTTTTAAGAAAGCAGGTGTGTCGTGTTCTGGATCAATAGTTATTGAAGCGATTCCAAAATCTAAATTCCCGTAAAATTCATCTTGAACTTGCACCAAATTTTTATTCATTACTGGACAAATTGTTAAGCAATTTGCAAAGAAAAATTCAACTACAAAAACTTTGCCCAAATATGATTTATCTGATATTTTCTTACCGTTTTGGTCAGTTAATTCAAAAGAAGGCACTTTAGCTAATTTTTCTAAACCACTATCTTTAAATCTTTCCGTTAATTCTTTTACTGTCCAAATTCCAAACAATAAAACAATAAATGATATTCCGATGTATGAGTTTTTTTTCATGATGAAATTTATTTTTACACTAAACTGAACACTTAAAACTGTTGACTGATTACTTATTAATTACTTCTTGTTCAATTTTATCTCTAAAATCATCTTTACGTTTGTTCTTTTTTAGTGCCAAACGGTATTCACGAAGTAAGATTTTTACATCATCCGACATTTCATTGTGTAATTCTGCAGCAGAAATAGTATTATAACATTCTCTATATTCTACTTTTCCTTTAATTTTCTGCCCTTTTCTTCCTCTTAAACTTTTTTCTTTATCTAAAATATATACAAAAGGAGATCCTGTAAATGCATCTAATTTATTTTTAAATTTAAAGGTTTCATAATAAGCATCAATAGCTTCCGGTTTTCCGAAAAGAAAATGCCAATTTTTTAAATCATTAGAAAGTCTTCTAAACTCCAACATTATGGCTTTTATTTTATCTTGATTGCCGTCTGGTAAAATCATTACCATTTGAAAATCTTTAAAGCCACCATATTTATTATAAATTTTCTGATTTAAGTTAAATAAATTAGCTTTTACTTCTTCAATATTACTTCCTGGAAACCCTAAAACCGTAATGTTTTTATCTAAAACCACTCTCTCCCCATTCAAAGAAACAAATTGAGTAGAAAGTTCAACATGATTTTTTGAAATAACTGGTAGAAATAAGGAATTGTGCGAGGCTGTTGCGAAAAACATGTAAGCCACTATTGGCAATATGAAGAGTACAGTTAATACGATATATTTTTTCACTTCAGTAAAATTAACTATTGAGTTACAAAGATAAAAAAAATCCCGTTCCAATATGATTTGGAACGGGATTATTATAATTTATATTATTAAAAAATCCATTTGTAATGTGAGTTTTTAAATACTTCAAAAATATAATCTGCTTCTACTAATACAATAAAACATAAATATAAGATTAGAAATACTAGCGGGGCTACAATTGACCAGCGTAAACTTTTCTTTTCACCTTCCAAGTGCATAAAAGCCCACATAATATAATATGCTTTTACGATTGTTAAAATGATAAACAACCAATTTAATAAACTCATTCTTATGAATGTCCCTAAAAATAAAGCTTCTGGTTTTGTAATACCAAAATAAACTTCAACAGTTGTAATGACAGATAAGATTCCGAAAACAGTCCAGATTCTTTTTAAATTAGATTCATGTGCGTGTGCCATAATATTTTCTTTTTACTAAAAATTAAACTAAATAGAAGAATGTAAATACAAACACCCATACTAAATCGACAAAGTGCCAATATAAACCAACTTTCTCAACCATTTCATAACTTTTTCTTCTTTCATATGTACCTAACAATACATTAAAGAAAACTAAGATATTTAACATTACACCAGAAAATACGTGGAAACCGTGGAAACCTGTAATGAAAAAGAAGAAATCTGCGAATAACTTATGACCGTACTCGTTTCTAATTAAACT
Source organism: Flavobacterium sp. (assembly GCF_044341185.1). Classification (GTDB taxonomy): domain Bacteria; phylum Bacteroidota; class Bacteroidia; order Flavobacteriales; family Flavobacteriaceae; genus Flavobacterium. The sequence continues at coordinate 11,777 of NZ_JBIISE010000027.1, forward strand.
TGCACCTTCAACTACTAAAATTGCATCTTTCAATTTAGTTTCTGATTCAGCACGTGAAAGTACTGTTTTTTCTTTTTTCTTTGTAATGAATTCTGTTCTAACCAAAATTTCAGGATGTGATTTAAATCCAGCCATTACCTCGTTAACAGAGTATTGAGGTAATTCGTGGTCATCTTCCATAAACCAAACCCCTTTATCCCTTGTTAACTGCTCTCTTTCTTCAGGCAAAGTAGCGGCAAATTCTTCTAATTTTACTCTTTTATATCCTGTTTTTTCAGATTTATCTACTTTCACAAATTGTAAAATAGAACCTCCAGCAGTTTCTACAGCACCATACTCACCTTTGATGAAATTTTTCCATTCCCAAGCTTGTGAGCCTAAGAACATAAAACCACCAATTACTGTAAGTAACATGTAAACAGCAACTTTTGTTTTTTGTAATTTATGACCTGCATCAACAGCGATAACCATCGTTACTGATGAAAAGATAAGGATAAACGTCATCAATGCCACATAATACATAGGTGCGTTTACACCGTGTAAAAATGGAAAGTGCGTAAATACCTCATCGGCAATTGGCCAAGTTTCGATAAATTTAAATCTAGAAAATCCGTAAGCAGCGATAAAACCTGAAAAGGTTAAAGCATCTGATACGATGAAAAACCACATCATCATTTTACCATAAGTGGCTCCCATTGGTCCTGGACCTCCGTCTAAAGCGTGTTCATTATTAACCGTAGCGCTCATATAATAGTTATTGTTAAAAAGTTCCCAAATTTATTGATTTTTTTCTATTTGAAAAAATAGAAAAATAAAAACAAGTAAACCCAAATAAAATCCATAAAGTGCCAATAGATGCCACTTAGCTCAATACCAAGGCATTGCGAAGAATTGTATTTTTGTTTATAATGATTATAAATTACATAAATTAATGAAATTATACCTCCAAACAAATGTGCCACATGTACAAACACGAAAGCATACAAAAAAGAGATTGTAACTTTACTTGCAGAACCGAAAGGAACTAACCCTTGATTAAACAACAAATCAAATCCTTTAAATTGAAGATAGACAAATGACATTCCTAATGCTAAAGTAATTAATAAATATACTTTTGTTAAAGAATGATTATCAGATTTAATAGCTCTTTTAGCTAAATAAAAAGTAATACTACTAATCAGTAATAGTATTGTGCTGTATGTAAAAGTAACAGGTATTACTAAATCTTTTAACCAATCTGGGCGTTGTTTACTAACCACAAATGCACTAGTTAATCCTGCAAAAATCATGATTATGCTTATCATTGCAAAATACAACAACATTTTATATGTTTTTGCTTTTTTATCGTAAGCTTCTTGTTCTGAACTACTTTTCATTTTTATTTGTTTAAACACATTTTAAATATAAAAATTTTGTGTTCTAAGTTGTTTATTTCTTGAATTATACAAATTTATCAATTACATATATAATTTGCAACAAAGTTATGTAAGTTACGCTTACTAACATTAATTTTTTTGCAGTTTTTGCATCTCTATTTTTAAATAATTTTATGGCATAAAATAGCATCCAACAACCTAACAAAAAAACTACAACTGCTGCTGCAACAGACAATTGCAAAGCTCCTGTAAAACCAAATACTGGCAAAATAGATGCAACCATTAACCAAAAAGTGTATAAAATAATTTGAATGGCTGTTTTATTATCTCTTTTTCCTGTAGGCAACATAAAAAACCCTGCTTTTTCGTAGTCTTCAAATAAAAACCAACCTATTGCCCAAAAATGTGGAAATTGCCAGAAAAACTGTATTAAAAACAACGTACCCGCTTCTATCCCGAAACTTCCTGTAGCTGCAACCCATCCTAACATAAAAGGAATAGCACCTGGAAAAGCACCTACAAAAACAGATAAAGGGGTTAATGTTTTTAATGGTGTGTACAAACTTACGTACATAAATATAGAAATAGCGCCAAACATTGCTGTTTTTGGATTGATAATATACAATACAACCAAACCAATACACGTTAATACAAAACCTATAGTTAATGCATTATTGACAGACATTCGACCTGACGGTACTGGACGATTTTTTGTTCTGTCCATTTTCGCATCTAAATCTTTTTCTATAACTTGATTAAAAATATTAGAAGCACCCACCATACAATAGCCGCCAATGGCTAATAATATTAATGTGATAACACTAAAAGGATGTTTGTCTGAAAAACCCAACAAATAACCCACAATAGAAGAAAACACTACACTTATTGCTAAGCCAGCTTTTGTAATTTCTTTAAAATCTAAAAAAATGGATTTTAATGTGACGGTAGTTGTTTTCAAAAGTGAATTTTTAATCGAGTGCAAAGATAGTAAGAAGATTTTGGTTTTCGCAATACTTAGTAAAGCAAATTCAAAATTTATTAATTAATAATCTACAGAATACAATACACCATCTGAAATGGATTTTGCTGCAGAAGTTCCAATTCTTTTTACACCTAATTGTATCATTTCTAGTGCTTCTTCTTTTGTTTTGATACCACCAGATGCTTTCACTTGTAGAGGAAATGCATTTTCCAACATCGCAATAATTGATGGGAAAGTGGCGCCATTTGGCAATCCGTTTGATGTTTTATAAAATCCCGTAGACGATTTTACAAAAACCGAATCAAAGTCTTTTTCAGCAAAATTAGCAACTACTACATTTTTTATTAATGAAGTCAATTGAATAATTTGCGAGCCATTTAACGCTGCAACTTCAATAATCCACTTAATTTTTTTACGATGCACTAACGCTAATTTTGTTCCTTGCAGTACTTCTTGTTTTACTAAATCAATTTTACCTAATTTAAAGGCTTCAAAATTAATTACAAAATCCAATTCATCTACTCCGTTTTCAATGGCAATTTTAGCTTCATTTATTTTTTCATCAATAGAAAAAGTGCCTTCTGGAAATCCAATTACGGTGCCAATTAACACTTTTGAAGCGGCAGCTACCGATTGCTTCTTAGCATCTATAATTTTATCTGGACGAAGCATAACTAACAAAAACTTTTCTTCAATTGCTTCACGTATAAAATCAGAGACAATTTGATTGTTTTCTTTTTCAGAAACGCCAGCTTGTTTGGCTGTTTTTAAATACGTTGAATCTAAGTAGTGTTTTATATTCATTATAGAATCTATTGATTAAACAAAAAACATCTCAACTAATGTGAGATGTTTTTGTTTTGTATTATGTGGTAAGATTTTACTAATATAAAACTGGTGATAGCGCCCAAGGCATTTGCAACAATATCATACCAATCAAAAGCCCTATTTTTTGTATATTTTTCTTGTAAAAATTCAATACTAATTCCTAACAAAAATGCTATGAAAAGAACAATAAAAAAATATCGTAATGAAATGTGATTTAAACTCATAATCCATAAGAAAACAAATACAAAATAGAATACAAAATGTATGATTTTATCTATATTTTCAAAAGGTATTATTGGCAAACTTGGCGTATCGTTTAAACACAAATAAATAATTAGAAGTGTCCAAAAAATGGCGCTTATTTTAAAAAAATTATGCCCCAATAAGTGTCGCGTAATCTTCACTTGATAGTAATTGTGCTGCTTCAGAAGCATCAGATATTTTTACTTTTACCATCCATCCTGCACCATATGGATCAGAATTTACAGCTTCTGGATTACTTTCTAAATTGTCATTAAATTCTATAATTTCACCACTTAATGGTAAAAATAAATCTGATACGGTTTTAACTGCTTCCACAGTTCCAAAAACTTCATCTTTAGTTAATGTTTGGTCTAAGGTTTCAACTTCAACATAAACAATATCTCCTAATTCTTTCTGAGCAAAGTCCGTAATTCCTACTGTTGCTACATCGCCATCAATTGAAACCCATTCGTGGTCTTTTGTGTACTTTAAATTCGCTGGTATATTCATCTTATTAATTGTGTTTTTATTTTGACAAATGTAAATTATATTCTTAAAATTTACTATTAATTTTTACTTTTTTAATTTCCGAAATTATATCGTAATGTAAATCCAGAACGTATATTTGTTAACGGGAAAGCTGTTGATATAACCGCTTTAGAAAACTGATGATCGTAAAAGAAAATAGCGGTAAAATTCTTACTAAATGAATAATCTGCGGTTAACTTAAATGACCAAATGTTCTGTCCTCCACCTAATTGATTGTTATTATAATCTAAATACCTTACAATTGTCATATTTTTACGCAATGTGAAATCGGCTTTTAGATTAATATCACTCTTAATCATTCCTTGAGCGTTGTCTGCTAATTTTGAGTTAATTTGAACGCCTTTTATTCTGTATCCTAAACGAACGGTATAATCATTTCCTTGTACTTCGGTTAATAGGTTGTTATCAAAACTCATGTTTAAACTTCTGTCTTTTTTAACTTCAGCCATCACATTAAATGAATTTTTCAACTCAAAACTTACATTTATTAACGGATTAAATTGCTCTGTTAAATTGACATTTGAAGTAATTATTTCTGGAAATAAATTACCTTTTGTATCTGTAGGACTTGGATTTAGATTACTTCTAAATGCGTTTACACTATAACTTGAACGGTATCCATGTTGTATTGAGAATTTTTTGAAATTATCTTTAAACCAAGCCATCTTCATAAAACCTGTATATTTTAACGTCCAGTTTGGTAACGGAAAATTAGAAAATAATCCGGTTTGAACCTTAGCAGTTTGAACACCTGTGTAAGCAGATAAAAAGGCAGGTACTAAAACACGTTGACTATTTTTACTAAATCCGGTAGGATATCCATCTAATTCTCTTGGGAAGTTATTCGTTCCATAATAATCTTCAGCTAAACGAATTGCAATTGCGTATCTGTTTTTTCGGAATCTATCAAAAATTTCTGATTCATTTTCATCGCTTGTTTTGAAAGCAGTTTTAATCATTACTGTTGAAATACTAAAGTTTCCAGTACTAAATGGCGCTCTTGATTGGTAATTACCTCCAACAGCATCAAATTGTTCCGAATAATTTTCAGTAATATTTCTATCTGCATTGATATCAATTCCTAAATCAGGAATTAATTCAATTCTGGCTGTATAATCTAATTTTTTAGATTTAATCTGAGAAAAACTCTGGTTAAACTCAGGATAATTAGTTAAGTAGCCCATTTTTGCTGCTTCGTAGCGTATATCCGCTTGATCACCAAAAACAAATCCTAAAGTAGGCCTTGAACTTCCAAAAAACCCTAAACCAGGTAAATAACCTGGCAATAAAGTTCCACCAGATTCTGAATAATTTACTTGAATATTTTTCACCGATGTTAATAATCCAATTCCAAATTTTGCAAAGGCATTTCTTTCTTCCATTTGGGGTTGTTTTGGAGCCGAATTGGTAATTTTTTCACCTGGTTTTGGAGGCGCTTTTAAAGTGTTTTTAGTTTGTTTTTTCTGTTTTTTTGCTGTTAAACCAATATATTTATAAAACATATTCATATCTAATCCAGCATTTATTTTATGCGAATTTGCATTCTGAATGGTGTTTCCTAATTGATAAGTTGTTCCGTCTAAGGCCTGAAACGTTGAAAACGCATCTGAAGCACGTTGCCAACTATAATCACCGGTGTATACATATGACGTTTTAATAAAACTTAAAGCTGGAATTTTATTAATTGGTAAATCGTAATTAGCTGTTATTTGTTGGTTGTGCGTGTTAGCTGTCCCAAAATTCCAGTAATCGTTCCATATATCTAAATCGTTAATGGGGTTATTTTGTGTGTCAAAATAATTACGTACAATATTATTATTCGCAGCTGTATAATTTAATTTTAATGATTTTGTTATTGGAAAATTTACGCCATACTGATAATTAAAAAAATAATTTCTTCTATATAATGGATCTAAACCAATACCTTGAACATCAATTAATCTAAATTGTTGACGATTAAACTGTCTGGTAATATTTGAATTAAAGGTAATATTACTTGGCAAAAAGTTAAAATTAAAATCGCTTATAGCTTTATAATATCCATTTTTCTTAAAAAATTTATTTTTCTTAAAAGGTTCTATAGATTTTGCTTTAAATGAATATGCATAATCTAAAGAGGTTTTTTGTTGTTGATCTACCAAATTTTCTACTTGGAAATCATGATGTAACATTTCGTTGAATGAATATGAAAGTGTAATATTTTCTACATCATAAAAATGTTGTTTTTGTTTATCGCCTCTATCTTTTTTTACACCTATGAAGTTAATACTAGTTCGTTTTGTATAATCGATAGCTCGATTTTGTATTTCTGCTTTTTTATCTTGATTTGATTCAGCAGCTACAACTTCTTTTAACTCTAAATCTTGAAATAAAGGATCATATTTTGGTGTGATTATTTGTTCGCCAACAGCATAATTAAATGGCAAATTTAATTTCCATTTTTTTGGCAAAACTTGTCCTACATTAAAGTTTGATACGATGTCATATTGTTTAACATCTTCTCTACTTCTTTCGTTTGGCCCTTGTTCTAAAGCTCCAAAACCAATCGTGCTTATGCGACCGGTTGCAGAAAAAGTAGCAAAATCGGCAAAATTCGTATCTAAATTTGCTACCGCGGCATAACCACCTTTGTTATCCATTTCAGACATACGCAATTCGTTGAACCATACCTCTCCTCGTAAAGGACCTGTAGCTGAAGGATTTGGGTTTTTTACCCCAATCATTAACGTTCTTACTTGTCCGAAATTTGGATTTCCTTTAATACCAATATTCAATCTGCTTTTTGATGAACCTAAAACACTTTCATTTAAAAAAGCAATTCCGTTTGCATCAGGAACTATAGAACCATCTGCGGCCAGATTTAAGCTTTTTATTTTTGATAACAAAGCCAATGGCAATTCAATTTCGTTATCTGCTAACCAAATATCTTCTGCTGTTCTTGCACTCAAAGAACTAACTCTTAATGGCATTTCAATTTGATAGAAATTATCTGTAAAATCATTACCTAATCGAATAAATGCTACCAATTCGTCATCTTTTAAATCTGTTCCAGTAGCTAAATCTGCTTTTAAAGGCTCTGCATGTAAAAACATACGTAATTTTTTGTACTGACGCATATCTACATTTACATTTTTAAACACAGCTCTTGCGTCATTTTCTTCTAATCCTCCTAAACCAACATTTGCAGGGTCTTTTTTGTACACTCTTAAAGATAAAGATTGTTCATTTTGATTTATAACCGTATTGTTATTATACAATTGCTCTCTATCTACTCCAGGAGGCGCTACATAAGGAATAGGGCTTCTGTTAGCGTTTTCCTGAACATTTACTGCTACAACATCAAAACCTGTGTCGTCATTTGATACATCTGCATCTAAAGCATCTAATGTATACACAAATCGTCTCCATTCTCCTCTAACTAAATCTAAAGATCCCAAACGAAGCGTTACTTCATCGTTAAAACCAGATAAAAACATTCTCATAAATCGAATGGTTCTGAAGTCAGTAATTGGACCTTCAATATTTGCAGCAGTAGCTTCTAAAATTGGAATTTTATATTGCACCCATCGAACCGGAATGGCATTTCCGTTTGGCACAGCTGCAGTTGTAGTTAATACATCAGAAACATAATTTTGTCCTACAACAGGATTTGGAGCAACTTGAATATTAAATTTATAATACGCATTTATCGTATTCATAGTATTATCTCTATTCAAATCTTCCACATCCGGAATCGTTGAATTTCCTCTATTCGTATCAGTAACCGTAATAGGGGAGTTCCCTTCTAGCCCATTATAATTTTTATAACGATCTAAAATGGTTCCTGTAGTATTTAAATAATATTGATAATTATCTGCGGAAGCATCATCAAAAGAAGCAAAAGCTGGGTGTTTAATTTTTTCTTCAGCATCATTTAGTCCATTTAAACCTACATCCTGAACTCCTCTATTCGCTTCATTGGTGTCAAATGCATAAATTAATGATTGTGAAGCAGGTACTTTACCCCAGTTTGTAGAATACGTTGGCTGTGTACCCCCATTTTCTGGCAAACCATTTTCATATAATTTTCTTCCGTCTTTTAATATATCCTCACTAATTTCTCCTAAATTTAAGGTTAATGTTCCAGTATTTGAAGGATTTGTGACATCTGTTGTTGATCCAAAATAGGGATCCATCATCCAAAACTGCACATATTCTACATTAGATTGTTCAAAATTTGTAGTATTAATGGCACGCATAATTCCTCCCCAATTATTTTGAGCATCTGTAGCAGAAAATTGATTATTTGATGCAGCAATTGGATTATAATTGTAAGGCCCTCGTTCTCTTGGGTAATACGTTAGATCTAATGTGTTGATAACATTGGTTTGTCCTTGTGGAATATCCGTATTTGGAAATAATTCTTGACTAAAAATTCTTCTGGTTTTATTAGTAGAAATATCGTTATCATCAATTCCTGCAGGCTTGTTTACATAAAAAATTGGATCAATATTATACCAAGAAAGTTTAGCTCTTTTATATCCATATACTCGATCATCTTCATTTAATTCCCCACCAAAACCTATTGGGGTACTCGCTAACGACCAAGCTAAAGGCGATTTTAAATCAATATTAGATTGAGTACCTTCAAAATCATCAATGTACGAAGTTGGTTCGCCATTAAAATCTGCAGCTTTTGGAGCATTTGGAAATAAATAAGCAAACTCTCCTCTGAAAGACACATTAGAAGGCGCTTCTGTTTCAATGTTTGGTAATTTGTTCACTAATCTTGTTAAAAAAGGAACTTCTGTTGAAAAATTTGTATTAATACCCACTATAGTATTATTTACAGATTCTTGATTGTAATCGGCTTTTTGAGTAAAAGGTCTTTCTGTCATTTTAAGAAAGGTACCACCAATTAAAAACTTCTCATTAAATTTATGCTCTACATTTAATCCATAAAATCGTTTGGTTTGCTGACCGAAAACCGAATTATTTTCTAATGACACATTTATTGGTGTGTTAGAAGCCATCAAAGAAGGATCTAAAATTTGTACTCTACCTGCTTGATAATTTACGGTATAATCTACACCTTCTACTAAAACTCTACCGCCTGCAGTAACTACAACACTTCCTTGCGGTACATTAAAAGCGCCTAAAGAAATACCATCGCCTGCAGAAGACTTAAAACTTCCTTTTAATTTGAATTTGTTTTTAGAACTCTCTTGTAAAGCGGCTGCTTGTGTAGATTTATATAAGGTTCTGAAAACGTATTTTGCTTGATTAGAGTTGTATGAAAGTGGTGTGTCATAATCCTCTGTTAACGTAGTAACATCTAATTTATTAAATAAGTGTTTACCAAAAGGCTCAACCGTAGTGAAAATAATTCTTCCATATTGAGAGTCTACAGTAATCCCTGGGTAAAAATCAAAAAATCCATCACCATTTGGCTGCGGGTCATTCGTAAAGTTTAACTTATCTAAATTAAATACTTTTAATAAAGGTGTGTTGGCAACATTTGAAGGCAATGCGTCAATACCCGATTGAGTAATATAATTTAATGGTGAAGGATCTTGGTATAAAATATTAAATTTAAAATCTTGTTGTTGCAATTGATTTCCACCCGGAATTTGATAAATGTTTTTCATCATTAAATCCCAACTTGGCTCGCTTACGTTGATTAAACTTCCTTTTAACATTTTTAATAACAAGGCTTGAGTCGTTGGCACACCTGCTGGATCAACTGTTGTAGATTCTAACCCATCATTTGCAAATTCCCCGACTTGGTATACTTCTCCACCAATGGTATATTGATACGCTACCGCTAAAACCTCATCGTTTTGCAATTTTTGATTTAAGGAAATGTATCCTAATTGTGGATGAAACGAATATTCGGTAGTGGCTAATTTTCTGGCATTTTCTAATTTTGAGTAATCAATTCCTTCCGAAAAGGTACTTGTAGGATTAGACGCCAAATTAAACCCTTGAGAAGCTGTTGCGATTTCTCTAATTGCTGGCGTTAAAAAACTACCAGCTTGTCCAATATTTCCTGGATTGAACTTGTTGTTTTTATTGTCTGTTGGTGAATCAATTGGCTCATTAAAAAAAGTTGGATTTAGAGTTAAATCTGTACCTACAACTTCATTATCTGGAGTATTTGTTAATTGTGATTCTCCTAAATCTTGTAACGCAATAATGTTTCTTAAGTTATTATCCGTAGTGGTAACTCGGTTTTGTCTGTTGGTAATCCAAACTTCAATTCTAGTGATTTTTGCACGAGAATCAATTACTGGGTAATTTCTTAAAGCATTATCATAATTATTTCTGAAATATTGTGATAAGAAATAATGCTTATCTGAATCGTAATCTAAAGCAAAAAAGTCAAATTCTTGAATCGTTCCTCCACCTTGAGTGGTAATTGATTTTGATTGCGATTTTTGTTCTGAGAATACCCCTGTAAACGTTGTTTTTCCAAATTGAAATTGCGCTTTTACACCAAATAAACTTTGTGCCCCGCGTATTAAAGAATTTGAAATAGGAAAACTCACATTACCTACTTCAATTTTTTGTAATATATCGTCTTCAGTTGGCGCGTAATCTAATTTAATTAAATTTTGAAAAGCAAACGTGGATTGGGTATCATAATTAATATTAACATTTAATCTTGTTCCTACTTTTCCTTGTAAGCCCATAGAAATTCGTTGATTAAAATCAAAGGCAGTTGTTTTTCTATTTCTTGGCGAAAAAGAAGGATTGTCTTGTTTGGTGAATCGAATTCCTAAATCAACTTCTACAGAACCACTTGGTTTTACATCAATCGTATTACCCCCAAAAATGGCTTCAAAAAATTTATTATTTACATAAAATCGTGGTAATAAGTTTTTTCTTGCTTCTTCAGATCCTGCTCTTTTTCCATCTACTGCATTTTGTTTGTCTTGAAAATACTTTCTCATGGTTTCTTTTAAAACCAACTTTTCGTATTCTTCAGGAGTTAAAATTAAAGGGTAATTAATATTAAAACCATCTACAGAAGCCGTGTAAATGTATTTATTTGAAACAGGATCATATGTATAGCCATCAATAATGCTTTTAGGATTAGGCAACGAAATTTGACCCAAACTATAGCCTGTTTTTATTGAGTCTTGCTCTTTAACCGGCGTTGTCTGGGCGTAACTGTATATACTTATAAACATCATAAAAATTACAATGCTTATTCTAGAAACTTTATTTTTAAGTAATTTTTTCAAATTATAATACTTTTAATGCTTGTTTTATTAATTCTTCTACAGTAGCTGCTGGTGAATTAACAATGATTTTTTCTACTACTTTTTCGGCGTTTTTTCTAATATATCCCAAAACTTCTAATGCAGATAACGCTTCTTCTTTGTTTGTATTGTATGAAATTCCAGAAATTTCTTCAATTGCATAGATTTTTAATACTTTATCTTTTAAATCTAATATAACACGTTGTGCTGTTTTTAATCCAATTCCTTTGATAGATTGAACCGTTCCAACATCATTTGAAGCTATGGCTTGAATAATTTGTTCGGGATTAAGTGATGAAAGCATCGTTCTTGCTGTACTTGCTCCTATTCCTGAAACAGAAATTAATAATTTAAATAATTCTCGTTCTTTTTTATCAGCAAAGCCAAACAAAGAATGTGAATCTTCTTTCACTTGTAAATAGGTATACAATTTCACATTTTCGGAATCCGGAATTTGAGAATAGGTATGCAATGAAATATGAATTTCATACCCCACACCATGGCATTCAATAACCACTTCAGTTGGTGTTTTTTCTACTAATTTTCCTTGAATATGTGAAATCATAAATTTATTTTTTTGCTTTAACTTTTAATTTATTTTTCAATTTTTCTTGCGCATCAACAACAGCAACTGCTGCCATATTTACCATTTCTTCTACACTGGCGCCTAATTGAAAAATATGTACTGGTTTTTCTAATCCCATCATAATTGGACCAATAGAAACTACTTTATCTAATTCTTTTAGCATTTTGTAGGTAATATTTGCTGCATCTAAATTAGGGAAAATCAACGTATTTACTTTTTTGTTAGCCAATTTAGAAAACGGGAATTTACTTTTCAACATATCTGCATTTAATGCAAAATCGGTTTGAATTTCTCCATCAACAATTAAATCTGGATAGTTTTCATGTAAAATCTTGACTGCTTGTCTCACCTTAATTGCGCTTTCATGTGAAGAAGATCCGAAATTAGAAAACGAAATCATAGCAATTACTGGCTCGATACCAAATAATCGAACGGTTTTAGCTGTCATTATAGCAATTTTTGCTAATTCTTCTGCAGATGGATTTGGATTAATTGCGGTATCTGATAAGAATAGTGGACCACGTTTGGTGTTCATTATGTTAGTAGTAGCAATTCTTGACACACCTTGTTGTTTGTCAATTAGTTCCATTACTGGTTTCACCACATTTGGATAACTACGAGAATATCCCGTTACCATACAATCTGCATCACCCGCATTTACCATCATGGCAGCAAAATAATTTCGCTCACGCATCCATTTTTGAGCATCTAACAAAGAAGTTCCTCTACGTTGTCTAGTTTTCCAGAAGTATTGTGCGTATTTTTCTCTGGTTTTATTTTCGTCTTTAGATTTTGGATCGATGATTTTTAAATCCGCATCAAATCCAATTTCTTCTTTTAATTCTTGAATAATTTCTATGTTACCCAATAAGATTGGAATTCCAATTCCTTCTTCATGAACAATTTGTGCTGCTTTTAAGACATCTAACTGATCAGCTTCCGCAAAAACAATAGTCTTAGGTTCTGTTTTAGCTCTATTTGTAAGTAATTTTACAATTTTATTATCGCCACCTAAACGTTCTTGTAAATCGCTAGCATATTTTTCCCAATCTGTAATTTCAATATCTGCCACGCCACTTTCCATAGCTGCTTTTGCTACAGCTGGAGAAATGGTTGAAATCAATCTCGGATCAAATGGTTTTGGAATAATATAATCTTTTCCAAAAACTAATTTCTTTTCGCCATAAGCAATATTTACTTGTTCAGGAACTGGTGATTTTGCTAATTCTGCTAATGCTCTAACAGCAGCCATTTTCATAGCTTCGTTAATTTTTCTGGCTCTAACATCTAGAGCGCCTCTAAAAATATAAGGAAATCCTAATACATTATTTACTTGGTTTGGATAATCAGAACGACCCGTAGCCATTATGATGTCTTCACGAGTATTTATCGCTACATTATAATCAATTTCAGGAACTGGATTGGCCATAGCAAACACAATTGGATTGGCAGCCATAGACAATAACATTTCTGGTTTTAATATATTTCCTACAGATAAGCCTAAAAACATATCAGCACCTTTTATTATTTCCGATAAAGAAGCTGGTTTACAAGATTTTGAATAACGCTTTTGTAATTCGGAAACATCATCTCTGCAAGTGGTTAATAATCCATTTACATCAAACATGTAAAGATTTTCTGGTTTTACACCTAATAACACATATAAATTAGCACATGCCAATGCTGCTGAACCCGCTCCAGAAACTACTACTTTTATTTTAGAAATGTCTTTTTCTGCAATTTCAAGTGCATTTAAAAGTGCCGCAGAAGAAATTATGGCAGTTCCATGTTGGTCGTCATGCATTACTGGAATGTTTAATTCCTCTACCAATCTTCGTTCAATTTCAAACGATTCTGGTGCTTTTATATCTTCTAAATTAATTCCTCCAAAAGTAGGTGCAATGGCTTTTACGGTTTCAACAAATTTATCAATATCTGTAGCATCTACTTCAATATCAAAAACATCTATATCCGAAAATATTTTAAATAGTAAGGCCTTGCCTTCCATTACTGGCTTAGAAGCTTCCGGACCTATATCACCTAAACCCAAAACAGCTGTTCCATTGGTAATAACGGCTACTAAATTTCCTTTTGCCGTATATTTATAAACGTTATTTACATCTTTTGCAATTTCCAAACATGGCTCTGCAACACCTGGCGAATACGCCAAAGACAAATCACGTTGTGTAGCATATTTTTTTGTTGGTATAACCTGAATTTTTCCAGGGGTAGGTTTGGCGTGGTATAATAAGGCTTCTCTTCTTTTATTGTTATTTGTAGACATATATAATCATTTGCATCAACTTACAAAGATAAAATAAGCATTGAAATAACAATAACGATTATTTAAAAAGTTACAAATACTTTGGTTTTTTATTTAATGACCTAAAAAAAGCTGCACAAAATTGTACAGCTCTCAAAAAAATATATAAATGTAACTAACTTTATACTTCAATAATTTCCTTGATATTTATGTTTTCTGGTAAACGTCCTACATTTTGTAGTTTGATCCCTGCCAATTTTTGAGCCAGAGTTACACACTCTTCCAAGGATTTATTTTGAATTTGCGCATATAAAAAACCCGTCCAAAAGGCATCTCCAGCGCCAGTAGTGTCTTTTATTTCGTTTATTTGAAATGCAGGCTGAAAAAATATGCCTTGTTTTATATCCGAAACCACAACTCCATTTTTGCCTTTAGTTAAACAAATAGTAGAAGCGCCCATTTTATGAAAATAATCAAAAATAAATGCTTCGGATTTTTCTTCTGCAAATAATCTATAGCAATCGTCCTCGCTTAATTTTACCAATGGATCATTGATTAAATATTCTTTCAAAACCTGCTTAGCCTCTTCTCTATTTGGCCAAATTCGTTCTGAAAAGTTAATGTCTATACTTAATTTTAGGCCAAATTCTGCAGCTTTTTTTGCTCTGTTCAAAATAGTTTCACGTGCAGGATTTTTACTCAAAGCGAAACAAGTGGTATGAAAAATTTTAGCTTTTGAAATAATTTCATCCGATAATTGCGATTCAAAAATTTCGCAATCTGCTTGACGATATGGAATAAAATCTGGAGTTTCAGTAGATTTAGAAACAAAAATTACAGAGGTTGGCGTCGTTTCAGACTTTCTTACATGCTGAAAATTAACTTGGTTTGATTTTAATTTTCGAATTACATAATCACCCAAACCATCTTGCCCACAAGACGCTACTAAAACAGCATGCAAACCCAAACGAGAAGCATTTACAGCCACATTAGTAGGTGAACCTCCTAAAAATCGGTGATAATCTTTGGTTTTATTTATAGAAGCATCAACCTCATGTCCAATAAAATCAATTAAAACTTCTCCTATGCATATTATATCTATAGTTTTCAACTTAAAATATTATTTTAAAATTATTATGTAAGGTTTGGTGAATTAAAATGGTTGCCGCAGCACTCCAAGCACAAAAAGCAACTCCGTTAGGCGCTTGAGTATCTGTATTGAAATTTTCATAAAATGAAAAATCAAATATCGCATTGGCTTGGTTTATTTTTTCTAACAAATGGGCTGCATTATCGGTTTGATTTTGACTTAGCATTGCTAAACCTACAAATCCATTCACCATTGGCCAACTGCCACCATTATGAAATTCGTATGGAAAATTTCTGAATTCGTATTTGCAATTGTTTTTTAGCAAATTCCAGTGTTCATCTTTTTGAAAAACGGGAGGCCAAAAAGCAGGAACCAAACCTAATTTAGATTCTGAAGCTAAGCTTGACGCAAATTCTAAAATTTGATTTTGATTTTCTATTGTTCCAATTTTCAATAAAACTACCAAAGCATTTGCAAATGCATCAAATTGAGTTTTATACCCTGAAGGAGAAAATGAACAAGGCAAATATTTATTAAAAACGAGTTCGAGATATGCTTTTTCGTGATATTTTTCTTCTAAAGAATTTGGTAAAAAATTACTTTCAACTTGATTCGTAATGTCTTGAATTTTTTTTGAAAGAATTTCAGATTTAGCAAAGAGATTATAGGATTTCAAAGCCCAAATTCGCAATAGCTGATCGTACAAAACATAGCCATCTGTTATATATTCATCTGCCCAATTGCCCGAAAGTGGCACATATAACAAATGTTTATTATTATATTCCCAAGCATTTAATAATACTAATGCTTTTTCTATATGGGTTTTATATTTTAAAACAAATTCTGGTTCATTTTGACTAATTGCGTATTGACATACACCTATGATAAACCAAGTAACCGCATCTACTCTTCCAGCTAAGCCACCATAACTGACTTCATTTTTATCGTTAGAGATTAAAACATTAGACGGAATAGTTCCTATTTCGTGTTGATTATCTGCTAACGTTTCTAACGTGTTTTTGAAAGTAGCAATTAGTTTTTCATCAGCTGAAGCCAAAGCTGCTAAACCACAAATTACGCCATCCCTTGCCCAAACACGTTGATAATTAGATGTATTTTCAGCACTAGCTAAAAAACCATTTTTTGTACTAACTTTATGAAGTAGTGCTATCGCTTTATGAAAAGAAACATTATTCATTTACAGATTTTTTAGTAGAAATAAATAACGTAAATATTGCAGCACAAACTAATAAAATTCCTGCAAATGTTATAGCTTGTCTTGGATCGTTTTGTAAAAAATGCTTCATTATGTATCCGAAACTTATGGTTTGGATAAACATAGGAATCACAATCATCATATTAATAATTCCCATATATACGCCATATCGTTCTTTTGGAATATTGTTTACCACCATCAAATAAGGAATTCCCATCATACTAGCCCAACCTATTCCAAAACCTGTAATTGCTGGAAATAATAAAAACTTATTTTCAATATGCGGAAAAATTAAAAACCCAATTGCAGCAAGTACTAAACATCCGAAATGAACCAATTTAGGCGAATATTTTTTAGCAAAATAAACCAAACCAAAAGCACATAAAAATGTTACAATGTTATACCATCCATTTACTAAACCCGTCCAAGCTACAGCTTCTTCGTATAATTTAACGTTTTTTTGTGGCGTGGTATCCCAAACAGAAAGCGCAATACTTTTAGAAGAATTTTGCCAATAACAAAACAAAGCATACCATTGAAACAAATATACTAATGCCAATTGCCACATTACTTTTGGCATTTCTTTAATAGCTAAGAAAATATCTACAAACGGGGTAAAAACGCTAACTTTTTCGGATTGAATTTTTTGTAATTCTTCATCAGTTGGTGGGATTTCTTTTGTTGTATATGAGCTCCACCAAACTGAACCAATAGAGCATACAGCACCTAATATAAATGAAGCAAAAACCCATGTAGGCAATTTACCTGTGGTACCAATAAATAGCATTGGAAAAATAAATAACGATACGTTGGCTAATGTTTGTCCAAATCCTGTAAAAAAACTTTGTGCTTGAAAACCAATGGGTTGTTGAGACTCGTCTAATTTATCAGCCACAAAAGCACGGTAAGGTTCCATTGCCGTATTGTTTCCAGCATCTAAAATCCATAATAAACCTGCTGCCATCCATAATGAGCTACTAAATGGAAATAAAAATAATGCGATACTGCAAATAATTGCTCCTATAAAAAAGTAAGGTTTTCTTCTTCCGCCTAATTTTGGAATCCACGTTTTATCACTCAATGCTCCAATAATTGGTTGCACTAATAATCCCGTTAACGGACCTGCTAAATTAAGTAGTGGCAATTCATCTGGACTTGCGCCTAAAAAATCATAAATTGGATTTACAGCACTTTGTTGCAAGCCAAAACTATATTGAATGCCAAAAAACCCAACATTCATATTAATTATTTGCCAAAAACTTAATTTTACTTTAGCACTCATAGTTTATTTTATTTTTTGTAAAAATTCTTCAAATACTCCGTTATTCATATAAATAACTCCGTTTTTATCGACTACAGGAATGCCAAGATTTTGTGTGCTGATTTTTGCATTTCTTAGTTTTGTTAACATTTCTTTTAAAGCTTCTGGATTTTTATCAATATCAAAAAATTCAAAAGAAATCTTATTTTTAGTTAAAAATGCTTTCGTATCAATACAATGATGACATTCGTCACTGCCGTAAACAATGGTTTTAGGAGTAGTTTCTACTGATTTTTTTTCTTGTGCATTTGCAGTAAAAGTTCCGAAAATTATTAATAACAGAAAAATTATTTTTTTCATTATTATTATTTTTAAAATTTAAAACAATTCCCATATCAGAAAAAATCTGATACAGGAATTGAATAAACAAATATGAAACTTTTTTTTAGAATCTATAAGAAATAGTTAATGAACTTGTTCTTCCAGTAATAGATCTTGCTCTTACAATATTGTTTGTGTTTTCTGTAATACTTCCTTCTTCTACTTCTGTAATACCAATAGTATCAAAAACGTTATTTACGTTTACAGTTGCAGAAAGTCCTTTAGTTAATTCGAAACTTAAGAATGGATTTACGTATGCATAACCAGGCATCACTAATTTATTATCGTCTTGAGCGTATGATTTTGTTGTACCAATTACACTAAATCCAAAGTTATGTTGTTTGTTTGCTCCAAACTTGTAAGTAGGTACAACATTGTAAATAAAATCAGCTTGACGTCTTGGTTTGTTTCCGTTTAGTATTGGTGTAATTACATCATCAGCAATTTCAGCTTTTGTGTACGTTACACTTCCATTAACTGAGAAGTTTTTAACTCTATAGTTTCCTTCTAATTCTAAACCATAAGAATTATATTTTCTTTGAATTTGTCTGATTCCACCTCCTGAACCACCAAAATCCCAGTTTTGTTCAGATACATTTGCTAAGAAAGCAGTTGCGAAAATAGAAGCGTTTGTTCCTTTACGTTTGTAACCAAATTCCGCTTGGTTTACCATATCAGCACTTAAACCTGGAACTGCAGAACCATCATTTAAAATATTTGCACCAAATAATAAACGGTCAGCATTTGCTCTTCCTCCACGGCTATATCTACCAAATAAAGATTGAGAATCTGTTAGTAAATAATTAGCTCCAAATGAGTAAGAAACATAATTATAATCGTAGTTAATTGGTTTTCTTTTTGCATTATCTACGACAGAAACACTTTGTTCTGGACCTTGAATCGTACCATTATTATCTACGTCTAAATTTAAAGATTGTGTTGCACCCGCATAAGAACCACGTGCTTTACCAGAATCAAAACGAATACTTGCATCTACTGTTAATTTTTCGTTTGCTTTTAATGCACCCGCTACATAAGGAGCTGTAATGTCATAATTAGCATCGTAATTTCTTGTACAACAGTTACCCCAAGCAGGAACACCATATGCATATAATCCGTTTACAGAATTTGTACCTGCATTCAATAAAGCTGCGTTATCTCCTTTAACTTCCATTAAGTAAGAGTTCCATAACCAAGACATTGAAATATTTTGGAATGCTTTATAGTATCCTAATGTTAAATCGAAATTACCTAATTTTTTAGTTAATTTCATATCATTAGTAAAGTTGTTAAAATTATTAATTTCTGTATCAAAAGTATGAATTCTCATGGCTAATGCATTACTGCTATAATTTTGTCCGGCTTGAGGACCGTTAGCATATGTTAAGTTTGCCACACCAAAAGCGGTTGCTAAAGCACCAGCAGTTGTAACTTCCGCAGGGAAAGCAGAAACAAAACGACCTTTGTTATAGTTTTGTCTGAATTTACTATCTATTTTCCATTCGTTTCCTAAATCAAAAGAGATATCACCTCCAAAAGATGTTGCAATTGGACGCATTCCATCAGATAAGTTACTTCTTCTTCTTTCACCATCTGCACCAATTGTTAAGTTATCTTGAAAATAAGCACTGTGAGGTGTATCGTGTAATATATTAAAATTAGATAATGAACTCCAGTTTGGATTTGCATTAGTTCCTGATACATTTACTGGCATTGGTAAATATCCAATAGATTTATCATTTAAATATTTGAAATATAATTTTACATATCCTTTTTCAAAATCTTTAGTCATATTTGCTTTAAATTGGCCACCTAAATTTGCAGTATAGCCTGCATTTCTTGGTCCTTCACCTTGTCTGTAAAATCCACCTACATGAAAACGTAATGAAGAAGAAATTGGCGAACCATATTCAAAATCTGTACGATTATTTCCGTAATCTAAACCAACGGATTGCATTAAACTACCACCTTCTTTTTTACCATCTTTACTGATAAAGTTGATAATTCCTGCAGGTGAATTACTTGTTAAAGTTGAAGAAGAACCTCCTCTAATTGACTCCACTCTTTGAATCGTTTGGTCAGCTCTTACAAATATATCAGCATTTCCGAATGCTACGTCTCCAAATTGCATAACTGGCATACCGTCTTCATGAATTTGTAAGAATTTTGCACCTCCAGATGCTACAGGAATACCACGAACAGTAATGTTTGCGTTTCCTTCTCCACCAGTTGATTCTGATTTGATACCCGGAATGGAACGGAAAATCTCAGCAGTTGCTCTAGGAGCTGCTTGTTCAATTTGTGCTCCAGAAATAGAACTTACAGAAACACTCGATTGTAATTTTGTTGCAGATCTAACAACACCCGTAACTACAATTTCATCAATGTTTGAAGATTGTTCTACTAATTGAAAATTATAAGTGGTACTTCCACTTATTTCAATTTCTTTTCTCATATCTGAGTATCCAGACATGGTAACCTTAATTGTGGCCGTACCACTTTGTAAATCAGAAAGTACATAACTACCCTCTTCATTTGTAGTAGTTGTTTTACTTCCATTTGATACACTCGCACCATTAATTGGCAAGCCCTTAGTGTCAGTTACTTTTCCTGACAAAGAACCATTTTGAGCAAACGACTGATTAAATAGCAAAATAGCTATCAAAAAAATCGATTTTTTCAAAAAACTAGTAATTTTTTTCATTTTTAATAATTATTTGGTTAGTAATTTTAGTTATTAATAATTCGAAAGTAAAAATTACCAAATTATATTTTTATAAAATAAATATCGAAAACGTTTTCGAAATTACCGAAAACGTTTTCGATTTGAGAATTAGCAAGATATTATTTTTTTAGCATATTTGTATTATAAATATTATTTAAACGAAGTAACCTTTAAGTTTCTACAATTCAAAAAAATAATATTTATATTAATTTGTAGAAACCAGCACCTACAATTAAAGGTGAATTAAAACATGAAAGAAATTACACTAAAACAAATTGCTGAAACACTTGGTATTTCGGTTACAACTGTTTCTAAAGCACTCAAAGGCTATTCGGATGTAAATGAGAAAACCAGACAATCTGTTTTAGACCTAGCGGCTAGTTTAAACTATACTCCAAATAGTTTTGCTGTAAACTTAAGAACCAAAGAATCCAAAACAATTGGTCTTATTATTCCTGAATTGGTGCATCATTTTTTCTCAAATGTGATTAAAGGTATTATTGAAGAAGCAGAAAAAAATGGGTATTTGGTTATTATTCTTCAATCTAATGAATCGTTAGAATTAGAAAAGAAGCAAATTGAATTATTAATTAACAAACGTGTGGACGGCATTATTATATCTTTATCTAATGATGCGAATAACGAAATTTATTTACAACAAATTATTCAAAGAGAAATTCCGTTCGTGCAATTTGATAAAATTTCGAAATTACTTCCCAGTTCTAAAGTAATTATTAACGATCAGAAAGCGGCTTATCAGGCGGTGAAACATTTGATTGATAAAGGGTGTAAAAAAATTGCTCATATTAGAGGGCCAATAAATCCACAAAATGCGATTGATAGATTTTTAGGGTATAAAAAAGCGTTAGAAGATCACAATATTCCATACGATTCAAGTTTGGTTTATCCTTGTAAAAATGTAACATTTGAAGAAGGAAAACAATTTGCAGAAAAGATACTTAATGATCACAAAGACGTGGATGGTATTTTTGTAATTACTGATTTAGTTGCCGTGGGCGTTTTGGCACATTTTAATGAACATCAAATAAAAGTCCCTGAACAAATAAAAATAATTGGCTTTAGTAATTGGTTTATGTCCCAAGTGATTACCCCAAAATTAAGCACTGTGGATCAGCCTAGTTTTGAAATGGGCGAACAAGCATTTAAATTACTTTTAGAAGAAATGCAAGCTAGAAAAGATTTTTTACCATTTACGCCAAGAACCATTGAATTAGAAACGAGTGTTATAGAAAGAGAATCTTCTTTTTAGCAATATAAAGGCGAAGATTTGCAATTCATACTTACAAAAATAATAACCAAATAAAAAAACTATAATTTTTTGTCATTGTAATTTATGTTTCTCTTTTCACTTTGTGGGCAGGGATTGCAAATCTGCGGTATCGGGTTTTATAGTTTTCTCAACAATTAGATCTCCATTTTTCTTTAACTTTTTTATTTGAATTAAACTGAAAGATTCATTACAAATGTAATTTTTAATTGCTGTTCTTTTTTCTAAGTCAATAACAACTAACTTAATTATGCCTCTAAATTCAAAACCAATTGATGATTTTGAATTTTTCATGTCATAATATGAAATAATTAAGTACCTTTTTTTATAAACAGAAAAATATGTTAAGTACTCTTTTTCAGAATTGTAAATGACTTCATTATTAATCGTTATATTCTCTTCAGCATCAATTTTATAATGGATATTTTTAATTTTGAAAAAAATACATTTATTACAGCTTATGCTATCATTATTTTCATAAACAAAATCTGTTAATTTAGATAGTTGAGCGAAAGAAAAATTAAAAAAAATTAAAACCAAAATTAAATAAACTCTATTCATAACTTTTACTTTATTGTATAAAATGAAATGCCACCCGCTCAGCAAATTCTCTCAAATTTGAACTATGCTCTTAAATAATTCTGATAGCATGAGAAATAAATTACTAAACATGTTTGCTTAATATGGTTAATCTATTAACTATCTCCAAATACTAC
>NZ_JBIISE010000047.1:0-9669 GCF_044341185.1 Flavobacterium sp.
ATGAATTACAAAAAATAGAATACTAAAAAAAGACCTGATAAATTTTATCAGGCCTTTTTTTTTAATATTTCCATTGTCTTTCTATATCTAATTTTGACGCTTCTTCTAAAAAATCTTGTGGAATTACTTTTAAAAAGGAAGCGTGTTGTTCAATAGCGAATTCTATTTGTTCTACTATTTTTTCGATTGAATCGTTTTCGTAATCAATTTCTAACGGTGGCTTAATTTCCATTGATTGTAATATTCCTTTTTTCTTTACAAACAATCCTTTTCTATCGAATGATCTTCTAAACCCATCAATTACAATTGGTACAACTATAGGTTTGTGTTGCTTAATAATATGTGCTGTTCCTTTTCGAACTGGTTTAAAAGATCGAGTAGTTCCTTGCGGAAATGTAATTACCCAACCATCTTCTAAAGCAATTTTAATATTTTCAGTATCATTCGGATTCACATCTCTTTGCACATCTTTACCTTCAGCACGCCAAGTTCGTTCTACAGTAATAGCACCAACATAAGCTAAAATTCTTGGCAACAAACCTTCTTGCATTGTTTCCTTAGCTGCAACGTAATAAATATTCAATTTCGGCCGCCACAAGTAAAACACATTTTTAATATTATTTTCTCGTCCCTTTAAAGCTGCATTAAACACGTGAAACATAGCAGTTACATCTGCAAAATACGTTTGATGATTGGATATAAAAAGTACGTTTCTATCTGGTAAATTTCGAATAATATCCGAGCCATCAATTTGTAAATTATTAAAACTTCTGTATCTACTATGAGTTAATGCACCAAAAATACGGATTAACCATTTTTTTATGAATAATATATGTCCAAACGGATTTCTTTTGAATAACCCCATACGAATTGCGTTTTAAAAACGATGCAAATTTAGTAATTTTATACTACATCATTGCGTTTTTAATCAACTCTTTTAACTCGCTGAGCATCATTGCAGTAGCGCCCCAAATTAAGAAATTTTCAACTTCAAAAGCAGGCACATCGATATTTACAGCATAAGAAGTAGTCATTTTGGTTTGCACGATAGTTTTGTCATTAAGCAATTTATGAATTGGTAACTCTAATACGCGTTGCACTTCATCGGGATTCGGAATAAATTGTAAATTTTCCTTTGAAAAACCTAAATATGGAGTAACTAAAAAATTACTTGGCGGAATATAAATCTCACTACATTGTCTAATAATTTCAACTTTATTCATTTGAACGCCAACTTCTTCTTCTGTTTCTCTAAGTGCTGTAAATGCTAATGTCCCATCTTCCAATTCTTCCTTTCCGCCTGGAAAACTAATTTGGGAAGAATGCACTCCAGGATAGGTATTTCGTACAATTAAAGCCAAATGTGCCATTTCATTTTTTGGATACACCAACATTAAAACTGCTGCATTTTTAGGTTCAATTTCAGAATAGGATTTGTCCTTAAGATAAGATATTCGTTCCAAAGGTGCCATTTTTATGTGAGCATCTGTGGCTAACAACTTTTCTTTCTTTAAATTTGCGATATTATTTATAAAGTGAGTGAATTCCATTTTTAGATTTCTATTTTATAAAGTTACAAAAAATAATTACAAAAATGTATAGTAAAGCTGACGCACAATTAATAAAGAAAGAATTTTGGAGCACTTTTGGAAACGAATATCCAAGAAAATGGTTGCTGTATAATACTAAAATTAAAGACGTTACGTTTAAATTTAATGTGGATAATAAAAAAGCATATGTGGTGTTAGATATTGAACCCAAAGATGAAAATAAAAGAAAAATCTATTTTGAGAAAGTCGAATCGTTAAAAGAAATTTTGATTGAAGAATTTTTATCTGATGTAATTTTTGACAGAGAACATTATTTAGAAAGTGGTAAAATTATAAGTCGTGTTTGGGTGGAACTATCAGATGTGAGTTTGAACCGAAAATCAGATTGGGAAACCATTTTTAATTTCTTTTATGACAAAATGGATGCTTTTGAGCGTTTCTTCTATGAAAATGAAGATTATATTAAAGATTTGGAAGTGAATACTTAATTGGAAATTAGATAGTAGATTTCGGATTTTTAGACAAGAAACTGAAAACAAATTAA
Organism: Flavobacterium sp.; assembly: GCF_044341185.1. Lineage (GTDB taxonomy): Bacteria > Bacteroidota > Bacteroidia > Flavobacteriales > Flavobacteriaceae > Flavobacterium. The sequence continues at coordinate 2,095 of NZ_JBIISE010000047.1, forward strand.
ACAAAAAAAGCCCTGATTTCTCAAGACTTTTTTACACAAACTAATTAAATATTAAAAACAATATTTATTTTCAGCGATTACTTTAGCAGCAATTTGCTCACGTAATTTGACTACATTTGGCATATTTACATATTTTGTATAACGGCGTAATCCCATTAACATCATACGTTGCTCGTCGCCTTCAGCGAAAGAAACAATTCCTTCTTTTCCTTTCTGAGTAACAATATCAACAGCATTATATAAGTACAATTGGGTCATAGCAAGTTGGTCACTAACTTTATCAGTACCTAATTTTTTTGCCATTTTTTCTGTTCTCAAAACGGCACTTTCTGCCATATAAATTTCAATTAACATATCGGATGCAGCCATTAAAAGTTGTTGATGCGCTTCTAATTCTGCTCCAAATTTTTGAACTGCGGCTCCTGCCACCATTAAAAATGATTTTTTCAATTTTGCAATCATTTCTTTTTCTTCTGCTAAAAATTCTGAATAATCAGGCACATCAAAAGATGGAATTCCCATTAACTCTTCGGCTACAGCCATAGCTGGACCAATTAAATCAACGTGACCTTTCATTGCTTTTTTAACCAACATTCCTACAGAAAGCATACGATTGATTTCGTTTGTTCCTTCGTAGATACGTGCAATACGTGCATCTCTCCAAGCAGATTCCATTGGAGTATCTTCTGAAAATCCCATTCCTCCAAAAATTTGAATTCCTTCATCTGTACAATGTTGTACATCTTCAGAAACGGCAACTTTTAAAATAGAACATTCAATAGCATATTCCTCCACACCTTTTAATTCTGCTTCTTGTTGAGAATTTCCATCAGCTTCTCTTGCTTCAATTCTATTTTGAATATCACCAGCAGCTCTGTAAGTAGCACTTTCATCTACATAACAATTTGTAGTAATTTCAGCAATTTTTGCTTGAATGGCACCAAAACTTGATATTGGTGTATTAAACTGAATTCTTTCGTTAGCGTAATTTACTGCTCCAGAAATAGTTCTTCTTTGTGCTTCTAAACAAGCGGCTGCTAATTTAATTCGCCCAACATTTAAAGCATTCATTGCTATTTTGAAACCTTCACCTCTTCCTGCTAACATATTTTCAACAGGTACTTTAGTTTCATTAAAGAAAACTTGTCTTGTTGAACTCGCACGAATTCCTAATTTATGTTCTTCTTCACCTAAAGTGATTCCGTTTGTATTTTCTCTATCATATTCTACAATAAATCCTGTAATGTTTTTATCATCTTCGATACGAGCAAAAACAATCATTACATTACAAAATCCAGCATTTGAAATCCACATTTTTTGACCTGAGATTAAATAATGAGTTCCATCAGCAGATAAAACCGCTTTAGTTTTTCCAGAATTTGCATCCGAACCGGCACCAGGTTCTGTCAAACAATATGAACCAAACCATTCGCCAGAAGCTAATTTGGGTACATATTTTTGTTTTTGTTCTTCAGTTCCATACAAAGTAATTGGCATCGTACCAATTCCAGTATGTGCACCAAAAGCAGTTGAAAACGAACCTGTTGCTCCTGAAATATAATCGCAAACTAATGCTGTGTTTACAAATCCCATTCCTAATCCGCCATAGGCTTCTGGAACTGCAACTCCTAAAAACCCTAATGCTCCCGCATTTCGCATACATTGTTCGGTATATGCGTAATCTTTTTTCTCAAATTTATCTTTATGTGCCCAAAGTTCTTTATCTACGAATTCTTTAACAGAATCACGCATCATTATTTGCTCTTCATTAAAATCTTCAGGTGTGAAAACATTTTCGCACTTTGTTTCTTTTACTAAAAACTGACCACCTCTTGTTATATCTTCCATTTTTTATATTATTTTAAATGTTGAATTTTAAATTTTAAATTATTTCGTTGTACTTTCACTTGATGTCTTAATCATTTTTGTAATGATATTAATTATATGTTCAACTTCTATTATATAACTTGACATATCAATAGATGTTAAATTAGACTTATTTAACAATCTTAACCAGTATTTTGTTTCTCTTGCTTCTTTTGATGCGATTGCCATTTTATGAATAAAATCTTTTCTAGATTGAGCTGCAATTGCTTCTTCAACATTTGCACCAATACTTGTTGCAGATCTCAATATTTGCTTTGATATTATGAATTCATTCTCTTTTTTAAGTAGAACAAAAAGATTAACAATACTTAAAGCAAAATCAAAACTCTTAATTGCAATAATATTTTCTTTCATTCAATTTAAAATTTAAAATTCAACATTTAAAATAAATTATAATAATTCATAAATTCCGGCTGTTCCTTGTCCCGTTCCAACACACATCGAAACAATACCGTATTTAGATTTTCTTAATTTCATTTCTTCAAATAATTGTACCGATAATTTTGCACCTGTACAACCAAGTGGATGACCTAAAGCAATTGCTCCACCATTTACGTTAATAATATCTGGATTTAATCCTAATTCGCGAGTTACGGCTAATGCTTGAGAAGCAAAGGCTTCATTCAATTCAATTAAATCTATATCTTTTAGTGTTAATCCAGCTTGTGATAAAGCTTTTGGAATGGCCTTTACTGGTCCGATACCCATAATTCTTGGCTCTACACCTGCTGAAGCAAAGTTGACTAAACGTGCAATTGGTTCTAAATTTAATTCTTTCACCATTTCTTCGCTCATTACTAAAACGAAAGCAGCACCGTCACTCATTTGAGACGAATTTCCTGCCGTAACAGAACCGTCAGCTGCAAAAACTGGTTTTAAATTGGCTAATGCTTCAACAGAAGTTCCTAATCTTGGACCTTCATCTTTTGAAACGACATACGATTTGGTTTCTTTTTTTCCGTTTTCGTTAACAAACGTTTGTTCAATATTTATAGGCACAATTTGGTTGTCGAATTTTCCATCAGCTTGTGCTTTTAAGGCCTTCATATGTGATTCGAAAGCAAATTTATCTTGATCTTCTCTCGAAATTTTGAATTGTTTTGCTACAGCTTCAGCTGTTAATCCCATTCCCCAATAGTAATCTTCGTTTCCTGCTGCTGCAACTTTATAATCTGGAGTTGGTTTGTAGCCACCCATTGGAATATAACTCATACTTTCTGCACCACCAGCAATAATACAATGTGCCATTCCTGATTGAATTTTAGCTGTAGCCATTCCGATAGTTTCTAATCCAGAAGCGCAATACCTGTTAACAGTCACACCAGGAACATCTGTTACTTTTAATCCCATTAAAGAAATTAATCGTCCTATATTTAAACCTTGTTCTGCTTCAGGCATAGCATTTCCTACCATAACATCATCAATTCTTGTTTTATCGAAATTTGGCAATTGCGCCATCATATGTTCGATAGTTTCTGCCGCTAATTCGTCAGGTCTTTTAAAACGAAATAAGCCTTTTGGTGCTTTTCCTACTGCAGTTCGATATGCCGATACTATATAAGCTGTTTTCATAATTACTTTTTGATTAATTTCTCAACGGTTTTCCCTTAGTTAACATAAACTGAATGCGTTCTAATGTTTTTCTTTCCGAACAAAGTGATAAGAATGCTTCACGTTCTAAATCCAATAAATACTGTTCGGATACTAAATTTGGTTCAGATAAATCGCCACCAGCCATCACATAAGCCAATTTATTTGCGATTTTTTGGTCGTGCTCAGAAATGAATTGTCCTGCAACCATTTGATCAGTTCCAACTAAAAACATTCCTAATGCTTGTTTTCCTAAAACTTTTATATCATTTCTTCTTACCGGTTGCGTATACCCTTGATTTGCCATTTGTAAAGCCACTTGTTTTGCAGTAGCAATTTGTCTATCTTTATTTACAACAACAATATCTCTTCCTTTTTGAAGTACGCCAATATCGAAAGCTTCATAAGCAGATGTAGCCACTTTCGCCATTCCAACAGTTAAGAAATATTCTTGTAATACATTTAATTCCACATCATTTTTTCTAAACAAATCGGATGCTCGAAGCGCCATTTCCTTAGAACCACCACCGCCAGGAATTACTCCAACACCGAATTCAACTAATCCTATATACGTTTCGGCAGCAGCAACTGCTCTATCTGAGTGCATAGTTAATTCGCAACCACCACCAAGCGTCATTCCGTGTGGTGCAGCAATAACAGGAATAGCTGAATAACGACAACGCATCATAGTGTCTTGAAACATTTTGATTGCCATATTTAATTCGTCATATTCTTGCTCAACAGCCAACATAAAAATCATTGCTAAATTTGCCCCAACAGAAAAATTCGTTCCTTGATTTCCAATTACCAAACCTTCGTACCCTTTTTCAGCCATATCAATAGCCTTATTTATTCCTTGTAAAACTCCAGCTCCGATAGAATTCATTTTAGAGGTAAACTCTAAATTGATAATTCCGTCACCTAAATCGGTAATAATGCTTTCGCTGTTATTCCAAACTTTTTTGCTTTCGCGAATGTTGTTTAGAATAATAAAAGCATCTTGTCCGGGAATTTTTTCTGTTTGATTGTTATCTATATTATAGAAATAAGTTGCACCATCTTTTACAGAGTAGAAAGACGAATTTCCAGAAGCTAGCATTTCTGTTACCCAATTTGCAGGTTGATAGCCTTCCGCTTGCATTAATTCAATTCCTTTTTGAACACCGATAGCATCCCAAATTTCAAACGGTCCGTTTTCCCAACCAAAACCAGCTTTCATTGCATCGTCAATTTTGTAATAAGTGTCTGTAATTTCTGGAATTCTGTTCGAGCAATAGTTAAACATTGAAGCAAAATTTTTACGATAAAATTCTCCGGCTTTATCTTTTCCTGTAATCAATACTTTAAATCTATCAATTGATTTATCTATTGATTTTGTTAATTCCAATGTAGCAAAAGATGCTTTTTTAGCGGCACGATATTCTAATGTATTTAAATCTAATGAAAGAATTTCTTTCCCTTCTTTTTTATAGAATCCTTGATTGGTTTTGCTTCCCAACCAGTTATTTTCCATCATTTTATTAATGAAATCTGGCAATTTAAATAATTCTAAAACTTCATCTGTCTTACAATTTTCGTAGATTCCATTCGCCACATGAACTAACGTATCTAAACCAACAACATCAACAGTTCGGAAAGTAGCCGATTTTGGTCGACCAATTACTGGACCCGTTAATTTATCAACTTCTTCAATAGTTAAATCCAATTCTTTCACTTGATGAAATAAGCTCATTATTCCGAAAATCCCGATTCTGTTACCAATAAATGCGGGTGAGTCTTTAGCAACTACTGACGTTTTTCCTAAAAATTTTTCTCCATAACCACTTAAGAAATCTAATACTTCTGATGAAGTTTGAGGTCCAGGAATAATTTCGAATAATTTTAAGTAACGTGCTGGATTAAAAAAGTGCGTTCCACAAAAGTGTTTTTGAAAATCGTCACTTCTACCTTCACTCATAAAATGAATTGGAATTCCGGATGTGTTTGATGTGATTAAAGTGCCAGGTTTTCTATATTTTTCAATTTGTTCAAAAACAGATTTCTTTATATCCAAACGTTCTACAACCACTTCAATAATCCAATCACAAGAGGCTATTTTAGCCATATCATCGGTAGTATTTCCAGTACTTATTCTACTGGCAAAACTTTGATGATATATTGGTGATGGTTTCGACTTTAAAGCTGTTAGTAAATGGTCGTTAACCAATCTATTTCTTACTAACTTACTCTCAAGAGTCAACCCTTTATTGATTTCTGATTCAGTTAATTCATTTGGAGCAATATCCAACAAAATTACCTCTACTCCTATATTTGCAAAATGGCAGGCAATTCCACTACCCATAATTCCAGATCCAATAACTGCAACTTTTTTAATATTTCGTTTCATTTATATGTATTTTATTTTGGAGACTTTTATATTGTTTGAAGTATATACATTATTTTATTTTGATGTTTTTATCAAATATTTCTTTTTCAAGAATTTGTTCATTAATTATATCAGCAACTTGCATAAAATTATAAAGCTGTTCGTCGGTGATTTTAGATTTAATTACTTCATTAAATTGCAGAACGGTTTGCTTAGATAATTCTCTTTTTTGTTTTCCCTCTTCCGTTAAAAATATCAAAACACCTCTTCCATCAGCAGGATTTTTCTTTCGAACAATCAAACCTCTTTGTTCCATAGATTTTAAAGTTCTAGTTAAACTTGTAGCTTCCATACCCATCCTTGGACCTAAAGCTGTAGACGGAATTCCTTTATCTTTATCAATGCTTAACAAAGCAAAACCGGTGGCCATAGTTGCGCCATACTTTGCTGCTTCTTCATTATACATTTTAGATACCATTTGCCAGGTATATCTTAAAATATAATCGATTGTTTTATCTTGCATAAAATATTTTTTTTTCAAATATAAAAAAAAATACTATGCATGCATAGTATTTGTGTAAAATTTTTCATTCTTAATACTAGTTTATGTAAATTTACAAATAAAAAGAAATGAAAAACCATTATTGATACTAATAAATTGTTAAATCTTACTTGTTCGAATATAGTTTTAATTAATAGTAATAGTAATAGTAATAGGAACAAATTATTTAAGTTGAATTGAGCACCAAATTGGAATATGATCAGATATCCTTCTTGCTTCCTTTACAGACTTAAATAAAGTATAAAAAGGGACAATTCCACTTTTTAAAACTTTAACTTTATTTACTTTGTAGAAAATATTATCATACTCAGAAGCTAAACAATCATTATTAATGCATTTCTGACGTAAACTTGTCTTTTGATTTTGGAAAACACTAAGGAAACCAATATTTTTAATCGGAAAAAATACAGAATGACTTTGAGGACAATTAAAATCACCCAAAAAAACTAAATTAAGTTTTGGATATAAATTAGGGAAAAATTTAAAATATTTTATTTCGCTTGCTGGGTTTTTCTTTTTAGGTACTGCGTGAAATGAAACTAAAGTGATTGATTTCCCCTTATATAAAAAAGTACCCATATAAGGTTCTCTATCAATCTCTTTTTGATAGTTTTGATCTAGCCAACAATTGCCAGTTTTTTTTACTATTGAAGGTTTCCAAATAAAAGCATAGCGCTCACGACTTGATGGATTCGTACTCGTTGTTGGATTACTTATTACAAATTCCCATTTTGAACCTTTCCTATTTAATATAGAAACCAATCTACTAATGGCTATTGCACCACCATGACCTGCAACTACCTCTTGAATTGCAATAACATCATAACTCTTAATAGCATTAGCCATTACTTCTAATTCACTATCAGATTTTGATTTTCCTAAATTCATAATATTCCAAGTACAAACGGATATCTGAGAAAAAGAAAAAGAAAAGAATATTAAAAAAAGAAACAAGTACTTATTTAAAAACATATTTATTTTTTTTTGCTAAGATATAAATAACTTCTTTTATTTACTTAAAATAAATTAGTGCGTTCCCCTTCAGGTCGTGTGTTCCGTTATATCTTTTTTGGTGTTATTTTTAAAAAAAAGGATGCCACTACACCCACTAACGCATTGGTTTTCATAAGATAAATCTTGTAAACAAGTTATGAATCTCGTTTATATAACA